>NZ_BAAAZR010000012.1:0-99429 GCF_039537005.1 Sphaerisporangium flaviroseum | reverse complement strand
CGCCACCGTCGCGCAACCTGGCCGCACACCACCAACCCCCACGTCCTGATCAGCGACAAAACCGCCCACGGCACTGGTCCGATCAGCCAGCAATTCGTGACGTCGCGGATGAACCGCACCGGCTGCAGTGTCGACCGGATACGCAAGGACCGCATCCTCCACGAAGCTCTCGCCGGAGGGGCGGACCCGCTTCACCTGTCGCTGGTCTTCGGGATCTCCCACAGCACCGCCGCCAGATACTCCGCCGTCGCCGAGCACCTACTCGCCGACGAGCTCGATCAGACACCCCAACCGTGATCCCTTTGGGTCATGACGCCGGCGTCAACGACGAACTCCCCGCGATTTCAGATCTCACCCAGCGAACTCGCGTGTGTTCCCGATGAATGTCCTTCAGTCTGGCTGAACTCGCGGCGGACGTGCCGGTAAGAAACGTGTCATGAGCCCCAAACGAGCGGCACTCCCAGGTCACCATCACGACCCCGTCGGCGCGAACCCTGTCCGGGCCCTGACGTAATCTTGTTGTACGAAATCGACCGCCGCCCCGAGCTCGACAAGGCGCTGGACTACCTGCGCTCCGGCGACACCTTCGTCATCACCCGCCTGTCGCGCCCCGCTCGCTGCGCCACCTGCTGGACCTGGCGGCGCAGCTCCGCGAGCGCGAGGTCGACCTCCTGGTGCTCAAGCAGGGCATCGACACCTCCACCCCATCCGGCCGCCTGCAGTTCCATATGTTCGGCGCCTTGGACGAATTTCTCCGCGAACTCATCGTCGAGGGCACCCTCGAAGGACTCGCCTCGGCCCGAGCACGCGGCCGCGTCGGCGGGCGCCCGGCGCCCTAGACGCCCATGGCGTGGAGATGGCCCGCGCGTTGTATGAGATGAAGGGCGACGACGGCAAGCGCCGCTACACCGTCCAGCAGATCGCCGACCGCCTCGGCGTCAGCCGCGCCACCATCTACCGCCACCTCGATCCCGACAAGACGGTCTCGGCATAGGAGGAGCACAGGGCTGCCCCCGATCACCTACCGCGGCGGTGGGCCAAGCTCGCCGACCAGGACGCCATCATGCTGCCCGAGCACACACCCACTCGATTACCGGCGTGACGCAACCTCCTGGGGGGCTTGTGCATGTAGAAGATATGAAATCCGAGATCATCCATCCGCCACCCGGTTCTCCGGGCGGCGAGGCCTCGGCCGACACGGTCGTAGCCGAATTATTCCTCGCTCACCGCCTGGCGCTTGTGCGGCTGGCGTTCCTGCTGGTAGGCGACCAGGAGAGTGCCGAGGACGTGGTTCAGGACGCGTTCGCCGCGGTGTATCGCAGATGGGGCCGGTTGACCGACCGAAGGCAGGTGCTGCCTTACCTGCGCACGGCCGTGGTCAATGGGTGCCGGATGGTCCTGCGGCGCAGGGTGATCATCGGGCGATTCCGCGGTCACCGTGAGGTTCCCTTCTGGTCGGCGGAGGCGGCGGCGCTGCTGGGGGAGACCCGGCGGCAGGTGTTTCTGGCGGTCCGGGCTCTGCCGCGACGCCAGCGCGAGGTGTTGGTGCTGCGGTTCTACCTCGACCTGTCGGAAGCGGAGATCGCCCAGGTGATGGGTGTCAGCCGCGGAACGGTCAAATCGACGGCATCTCGGGCGCTGAAGGTGCTCGCGGTGAAACTGAAGGAGGAGCGATGACTCGAAACGTTGAAGACCGACTCCGCGACGCTTTCACTGCCGGTGCGGAACTGGTGTCGCCAGAGAGCTTGCAAGTCGCGGCTCCTGTCGCTGTTCGGCCGCGTAGGGGTTTTCGGGGGCTGCCGGTGTTGGCGGCCGCCGCTGTCGCGGTGGTGCTCGGCGCGGTTGCGATCGTCCCTTCGCTGGTGCGACATTCGGCAGTTCCGGAGGGGTTCACCGCTGTCGTGGACGCGCTGGCGCGGCGAGCCGAACAGCCGCGTGAATACTGGCGTAGCGAGACAGAGTCGTTGACGTGGCAGCGGGCGCCCAAGCAGACGTATGACATCGAGGACAGTGTCCGCACGGTCTCCTGGGCGACTCCCCGCGGCCCTGTCCTCGAGACCACACCGCTCTACACCCGGCCCTTCACCACCGCCGACCAACGGAAGTGGCGCGAGGCAGGTGCGCCGGCCCTGTGCGGTTTCCGAGTGGGCTGCAAAGACGTGCAGTACCCGCGCCGGACGCACTACTACTTCCCGGAGGGCTTCCAGCTCGGCGGCGGGGTGTCGCTGACCCGTTCTCAGCTCCTCGCGCTACCGCAGGACCCACAGCGGCTGAGAGTGGAGTTGCTGCGGCTGCGGGGTGCAGAGCGCCAGGAACCGGCCAGTCCCGGCCGTTCCCACGTCAAGGAGTACTCGGAGCAGGACATGCTGTGGATCATGGGTGAGGGACTACTCACCGAGGCACCGACCCCGCCTGAAGTGCGGGCGGCTGTCTTGAGCATGATGGCCGCGCTACCGGGCGCGCGGATCGTGGACAAGGCTAAGGACGCCGAAGGGCGAAGCGGTATGGCCATCGTGCGCAGAGTCGATCGCGATCCGCTGGAATGGTGGCTGGTGATCGATCGGTCCAGCGGCGACCTGCTCGGGACAGTCATCCTGGTCGCCGGGCCACTGCCCCAGACCGCCGGCCTGGATGTCGGTGACATGGCCGCTGCGGAAGTGGTCAGAAAACTCGGCTGGACCAGCGACGGACCTCAGCTACCCGAAGAGTGCACCCAACAAGTCGGCATGACCTGTGACGGCTCTTAGCGGGTGATTTAAGTGCGCCACGAGCGTGGAAGGCGAGGTTGTTGTGTAGGTGACCTGGTGCCGCGCAGGAGATGAAGGTCTGGCGTTGGCGGTCGCTCGAATTGACACGAATCATTCGGAGGCATCAGTCATGTGCATGACTGAGTTCCGGATGGCCTGTAGTCACCTCTCACGATCGCTGCCCACGTACTCAGCCTTCTCCTGGCACGCCGCCGAGTCGGCTACGCGAGGTGCGTAACGCGGGACGCTCGCCCGTTCCGGCGGCAGCGCGGCTGGACCATCCCGGCGGGCGATGCCGGCGGGGCGTCGGCGATACTGTGCGCGTGAAGTACGTGTCCAGAGTGCCGCGACCGCCGCTGGACGGGCTGATCGACGACCTTTACTACCTGGAGGGTGCGCCGCCGTACGCCCGGCTGACGCTGCCGCCGATGCCGGCGGCGCTGCTCATCGTCAACCTCGGGGCGCCGTTCCGCATCCGCGCCGGCACCGACATCGAGACGGCCGAGTACGCCGACGGCTGCGTGGTCACCATGCCCACCCGCGCCTTCGAGTTCGGCTATCCGCCGGAGACCCGGTCAGTCGGCGTGCACATCAAGCCGTGGGGGCTGGCGCCGTTCCTGCCGATGCCCGCGGCCGAGCTGTGTGACCGGCCGGTGACGGTAGAGCAGGTTTGGGGCCGGCCCGCCATCGCCGAGCTGCGGGACCGGCTGGCCACGGCGGCCGGACCGCACGAGATGCTGACGCTGCTGGAGGAGGAGCTGATGCGACGGCTGTGCGAGACCTCCGGCCTGGGGCTGGTCCGCCATACGAGCAGCGTCATCGCGGCGACCAGCGGGGCGGTGGCGATCGGCGACCTGAGCGTGGCAGCCGGTGTCAGCAGCACTCATCTGGCACAGCGGTTCAAGGAGCTCATCGGCGTCACGCCGAAGCGGCTGGCCCGCACCTACCGCTTCGCCGCCACCGTGTTCGCGATCAACCCCGCCGGACCGATCGACTGGGGCGACCTCGCCGGTGGCGCAGGCTACTTCGACCAGGCCCACTTCGGCCACGAGTTCCGGGCGTTCACCGGGCTCACGCCGACCAGGTACGTCGAAGTCCGGCGGCGGTTCCTGCGCGAACATCCCGGCCACGCGCTGGACGGCTGGCCGCTGCCGGCCGATTGATTTCTTACAAGAGCGACAGCTCACGACACGCTAATTTGGGGCACCCCGAAGCAGAGGAGAGCCCCGTGGGCAAGGTGGTCATGTACAGCTCGGTGTCGGTGGACGGCTTCGTCGCGGACGAGAATGACCAGCCCGGACCGCTGTTCGACTGGTTGTCCAGCGGTGACGTCCCGTTGGACGAGAGCGGCGAGCTGAAGGTGTCGCAGGCGTCCTACGACTACATCCGGCCGTACTGGGACCAGATCGGAGTGACGATCGCCGGCCGCCACGTCTTCGACATGACGGACGGCTGGGACGGGAAGCCGCCGAGCGGGATCGACCACGTGGTCGTCGTGACACACCGGCCGGAGCCTGAGGGCTGGGACCCCGAGGCGCCGTTTCACTTCGTCGACGGCGTCGAGGCAGCCGTGGCCAAGGCGCAGGAGCTTGCGGGTGACCGCTTGGTCGAGGTCGCCGCCGGCGACGTCGGTGGCCAGGTGCTTGCCGCGGGTCTGGTCGACGAGGTGCGCATGGACGTCGTACCCGTGGTGTTCGGGTCCGGCAAGCGCTACTTCGGGTCGGTCGACGCGCAGCACCTGCTGGAGGATCCTGACGTGGTGATTCAGGGCAACCGGGTGCTTCACCTGCGCTATCGGGTGCGCCGTTGACCGATCTGAGCGGGTACGCGAAGAAGTCCACTGCGAACGGTGACACAAGATCGGGCCTCCGGCTTCGTCTGCGCATCGCTGTCCCTGGTCGGGCAGCCGACGCCGATCCGCCCCAGCACCTCACCTGCGGCAAGAGGCGTTCACCACGATCCACGCCGCCTACGCCGCAGCGCTGAAGCGGGCCCCGCTGGACGGCGACACCCGCCGCGCCTACGACTCCCGGGTCCGGACCTTCCTCGCCTGGCTGGAGGCCAGCGGCCTCGACGGCGACCCGCTCACCGACGCCCACAACCGCGACTTCGCCGTCCGCGACTACAAGACCCACATGAAGACCGTGCTGCGCCGCGCGTCGAATACCGTCAACGCCCACCTCACCGCGTTGACCACTTCTTCACCCAGCTCGGACTCGGCCCCGCCGTCGTCCGCCGCGACGACGCCCCCAAGCTCGCGCCCCGCGCGCTGGACGCCCGCCAGCAGAAGCGCTACCTGCGCGCCGTCGAACGCCGCCCCCTCGCTCGCGACCGCGCCATCGGCCGGCTGCTGTTCTACTCCGGCGTCCGGATCGCCGAGCTCGTTGCTCTGGACGACGACGACGTCCCGCTCTCGGCGCGCAAAGGCAAGGTCATCGTCCGCTCCGGCAAGGGCGAGACCTCCCGCGAGATCCCGCTACTGGACGGCACCGCGCGGACCTCCATCACCGAGTGGCGCACCCGCCGCGCCTCCTGGCCCGGCGCCGACACCCCGGCGCTGTTCCTCAACCGCCGCGGCGGGCGCCTGTCGGCCCGGGCGGTCGACCAGCTCATGGACGAACTGGCCACCGACGCCGACATCCTCGACGACGCGGGCGCCCTCGCCCTTTCGCTCACATCCTGCGGCACACCTTGGCGACCAACCTCCTGCGCGCGGGCGTCGACATCGTCGTCGTCGCGGAACTCCTCGGCCACACCCGCCTCGACACCACCCGCCGCTACACCCTGCCCACCCACGCCGACCTCGAAGACGCCGTCAGCCATCTCCCCACCGATCAGTAGCGCCACCGCTGACCTGGGCGAACTCAATCGCGTGTACCGGGCTGCACGAGTCTTACCGACACCCCGACCGAGAGACGCTGGAGCGGTTCGCCGACGAGCCGTTCATCGCGCTGCTCCGTAACCACTTCACCGTCCGGTTCATCAACGAGCCCCTGCCCACGGTCACCGCAGGTGGCCCTCGCCATGCACGACGGCGACGGCTGGACTTGATCAGACGTGCCCTACCGCTGCCAGAGTTCTGAGCACGGGCCCACGGACCGAAGAACTGTGACGCATTCATACGAACCGGGCCGCGACTCCGCCTGCGGAATAGAGCGACGAGATCGAGTATTGGGGCAGCGGCGCCGCCAACTGCTCCTCCGTCAGCCTAAGCCCCGTCAGCCGGGTGGCCAGAGCCAGCGCGCAGCATAACGCGAGTAGCCGTTTGCCGTGTTCCGCGGCGTAAATGTCCTCGTCCTCGTCCTCGCGTTCGTCCTCGTCCTCAAGGTCGTAATCGAAAGTGGGGAAGCCGAGATCTGCGATATGGGCTGCGATGGCGTCGGGCGAGCGCCCGCGCCTGGATGCCGGCTCGTCGACGTTGAAGGCGGAGATCACTTCACCGTTCTCCGCGTAGGCGAAAAGCATGTCGGTCTCGAACGTCCGTGTGACGCTGGCGGCCACCGCGCCGGTGGACAGGCTCTCCATGACGGCGCGGAGCGCGCCCACGTAACCGGTACGTTCGACCATGATGCTGCCTGCCGGGTGAGTGTAGACGGACGCGACGGAGAGCCCTGCCGGTGTGAGCATGCCTGCCTCATCCACTGGCATAGGCAGGCCCAACGCTCCTAGCAACGATGCGTGGTCCCGATCGCGCACGAAAATCACCGACAACCCGGAAATGAGCATCCCGGCGTAGGCTTCATGGGTTATCCATGCGTAGGAATCCGCAGTGGCCTCAGCGGGCATTATCGTCCTTTCACAACTCTGTTCATCCATGGCGGGCAGGTGTTGCGCACCGTACCCGCCATGTTCAACGGCCGATGGGGTCAGGCGATGCGGATCCAGAACGTGTCGCCGTCGATTACGTGGTCGTTATCATAGAACACGTTCAGGATCGCGGTGCCGAACTCCTGATTCTCATCCTTGGGCAATAGCCAGACGGAGTAATTGTTAGCGAACTTCTTCTTGCCGGGCTTGGCCGGGTCGGGGATCTTGTAGGCTGCGCCTTCGCGTGTGGATTTGAAGGGGAACTCGTCGCAGTTCCAATCCGGTCCCAGCGCGCCTGTGGCAGGATCTTTGTATCGCACGGCGTACTCGGTGACGTAGTCCTTCCCCCAGATCTTCTTGCACATCCTGCGGGCGCGGCTGTCGTTCCGGTCGTTCATATTTTGGTCTGCCGTTCGAGTCACCCTCGAGTTTATCGAGCCTCCGGGATCACTTTCCCCTGTATAGGCGGAGATGCCGATCCTCATCCTTCGAGTCCAGAGCCCGCTGACGATGCCATCGGTGGAGAAAACGTCGAGGTAGACTCCGTAGACGAAACTCCGGCGCTCAGGAAACAGCGCCCCATTCGTGGTGTACCGGAATAGGATATAGCCTATTTCGTTGCCCTTCGTATCAAAATTGTAGTACCGCCAGTAGCCCCAGTAGCAGGATGAATAACGATTCTTGCCGGCCCGATGGGCGTTCAGTCTTTGTGCCGTGCTCGTGCCCGTGGCGCCGATGGGGGTGTTCATGTCGGTCTGGATCTCGGCCAGTGACTGGGCGCGATTGTAGACGCGCACCTCGTCGATCAGCCCACTGTAGAACTCGCCCCAGAAAGCGTTGCCGTCGATCCGCCGGACGCCCCCATCGTCGAGAGCATCCCCGGCCACCGGCACCTGCGCGACCTGGGTGCCGTTGACGTACAAGCGGGCCGTGCCACCTGCGTAGCTGAACGCCAGATGGCTCCACTGGTTCTGCGGCAGTGGACCACTACCGACGATCCCGCCGCCCTCCTCGGTGGTCTGCAACCAGCCGGACCGGGCGGTGTACTCGGAGGAGACGTACAGTCCGTAGGAGCCGCCTTCGGCGTTCTCCTTCATGAGCACGCTACGCCAGAGGTCGTCCAGCGCCGAGGGCCTCACCCATGCCGAGAGCGTCAGCGCGTTCGTCAGGCGCAGCAACGCGGCGTGCTGGATCGTGACCCAGCTGGAAGAGCCGTTGAAGGACAGTGCCTTACCGTACTTGCCCGTCGTCCAGGTGGTGTCCCGGGCGGCCCCGGTGTTGCTCTGCCCGGAGGAATCGGCCACGGTCGTGCCCGATCCCTCGTTCATGCCGTAGGCCGCCACCAGCCCCGCCACCGGATTCGGCGTGGGGTGGGGGTGGGGCTGGGGCCCGGCGTAGTGGAGCACCTCCGGGGCGCCAGCCGCGCGCCCTACTGGTGATCATTGATGTCGGTGCAATGCACACCGCGACCCCCGATGAGTTCCGGGCGGGCCATCACAGCCGGATAGTGCTCACCCGAGCGGACCGCGTTGACGCGAACATGCGCGTGGTTCCCGGCTGTCACGACCGGCTGAGCGCGGGCAGCGGAGTGCGCCTGGCGGCG
Source organism: Sphaerisporangium flaviroseum (assembly GCF_039537005.1). Taxonomy (NCBI): domain Bacteria; kingdom Bacillati; phylum Actinomycetota; class Actinomycetes; order Streptosporangiales; family Streptosporangiaceae; genus Sphaerisporangium; species Sphaerisporangium flaviroseum. The sequence goes on along the minus strand of NZ_BAAAZR010000012.1, from coordinate 91,272 downwards.
GTGCCTGCCGACGTCAACGCCCACCTGCCTGCCACCTGGTCCTTGGCCACTGCCAATCCAACATTCACCCCGCCCCGCGCGTCTGCAGCGGGCGACAGGTCAAAGGCAGGCGAGCGACGATGACGATCCAGTCCCACGACCCCGAACCTGGCCCGGTGGCACAGGACGGCTTCCCGCGGGCGGCTGCCGCGGCGCGGGACACCGTACGCGTACTGACCCCCAGCGCGGTGTACCGGTCGGACCGGCTGCCCGGCGGCCAAGCCCCATCACCGCCCCCGCCGGGCTTCCTCACCGGGCACCGGGTCCGATCAGGTTCCCGCCGCCGGGTCGGCGCCGCGCCGCCCACGCCGCTGGTGCTCACCGTCCGCGGCGCCGCGGACGCCTTCCTCGACGCGCTCGGCAACCCGAACACAGTGCGGAACTACGCGATCGGGGTCGGCAAGACCGCCGAACTGGTCGGCGAGGGCCGGCCGCTCGGGCAGGTCGCGGACGACGAGATCGGCGACGCCCTCGAAGCGCTGTGGGGCTCGACGGCGGTGAACGCCGCGAGGATTTCGTGCTGGAGCCCGTGTACTGGGACGCCGGCACCGCCCGGCTGCTGCCGCGGCTGCTGAAGAACCGCACCCGCGGCCCGGTGTTCGCCACTCACCGCCGCCCCGGGCCGGGCAAGGTCGTCTCGTCGTGGGACGTGTGCCCGGATTCCGGTCTGGCCCGGCTGTCGTACGACCAGGCCCGCGCCCTGCTGGACGAGCACACCGCGCTGCACGGGGTTGGCACAGGCTGGGATCTGCACGAGTTCCGGCACTCCGGGCTGACCCACCTCGGGGAGCAGGGGGCGAGCCTGCTGATGTTGATGGCCAAGTCGCGGCACAAGAAGGCGGAGAACGTCCGCCGCTACTTCAAGCCGTCGCCGGACGCCATCGCCGAACTCACTAGCCTGCTCGCACCCGGCGACACACGCCGAGGCGGCGGCACGTGACAGAGTCGGCCGACTCGTCAATCCTGATCATCCCGACCGACCCGAAACCACCGAGCCCTGGAGTTGACATGGCTGACATGATCGTGCCCGACCCCGCCACGCGGGACATTCTCGCGATCTTCGAACGCGCGCGATCCCGGCTGTTCGGGCGCCTTGAGGACCTGACCGACGCCGAGTACCACTGGGAGCCGGTCAGCGACTGCATCAGCATCCGCCCCGGCGACGACGGCGTCTTCCGCGTCGCCACGTTAATTCCGGAATCGAGTCCGGAGGCGCCGGACCCCGTCACCACGATCGCCTGGCGCATCTGGCACATCGGCAGCCTCTGCCTGCGCGGCTATGTGATCCACTTCTTCGAGGACGTTCCCGAGTTCGGCGACCGCCACGAGTGGCCGGGCACCGCGAAAGAGGGCGTCCAGGCGCTCGCCGAGGACTGGGAGCACTTCATCTCCCGTATCGCGGCCCTCGGCGACAAGCGCCTGTTGGCGCCGATTGGCCAGGGCCCCGGCGGTTGGGCCGATGAGACGTATCTGAAGCTCGCGCTGCACGCTCTGGTCGAGGTTTCGCATCACGGCGGCGAGATCTGCCTGCTGCGTGACCTGTACCTGCGCGAAGGCGTCTGATTTCGGCGGTGGGAGACCTTGTCCGGCGGCCGTGTGCCGCCGGACAACGGCCGGGGTCGGCAGCCATCTCCTTCCTCCCGGTAACCTTCTTCCGGCCCGTCAGCTCCGGCAGCGCCTTGAGGCCTTCAGCACCGGCGCCCCTTCCGGGCTCGCGCCGAAGTCGACCCTGGGTCAGCACCGACAGGAACGGCCGCACCGTGGAAAAGCGACGGCGCCCGGGTCATCGCCTTGGCCGCGATCTTGCGAGCCTTGCCCGGCGCGTACCCCACTCCCTCGCGGCCCCGTACCAGCACCCGATGCGACTCAGCCGTACGCGGCGAGGCATACACCGGCATGACATCCTCGCTGACCTCAAGGCCAGCGCCGTACATGCTCAACCACCACGGGTGGCACCTCACGGGCCTTGGCGAAGCGGCCCAGCCGCTGAAAGCACTTCAGCGCGAGCGTCAGCGCCAGCGGGTGCTCATCGGTATCGGTCTGCTCCCGCGCCCACGCTGCTTCCCCGGCCGAGGAAGAGTAGAAGAGGTACGGCTCACGCGTCATCACCAGCCGCGGGAACACGCGGTAGGCGGTCCGCTCCACCGACGTCACCGCACACGCTTCCCGGCTCACCCCGCCCATGGACGAGACACCCCGTAGCGAGACGAACACGCACACGACAGGCGAAGAAGATCACAGCTTCATCAACCTCGCCGTTCGACCCGTCAAGATCATCCCAATGTGGGTTTTGGGCTTATGTGGGCTGACCCCCTGTTAAGGCGGAACTGACGGCAGTCCCATGTCACCCGGACCGGGGTCGGCTCGGCCATTGTCAAGTGTACTTGACATCGCGGTAGGTTCCTTCTACCGTGTCAAGTGTACTTGACTTCTCACCGCAGGAAGGGCAACTCGTGCAAGCACACAACGCGACCGGGGACTACCGGGACTCGATCAAGACAGCCGTTGGACTTGTACTCTGGACACTCGCCTGGCTGGCGACTCTTGCCTTGGCCAGGTTCGCCCCCGGACTCTTGTGGGATTCGCGGCAACCGGTGGCGAGCTGGGCCGCAGTTGCCGCCAATCTTGTCGTCGGCATCGGATGGATCGTCGCCTTCGCGCGCTTTCTCCGAGGACAAGATGAGTTACAACGGAAGATCATGCAGGATGCGCTGGCGGTCGCCCTCGGAGTGGGGTGGGTCAGCGGATTCGCCTATGTCGTCGCGGACGCCGCCGACCTCGTCGTCTACGACGTCGATATCGCAGTCCTCCCCGCGCTCCTAGGAGTCGTCTACGTGATCGCCGTCATCGTCGGCAAGATCAGGTACCGATGAAGAACCGCATCAAGGACCTCCGGGCCGAACGCGCCTGGACGCAGGCTGACCTGGCTCAGCGTGTCAGCGTGTCAAGGCAGACGATCAACGCAATCGAAACAGGGAAGTTCGACCCGAGCCTTCCAGTCGCCTTCCGTCTCGCCAAGCTGTTCAACCTGAAGATCGAAGAGCTCTTTCTCGACGATGAAGCGCCTCGGGTGTAGCCTGCGGCCGCACGTTCCTCGGTTTGGCGCCGTAGCAGCGGTAGTTGTCCTGGTAGATGCGGGTGATCTAGGTCTTGAGATGCTCGTCGCGTACCGCTCGATCACAGGGCGGGCGGGTGCGGGCGGCGTAGTACGTCGACGGCGCGGTTTGCAAGACCCGGCAGATCGCTGGACGCCGAATCGGTCGCGGTGAGCGTCGATGAAGGCGTTCATCTGGGCGGTCGAGGGTCGAGTTCTCTGGCGAAAAGCCGACGCCGCCTTCAAAATCTCGTTGGCCCGGCGCAACCCGCGGACCTCACGCTCCAACTGCGCGAGCCGCTTGGCCTCATCGGTGCTGGTGCCGGGCCGTTTACTGCCGTCGACCTCGGCCTGCCTGACCCAGTTACGCAGCGATTCGGATCCGATGCCGAGCTGGCGTGCGACGCGGGTGATCACGCCGAACGATTCCCCGGACTGCTCGACGGCCTCCTGCACCATCCGCACCGCCAACCCGCGCGCCCGGTTGCTGGACGGGGTGACGAGTGTGCGACAGGTCAGGGACGGCGGTTGTGGGTGCCGGGGGTGTAGCCGAAGGCACGGCGGAAGACGTCGATGAAGGCGCTGGTGGACGACCAGCCGCAGTGGTGGGCGACCGTGGTCACCGGCATGTCGCTGGCCAGCATGCGCAGGGCGTGGTAAAGACGCAGCTGGGTGCGCCACTGGGGGAAGGTCATGCCCAGTTCGCGGCGGAAGAGGCGGCTGAGGGTCCGCTCGCCGGCTCCTGCCGCGGTCGCCAACGCGGCCAGGCTGCGTGGATCTGCGGGGTCGCGATGCAGGACATCGCAGACGGCCGTGAGGCGGGGGTCGGCGGGGGCGGGCAGCTGGACGTGTTGCTGGGGTGAGGCACGCAACTGGTCGAGCAGGACCGCGCGCAGCCGCAGCCGCTCGGAGGTCTCGTCGTGAGGACCGCCGGTGTACGCGATGATCAGCTCGCGCAGCAGGGGGCTGACGGCGAGGACGGTGGGGGCGTCAAGGCCGAGGGGGTTGGTGTCAGGGGGCAGCCCGAGCAGGTGCAAGGCGAGGTGGCCGTAGGCGCGGTGGGCGTGCACGCATCCGGCGGGCACCCAGATGGCCCGGGTGCCGGGAGCGAACCAGGTGCCGGCATCGGTGGTGATGGCCAGGACACCGGAGCCCGCATAGACGATCTGATGGTCGTCATGACGGTGCGCGTCGATGCGTTCTCCGGGAGCCAGCACCTGGATACGGGTGGGCGCCTCGGGCATGTGACGGATATCCGGCATAGGTTGGCATGTTATCGGAAGCCCGCCACGTCCTTCCGTGGCCACGATTGAGGGGTGACACCCCATCAGACCTCCAAGGCCTCACCTGGCCGGTCCATCACGCTGCTGTCTGTGGGGCATGCCTGCGTGGACGTCTACCAGGGCGCGGTGGCCTCCTTGGTGCCGTTCTTCGTCTCCGAGCGCGCCTACACCTACGCCGCAGCCTCCGGCATCGTCCTGGCCGCCTCCCTGATGTCCTCGGTGGTTCAGCCGTTGTTCGGGGCCCTCACCGACAAGTGGGCCATGCCCTGGCTGCTGCCGGTGAGCACGATGGTGAGCGGCGCCGGAGTCGCTCTCGCCGGTGTCGGCGGCTCCTATGCCCTCACCCTGGTGGCCGTCGCCGTGTCCGGGATCGGCATTGCCGCCTACCACCCGCAAGCCGCACGCGTGGCACGCAACGCCAGCCGCGGCAGCCACACCGCGATGGGATGGTTCTCCCTCGGCGGCAACCTCGGCTTCGCCGTCGCACCCTTGATGGTCTCACCCGTCATCGCCACAGGCGGCCTACCCGCCTCCCCGCTGCTGATCGTCCCCGCCGTCGCCGGCGTGGCGCTGTGCTCGGCCGCGCTGCGGGGCGTCAAGGCCCCCGCCGCGGTGACCGCGGCCGCTCGCGCGAGCCGGGCCATCGGTGGGGACGACTGGGCATCCTTCGTCAAGCTGTCGGGGGCCATCGTGTGCCGCTCGATCGTCTTCGTCGGCCTCAGCGCGTTCATCTCGCTGTATGCGAGCCGGCGCACTGGCGCAGGAGATTTCTCGGGTACGGCGGCGCTGTTCGTGCTCTACCTCGGTGGCGCGGTGGGCACCGTGGCCGGCGGGAAGCTCGCCACCCGCCACGGCCGCATACCGGTCGTCCAATGGTCCTATGCCCTGACCATCCTCGCCGTGGCCGGCGTGGTCTTCGTTCCTGGGCCGCTGCTGTATGTATTCGTCGCCCTCACCTCTGCCGGCCTGTACGTGCCCTTCTCCCTGCACATCACCCTCGGCCAGGACTACCTGCCCCAGCGTGTGGCCACCGCCAGTGGCGTCACCCTGGGCCTGGCCGTCAGCGCCGGCGGCATCGTGAGCCCGCTCATCGGCGCCGTCGCCGACGCCACCTCCCTGCAGACCGCTCTCGCACCGCTGATCGCACTGCCTGCCCTCGGCTGGCTTCTCCTGCGCACCCTGAACGAGCCCGACATGCTCCACTCGGCCACCGGCCAGCCGCCGCCCAGCCCACAGCCAGATCCCGCCGCTGACGCCACGACCCGCCCCTGAGCCCGTCAGCGGCGAGCGTCACGCTCCCGCCAGCGCTCCGTCATTCGCCCACCAGGCGCCCGGCGAAGGCTCAGCGCCGGTTTCGTTGCGATGTTCCGCAAGCCCCGTCTCACGCACGCGGCGGGCCGCCACCATGTTCGCCAGCGCCGCCTCCAGCTGCGCGATCATGCCGTCGCCTCTCCTGACGTTGGGTGCTGAGCCTTGCGGGGCAGTAGGGCCATCAGCGCCACCAGGACGGCGGCAGCCGGGGCGCCCCAGAACAGGACGTCCGGAATGGCGGCGGCGGTCGCCACCGGGCTCGGGTTCTGGCCCTGGAGTTCCCGGGCCAGGAGGGTGCCGAAGACCGCCACGCCGAGCGACAGGCCCAGGCCGCGGACGGACACCGCGGCGGAGGTGGCGGCGGCCAGGTCCGCGGGCGAGGCCGCGTTCTGCGCGACGACCACCAGGTTCTGCATCAGCAGGCCGAACCCGGCCCCCAGCATCGCGATCTCCACGGCCAGCAGGACGTAGGAGGTATCGGGGGTGAGCCGGCTCAACAGCGCGAATCCCAGCACCGCGATCGCCGAGCCGGCGAGCAGGTAGGGCTTGATCCGGCCGCTCGCGCCGACGCGGGCGCCGGCGAGCGAGGAGACCACCATGAACGTCAGCACGTACGGGTTGAGCGCCAGGCCCGCCTGCGTGGCGCCCATGCCGTACGCGGCCTGTAGATAGGTGGGCAGGTAGACGATCGATCCACCGAGCAGCGCCCCGAGCAGCGCGGTGGCGGGGAGCGCGACGCGCAGGGTGGGGTCGGCGAACAGCCGCAGCGGCAGCAGCGGGTTGGCCGCGCGGCGTTCCCACCACAAGAACAGAGCCGCCAGAAGGGCCACCGCACCGATCAGTGCCAAGATCACTCCGGACGTCCAGGCGTACGTGCGGCCGCCCCATTCGGCTACCAGCAGCAGGCTCACCGTCGCGCCCGCGATCAGCACGGCCCCGGCCAGGTCGACCTTGCCGTCCCTGCCTGGCTTGGGCAGCCGCAGCGCGAACGCGGTGAGCGCCATGGCGAGCAGGCCGAGGGGCAGGTTGATGTAGAAGATCCAGCGCCAGCCCCAGGCGTCGGTGATCGCGCCGCCGGCGAGCGGGCCGCCCACGCTGGCCAGCGCGAAGACGCCGCCGGTCAAGCCCTGCACCCTGCTGCGTAGATGCTGGGGTACAGCCCCGACAGCGCGATCGTGGGCAGCACGAACAGCGCTCCGGCCCCAATGCCTTGGAAGGTCCTGACGGCGATCAGCTGGGGCGTCGTCTGGGCCAGGCCGCACAGTGCGGAGGCCGGCGACGAAGACGGCGACCGCCGTGAGGAACACCGGGCGCCGGCCGAACCGGTCGCTGATCCGGCCGTAGAGCGCGCCGGTCGTGGTCGAGGCCAGTACGTAGGAGGTGACGATCCAGCCGATCGCGTCCATGCCGCCCAGGTCGGCGGCGATGTCGGGCAGGGCGATGGCCACCACCGTCTGGTCCAGGACCGACAGCAACCTGCCGATCAGCAGGCCGGTCGTGGCGAGCGGCACATTGCTGCCGCCCTTCGGGGGGGCGGCGGTCCGCGCGAGGCTTGCGGACTCCATGATCAGCCCCTTGCCTGCGCGAGCGGGTTGGGCAGGCCGAAGTCGGCGCACAGCAGGTCTTGGTCGATGACCGCCGCGGCGACGGTGCCGCTGGCCGCCGCAGCGATGACCGCGGCCATGGGCATCGGCACGGTGGCCCGCCGCGCCATGTCCCCGGCCGCGGACACGCCGGGTACGCTCGTCTGGCCGAACTCGTTCACCTCCACGCACCCGTCGGCGAAGGTCGCGCAGCCGAGACGATCAGCCAGATCGGAGCGCTGGCGCGGCACGTTGAGGACGAACACCGCGTGGCTGGCCAGGGATGGGCCATTTTCGAACACGATCTGTTCCAGCCGGCCGTCGGTACCCTCCAGCCGGGTGATGGCCTCGCAGCGCACGGCGACACCATGCGATTCCAGCGTGACCTGCGCCGCCGGGTCGAGCGGCTGGCCGCCGGTGCAGAGTGCGACGTCGGCGGCGAAGCGGCTCAGCTGCAGCGCCAGCCGTACCCGGGCCGGATCCGTGCCGAGCACGGCGACTTGTTTGCCGGTGCATTCATAGCCGTGGCAGTAGGGGCAGTGGAAGGCGGAACGGCCCCACAGCGTTTCCACCCCGCGCGGGCCGGGAAGCTCGTCGGCCAGCCCGGTAGCCAGCAGCAGGCGCCGCGTGGCTGCAGTCCCACTGCCGGGCAGGTGCAGTTGGAAGCCGCCCTCGTCCAGCGCGCGGGCATCGGTGACCGTCTCCGTCGTTGTCTGCACCGTTCGATACGCGGCCAGTTCTTCGCGGCCGAGCTTGCGCAACTCAGCGGGAGGTGTGCCGTCCCGGGTGAGGAAGTTGTGCATGTTGTCGGCGGTGGCGTTGCGGCCCTGCCCGGCGTCGATCAACAGCACCGGCCGGTGGACCCGCCCGAGGGTCAGAGCAGCGGCCATGCCGGCCGGACCTCCGCCGATGATGACGACGTCGAACATGTCTTGCCTCCAATGAGCGGTCATCGCTTGACGTGAGGGCAAGTCTGCAAGTTAATGTCAACATGAAGTCAAGCGATTCCATGCGGATCGGGGAACTCGCGGAGCGGTTCGACCTCGCCCCGCATGTCCTGCGCCACTGGGAGGCCATGGGCCTGCTGGCCCCCACAGCCAGAGTCAACGGCCGTCGCCGCTACACCCGCGACCATCTCATTCGGGTCATGACGATCATCCGCGCCAAAGCGGCGGGTATGAGCCTGGAGCAGATCCGCGAGATCCTCACCGTCTCCGGCCAGGCCGAGCGCCAGGCACTCCTCCAGCGGCACCACGCGGAACTGGAACGCCGGCTTCACGAAATATCGGCCTCCAAGGCGCTCATCGAGCACCTTATGCAGTGCACAGCGGACGACTTCACCCACTGCCCCGACTACCGGCGGATAGCGGAGACCGCGGCTGGACCTCAAAACCTCCACAAGGACGGGTGCATGATCTGAAACACCGTCCGGCCGCCGGCGGCCGGTAGGAGGTGACGGACCCTGGGTGATGGCCGCACTCAGAAGCCGGAAACTCGTCCTCCTCGCTGGTCGAGCGTCCCGGTTGAGGCCACCGAGTCAAGGGCGCCTAGTCGTCGCCGAGGTAGGGGGGGAGTACCTCTCGTGGTCGCGCGCCCGTACCCCGACGGTCTCGAAGGCCGAGGCGCAGAACTTGCTCAGCTTTGGGTCGTCACCAACGATGACGAAACCGGCCGGCTCTCCGTCGCCACTTTGAAAGACGAAGACCACCAAGTCATCGCCGATCTGCCAGAAGTCACACCCTGGAAGCGCCATGTAGTACGTCGACGACCGAGGCAGCCACCGCACCTGCTCACCGGCCATGAGGTGGCCGCAGGAGTGATCGCGTGCTCGTCCGGATGTGGCCGCTGACCGGCTCTGACACCACCCTGGCACGGCGGAAGGACACTCCTCGCCGGACGTGCCCGCGGACCATCTCCACCCACGGGAGCTGGGGCCGCCCCAGCAGGCATTCCCGTCACCATCCCACCGGAGACCACATGATGCCCATGCAGCAGCCCCTCACCTACCACGCGTTCGTCGAACTCGCCACCGCCGACCCCGCCGTCGTCGGCCTCGTCCTCAAGGGCTCCCGCGCCCATGACGACATGATCACCGAGCACTCCGACCATGACCTGTACGTCGTCCTCGCCGACAGCGCGACAACGGATCTCACCCGGTTCACCGGCCACCGCACTCCCGAACTCGACCTCGTCATCGCTCCCCTCGCCGAGTTCCGCGCGGCAGGAATGCCCGGCTTCGAGCGCTACGCCCTTGCCCGTGCCAGGCTCGTACTCGACCGGCTCGACGGAGGCATCGCCCAGATCCTGGCCGCCAAGGCACGGCTCGACGCCGATGAAGCATTCAGGGACTCCGGTGAATGGCTCGACGCCTACGCCAACTCCCTCTACCGCTCCGTCAAGAACGACCGTGATGGACATTCGCTCGCCGCCCGCCTCGACGCCGCCGACAGCATCCGGTTCCTGCTGGAGCTGCTCTTCGCCCTCGACCGTCGCCCCCGTCCCTACAACAAGTACCTGGAATGGGAACTCACCCGATACCCGTTGCCCGGCTGGGACACCGGCATGCTGCTGGACGCCGCGGACCGCATCTCGGCAACGGGCGACGTGCCTCTACAACGACACCTCTTCGCCCATGTCGAGGCGGCGGCCCGGCGCGCCGGGCACAGCGCGGTGCTGGATGCGTGGGGCAAGGACCTCGACCTGATGCGACTGAGAATCCCTTGCTCGCCATCTATATGCACGGCTGCTACGGCTGGCTGATATCTGTCCTCGCGGGCATCGTCCTGCGCCCGGACGCCTTTGAGATGGTGTTCCGTGAGTCCGGGCTGCCGGGGAAACGGGCTGGTACGCCCAGGCGCACACTCCACGCCGCCGGCGTCGTGCGGCCGTGAAAGGCCCCCGGCGCCGGCGGACGATGCTCAGTGGTTGTCGGAGTGCCCCTGGGATGTCCCGGTATCACAGCGAGAAAGGGGCGCTCGGATCCGTCAATCGTTCGCGGAGAGGTTGTCCAGGTCCGGGCGGGTCAGCTTGACGGGGTTCTCAGCCAGAGGCGCGAGGTTGCCGGCCGCGTCGATCGGATACTTTCCCTGTTCGGGGTTGAGCAGGGAGGCGGGTGAATCCGGATACGTCTCCAGGAAGAGCACGTAGGTCTTCCCCTTTTCGAGCGGGCGGCTGCCCGGCTCTTTGTAGGTGACTCCGTTGACCGTGCCGCCGAGTTCCTTGACCTGGATGTTTTCCCCGGGTTTGGCCGATCCCTTGAAAACCTTCACCACCTCGACCGGATAAACGGTGGTGACGACGGGTTGCTGTTCCGGCGGGGCGGCCTGTCCTTGCGGTACACCCGCCTGGGGATTGGACTTCTCATCCGTGCCCTGAGCAGCGGGGTTCGCCTTTTCCTGTACCACCTGCGCCGTGCTTCCCAGCCGCGCCTCGATGACGAGCGTGGCCTTCTGGTAGAGCTGGTCGGCGGTCTGGTAGGAGGGATAGTCGGCGTGGTACACGATTGTGTGCGGCTCGGCCGAGCACGCGGAGAGGAACACGGCCGCTGCCGCGGCCGTGGCGGCGACGAGCTTCCTTGACAGCGTCTTCACTTGCCCTCACTCCCCACGTTTCTAGTAGTAGCTGTTCACGTCGCTGTTGTCGTGTGCCTGAGGCGTCGTCAGGGTGTTACGGTTCCGGCCGTGGTTCATGATCGAAGTCAGGTCGTTGTGGGCCAAGCTCAGGCCATGACCCAGTTCGTGGACGAACACGCTGGTCACGAAGTTGGAGAAGTTGGACGCGTCCCCGCTGATGGTGCGGGAGTTCAGCTTGATCTGGAAGTAACTGCCGTACGAGCTGTAGAGCCCGTACCAGGTGTCGCTGTAGGACGTCGCGACGACCGAGGACGATGAGCCCGACGACTTCGAGATGTAGGCGGGGGTCGGGGTCGCATTCCAGTTGGACAGCGACCGATCCATGGGACCTTGCCAGCTGCTGTTGTAACTGTAGGGACGGATGGTGAAGTTCGGCTGCGTCATGCCCGCCCCGTACCAGTGGGCGGCGGCAGGCGTGGCACCCACGACCGCGACGAGAATCGCCGCGATTGCGATGGCCAGAGAACGCGGCACTCGCCGTCTTGCGGTCTTCCAGAACGCCTTGGGTCGTCCCACGGAATCAGCTCCCGTTCGCCTCGATGAATTGAGCGCTTGGCACGTCAGCTACCGCTGTCGGCCCCGTGCCGATGATCACTCGCGCCTAACACCGATGATCGCAAACCGGGAAAAGAAATCAAGACCATCGCAGGTCCTGATTTTTCCTAATAGTTTCCTCGCTGTCCCCTCTGCAGGTCACGCACATGGCCAGCATCCACTCAACGTTCCACTTCGCGCAGGTGCCTACCGACGTGGTTCGGGCGCGGGGGATGAAGTCCAACGGCGCGGCCGCTCGTTGGTGGGCTCCCACGGGATGACCAGGGTCCAGGAGCACACGGGCAGCACCGGCAGCGTTTCGGCGGTGAAGGTGTCCCAGGAGTTCTCCACGCTGGTCGCCTGCTTGGCCATCAGCGCACGGCTGTAACGCTTCACCTGGTAGATGTCGTAGCCGTCCGGCGCCGTCACCTCACCGGCTCGAATGGTCATTCCGCTCCCTGGGGACTCGAAGGGAACCTCCGGTCACGGCCCGGGGCCTGGCGCGAGGGCCCCTCGTCCTGGGACCTCAGCAGCCGGAACGCGCCCTTGGAGAAGGCCACCAGCACGTCCAGGGTCTCCTCGACATCGGTGTAGCGCCCCTCGATGTGGCCGAGGGCCAGGGTGTTGGTCAGCGCGTTGATCCCTTCCGCGACCATCTCCAGCCGGCGCCGGGAGCGCTCGTCCCCGGCGGTGTAGCCCAGAGCGGCGAGGTCGGCGGCCAGGTGGTCGCGGTAGGCGGTGGCGGTCTCGGTGGCCAGCTCCTGGAGCGGGGAGGAGGGGTCGTGCCGGGCGCGCAGCTGGATGCGGAGCAACTCGGGATGGCGGCTGATGGCCTCCAGCGGGATGCGGAAGGTCTCGCGGTGCCGTTCGAGGTCGCTGGGCGCCTCTCGCGCCCTGCGGCGGGCCTCGCGCATGGACCCGAGCAGCTGCCGCGCGCAGTGCTCCGCGAGCGCGCGGAGCAGATCCTGCTTGTCCTTGAAATGGACGTAGAAGCTGGACTGCGCGATGCCGGCCCGCCGGGCGATCTTCACCGTGGTCAGGCCCGCCTCGCCCTCCTCGTCGAGGATCGCCATGGCGGCCCGGATCAGCTTGCGCCGGGTCAGGTCCTTGGCCTCGCTCCTGGTCAGCGGTGTGCTCGTCACGGTTCCCCCCATTCCTCGCTCCCCGGCTAACAGTACGGCCGGGACTCCGGCACACAATCGCCCTCAGCCTCTTGTGCGATTTTTCACCGATAGTACTATCGGTGAAATCACTCTCGGGGGGACTGAGAGAAGGTGCGGATGAAACGCTGCACGATCTTGCTGGTCTCGATGGCCCTGACGGCGCTGGTCGCCTGCAGCGGGCCGCGACCTGTCGCCGAGCCCGAGGCCACGTCCTCCGGATCGGTCTCGCCCACGTCCGGCGGACGCCTCGTCTACGGGCTCAGCGCCGACGCCGCCGGCTTCAACCCCGTGACCGACCAGTTCGCCTCGCAGAGTTACAGCATGGTCAGCACCATGGTGGAACCGCTGGTCAGCGTGGGCGCCGACGGCGTATGGAAGCCCTATTTGGCACAGTCCCTGAAACCGAACCAGAACGCCGACGAGTGGACCATCACCGTCCGGTCCGGGATCACCTTCTCCGACGGCACGCCGCTGACCGGCGAGGTGGTCAAGGCCAACCTGGAGGCGCAGAAGGCCTCACCGCTCACCAGTTCGGTGTTCGGCCCGGTCGAGTCCTTCGAGCTCGCGGGCCCGTCGGCGGTGAAGGTGAAGCTCCGCCAGCCCTGGGTGGCCTTCCCCTACTACCTGGCCACGCAGATCGGCATGATCGTCGCGTCCGCCTCGCTGGCCGATCCCAAGGCCGCCAGCCGGACCCCGATCGGCACCGGCGCGTTCACGCTCAAGCAGTACGTGCCCGACAGCCGCATGGTCGTGACCCGCAACGCGAACTACTGGCGCAAGGGCCTGCCGTACCTCGACGAGATCGAGTTCCGGATCCTGCCCGACAGCCAGACCAGGGCGCAGACCCTGGAGTCCGGCGGCGTCGACGCGATCGCCACCACCCGCGACGAGGACGTCGTGAAGTTCGGCGCCCTGAAGGACACCTACACGGTGCACCGCGCCCGGGGCATGGCGGTGCCCGAGTACATGTTCATGCTCAACACCGCGGTCGCCCCCCTGGACGACGTGCGCGTGCGTCGTGCCCTCGCCTACGCCACCGACCGCAAGGCCGTCATCGCCACCCTGCGCTCCGGCCTGACCGAGGAGGCCGACGGACCCTGGTCGAAGGACTCCCCGTGGTACGCCCCCGGCGGCGACTACCCGGGCTACGACCTGGCCAAGGCCACCAGCCTGGTGAAGGAGGTCGAGGCGGAGAAGGGGCCGATCTCGTTCGAGCTGCTGTCCACCCCCGACCCCAACACCATGCAGGGCGTCGAGCTCGCCCAGGACATGTGGCGCAAGGCCGGGATCGACGTGACGATCAAACAGGCCGACCAGGCCGATCTGATCAACCGGGCCGTCCTCGGCAACTACAAGGCCACCGTCTGGACGCAGTTCTCCGCGGCCGACCCCGACGGCGAGTACATCTGGCTGCACCAGAGCTACGCCCAGCCCGTCGGCTCCGTCGCGCTCAACTTCAGCCGCATCAAGGACGCGCAGCTCAGCAGCGCCCTGGACAGCGGGCGCAGCAACCCCCAGCCCGACGTGCGCAAGAAGGACTACGCGACCGTGCAGCAGAGGCTGCGCGAGCTCGTGCCGTTCGTGTTCATCGACCACCTCAACGTCGGCGCCGTCATCGCCACCGGCAAGGTCCGCGGCATCGGCGAGACGGTCCTGCCCGACGGCGACAAGGCTCTGCCGCTGACCGGGTCGCCCGTGCCCTACCACCCGTTCTCCCAGATCTGGGTCAGCCAGCGGTGATCCTGCACCGGCTGGTCCGGCTCGCGGTGGTGCTGCTCGTGGTGACGTTCCTGTCCTACGTCCTGCTCAACCTGCTCCCCGGCGATCCGACCACGCAGATCCTCGGCCTGTCGGCCACCGAGGAGGCCCGCGCTCAGCTCCGCCAGGAGCTCGGCCTGGACCAGCCGCTGCTGATCCGGTACGCGGCCTGGCTCGGCGACCTGCTCACCGGCGACTTCGGCACCTCGTACATCACCCGGCTGCCGGTCGCCGAGGAGCTGGCCGAACGGCTGCCGGTCACGCTGGAGCTGCTGGTCGTGGCCCAGGCCGTCGCGCTCGGCCTGGCGATCCCGGTCGGCGTCGCCGCGGCCCGCCGTGCCGGGCGGGCGCTGGACCAGGTGCTCACCGCGGTGAGCTTCGCGCTGCTGTCCACCCCGGTGTTCGTGCTGGGCGTGCTGCTGATCCTGGTCTTCGCCGTCACCTGGCGGCTGCTGCCCGCCACCGGGTGGACACCGCTGTCGGTCGACGTCGGCTGGAACCTCACCTCGGTGCTGCTGCCCGCCGTGACGCTCGGCTGCGGGCAGCTGGCCGTCTACGCGCGGCTGCTGCGCACCGACCTGATCGCCACCCTCCAGGAGGACTACATCACCCTGGCCCGTGCCCGCGGCCTGTCGCCGCGGCGCATCCTGTGGCGGCACGCCCTGCGGCCGTCCGCCATCTCGCTGGTCACCGCCGTCGGGCTCAACCTGGGCGCGCTCATCGGCGGCACCGTGATCATCGAGACGCTGTTCGGGCTGCCCGGCGTCGGGCGGCTGATCGTGGACTCCATCTTCTCCCGTGACTACCTGACCGTGCAGGGGAGCGTCGTGCTGATCTCCGTCGGTTACGTCCTGGTCAACTTCGCGGTGGATCTGGTGTACGCCGCCGTCGACCCCCGGATCCGGCGTGCGTAGGCGCCTGGGCCCGGTCTTCTGGATCGCGGCGGCGTGGATCACCCTGGTCCTGGCCGCCGCCGTCCTGGCCGACCTGCTGCCGCTGCCGCGCTTCGACGAAACCCTGGCCGGCCCGCCACAGGCCGGGCCGAGCGGCGCGCATCCCTTCGGCACCGACGGCCTCGGCCGCGACGTGTTCAGCAGGGTCGTGTACGGAGCCCGCGTCTCGCTCGGCGTCGGCATCGGAGCCGTCCTGCTCGGCCTGCTCATCGGGGCGCCTCTCGGCATCGTCGCCGGATACCGCAGGCGTGCCGCCGACGCGTTGATCATGGCGGTCACCGACATCGCGCTCGCCTTCCCCGCGCTGGTCTTCGCCCTCGCGGTGGTCGCCTTCGCCGGGGCGAGCCTGCGCAACGTGCTGCTCGTCCTCGGAGTGCTCGGCGTGCCCGCGTGGACGCGGCTGATCCGCGGGGCGACGCTGTCGGTCGCCCAGCGCGAGTTCGTCCTCGCGGCCCGCGCGCTCGGCGCGCGGGAGCGGCGGATCCTGTGGCGCGAGATCGTGCCCAACGTGACCGTGCCCGCCGCGTCCTACGCGTTCATCGGGATGGCGATCGCCGTCGTGGCCGAGGGCAGCCTGGCCTTCCTCGGCCTGTCCGTCCAGGCCCCCACCCCGACGTGGGGCGGGCTCATCAACGAGGGCCGCACCGTCATGGACAACGCGCCGCACGTCGTCCTGGCGCCCTCGATCGTGATGTTCCTGACGGTGCTGTCCTTCAACGTGGTCGGCGACCGGCTGCGGGCGCTCACCGACGTCCGGGAGAGCGGCCTGGAGCCGGTACGCCAGGTCACCGCCGCGCCGCTGCCCGCGGCCACGCACGCCATCAAGGCCGGCCTGCTCCAGGTGGAGGACCTGCGCACCCACTTCGTCGTCGGACGCGGCACCGTCAAGGCCGTCGACGGGGTGTCGCTCACCCTGGAACGCGGCCGCACCCTGGCGGTCGTGGGCGAGTCGGGCTCGGGCAAGTCCATGCTCATCCGCTCCATCCTCGGCCTGCTCCCCGGAGGAGACGTCGTCCGCGGCGGCAAGGTCTACCTGGAGGGCGAGGACCTGACGGCCTTCACCCCCGAGCAGATGCGGCAGGTTCTCGGCCCCCGCCTCGCCACCGTCTTCCAGGATCCGATGACCGCGCTCAACCCGGTCCGGTCCATCGGCACACAGGTGGCCGAGCCGCTCCAGGTGCACCGGGGGATGAGCCGGAGGCAGGCCCTGGCGGAGGCCGTACGACTCCTCGCCTCGGTGGGCATCCCCGACCCCGAGCGGATGCTGCGCCGCTACCCCCACCAGCTGTCCGGCGGCATGCGCCAGCGCGTCACCATCGCGATGGCCCTGTCGTGCGGGCCGGACGTGCTGTTCGCCGACGAGCCCACCACCGCCCTGGACGTCACCATCCAGGACCAGGTGCTGCGCCTGGTGCACCGGCTGCGCGGCGAGCGGGACATGGCGGTCCTGCTGGTCAGCCATGACCTGTCGGTGGTGGCGGAGTGGGCCGACGAGGTCATCGTGATGTACGCGGGCAAGGTCGTGGAGCGCGGGCCGACGGCCGAGGTGCTCGAACGGGCCCGCATGCCGTACACCGAGGCGCTGCTGCAGGCGGTGCCCAAGCTGACCGACCCGGCCCACCACCGGCTCCGCGTCATCACCGGCCGGCCGCCCGACCTGGCGGCGCTGCCCGGTGGCTGCG
This sequence comes from Sphaerisporangium flaviroseum, assembly GCF_039537005.1. NCBI lineage: Bacteria > Bacillati > Actinomycetota > Actinomycetes > Streptosporangiales > Streptosporangiaceae > Sphaerisporangium > Sphaerisporangium flaviroseum. The sequence goes on along the minus strand of NZ_BAAAZR010000012.1, from coordinate 74,240 downwards.
CCTTCCATCCCCGGTGCCCCTACGCGGGCGACCGGTGCGCCGTCGAGGAGCCGCCGCTGGTCGCCGGCTCCGCGGACCACCTGTACGCCTGCTGGCACCCGCGCGGCGCCGAGGCGACGATCATCGAGGGAGCCGAGACACGTGGCAGGTAGCGGCAGCGCGCATCTCCGGCCCGCCGACCAGGTCGTGCTCCGTGTGCAGGACCTGGTGGTCGAGTTCCCGGCCGGAGGCGGGCGCCACGTGCGCGCGGTGTCCGGCGTCGGTTTCGACGTGGCCAGGGGAGAGACCCTGGGCATCGTGGGGGAGTCCGGCTGCGGCAAGTCCAGCACCGCCCGGGCCCTCATGCAGCTCCCCCCGCCGCGCGCCGGATCGGTACGGCTGGACGGGGTCGAGCTGACGGCTCTGCGCGGGGAGGAACTGCGCCGCACCCGCCGCCGGCTGCAGATGATCTTCCAGGACCCGATCTCGTCGCTGAACCCCCGGCGGCGGGTCCGCGACATCGTCGCCGAGGGGACGCGCGTCTGGGGCCTGGGCGCCGGGCGGGTGGACGAGATGCTGGAGGCCGTCGGCCTCGACCCGGCGACCGCGGCCGTCCGGCGCCCGCACGAGTTCTCGGGCGGCCAGTGCCAGCGCATCTCCATCGCCCGCGCGCTGGTCCCCGAGCCCGAGGTGGTGATCTGCGACGAGCCGGTGTCGGCGCTGGACGTGTCGGTGCAGGCGCAGATCCTCGGGCTGCTGGAGGACCTCAAGGAGCGCTACCGGCTGACGCTCGTCTTCATCGCCCACGACCTGGCCGTGGTCAAGAACATCAGCGACCGCATCCTGGTGATGTACCTGGGCAAGGTGTGCGAGCTGGCGCCCGGCTCGGCCCTGGTCGAGCGCCCCGCCCACCCGTACACCCGGGCGCTGCTCGCCGCCATCCCGCGCAGCGGGCTGAACCTGCCTCCCGCCGACCGGCTCATCAGCGGCGAGCCGCCCTCGCCCGTCACCCCGCCCAGCGGCTGCCGCTTCCGCACCCGCTGTCCGAAGGCGGCCGCTCGCTGCGCCGCCGAGGAGCCGGTGATGCGCCCGCTGGGCGGGGACCGCTGGGTGGCCTGCCACTTCGCCGAGGAGTCGGACGGCCGGGCCTGGGGGGACGGAGGCCAGGTCACCCCGACAGGCACGTAAGATACTCCGAAAAAGGTACAGGCGGTGTGTTCGATGGTGGCTTTGGCGGCGCGGCGGGGGCGGATCCTTCGGTTCGACGAGGTTCGCGGTTATGGATTCATCAAGCCCGATGACGGCGGCGAGGACGTGTTCCTGCATGCGAACGCCTTCGTCGGAGACAAGGGCCTGCTCGCGGCGGGAATGCTCGTCGAGTTCGAGGTCACCGAGGGGGAGCGAGGGCTCAAGGCCCTCGCCGTCCACGCCGTGGACGGCCCGCCCGCCCACGCCTCGCCGGTGGCCGAGTCCCGGCCCGCGGCCTCGTCGTCCGGCGGCCCGTACGACGACGGCATGTGCGACGTGCTGGCTCCGGCCGACTACCTGCAGGAGCTCACCGAGGCGCTCCTCGAGGCCGAGCCCACGCTGACGGCGGCGCAGATCGTCCGCGTGCGCCGGCGCCTGCTGACGATCGCCCAGCACCACGGGTGGACCGAGGGCTGATCGCCCGCGCCGGCTTACGCTTCCGTGTCCTTGACGTAGTCGCGCAGGTGCTGGGCGGTGAGGGAGTCGCCGTGGGCCACCAGGTCCGCGGGGGTGCCGGTGAAGACCACCCGGCCGCCGTCCTGCCCGGCGCCGGGGCCGAGGTCGATGATCCAGTCGGCATGGGCCATCACCGCCTGGTGGTGCTCGATGACGATGACCGTGTTGCCGTCGTCCACCAGCCGGTCGAGCAGCGCGAGGAGCTGGTCGACGTCGGCGAGGTGCAGGCCGGTGGTGGGCTCGTCCAGCACGTAGGTCGTGACCTTCTCCGCCATGTGGATGGCCAGCTTGAGCCGCTGCCGTTCGCCGCCGGACAGGGTGGTGAGCGGCTGGCCCAGGCCGATGTAGCCGAGGCCCACGTCGGCGAGCCGGTTCAGGATGGCTCGCGCCGGGCCGGAGGCGAAGAAGTCGCGGGCCTCGGTCACCGACATGGCGAGGACCTCGCTGATGTCCTTGTCCCGCAGCTTGTGGGTGAGCACCTCGGGGGTGAACCGCTTGCCCTCGCACTGCTCGCAGACGGACGCCACTCCGGCCATCATGGCGAGGTCGGTGTAGACCAGGCCGATGCCCTTGCAGTTCGGGCAGGCCCCCTCGGAGTTGGCGCTGAACAGGGCGGCCTTGACCCCGTTCGCCTTGGCGAAGGCGGTGCGGATCGGGTCGAGCAGCCCGGTGTAGGTCGCCGGATTGCTGCGGCGGGACCCGCGGATCGCGGACTGGTCGACCACGATCACACCGTCCCGGCGGGGGAGCGAGCCGTGGATCAGCGAGCTCTTGCCCGATCCGGCCACACCGGTGACCACGGTCAGCACCCCGAGCGGGATGTCGACGCTCACGTCCTTAAGGTTGTGCAGGTTCGCGCCCCTGATCGCCAGCTGCCCGGCGGGCCGCCGTACCTGGTCGCGCAGGCGGGCCCGGTGGTCCAGGTGGCGCCCGGTCAGGGACCCGGAGCGGCGGAGCCCGGCCAGGTCGCCGGCGTAGCAGACCTGCCCGCCCGCCGCGCCCGCTCCCGGGCCCAGGTCGACGACGTGGTCGGCGATCTCGATGGTCTCGGGCTTGTGCTCGACGACCAGGACCGTGTTGCCCTTGTCGCGCAGCCGCAGCAGCAGGCCGTTCATCCGCTGGATGTCGTGCGGGTGCAGCCCGACCGTGGGCTCGTCGAAGACGTAGGTGACGTCGGTCAGGCTGGAGCCCAGGTGCCGGACCATCTTCACCCGCTGGGCCTCGCCCCCGGACAGGGTGCTGGACTCACGGTCCAGGCTCAGGTAGCCGAGGCCGATCTCGACCAGCGAGTCGAGCGTGTCGTGCAGGGCGCCGAGCATCGGCCCCACCGACTCGTCCTTGATGCCCCCGATGAACTCGGCCAGGTCGCTGATCTGCATGGCCGAGCACTGGGCGATGTTGAGGCCCTCGATCGTGCAGGACAGGGCGGCCGGGTTGAGCCGGGTGCCGCCGCAGCCGCCGCAGGCGGTGAACGTCACGGCCCTTTCGACGAACGCCCGGATGTGGGGCTGCATCGACTCCAGGTCCTTGCCGAGGTAGCTCCGCTGCACCTTGACCAGCAGGCCTTCGTAGGTGATGTTGTGCGTGCCCAGCTTGATCTTGGTGGCGGGTTTGCGCAGGAAGTCCTCCCACTGGGCGGGGGTGAAGTCCTTCAGCTTGACGTCGGGGTCGAAGAAGCCCGAACCGGCCATGGTCTGCCAGTACCACGAGCCCACGGTGAAGTTGGGGACGGTGATGGCCCCTTCGTTGAGGGAGAGCTCCACGTCCACCAGCTCGTCGACGTCGATCGCCGACACCCGGCCAAGGCCCTGGCACTCCTGGCACATGCCCTCGGCCAGGTTGAAGCTGAAGGCCGATGAGGTGCCGATGTGGGGGGTGCCGAGCCGGCTGAAGATGATCCGCAGCATCGTGTGGGCGTCGGTCGCGGTGCCGACGGTCGAGCGGGAGTTGGTGCCCATCCGCTCCTGGTCGACGACGATCGCCGCGCTCAGGTTGCGCAGGGCGTCGACGTCGGGGCGGCCGAGGCTCGGCATGAACGACTGGATGAAGGCCGTGTAGGTCTCGTTGATCAGGCGCTGCGACTCGGCGGCGATGGTGCCGAAGACCAGGGAGGACTTCCCGGACCCCGAGACCCCGGTGAAGACGGTGAGCCGGCGCTTGGGGATGTCCAGCGAGATGTCGGCCAGGTTGTTCTCCCTGGCACCGCGGACCTCGATCACATCGTGGCTGTCCGCGGCGGCCGGCTCGCCGGCCCCCAGGGGACCCTCGGCGACGCGGACGGCGGGGAGCGGGGGCGGCGTACTGGGCACCGGGCTCTCTCCTGATACTTTAGCGTGTAAAGAGATGGCCTGAGACAAGTTACTTTATGCCATAAGGAGTTGCAAATGGTCGTCTTCGCCGGGCAGGGCGACGCACGCCGTTCCATGGCCCTGCTGTGGCGTACCCCCGGGTCCGGCGGGGCGCGGTCCGGTCCTGGACCCAAACCCGGGCTGACCGTCGACGAGATAGTCGACGCGGCCATCGCCGTCGCCGACGCGGAGGGCATGGCGGCGCTGTCCATGCGTGCGGTCGGCGAGCGGCTCGGGCGTACGGCCATGGCCCTCTACACCTACGTCCCCAGCAAGAGCGAACTGGTCGACCTGATGTACGACCGGGCCCTGGCCGAGATGCCCACCGCATACGACCTCGGGGCGGGCTGGCGTGCGGCCGTGACGGCCTGGGCCGAGGACGGCTGGTCGTTCTACCTGCGGCATCCTTGGGTGCTGCAGGTGTCGCAGGCACGGCCGGTGCTGGGACCCAACGAGTACGTCTCGCTGGAGACGACGCTGCGGATCCTGCGCGCCACCGGGCTGGAGGCGGGGGTCCTGCGGCGCCTGGTGGGCGCGCTGGTGCACTTCGTACGCGGCGCGGCGCGGACGATCGCGGAGACACGGCAGGCCCCGGCGGCGACCGGGGTGTCCGACGAGGAGTGGTGGTACGCCCGGTCGGCCCTGCTGCTGGAGGTGGTGCCCGACTTCACCGAACGGTTCCCGATGGTGGCCTGGCTCGGCGCCGAGGCGCAGGACCAGCCCGGGGACGCATCCGTGCCCTATCTGGAGCGGGAGGCGAAGGCGACGTTCAAGGTCGGCCTCACCGTCCTGCTCGACGGCATCGAGGCCATCATAGGCAGATCCGGGCACCTCGCCGGGCCCACCCGCCCTCTCGGGCCGCCAGGGGGATAGCGCGCCGGGGGCCACCACCTTCGAGGGTTCGGCCCGGCGCCCGTTCGATTTAGCGATGCTAAGGTGTCAACCGATGGCTGAGGAGAAGCGGCCCGGCCTGAGCCGGCAGACGATGGTCGAGACGGCGCTGCGGCTGCTCGACGAGGTGGGGCTCGAAGGGCTCACGGTGCGCCGGCTCGCCACCGAGCTGGGAGTCCGGTCGCCGGCGCTCTACTGGCATATCCGCACCAAGCAGGAGCTGCTCGACGGGATGGCCGACGAGATCGTCCTGGCCGCCGGGATGGGCCCGCCTCGTGACGGCGAGTCCTGGCAGGACTGGCTCGCCCGCCGCGCCCGCGCCTATCACGCGTCGCTGCTCGCCCACCGCGACGGCGCCCGCATCGTCGCCAACGCCCAGACGCTGAGCGTGGCGACCGTCAAGAGGTTCGACGAGGAGCTGACCGCCATGGTCGGCCGAGGGTTCACCCCGGTCCTGGCCCTGCGTACGATCATGGCGCTCACCCGCTACGTCAACGGCTTCGCCCTCCAGCAGCAGACCGGGCGGGCCCAGCAGACCGTCGCGCCATCCGCCCGGCTGGCGGAGCTGACCGAGCTGCTGGAAGGCGGCATTTCGGCCACCCTTCTCGAGGCGATCCGCGACGGTGGCGACCCGCTGGGGGAGGACGCTTTCGAACACGGGCTGCGCGTGCTGATCGACGGCACGGCCGCGGCCCTTGCCCCGCCACCGCCCTAGCCCGCGGCGCGGTCCGCCACCGGGCGTCGTCGTCCCGCGGTGCCGGTCAGCGCCGGGGGCCGCAGGGCCCGGCGTCGTACCGCCGGATGGCTTGACCAATGTGTCCCACAGTAGTCTTGTCGGATTGTTCAACGAAATTTACTGTAAGGGAGACAACTTCGCGAGCGCCACGAATCCCCTTGGAGGGCCCATGTCCCTGCGTGCCACGCTTGGCGCCATCGCCGCGGTGGTCACCGTGATCACCGTGCTCATCATGGCGATCGGCGTGTTCGGAGGCTATGAGAGCACCAACGGCGGAGAGGTGGCGGTCGTCCGTGACGGCGGGCCCTTCGACGACAATCTGGTCCGCCAGGTGATCGATCCAGCCTCCAGCCTGACCTGGACCGGCTTATGGTCCGAGGTCCACAGGTACCCCGCCCAGCAGCGCTTCTACACCATCACCGCCGACCCCAAGCGCAGCACCCTGCTCGGGGTGGACGTGGTGAGCGTGCCCAGCAGCGACGGCGTCACCATGGGCATCGAGGGCACGCTGTACTTCACGCTCAACCTCGACCACCAGACCCTGAAGCTGTTCGACGACAAGTTCGGCACCCGGCGGTTCCGCGGCCAGGACAACGAGATGCGCTATCCCTACGAGGGAGAGGAAGGCTGGGCCGGGTTCTTCGGGCAGGCGATACGACCGGTGGTGGACAACGCGCTGCGCAGCCAGATCGGCGTGTTCCGCTGCGCCGAGTTGGTCTCCTCCTGCGCGTTCGTGGAGAACGGCGCGGCGCAGAAGGCGGTGCGGCTCTCACCCCAGGACAACAACGCCACTCTCACCAAGGTCCAGAACGCCGTCAACAGCACGCTCGACCGCGACCTCCGCGAGATGCTGGGGGCGAACTTCCTGACCGATCTGCGCTTCAACCTGGTCAAGGTCACGCTTCCGGCGCAGGTCCAGTCGTCGGTCGACAAGGCGCAGGCGGCCTTCGCCGGGGTGGCCGAGGCACAGGCGTCCGTCGCGCAGGCGCGCGCGCAGGCCGAGGCGAACAAGGCGAGACAGGACGGCTACAACCGCTGCACCACCTGCGCCGAGATCGAGAAGCTCAAGGCGCTGCCGCAGGGCATCACGGTGTACGCGCCGGGCAACACCGGCGGCGTCGCCGTCCCCGCGAAGTAGCACCGTGCTCATGCCACACGGTGTCCCCGCGAAGTGGCACTCGTGCTGATGCCACGCGGTCGGTGGCGATCCTCTTGTGGAGGTCGCAGTCTAAGGGGCGTCTTCTAGAGGGCGCGGTCCTGATGGGAGTCCGGCCAATAGGCTTGACAGGTGGCGCGGCTGGATGGACGGTAAAGGGACTTCCCGTCTGACTACGTAGTCAGGCAGAAGGAGGTGGGATGCCCGAAGCCAGGCGCCGCGCGCCCCGGAGCACCGATGTCGCCCGGCTGGCGAGTGTGTCCCAGAAGACGGTCTCTCGCGTGCTGAACGACGAGCCGTACGTGAGCGACGAGGTCCGCGAGCGGGTGCTGGCGGCGGCGCGCGAGCTCGGATACCGGCGCAACACCGCCGCCAGGGCGCTCCATCTGGGCCGGTTCCACCGCATCGGCGTCGTCTCGCTCGGCAGCTCGCTGTACGGTCCGTCCTCCCTGCTGATCGCCTTGGAGCGGAGAGCCAGGGAGATCGGATACGCCTTCAGCGTCGTCAACACCCTCGAAGGCGAGGAAGGCGGTGTGCAGAAGGCCATCGAATCCCTGCTGGAGCAGGGGGTGGACGGCATTGTGCTGTCCGAGCCGATCGACGAGGGCCAGGTGCTGCGGATCGACCCGGACGTGCCTGTGCTGAGCTTCGGTGCGCTGCCCGGCCTCGACGGCCCCCGGGTGGTGATCACCGGCGCGTCCGGGGTGGGCATGGGCAGGCAGGCCACCGAGCACCTGCTCGACCTGGGTCATGCCACCGTCTGGCACGTCGCCGGGCCGGAGCGGTGGTTCACCTCGCGCGACCGCGCGCACGGTTGGCGAGAGGCGCTGGCCACCGCGGGGATCGGTGCGCCGCCCCCGCTGGTCGGCGACTGGTCTCCGGCGTCCGGGTACGTGGCGGGCCGCGTCCTTGCCGCGAACCCGGAGGCCACGGCCGTGTTCGTGGCCAACGACGACATGGCGATCGGTGTGCTGCGCGCCCTGGCCGAGGCCGGGCGAGCGGTGCCAGAACGGTTCAGTGTGGTCGGGGTGGACGACATTCCATCCGCGGCCTACCTGTCACCACCCTTGACCACGGTCCGCCAGGACTTCCGTGAGGTCGCCGCGTACGGACTGGACCTGCTGGTCGGGCAGATAGAGAACGAGCCCGGGTCGGCGTTCCACGCCGACCTGCCCGCGCATCTCGTAGTACGCCGGTCAACCGCACCCCCCAAGGAGTAGACATGACAACGCCGCGAACACGGTGGGTCGCCGGAGCGGCCGCCGCCACGCTCTTCCTCGCCGGCTGCGCGGGAGGCGGTAGCGGTACGGCGACCCAGCAGCCCACGAGCAGGCCGTCCTCGGTCGGCCAGGCCGACATCGACAAGGCCATGCGGACGCCCACCGAGCTCACGTTCTGGACCTGGGTTCCGGACATCGAGAAGGAGGTGGCGCTGTTCGAGAAGAAGTACCCCGCCATCAATGTCAACGTGGTCAACGCCGGACAGGGTGAGCCGCAGTACACCAAGCTGCGTACCGCGCTGAAGGCCGGCAGCGGCGCGCCGGACGTCGTCCAGATCGAGTTCCAGTACATCCCCACCTTCACCATCACCGGCAGCCTGCTCGACCTGCGCCCGTACGGCGCCGAGGCGCTGCAGGACAGGTTCGCCGAGTGGACCTGGGGACAGGTACGGGGCAAGAACGGCGAGGTGTGGGCGGTCCCGCAGGACACCGGGCCGATGGGCATGCTGTATCGCAAGGACATCTTCGACAAGCACGGCATCGAGCCGCCCAAGACCTGGGAGGAGTTCGCGGCAGCGGCCCGCAAGCTGCACGCCGCCGACCCCGGCGTCTACCTGACGAACCTCGCCTCCAACCAGAACGGCGCGTGGATGGGGCTGCTGTGGCAGGCCGGCGGCAAACCCTTCCAGATGGCGGCGGCCGACCAGATCCGTGTGAGCGCTAACGATCAGGTCGCCAAGAAGCTCGGAACCTACTGGGGCGGGCTGGTCAAGGAGGGTGTCGTCTCGACCGATCCCGATTTCACCGACCAGTGGTACCAGGCGCTCAACAAGGGCAAGTACGCCACCTGGCTGACGGCCGCGTGGGGACCGGTGTTCCTGTCGGCCAGCGCCAAGGCCACCAGCGGCAAGTGGCGGGCCGCGCCCCTGCCCCAGTGGACGGCAGGGGAGAACAAGGCCGGGAACTGGGGCGGTTCCACCAGCGCGGTCATCAAGACCACCAAGAACCCGATCGCCGCGGCCAAGTTCGCCGAGTTCCTCAACACCGATCCCGACTCGACGAAGATGATGGCGACCGAGCAGTTCCTGTTCCCGCCGGCCAAGGCGCTGCTGTCGGACAAGTCGTTCGTCGATCGGAAGCCCGAATTCTACGGAGGGCAGGCCGTCAACCAGGTCTTCGCCGAGATCAGCGACACCGTCGCCAAGGACTTCACCTGGCCGCCGTTCCTGGACCAGACGGTCAACGACTGGGACGAGACCGTGGGCAAGGCACTCGCGGACAAGGGCGACGTCCCGGCCGCGCTCGATCAGTGGCAGCAGCGGATCACCTCCTACGCCGAAAGCCAGGGCTTCAAGGTCGCGCGGTGAACCGCCACAGAGCCCGCGTCGGCTACCTCTTCGTGGCGCCGTTCCTGCTCGTCTTCGTCGCCATGCTGGTCGTGCCGCTGGCCTACGCCGGCTACCTCAGCCTGTTCAGGGAGCAGCTGATCGGCGGCACCACGTTCGTCGGCCTGGAGAACTATGCGCGGGCGCTGAGCGACGAGCGGCTGCTCGGCGGTGTGCTGCGGGTGGGGGAGTTCTTCCTCATCCAGGTCCCGCTCATGCTGCTGCTCGGGCTGTTCTTCGCGCTCGCGCTGGACAGCGGCATGCTGTGGCTGTCGCGGTTCATCCGGCTGGGCATCTTCGTCCCGTACGCGGTGCCCAGCGTGGTGGCCGCGCTGATGTGGGGCTACCTGTACGGCCCCGAGTTCGGCCCGATCGCCCAGCTCGCCGAGACGCTCGGCCTGCCCGCCCCGAACCTGCTCGGGGGGAGCCTGATGCTCGGCTCCCTGGCGAACATCGTCACCTGGGAGTTCGCCGGCTACAACATGATCATCCTGTACGCCGCGCTGCGCGCCATCCCGTCGGAGCTGTACGAGGCCGCGGCCGTGGACGGCGCCGGAGCCTGGCGGACCGCGTGGAACGTGAAGATCCCCGCACTGCGGCCCGCCCTGCTCATGGCGCTCATCTTCTCGGTCATCGGCAGCTTTCAGCTCTTCAACGAGCCGCAGCTGATGCAGCGCCTGGCGCCGAACGTCATCGACAGCGCCTACACGCCCAACCTGTACGCCTACTCGCTGGCCTTCACCAGCCAGGACGTGAACTACGCGGCGGCCGTGTCGTTCCTGCTCGGCGTGGTCATCGTCGCGGTGTCGTACACCGTCCAACTCGCCGCCAACCGCAGGAGGACGCCATGACCACCACAGCGACGGCGCCGGTCACGGCGGTGGCCCGCGCCGAGGGCCGTGGCATCGCCGGCCATCGGCGCAGTCCGGCGCTCACCCTCGGGATGCTGGCGTTCCTCATCTATTTCCTGCTGCCGTTGTTCTGGCTGGTCGTAGCCTCGACGAAGACCATGGGCGATCTGTTCGCGAGCTTCGGGCTCTGGTTCGCCGACGACTTCTCACTCCCGGACAACCTGCGGCGCGTCTTCACCGTCCAGGACGGCATGTACGGGCGGTGGCTGCTCAACACGGCGATCTACGCGGTGGTGAGCGCCGGTGGTGCGGCGGTGCTGGCGGCGCTGGGCGGCTACGGGTTCGCCAAGTTCGGCTTCCGCGGCAACAAGGCGCTGTTCGGCCTGGTGCTGGGCGCGATCATGGTGCCGAGCACGGCGCTGGCCATCCCGACGTACCTGATCTTCGCGAAGATCGGGCTGGTCAACACGCCCTGGGCGATCATCCTGCCTTCGCTGGTGAACCCGTTCGGCCTCTACCTCATGCGGATCTACGCTGAGGACGCGGTACCCGACAGCCTCCTGGAGGCGGCGCGCATCGACGGCGCCGGTGAGTTCCGCATCTTCCGCCAGGTGGTGCTGCGGCTGCTCGCGCCCGGCTTCGTCACCGTGCTGCTGTTCACCCTCGTCGCCACCTGGAACAACTACTTCCTGCCCCTGATCATGCTCAACGACCCGTCGCTGTATCCGGTCACGGTCGGACTGGCCAACTGGGCCGCGCAGGCCACGGTGGCGGGCGGCAGCGGCGACGTCGTTCCCCTCGTCGTCACCGGCTCACTACTGTCGATCATTCCGCTGGTCGCGGCCTTCCTGATGCTGCAGCGCTACTGGCAGGGCGGGCTCGCCACCGGAGGGGTCAAACAATGAGAGGAACGCCTGTGCCGCGTGTGCTCTTCGGCGCCGCCTACTACCCCGAATACCATCCAGACGACCTGCTGAAGACCGATCTGGACCTGATGGCCGAGGCCCGCTTCTCGGTGATCAGGGTCGGCGAGTCCGTCTGGTCCACCTGGGAGCCGGAGAACGGCCGCTTCGACCTCGACTGGCTCCAGCCGGCCCTGGACGGCGCGCACGAGCGTGGCATCTCGGTCATCCTGGGCACGCCGACGTACGCGGTGCCGCCGTGGCTGGCCCGGCAGTATCCGGAGATCGCCGGAGAGCGCGCCCCCGGGCAGCGCATCGGGTGGGGTGGCCGTCAGGAGATGGACTTCACGCACCCTGCTTACCGCTTCCACGCCGAGCGGATCATCCGGCGCGTCGTCGAGCGGTACGCCGGCCACCCGGCGGTCATCGGCTTCCAGGCCGACAACGAACCCGGCCCCGAGCTGCTGCACAACCACGGCGTCTTCCAGCGGTTCGTCGACTACCTGCGCGGCCGCTACGGTGAGGTGGAGACGCTGAACCGGGAATGGGGCCTGGTCTACTGGTCCCACCGGCTGTCGACCTGGGCCGACCTGTGGACCCCCGACGGCAACAAGCAACCCCAGTACGAGCAGGCCTGGCGCCGTTTCCAGGCCGAGCAGGTCACCGAGTTCATCGCCTGGCAGGCCGGCATCGTCCGGGAGTACGCGCGCCCCGAGCAGTTCGTCACCACGTGCATCTCCTACGAGCGGCCGGGGGTGGATGACGAGGAGCTGACCCGGCGGCTCGACGTCACCGCGGGCAACCCGTACTACGCCATGCAGGAAGGCCTGGCGCTGCCCGCGCCGCCGAACTCGCCCCAGCACTGGACCACACACGACACCTGGGCGCTCTACCTCAGCGCCGACCGGATGTACTCCTCCCGGCAGGCACCGTTCCTGGTCACCGAGACCAACGCCCAGGCCATCGGCCCGTCCTGGGTCAACCAGCCCGCCTTCGCCGGGCAGTGGCGGCAGGCCGCGTGGGCGATGGTGTCGCGGGGCGCTTCGATGATCGAGTACTGGCAGTGGCGCACGCTGGTCTCCGGCACCGAGACGTACTGGGGCGGCGTGCTGCCGCACAGCGGGCGGTCCGGCCGTACGTACCGCGAGATCGCCCGCATCGGCGGCGAGCTGGAGAGGGCAGGCGAGCTGGTCACCGGCCTCACCCCCGACGCCGACGTGGCGATGCTGTACTCCACGCCCAGCAAGTGGGCGCTGGCGGCCCAGCCCCCGCTGGCACAGCCGGACGGCGGGCCCGATCAGCGGTCCTACCAGGGCATCGTCGACCCGTTCTACCGCGGTGCGTTCGATACCGGACTTCAGACCCGGGTCCTGCACGTCGGCCAGGCCGTGGCCGAGGACCCGGCCACGCTGGCGGCGCGCCACCCCGTGCTCGTCGCCGCCGCGCTGTACGTCGCCGAGGACGCCACCTTGGAGTGGCTGCGAGGGTACGCGGCCGCCGGCGGTCATCTGGTCCTCGGGCCGCGCAGCTGCTACGCCGACCACGAGGCGCGCGCCCGCCGCCAGGTCCAGCCCGCCGGGCTCGCCGGCGCCGCGGGGGCCTGGTACGACGAGTTCAGCAACGTGGCCACCGACATACCCGTCCACACGCCATCCGGCGGCTCACCGCTGGAGTTGCCATCGGAGGCGGCCGGCACCCGCTGGGTGGACGGTGTACAGGCGGACGGCGCGGAGGCGCTGGCCGTCTACCGGCACCCGCACTTCGGCCGGTTCGCGGCGGTCACCACCCGCTCCCACGGAAAGGGCCGGATCACCTACGTCGGCACCGTCCCGAACGCGGCCCTGGCGCAAGCCCTGTTCCGGTGGCTCGTCCCCGATGCCGGCGCATGGACGGCCTTGCCGGTGGGTGTCACCTCGACGGGCGCGACGGCCGTGGACGGGCAACGGCTGCGTTTCCTGCACAACTGGACGTGGGAGGCCGCGACGGTACAGGTGCCGGTCGCGGTGCGCGACGTGCTCGACGCCGGCGACCACGCCGCCGGCGAGGCACTGACCCTCGGCCCATGGGACGTGCGTGTCCTTCTGGAGGCACCGTAGGAAGGCCCGCAAGCCACTGATGACGATGGAGGAAGTCACTCATGGTGGGTGTACTGCTAGTACATCCCACTTGCCCGGGGCTCGTCGTAGGGTCGTGTCATGGACAACCGGTCCGAAGTGCACCATTCCTCACCTCGCGGCGAGCGGGTCGGTCTGCCCGTCGCCGGTCAGCGTCGCGTCCCCGGGCTGCGGCGGGCCCGGTCGCACGCCGGCGCCGCCCCCAGCACCGCCGGAAGGACGCTTTGATGACGTCACCCGCCGCCCCCGTGGCAGCCGCGCCCGATCCCTCGATCCGGCGGAACCGCACCGCGGACGCCACGGTCACCCTTCTCGCGGACGGGGTGCCGCTGGCGGGGCAGGAGGTGGTCGTCGCGCAGCGGAACCACGCGTTCCTCTTCGGCTGCACCGGGTTCGAGTTCATCCCCCTGGCCAACGGCGAGCTGTCGGCCGAGGCGACGGCCGGGCAGACGGAAGCGCCGGGCGGGTCCCCGGCGGCCGCGGCCGAACATCTGGCCGGCCTGTGGTCCGGCCTGTTCAACTTCGCGACGCTGCCCTTCTACTGGGGTGGTTTCGAGCCGGTCCGCGGCCGGCCGGACACCGAGCGGCTGCGCAGGACGGCGCGGTGGTTCGTCGACCAGGGATGCGTGGTCAAGGGCCATCCACTGGCTTGGCACACCGTGACCGCGGACTGGCTGATGGAGCTGCCGAACGCCGACATCGCCCGCGCGCAGGTGGCTCGCATCCAGCGCGAGACGACCGGCTTCGCCGGGCTGATCGACATGTGGGACGTCATCAACGAAGTCGTGATCATGCCGATCTTCGACAAGTACGACAACGGCATCACCCGCCTCTGCCGTGAGATGGGCCGCATCCCGATGGTCAGGATGGTCTTCCAGGCGGCGCGTGAGGCCAACCCGCACGCCACGCTGCTGCTCAACGACTTCGACATGTCGGCCGCCTACGAGTGCCTGATCGAAGGGGTGCTGGAGGCGGGCATAGAGATCGACGCGCTGGGGTTGCAGAGCCACATGCACCAGGGCTACTGGGGCGAGGAGGAGACCCTCGGCGTCATCGACCGCTTCTCGCGCTACGGGCTGCCCATCCACTTCACCGAGACCACCATCGTCTCCGGCGACCTCATGCCGAAGGAGATCGTGGACCTGAACGACTTTCAGGTGCCGGAGTGGCCGACGACGCCCGAAGGCGAGGCCCGCCAGGCCGACGAGGTCGTCCGCCACTACAAGACGCTGCTCTCGCACCCGTCCGTGCAGGCGATGACCTACTGGGGGCTCACCGACGGCGGCTGGCTGGGCGCGCCCGGAGGGTTCGTCCGCGTCGACGGCACCCCGAAGCCCTCCTACGACGCGCTGCACTCGCTCATCAAGGGAGAATGGTGGCTGGCCCCCACGACGATGGTCACCGACGCCGAGGGCCGGGTGCGGTTCGACGGCTTCCTCGGCCAGTACGAGGTGACGGCCGCGGGACGGACGGCGACGTTCGGACTGGGCGAGACGGGCGAGGTGACCGCCACGGTGGACCTTCGACGGGACCGATGACGGCGGGCCGCCGGTCTTTCCGTGACGGTGGTCACCAGTCTTTGTGCTGTTCCTCGAGTACGAGATCAGGCGGGCTTTTGGGAGCTTTGATCCCCTACCGCCCGAGTGCTCGGAAGGTTTACCGTCCAAGGCATGATTCGGGTGTTCCTGGTGGATGACCATGAGGTCGTACGGCGTGGCGTCGCGGCGCTGCTGGAGGCCGAGGACGACATCGAGGTGGTGGGCGAGGCGGGGACCGCCGATTCGGCGGTGGCGCGCATCCCGGCGCTGAAGCCGGATGTGGCGGTGCTGGACGTGCGGCTCCCCGACGGCAGTGGCGTGGACGTCTGCCGGGAGGTCCGCTCGCGCATGCCCGGGCTGGCGTGCCTGATGCTGACCTCCTACGCCGACGAGGAGGCGTTGTTCAACGCGGTGATGGCCGGTGCGGCGGGGTACGTGCTCAAGCAGATCCACGGGTCGGACCTGGTAGGCGCGGTGCGGACGGTCGCGGCCGGGCAGTCGCTGCTGGATCCGGTGACCACAGCCACCATGCTGCAGCGGCTACGCGAGCGGGCCGGGCACAAGGATCCGCTGGCCGCCCTCACCGATCAGGAGCGGCACATCCTGGAGTTGATCGGCGAGGGGATGACCAACCGCCAGATCGGCGACCGGTTGTACCTGGCCGAGAAGACCGTCAAGAACTACGTGTCGAACCTGCTGGGCAAGCTCAACATGCAGCGGCGGACGCAGGTGGCGGCTCTGGCTGCCCGGCTGAAGGCCGACCGGCCTGACGGGGGGAACCAGGCGGAGGGCGGAACGGGGAGTTGACCACCGCGCCCGGACGCGGCCTGGCGTGCGCCCGATGCCCCCCGATGCGAAACTCCCGGTATGACGGTAAACGAGCCGCGTTCGCTGGCCCCGCAGATGCGGCTGGATGAGCTGCTGTCGGAGTTGCAGGTGCGGCTGGAGGCGGTGCTGGCCACTCGAGACCGGGTGCACGGGCTGCTGGACGCGGTGATCCTGGTCGGCAGTGACCTGGCCCTGGAAACGGTGCTGCACCGGATCGTGGAGACCGCGGCGACTCTGGTGGACGCCAGCTACGGCGCGCTGGGGGTGATCGGCGAGGAGAACACCCTGGTGCAGTTCGTGCCGGTGGGGCTGAGCGAGGAGGAGATCGCCCGCATCGAGCACTGGCCGCATGGCCTGGGCCTGCTCGGGCTGCTGATCAAGGAGCCGCAGACGCTGCGGCTGGCCCACATCTCCCAGCACTCGGAGTCCTACGGTTTCCCGCCGGGGCATCCGCCGATGGGCAGCTTCCTGGGCGTGCCGGTCCGGGTGCGCGAGGAGGTGTTCGGCAACCTCTACCTCACCGAGAAGCGCGGGGGAGGGGAGTTCGACGACGAGGACGAGGCGATCGTGGTCGCCCTGGCCACGGCGGCCGGCGTCGCGATCGAGAACGCCCGGTTGTACGAGGAGACCCGGCGTCGTGAGAGCTGGCTGCAGGCCTCCTCGGAGATCACCACCCGCCTGCTGTCGGGGGCCGAGCCCCAGGAGGTGCTGGCCTTGATGGCACGCCGGGCCGGGGAGATGGGGGGCGCCGATGTGGTCGCGCTCCTGCTGCCGGACGAGCAGCCGGGAACCTTGCGCCTGGTGCTGGAGGACGGCCAGGAAGAGAAGCGGTACACCTCCGAGGAGGTCACCGGTTCGCTGGCCGGGCGCGCCCTGGTGAGCGGCGAGCCGCTCATGGTCGACAGCCCCGCGGAGAGTGATGTCCTGATCGCGTTCGCGCAGTCGGTTCCGGTGGGCCCGGTGGCCGCGGTGCCGTTCGGCGCTCCCGGCGCCGTCCGCGGTGTGCTGTCGCTGGGAAAGCGGCCGGGACGCATGCCCTACAGCCAATCCGACCTGCGCACCCTGCATGCCTTCGCCGGGCAGGCGGCCGTCGCCCTTGAGCTTGCCGAGACCCGCAAGGACGCCGAGCGGCTGGGGCTTCTGGAGGATCGTGATCGCATCGCCAAGGATCTGCACGATGTGGTGATCCAGCGCCTGTTCGCGGTGGCGATGACGCTGATGAGCGCGGTGCGTCTGGTGGAGCGGCCCGAGGCCTCCTCCCGGCTGCAGAGCGCGATCGACGAGCTGGATGGCACCATCCGGCAGATCCGCTCGACGATCTTCGCCCTCCAGACCCCACACGAGGCCGGGCCGAGCCTGCGCGCCCAGATCGTGGAGGTGGTGGAGGCCGCCCGCGGCCACCTGGGGTTCATGCCGGGGCTGAGCATGGAGGGTCAGCTGGACAACGCCGTGCCGGGGGAGATCGCCGAGCACCTGCTGGCGGTGCTGCGGGAGGCGCTGTCCAACGTGGTCCGTCACGCCAGGGCCTCCCGGGCCGAGGTGACGGCCCGTACCCAGGAGGGGTGGCTCACGCTGGTGGTGGAGGACAACGGGGCGGGGGTCCCCGACGGCGGGCGGCGCAGCGGCCTGCGCAACCTCCAAGAGCGCGCGGATGGGCTGGGCGGCTCGTTCGGCCTCGGCTCTCCCGCGTCCGGGGGCACCCGCCTGGAGTGGCGCGTGCCGATCGGCTGACACCGGCGGCCGGCGCGGGTACCGGCGTGCCTTCTTGTGGCCCGGCCGATGTGGGACCAAGGTCTCTAGCCGGTGAAGCGTGCCAGGAGGAAGGTCGTTGCCATGGACATACTCGAAAGCGTCGACGCGTATTGGCGAGCGGCGAATTACCTGTCGGTCGGGCAGATCTACCTGATGGGCAACCCGCTGCTGACCGAGCCGCTGCGTCCGGAGCACATCAAGCCGCGGCTGCTGGGGCATTGGGGCACCACCCCCGGTCTGAACTTCTGTTTCGCCCATCTCAACCGGGTGATCCGGGAACGGGACCAGGAGATGATCTACATTGCCGGTCCGGGACACGGTGGGCCGGCGGCGGTGGCCCATGCCTGGCTGGAGGGCACCTACTCCGAGGTCTATCCGGAGGTGACGCAGGACAGGGCCGGCATGGCGCGGTTGTTCCGCCAGTTCTCCTTCCCCGGTGGGATTCCCAGCCATGTCGCTCCGGAGACGCCGGGGTCGATCCATGAGGGTGGAGAGCTCGGGTACGCGCTCACGCACGCCTACGGTGCCGCCCTGGACAACCCCAGGCTGGTGGTGGCCTGCATCGTGGGCGACGGTGAGGCCGAGACGGGACCGCTGGCGGCGAGCTGGCATTCCAACAAGTTCCTCGACCCCTCCGGCGACGGGGTCGTGCTGCCGATCCTGCACCTGAACGGATACAAGATCGCCAATCCGACGGTGCTGGCCCGGATCCCCGAGGAGGAGCTGATCAAGCTCATGGAGGGGTACGGCTACCGCCCGCGCATCGTCGCCGGCGACAAGCCGGAGGTGATGCACCGCCTGATGGCCGAGACGCTGGACGAGGTCTTCGACGAGATCGCCGCCTACAAGGACGGCAGGCAGAGCCGGCTTCCGATGATCGTGCTTCGGACGCCCAAGGGGTGGACGGGCCCGCACGAGGTCGACGGCGTCCAGGTGGAGGGCACCTGGCGGGCACACCAGGTGCCGCTCACGGGGGTCCGCGACGACGCCGGGCATCGGGCGATGCTGGAGGAGTGGATGCGGTCCTACCGGCCGCAGGAGCTGTTCGACGAGACCGGAGAGCCCGTTCACGAGATCCGGCAGACCGTGCCGGAAGGCGCTCGCCGGATGAGCGCCAGCCCGCACGCCAACGGAGGCGAGCTGCTGCGGCCTCTCACGCTGCCCGACTTCCGCGACCACGCGGTGCAGCTCACCTCGCCGGCCTCCGCCCTGACCGAGCCGACGCGCGTTCTGGGCCGCTTCCTGCGCGACGTCGTGGCCGCCAACCCCCGCGGCTTCCGGCTCATGGGCCCGGACGAGACCGCCTCCAACCGGCTGGGAGCCGTGTTCGAGGTGACCGATCGCGCCTGGAACGCCGAGATCCTTCCCACAGACGAGCACCTGGCCCCCGGGGGACGGGTGATGGAGGTGCTCAGCGAGCACCTGTGCCAGGGGTGGCTGGAGGGCTACCTGCTGACGGGGCGGCATGGGCTGTTCAACTGCTACGAGGCGTTCATCCACATCATCGACGCCATGTTCAACCAGCACGCCAAGTGGCTGGAGGCCTCGCGGCGGATCCCGTGGCGGCGGCCGGTCGCCTCGCTGAACTACCTGCTGAGCTCGCATGTGTGGCGGCAGGATCACAACGGGTTCAGCCACCAGGATCCCGGCTTCCTTGACGTGGTGGTCAACAAGAAGGCGGAGGTGGTGCGGGTCTACCTGCCGCCGGACGCCAACACGCTGCTGTCGGTGGCCGACCACTGCCTGCGCTCGCGTGACTATGTGAACGTGGTGGTGGCGGGCAAGCAGCCGGTGCACGACCTGTTCACGATGCAGGAGGCCGTCATCCACTGCACCAGGGGTCTCGGCATCATCGAGTGGGCCGGCAACGACGAAGGCCAGGAGCCGGACGTCGTCCTGGCCTGCGCCGGAGACGTCCCCACCCTGGAGATCCTGGCCGCCGCCGACCTGCTGCGCCGCCACCTGCCGGAGCTGCGGGTGCGGGTGGTCAACGTGGTGGACCTGATGCGGCTGCTGCCGGAGTCGGAGCATCCCCATGGGCTGCCGGACGCCGAGTACGACGCGCTGTTCACCACGGACAAGCCGGTGATCTTCAACTTCCACGGCTACCCGTGGCTGATCCACCGGCTCACCTACCGCCGCACCGGTCACGACAACCTGCATGTGCGCGGGTACAAGGAGGAGGGGACCACCACCACCCCGTTCGACATGGCGATGCTCAACGACATCGACCGGTTCCATCTGGTGATGGACGTCATCGACCGCGTCCCCGGGCTCGGCGCCAAATGCACCCACCTTCGGCAGCGGATGTCCGACGCCCGTGTGCACGCCCGCGCCTACACCCGAGAGCACGGGGAAGACGCACCGGAGATCCGCGACTGGACCTGGCCGCGCGGAGAGGGGACCGAGGTCCCGGTGACAGGGGACATTCGCCCACTGTGACCGGGTGCCGATGGATGGTGCCATGGCGGTAGGCGAACGGCCGGCAATAGGAGGAGACGCGCTAATGGTCGCAACGATCGTCGTCGGAGTCGACGGCTCCACGTCCGCGACGGCGGCAGTGGAGTGGGCGGCCGACGACGCCGCCCGCAGGAACGCCGCCTTGAAGATCGTGCATGTCCGGGAGCAGTGGGGGGAAGGCGCGCCGTTCCACGCCATGCCGGGCTTTGAGGACTCCTTCACCGAGTACTGCGAAGGTGTGGTGGCCGCGGCGGCCGAGCGGGCGCGTGAACGCGCGCCGGGCATCGAGGTGCGGACGGCCCTGGCCACCGGGGCCGTGATCGAGACGCTGATGGGCGAGTCGGTGGACGCCGAGGAGGTCGTGCTCGGCAGCAGGGGAATGGGCGGCTTCGCCGGGCTGGTGCTCGGCTCTGTGGGGATCGGGATGGCGGGGCACGCCCCGGGCCCCGTCGTCGTCGTGCGCGCCCCGGCGCAGGCCGTGTACGGGGAGGTCGTCGTCGGATTCGACGGGTCGCCGTGTTCCGAGGCCGCGCTGGAGTACGGCTTCATCCAGGCCAGGGCACGCGGAGCCCGGTTGCGGGCGGTGTACGCCTGGCAGATGCCGGCGTTCTCCCCCTTCGCCGTGGGCTACTCGGACGTCATGGGGGACCTGTTCAAGGATCAGGCCGGTGGCTTCCATCAGCGTGTGGAGCCCTGGCAGCGCAAGTATCCGGAGGTGCAGGTGGTCGGCTCCGCCGTGTGCGGGCACCCGATCCCCGCCCTGTCGGACGCCTCGCGCGACGCTGACCTGATCGTGGTGGGCTCGCGAGGGCTGAGGGGGCTGGGTTCCGCGGTGCTGGGCTCGGTGAGCCATGGCGTCCTGCACCGCGCCCACTGCCCCGTCGCCGTCGTACGGCCGCGAGAGGAGGAGAAGTGAGCGTCGAAACGCTGGTGGCCGAGCAGATCATGAGCCGCATCGTCGTCACGGTCAAACCCGATGAGTCACCGCTGCTGGCCTGGGAGCTCATGCGCCGGGCCGGTGTCCACCACCTGCCGGTGGTCGACGACGCCTGCCGCGTGCTCGGCATCATCACCCGCGAGGATCTGGCCGCGTCGTGGTCGGGAGGCCCGGAGGAGCAGTCCCATCGCCAGGTCCGCACGCTGGCCGGTCAGCACAGGCTGCCCCGGGTGTCATCGGACCAGTTCCTGCCCCGCGTGGCGGCCGCCATGCTCGACGCCGGCCGCGACGCGGTGCCGGTGACCTCGGAGGATGGGCGGCTGATCGGCCTGGTGACCGCTCAGGACGTGCTCAAGGCCGTCGCCGGCCGCGTCATCCGCCCGGAGGGCCCGGCCGAGGTCCGCACCGGCCTGTTCCGCCTGGAACCGATCCCGCCATCCGCCACCCTCGGCTGACCCCACCAGGCCGGCAAGGCCTCACCTCGTGCGTCCGTGACCTGCCCTCACTGTGCGCCGCTAACTAACTGACTAGTTGGATACCTCCTCATCGCCATAGTGTCAAATAACCGGTTGGTTGCATGCTACGGTGACGCCATGGCACGGGACGCGGATCGCACCAGGAAGCGTCTGCTGGAAGCGGCGGCCGCCGAGTTCGCCGCGTACGGCATCGCGGGGGCCCGGGTCGACCGGATCGCCGAGGCGGCCGGATGCAACAAGGCGATGATCTACGCCTACTTCGGCAACAAGGACAAGCTTTTCGACGCGGTCTTCAGTGCCCAGGTGGCCGATGTCCTGAAGCACGTGCCGTTCGACGCCACCGATCTTCCGAGCTACGCCGGACGGCTGCTCGATCGCTACGAGGACGATCCCGCGACCCTGCGCCTGGCCACCTGGTACCGGCTGGAGCGGCCGCAGGGAGCCCCGCTGCAGGCCGTCGTCGCCTCCAACCAGGTGAAACTGGAGAAGCTGGAACGCGCCCAGCGGGACGGCATCCTGCCCGGCCGCTACAGCCCGGTCGAGCTGCTGACGCTGGTGCTGTCGATCTCCCAGGCGTGGGCGTCCATGACCCCCGAACTGGGCCTGAACGCCCCGGCCGACCGCGAGCGCCGCAGGCACACCGTCGTCGACGCGGTCCAGCGCCTGCTGAAAGACGACTGAGCCCGTCCGGTGCCCGGTGGGACGGGTCAGCGGCGGTGAAACCGCATCTTCTCGTGGATGTGGCAGACACGGTGCCTCTTCCTGCAGAAAGCGGCCTGCGAAGGGGAGTCCCCGGTAACGCTCGCGTTGGACACATGCTGTACGCCGCGCATATTGGTGGGGCTCATCACCTGCGAATAGTTCTTGTTGCGCTTGCCGTTCCCTATGGTGATGGGACCGTGATCACCGGCGGTCACGGTCACCCGGGGGCTCTGGGGAGCTCTTTCCGCGTGCGCCGTCGCCTGGGGCCACCCGATGGCCCCGGCTATCGCGATCGTGAGCACGGTCAGGGTCAGCCAGCAGGAAGACACGTGAGCTCGGCTCAGAGGGTCTCGGCCACGGGACGGCGGCCGCCGAGACGGGCGGGAACAGAGGTGAGCGCCGCCACCACGAGCACGGTCGCCAGTACCAGGGCGAGCAGTTGCCAGAGCGAGGGAAGCGTGGCCCGGTCGCCGTCCCCGCCGGTGATCGCGTTTATCGCGCCGTACAGCGCGAAACCTCCCGGGAAGACGCCCAAGACAGCGCCGACGAGCGCGGGCGCCACCTGGGCGGCCGCCAGTGCCGCACTCACGTCACGAGGGGTCGCGCCGAGGGCGCGCGCCAGCGCCGACGAATGCCGGTTGTCGAGCACCGTCGCCCAGGTGATGGCGATGGCGTTGACCGCCGCCAGGCAGAGCAGTATGACCGTCCAGACAAGGAGCACGCGGCGCAGCACCTCCACCTGAGCATCGCCGTATCCGCCGGTGAGTGGCTGGGTGCTGAGGAAGGCGTTGAGTACCAGGAGGACGAAGATCCCGCTGACCGTGATCGCGATACTGACCACACTCAGCACGACCCGGCGCGGCCGGCGCGCGGCGACCCGCAAGGCGAGCAGCAGCGGGACGGGCAGTCGCGCCGAGATCGCGATCAGCCGGCCGATGCGGCGGGGTGGGCGTGGCGAGTCGGCCAGCGCGTTGACGGTGCTGGAGCGGGCGGCGCGCACGGCCGGGACAACGGTCGCCACCATGCCGACGCCGAGCGCCACGGCGGTCACCAGGCCGACCGTGGACATCGTCATCGAGGGCAGGCCCGCGCTGCCGACGAGCCCGGCACTGGACTCGGTGAGCAACGGAGCGGTCAGCGATCCGACCGCCAACCCGGCCGCGGCCGCGACGATGGCCACGAGGACGTACTCCGCGAGCAGCACGGCGGCGACCAGGCCCGGTGTGCCGCCGACCGCCTTGAGGAGTCCGACGCGTCTGGTCTGATCGGCGATCCGGCCGCCGACCAGCACCGAAAGGCCGGCCACGGCGAGCAGGCCGAGCAGCCAGGCTCCGATCAGCAGAAGGATCTGGGAGTCTCTGGCCAGCTCGGTGGCGTCTTCGAGGATGTTCTCCCAGGACCGCATAGGCGTAGCACCGCTAGGGTCGCCTTCGTTCGCGTCGGCGAACGCCTGGGCCTCGTTGGGGTCGGCCAGCTTCAGGTTCATCACGTAGGACGGATCCGGGTCGAGGCTTCGCGCGTCCGCCTGGGTGAGCCAGACCAGGCCGGGATTCTGCAACAACCCCCGAGGCATTCCGGCGTCGGCCAGATCGCCGGGAACAGGGCCGCTCATGCAACCAGGGGGGACAATGCAGGAGGTCCCCGGATAGGGCGGCATGGCGGCGGTGACCGCAACGCCGACGACCTTGAAGGACCGGCCGTCCAGGGTGACCTGATCCCCGACGCGCACATCGAGCGCGTTGGCGAAGGCGGCCTCGACCACCACGCCGCCATCGCCGACCCAGCCGCCCTGTGTCGGCTCGGGCTGGTCGACCGACGTGGGCGCGGCGTCGCGCCCCACGGCCTGCACATCTGAGGTTCGATCGGATGCCTGAAGTTTCGCCGACACGACTGGGTACGGTCCGCTGTGGTCGATGACGCCGGGAGCGCCGGCCAGTTTCTCAAGGCCGGAGAGCTTCGAGGACTGGCCGACGCTGGCGACCACGTCGGGTCCGCTGGTCGCCTCCCGGGTGCTCTGGTACGGGTCGCCGGCCGCGTCGCGCAGGACGAGCCCGAGCGTCAGCGTCGTGGTGGCCGCCATGATGGCAAGCAGCAGGAGCGCGGCCTCGGTGCGGCGTCGGCGGAGGTCACGCACGGCGAGGCGGCCCACGAGCAGGATGCGGCCCATCGCCTAGTCCTCCAGCCCGGCGAGGGCGCCGAGTCGCCCGGTGGTGCCGCCGGTCAACCTGGTCTCGTCCACGAACGCGCCGTCGCGCATCGAGATCACCCGGTCCGTGGTGGCCGTGATCCGCGGGTCGTGGGTGACGATGACCAGCGTCTGCCCGGACTCGTGCAGGGTCTCGAAGAGCTGGAGGACGTCCAGGGTGGCGGCGCTGTCCAGGTTCCCGGTCGGCTCGTCGGCGAGGACGACCAACGGTTCGTTGCTCAACGCCCGGGCGACCGCGACGCGCTGCCGCTGGCCACCGGACAGCGCCGAGGGCAGGAAACGCGCCCGGTCGGCGAGCCCGACCTGCTCCAGCAGTTCCTCCGCACGCCGTCTGGCGGCCCGCGGCGAGCGTCCGGCCAGCAGCGCCGACAGCTCGACGTTCTCCACGGCGGTGAGCTCCTCCATCAGGTGGAAAGACTGGAAGACGAAACCGACGGCGGTCCGACGCATCCGGGCCAGGGCCTTCTCGCCGATGTCGTCGATGCGACGGCCGTTCAGTGACACCTCTCCACCTGAGGGCCGGTCCAGCCCCCCGAGCATGTGCAGCAGCGTGGACTTCCCACAGCCGCTGGGGCCCATGATCGCCACCGTCTCTCCCGCGCCGACGTCGAGATCGACCCCGTCGACGGCGCGCACCAGCCCTTCCCCCTTGCCGTACTCCTTTCTCACCCCACGGGCGCGAAGCACGGACGTGCCGGCGGCGTTGCTCACGATCCACTCCTTCGGTGGGTCCACTTCTTCTCACACGCCTCGAGCCAGCGCAGGTCCGCCTGCAGCCGTAGCACGATGCCCTCCAGCAACAGCGCCGCGTTCGAGCGGTCCGGCTCGGCCATGGCGGCGCGCTGGGCGTCACGCAGCCGGCGCAGCAGCTCGCGGCGCTGGGTGTCGACGATGGTGAGCGGGTCGGCCAGCCCGGCCGACGCGGCCGCGATCAGCTTGAGATGGAACTCCGCGAGGTCGGGTCGGGGCCGGCTCACTTCGGCGATCCACTCGGCGACTCGCTGTTGGCCGTCGGGGGTGAGCGCGTACACCTTGCGATCCGACCGGTCGGTGTCATCGGCGGACTTCTCGACCGCCAACAGGCCGGCCTTTTCCAACCGGGTCAGCGTGACGTAGACCTGCCCAGCGTTCATCGCGTCACCGAGAGGACCGAGCGCGTCACGCAGCCGCGCGCGCAGCTGGTACCCGTGCGAGGGCTCCTTGGCCAGCATCGCCAGCAGTACTTCCTGCTGCATCGGGCCCTCCTCTAACCGTTAGCCCCCATGTCTAACGGTTATCCCCACCGCTGGCAAGCCCACGCGGCATATCGGCGGCCGGCTGGTGGGCCGGGCGCCGATACCGCGTCACGTCAGGCCGCTGGCGGGATGATCCGGCCGAGGTGTCGGGTGAAGAATCGGGCCGCGCGATCGGAGCCGGACGCGGGGGACCAGAGCAGGCCGGTGACCTCGCCCAGAGTGAAATTGCGCTCGACGACACCGTTCGACGATGCCTCAGCAGTGAAATGCATAGGTTGTTGCCTTTCGGGAGTGCCTTGTCGAGGCGCTCCCGGCGACACCTACGTCAATCGCCCGACCGTGAAGAAGAGGGGGAGCACCCACTGGATACAGCGTTCATGGGTCTCACCTCCTGCTGTGTGTCACGGACTCCCGGAGACTATAAGCCCCGGCATCGTCCCGCCCAAGGCTTTGTATCGGCTCCTGAGCCAGGGCGCGCAGCGACCTTATAGATCTACAATGTAAAGGCCGTCGCCAATGAGAAAATCAAAATCAAGATTTCACACCCTCGACTAGCGAGAGCCAGCCACGGTCTGATCAGGGGAGTGGCGTTTTCCCACGTCAAGACGCCGGCCCCGATGTCCCGTGAAGACGATGGTCTCGGCGATCCGCCGGGGGGGGTCAGCTCGTCACCGGCCACCAGGGCGGCGACCCGGCCGGCGCACCGGGCGAGGACGGGCGGCAGGACGCGCAGGCGATCCCGGCGCTCGTGCACTGACCCCGTTTGCGCGCGACCGCCTGAACACGTGAGGGGCCCGGCTCGAGCCGGGCCCCTCACGTCGTTCCCCTCGTCGCCATCAGGCGTTGGCGTTCACGTTGGGGGTGTTGGCGTTGACGGTGACGTCGGTGCCCAGCCCTGTGCCGAAACCGGTGCCGACGTCGTCGGCGTCGTCGGTGTCGCTGTCTGTTTCGTCGTCGTCGTCTTCGTCGTCGGTGGTGAGGCCGTTCGTCCAATCGAAGCCGCTCCGCGGCGTGAAGCCGTGCGCGGCGGCGGAAGCGGCGCACGCCGGAACGACGACGGCGACGGCGGCACAGGCCAAGGTCAGTAGCAGACGGCGAATCATGTCATTTCCCCCGATGGAAACCCGTCACAGAGCCCAGGTGCTTGAACTCTCCGAGTGAGCACTATGAGTGTATAAGTGACAACCAATGGTGATCATCTCCGAAATACCCACGAATGGAACATCGGTAAATGTGCTGACGAGTCAGTTGATGGCAATGAGTACTGAACATGACCGAAAAGGCACTGCCTGTCAGTGCCGCAGGGACCGCGCGCTGGCGCTCAGCCGGCGTCGGGCGCTTCGAGCAGGCCGCGCACCTCCTCGGCGGTGGTCTCCTGCAGTTCTTCCCCGAGCAGCAACCAGCGGGTGATGCCGACGGAATCGAGGAAGGGCAGGTCGTGGCTGGCGATCAGCAGCGCGCCCTGGTAGGACTCGAGCGCGCTCGTCAGCTGCCGCACGCTGGCCAGGTCGAGGTTGTTGGTCGGCTCGTCCAGCATGAGCAGCTGCGGGGCCGGTGCGGCGAGCATCGTCGCCGCGAGGGCGGCCCGGAAGCGTTCCCCGCCCGACAGGGTGGCCGCGAGCTGCTCGGCGCGTGCCCCCTTGAACAGGAACCGCGCGAGCTGGGCGCGGATGTGGTTGTCGGTGACCCCAGGAGCCATGCGGGCGACGTTCGCCGCGACGCTCAGCTCCTCCTCCAGCACATCCAGCCGCTGGGGAAGGAACCGCAGCGGCACGAACACCCTGGCCTCGCCGGACAGCGGTGCGAGCTCCCCGGTGAGGGTGCGCAGCAGCGTGGTCTTACCGGCTCCGTTGCGCCCCACCAGTGCGATGCGCTCGGGCCCGTGCACATGGAGCTCGCCTTGATCCAGCCTGCCGTACGGGAGGCGCAGCTCGTGCAGGCTCAGGACGGTGCGGCCCGCGGGCACGGCGGTGTGGGGCAGGCTCACGCGGATCTCGGCGTCGTCGCGGATCGTCTCCGCGGCCTCCTCGCGCCGCTCGCGCGCCTCGTTGAGACGGTCCTCCTGCAGGCCGCGGAGCTTGTCGGCCGACTCCTGCGCTGATCGCTTGCGTTCGCCGGCGACGATCCTCGGGGCGCGCCGCTGGGCGTCCATCTTCTTGCTGTGCCGCTGGCGGCGCGCCAGCTTGATGTGGGTCTCCTCCAGTTCGCGCTTCTGCCGGCGCACGTCCGCCTCCGCGGCCCGCAGCATCCGCCCGGCCGCTTCCTGCTGGGTGGCCAGAGCCTCCTCGTAGGCCGACCAGCCGCCCCCGTACCAGCTCACCGATCCCGAGCGCAGCTCGGCGATGCGGTCCACACGCTCCATCAGGTCACGGTCATGGCTGACCACGACCAGCACCCCGGAGCGCCAGGAGTCGACGGCCTCATACAGCCGGCGCCGTGCGAACAGGTCGAGGTTGTTGGTCGGCTCGTCCAGCAGCAGGACGTCGGGACGCTCCAGCAGCAGCGCGGCCAAGCGCAGCAGCACGGTCTCCCCGCCGGACATCTGACCTACGGTGCGATCAAGTTGGAGGTCGCCGAGCCCGAGTGAGCCCAATGTCGCAAGGGCCCGCTCTTCGACGTCCCAGTCGTCGCCGACCGTCTCGAAGTGCTCGTCGTTCACCTGCCCCGCCTCGATGGCGCGCAGTGCCGCGCGCCGCTCGGCGATGCCCAGAGCCTGGTCGACGCGCAGTGTCGTGTCCAGGGTGATGGTCTGCGGAAGGTAGGCGAGGGTGCCGCCGACGGTGACCGACCCCTGGGAGGGGCGCAGCCGGCCGGCCAGCAGTCGCAGCAGGGTGGACTTGCCTGTGCCGTTGGCGCCGACGAGGCCGGTGCGGCCCCGGCCGATGCTGACGGAGAGCCCGTCGAAGACGGTCGTGCCGTCGGGCCACTGGAAGGACAGGGCGGAGCAGGTCACAGGGGTGCTGGGGGTGGTGGAATCGGCCATGATGACTCTCGCAGTCGCACGCGCGGTGGATATGGGGCTTCGTATGCGAGCACCACGCGGCGACCGAGCCGGGAACGGGAGTGCGGCCCTCCGGAGGGTGAGGGACGGCTGATGCACCGAGGTCGCATCTACGCGGGGTCACGGGCGGCGACAAGTCGGCTGCAACGTGACGGGCGTACGGCCGCAGCCGTACCGCGCGATGTTCGCGAACCTCAGATGCGCAACGTCCACCTCAATCGGAGACAACAGGACCCGGCAACTGTACCTGATGTGCAGGAGGCCCAGGTGGATCTCGGCGTCGGCGGTATCCCAGTCGGGGCCGGCGTGCCACCACTTCCTGATCACTTCCGGGTTGGTCCAGGCGTCGAACAGGACGTCCGCGGACGCCTGGTAGGTCCGCTCGATACGTACGGCGGTCGTTTGTGTGGTGGTGTCGGGCACGCTTTTCCGCTCCTTGTCGGCAAGGTGTTCCTCGACGGTTATGTGCGGCGGTTGATCGGTCTGGTGTCAGGCCCTCCCGGCACCCATTTGATCGGGGTACCCGGGTGCTTCCCAGCCGGCGTTGGGACCACGCAACCGAGGACGAGGTTAACGGGCTCCGCGAACCCGAACGAGGTTGACGGGCTTCGCACGGGCCAAAGTGCCAGAGGCTGAGACCAGGCTGACGCGGTGGCGACGTTCGTCCGTACGGGTGGGTGAGGGTTCGTCTATGCCTCGCCGGAGCTGGTTGACCATCTCCCTCTTTGCAAAGGCCAGTTCTCAGCGCCTATCCAGGAGTTCTGCGCGTAACGGGTGGTGAGATCGCCCAGGGGGATGGGGGATTGACATGGGCCTCGCCGGGGGTTGGATCGAGGTTGCTCACACCGTCTCTCCGGCCAAGGCGGTCATATCAAAGCAGAGGGCGGGATACCCTGCCTGCGGTGGTCTCGAACCACGTGACCGGAGGAGTCGATGCCGGGATGACGGCAGGGCGACCGATGCCCACACAGGACGACGTGCTCGGGTACTTCAACACGCTGTCGAACTGGGGACGGTGGGGCGACGACGACGAGCTCGGCACTTTGAACCACATCACCGACGGTGTCCGGCTGGCGGCGGCGCGGGCCGTGCGCCACGGCAAGAGCGTGTCGTGCGCGTGGGAGGTTGCCGTACCGGAAGACATGGAGCGGTCGACGACGACGTGCCCGTGTGCCGCCGACATGCCGGGTGCCGAGAACATGCCGGTGCCCGGATTCCGCAACGACCGGCGCTGGGGCTTTTCGTCCGAGCGGCTCGGCGTCACGTTCCACGGCAACACCCTCACCCACGTCGACTCGCCGTGCCACATCTTCTGGGACGGCATGATGTACAACGGGCGGTCGCACTCGCTGGTCGAGGCCGCAACGGGATCGGCGTGGGCGTCGGTCACGGCGGCGGCGAACGGGATCATCACGCGTGGTGTCCTGCTGGACATCGCGAGCGTGCGGGATGTTCCGTGGTTGGAGCCGGGGCAGGGTGTGCTTCCCGACGATCTGGAGGAGGCCGAGCGTCGCCAGGGTGTGCGGGTGCGATCCGGCGATGCGGTACTCCTGCGGACCGGCTATGGCCGTGTCCGGCACGAGACCGGTGCGGTGAGCGGTTTCACGCAGGCCGGGTGGCACGCGTCCTGCCTGCCGTGGCTGCATGAACGGGAGGTCGCGCTGATCGGCGCTGACACCCCCCAGGACGTTCAGCCGTCGGGGTACGAAGGCGTGTTGATGCCGGTTCACGCCGTGAGCCTCGTCGCCATGGGTCTGTGGATGCTCGACAACTGCGACCTGGAGGCGTGCGCGACGACGGCTGCCGAGCTCGGCCAGTGGGACTTCCACCTCGCAGTCGCGCCGGTCCGCTTCGCCGGTACGTCCGGCAGCCCGGTCAACCCGATCGCCACATTCTGACCGCGGTTCACGAGGCGTCACACTGTGGCATGGAGTACGTGATCAGGTGACCGAGCCACTCGCGCATCACCCGCTCGTCGCGGGTCTGGTCCTACGAGGCAGCCGGAACCCGCACTCCCGGACCGGCGGGCGGAGTGCCGCCGCTCCATGACGCGAAGTCATCGCCTCAACAGATCACTCGGCATCTGCCCACGGTGAGACATGCGCATCCGTCTGGGGTCGCACCACCTGCTCGTGCCTGCCCGCCAAGATGCGACCCGAGCCAGACGCGCGCCCCCTGCGTCGCCCCTCACCATGCTGGTGTGCCCCGACGTACCGGTCCGGGGCGCACCGACACCGACAAGACGGGCGGCAACCCATGAGCATTGATCTTCGCGGGCGCATCACGCGATGGCGGCAGACGGGCGCGGACCGGCGGGCCGCCAACGCCGCCGCCAACCTGGACCGCCAACCCCCGTTTCCCGGCCGATGGGTGAGCGCCATCTCGCTGATCGCCGGTCCCACCTTGATCATGGCCGGGACCATCTTGCGCTCCCCGTTCTACTACTTCGTCCCTTATCAGCTCACCGCCTACACCCAGCATCCCGCCCTCATCACCGCCGCCTATGTCTGCTTCGCCTTCGGGTTCGTGCTGCTGTGGCCGGCGGTCGTGACGCTGGCCCAGAGGATCGCCACCACCAGCCCGCTGTGGG
The DNA here is from genome assembly GCF_039537005.1 of Sphaerisporangium flaviroseum. Taxonomy (NCBI): domain Bacteria; kingdom Bacillati; phylum Actinomycetota; class Actinomycetes; order Streptosporangiales; family Streptosporangiaceae; genus Sphaerisporangium; species Sphaerisporangium flaviroseum. The sequence continues at coordinate 43,229 of NZ_BAAAZR010000012.1, read as the reverse complement.
GACTGTGGGGCGGTTGCCTGGTGATCGTCGGCCTGTTCACCCGGAGCTTCCAGTTCGGCACCGATCACCTGGCCTTTCACTTGACCGACAGCCTCGGCCTGCAGACCATGCTCCACGGCATCGACGGCTACTACCTGGCATGGCGGGATACGGTCTGGCATCCGTTCAGGTCCATGTCCGGGCCGGCCTTCTTCGGCTGGGTCGTGCTGGCCATCGGCGCCTACCGCTCCGGCGCCCTGGGACTGGGTCGTTCGATCGCCCTCGGCCTGATGTCAGCGCTCGCGCTCGGGACGCTCAAAGGCACCGAACCACAGTCCTTCATCGCCGTGGGCGGCCTCTGCCTCGCCTTCATCCCCTTGGGCATTTCGCTGCTGCGCGGCGGCCCCCCACCGACCAGGCGCGCCATGGTCTGGATCGCCGTCCTCGTCGCCGTGCATGTCCTCATGTCGGCCTACGGCCCGAGAGGATGACGATCCGGACCGGTGATACGTCGGCGGCCGTCCGGGTTGGTGATGAGCCCGCCTTCGTAGGCGGCGATGACGAGCTGGGCCCGGTCCCGGGCCTGCAGTTTGGCCAGGAGGCGGCCGATGTGGGTCTTGACCGTGCCGACGGTGAGGTGCAGGTGCTCGGCGATCTCGGCGTTGGACATTCCCCTGCCGATGAGGGCGAGCACCTCGCGCTCGCGCCGGGTGACGTGATCGAGGCCCCGCACGACCTGGGCGGGATGTGGGCTCTGCAGGAACTCGGTGATGAGCCGGCGGGTGACGGTGGGCGCGAGCAGCGCCTCACCGGAGGCGACGACCCGGATGGCGGCGAGCAGCTCGGCCGCCGTGGCGCTCTTGAGCAGGAAGCCGCTCGCACCCGCCCGCAGCGACGCGTACACGTAGTCGTCCAGGTCGAACGTGGTGAGGATCAGTACGCGCACGCCGGCACAGGCGGGGTCGGAGCAGATCAGTCGGGTTGCCTCGATGCCGTCCATGTCCGGCATGCGCACGTCCATCAGGACGACGTCGGGCCGGTGCCGGCGGGCCAGGCGCACGGCCTCGGCGCCGGTGCCCGCCTCGCCCACCGCGGCCAGCCCCGGTGTGGCGTCGATGAGGACCTTGAAGCTGTCGCGGATCAGGACCTGGTCCTCGGCGAGCAGGACCTGGACGGGCGGGGACCAGTCGTGCGGTGCGGCGCCGATGCTCATGTCGTCGACGCTCATGCCGCGGTGCCGTCCTGGTCGTAGGGCAGTCGAGCCGACACGCGAAAACCTCCTTCTGCCCGGGGCCCGGCATTGAACGTACCTCCGTACATCTTGGTCCGTTCCCGCATGCCGATCAGGCCGTGTCCCCCAGGGCCCGCGCGCGGCGGCCGGCTGTGGCGGGGGCCGTCGTCGACGACCTCGATCACGGCCTCCCGCCCGTCGACGTCCACGGTGACCGCGCAGCGGGTCGGCCCCGCGTGGGTGACGACGTTGGTCAGAGCCTGCTGCACGATCCGGTACACCGACACCGCGACCGCGGCAGGCAAGGCGGCCTCCGCACGGACGGTCAGCTCCACCTCGACTCCGGCGGAGCGGGCGTGGGCGGCCAGCTCGGGCAGGTCCGCCATGCCGGGCGCGGGCACAGGGTCCTGCTGGGGATCTCCGTCGGAGCGCAGCAGGTCGAGCACCCGGTGGATCTCGGTGAGCGTGCTGCGGCTGGTCTGCTCGATGACGGCCAGCGCGGCGCGGACCTCCTGCGGGCGGGCGTCGGCGACGTGGTTGGCGACGGTGGCCTTGACGGCGATCAGGCTCATGCTGTGGCCGATGACGTCGTGCAGTTCCCGGGCGATGCGCCTGCGCTCGTCGGTCACCGCGGCGTCGGCGAGGTGGCGGACGAGGCGGGCGGTCGTGTCCCGCTTCCAGCGCACGACCGTTCCGACGGCCCACGCGACGGTCAGGAGCACACAGATCGTACCGATCTCGATCGGCCAGGCCGCCGGCATCTCGCTGGGCGCCGTCGCGAGCGCGAGACCGGGGAACACCTGCGCGTAGAAGATCAGGATCGCGGTCACCGCGATGGACAGGCAGCCTGCCAGGCCCGCCGCCGACCAGGCGATCGAGGTGGTGGCGGCCACCAGGTACAGCACAAGCGCGGTCGGCACGAAAGTCAGCCAGATCGCGCCCGCCGCGACGGCGCCGGCCACGGTCACCCCCGTGCCCGTGGCGCACGCGACAGCGAGCATGGCCCGCGGCCGGCGCCGCCGGACGGCGATCGGAAAGCTCAGGACAGCCGCCACCGGCCAGGCCGACCACGCGGACCACGGTGACGACGGCCCCGGCGGATCGACGATGGCGTATCTGATGAGCAGGGCCACGGCGACCGCCACCGCCGCGTCGGTGACGTCCCTTCCACCGCGCCGCCATCCAGCCCGTTCCATGATGGGACGGTATCGCCTCACCGGATCATGCGGCATCTGGCCACGGTCGGACATCCGCGTCCGTCCGCGCATCCGTGCGGGGTCACACCACCGGCTCGCACCAAGGTACGACCCACTATGTCAAGGCCTGCGGTGAGGGGCCGTGATCACGAGCACGCCGCGCCTAGCGGTCGCCGTCCGAACGGGTCACAGCCGGGCTGTCGTCGTCAGGGTGACAGCGGTCAGCGCGGCGAGCAGGGCCCAGGCGGGCGCGAAACCGCCGGTCAGGTCGGTGAGCAGGCCGAGCACGGGTGGCGCCAGGATGACCGCCACCTGGTTGACGGCCATGGCCAGGCCGAGGGCGAATCCGGTGTGGTCCGGCGGCGCCGATTCGGCGACGTAGGCGACCCAGGGGCCGTACCAGCCGATTCCGAAGAAGCCGAGCCAGATGAAGAGCAGGCAGGCCGCGACGGGGGATCGGCCGATGGGGGTCGTCAACAGCGTCATCCCGATGATCACGGCGGCCAGGCATGTCAGGACGCCGGCGTAGCGGCCGGACCTGTGGCGGTCGCTCCAGGCCGCTAGGCAGATGCGGCCCAGCGCGCCCGCGCACTGGACCGCGACGTAGACCAAGGCCGCCGAGGCGGAGTCCATGGACGTCACCTCGTGCAGGTACAGCACGGTGAGGACGCCCACGCCGCTGTGCACCGACACCATGCTCGTACCGGACAAGATGATCTTCTTCATGTACGGTTCGCGGAGCAGTTCCAGCCGTACGCGGGACGTGGTGGGCATTGGGCGTTGGTCCGGTGGGCGGCGGTAGAAGGCCATGAAGGCGACGGCGCCTGACAGTGCGACGAGCGCGCCCGCCACGAGCGTCGACCGCCAGCCGAAGGCCGTTGCCAGTGAGGGAAGTGCGGAGGCGGCGAGGACGCCCCCGAGCGGGAGCCCCGCCTGGCGGATGCCCATGGCCAAGCCACGCTGCGAGGCGTCGAACCAGGACGCCACCGATTTACTGCCGCCCGGCTGGATGGTGCTGTAGCCCGCACCGACGATCAGCAGGACGACGAGCAAGGAGACGTACCCCGGGGCCGCGCTGCCGGCGGCCAGCGCGACGGCGACCACAAGAGCCCCGATCCCGACGATCCAGCGTTCGTCGTGGCGGTCCAGCAGTCGTCCCGCCACGAGTAGCCCGGCCAGAGGAAGTAGCTGAGCCGCCGACAGCAGCAGGCCCAGTTGGGTCGTGTTCAGCTCCAGGTCTCGTCGCAGGTGGACACTCATCGCGCCGATGCCCTGCACGAAGAACGCGGCCGCGGCCTGGGTGAAAGTCGCGACACCCAGAATGACCCAGCGGTATTGCGATGTCTTCACGGCTTCCTGGGTTCGGTCAGTTTCTGCTTGAAAACCCCTGCGAGCGCGTCGCGCCAGTCGTCACCGGCGTTCACGGGGGTGACGAAGTCTCCGCCGAGATCGTTGAAGAGCAGTGCCCGGAGGCGGACGAGTTCCGGCATGTCATGCTCTGTTGCTGTTCGCGTCATGACGGACAGGCTGATGTAATGAGCTTGTGCAACTCAACCCTTACGGCGCGGATGTGGTGAACTTCGCCGCGGAATTGGCGAACCGCCCACCGGCGAGCGCCGATGAACTCGCCGACCGCTGCCGCACTGCCGGTCTGGTACTGGAACGCCCCGTCGAACCGTCGGATCTCGACCAGACCCTCGCCGTCATCGACGCCTGGACGAACGTCGTCGACGCCACGGGCGAGCGCGCGAAGGCCGAGTTGGTCAACGAGATGCTGGCCCGGTCGGCCGCCTACCCCCGGCTGACCGACCACGCTCATGGTTGGCACCTGCACTATCGCGACGACCTGCAGTCGCTCGGCGCGGTGCTGTTCGCGCTGATCTCCGTGGGCACGGCGATGCACCTCGTCAGCCGGGGCATGGACCGGCTCGGACGGTGTGCCGCCGCCGGTTGCGGGACCATCTTCGCGGACACCTCACGCACCGCACGGCAGCGCTACTGCTCCCAGCCGTGCGCCAACCGCGATGCGGTACGCCGCCATCGCGCCCGTCAGTCCACGCCCTCCACCTGACTGGCCACTCTCCGCGGCGGCTGCTAGCGGGCACACTCGCCGCGATGGGCGTAGGTGTCGCTCCACTGGGAGAACAGTGGTTACGGGGATCCGGCCAGGCCCGGGGACCGGGCTTCGCCCCACGCCCGATCCCCGGGGTCACCGCCCTTGCGTCCTGGTTCAGGTCGATGCGCAGACCCGCGTCGTCAACCGCGGCCACGCAAGTCTTGCTCTAATGTGGCAGGTCCACCTCGGCCAGACGTCGTCGGGATGTCACCATCACCTGCCGGCCTGGCGAAGCCATGCCTCTTGTTCGGGATCGGGCATGAGCTCCCGTACCTCTTGCGCACAGCGGCAAGCGACGGCAATCTTGGCAGCCCACTCCAGTGCCTCTTCTCGTGAGGCCACGTCGACGACCGAGAACCCGCCAATGACCTCCTTGGTCTCCGGGTAAGGGCCGTCGGTGACCATCCCGTCCGTGGCCACGACGCTCGCCCTCTGCCTTTCCAGTCCGGCGCCGAACACCCACACGCCGGCGTTCATGGCTTCCCGGACCACCGCGTGCGAGGCCTTGCCCACGTCGGCCCAGTCCTCGTCGGGGATGTGGTCCATCGCACCGTCATTGAACGAGATCAAGTACTGCGTCATCCCATAACTCCCTTGTCCTGGCGGCCACGTCCGGCCGCCTCTCGCCTGTTCTACGAACGACTCGCCCCGGATCCGACGCTATGCCAACAGAATTTTCTCGGACCTCCGCAGCTCGGCGTCTGCGGGCGTCATATCGCCCTTTTCGCGGAGATCATCACCGCCGCCACCGGCTACGAGTAGCTCTCCCCGGTGCGCGCACTGCTCGGCCTGCTCTGCCAGTACCTGAGCCGCCTCGGCGACCTTCTGCCGGCGGTACGCCACCAGTCCCTGCTGCGCTTAGGGGAACAGCCGGAAGATCGTTCCAGGCCGGTAAGAGCGCAAGACGTTGAAGTTCACGCTGGCAGTGAGACCGATCGCACCGGCCGCGAAGGCTCGGTTCAACATCTTCATCGCCGTGAAGCAGCGGTAGTAGCGTTTCCCGTGCTGGGAGGCGTCGGAGGTGAGATTGCCCTCCGCATCCAGACGAGGCCGCGTACGCGTACCTGGCTTCGCGCAGATCATTTCGCTGAGAAAGCGTCACCGGCCGGCCCGTTCTTCCTAGGGCTCGGCGGGCGAGCCGACTAGCGCGCCACACGGTGGCGGAGGTAGACGACTCTCGAGCTGAAGGTGCGGGTCTCGACGAGTTCGAGATCCACTCGGCGCTCGCGTTGGGGAAAGAACGGAATGCCACCGCCGACCAGCACAGGGTAGACCCTGGCCCGGTACTCGTCGATCAGACCCAACGCGGCCGCCTCGGCGGCGAGAGTCGCGCCGCCGATCGCGATGTCGCCCTCCTCTGGCTCGGCTCGCAACCGCTCGATCTCCTGCGCCAGGCCGCCGGAGACCAGGCGGGCATTGCCCTGCACCGCCGACAGCGTGGTGGAGAACACCACCTTTGGGAGCGGCTTCCAGAGTGCGGCCCACTCGAGCATTGAGTCGTCGAGCGATGGATCCTGGTCGGCGGTCTCCCAGTACAGCATCGTCTCGTACAGCCGTCGTCCCAGCAGGTGGACGCCGACCTCTTGTATCTGGTCGGTGACGAAGCGAAAGACCTCCTCGTCGGGCGCCGTCCAGTCGAAGTTGCCGTCCGGCCCGACGATGTAGCCGTCAAGTGAGACGCTCATCGAAAAGGTCACGGTGCGCATCAGAAGTCCTCCTCCGTAACGGGTTCCACAGTACGACCGCCGGACGCCGCAGGATTTCATCGCGGCTCACGGGATCCCCTGGGGCCGAGTCACCTCGCGAGATCGATTCTTTGAGAAACCTCAGTAGATCGGATCAGCGAATGGGAGTCGAAATGGATGGCCTGAGCAACGCGAGATGGATGAGTCCTCGTACTCCGGAGGTAACGGGGGTAACGGCGGTGACTGCGTGGAACTCGCTCTGCTGGTGGACGAGGGGGTGGCCATACGGGACAACAACCCGTCAACCTCGTCCTCGGTTGCGTGGTCCCAACGCCGGGTGGGAAGCACCCGGGTACCCCGATCAAATGGGTGCCGGGAGGGCCTGACACCAGACCGATCAACCGCCGCACGTATAAGTCGATCACCCCCCGCACGAACAAAGACCGCCACCGTCCCTCGCACAGCCGGACCCTCACCCACCCTGTGCGGACGAACCCACCACCCCCCACAACGGACGAACCCTCACCCACCTCGTACGGACGAACCGTTGCCACCGCGTCAGCCTTGTCCCGGCCTCTGGCACTTTGGCCCGTGCGAAGCCCATCAACCTCATCCAGGTTCGCGGAACCCGTCAACCTCGTCCAGGTTTCGGGTGGTGCCAACGCCGGGTGGGAAGCACCCGGGTACCCCGATCAAATGGGTGCCGGGAGGGCCTGACACCAGACCGATCAACCCCCGCATGTATAAGTCGAGCACCCCCCCCGCGCATTGTCGGCCCTTGGCCAGGCCCACACCGCAGTTCGTGGCCATGACGGTCCATCAAGGACAGGGCGACCGGAGGCTCGCCGTCTTCGCTGATGACTTCGTCTTTATGGTGTCGAACGACCGTCCCTTACGGCGAGTAGCTCGTGTCACACCCAGGTGGTACACGCGGAACGACTTCACCAGGTGACGACGGCCCTGCTGGCGGACATCACCACACCGCGACGGCTGTCTCAGGACTCCGTGTAACCCAAGGTCAATGCATCATCCGTTGGTATTCGCCGGCGGGGTGCCGGGGACGGCCGGTGCGAGGTGATCTGCCGGTGGGCTAGGACTATGGGCATGGAGTTCTTCTGCTACCACCGCGACCGGCCCGGCTCCGTGACGCTGCGCGACGATCTGCTGGAACAGCACTGGTCCTATATGGACCGGTTCGCGAAGACGGTGATCGCCCGGGGTCCGACCCTCGACGGCGGCACACCCACCGGCAGCGTGCACATCGTCGACCTGCCCGATCCTTCCGCCGCCCGCGCGTTCGCCTTCGACGAGCCGAACTACCAGGCCGGCGTGTACCGGGACGTGCTGCTGCGCCGGTGGCGCAACACGCTGGGGCGCACCATGTGGGACTTCGCCGGCGGCCGGACCGGCGGCAACCGGTACCTGGTGCTCGGCCTCGGCACGGGCCAGGCCGCCGACCTCGCCGCGCCGCCCGGCCAGGAGGAGCTGATCGCGTACGGGCCGCTGCTGTCCGACGACGGGACCACCTGGCTGGGTACGGCCGCACTGGTCCGGGCGCCGGACCCGGATACGGCACGCGCCGTCCTGACCCAGGACCGGTACGCCGACATTGAGGTGCACAACTGGCAGTTCGGCGGGCGGCCGTCGTGACCTGGGGTGTCGTCGTGCGCAAGCGGTGACGCGCAACACCACCCGGCGGGCGTGAGGGTTCGCCGGGTGGTCTTGCGTGGTGTCAGACGACCTCGATGATGACCCGGTCGTAGCGCGTGAGGGGGGACGTGCCCTCGTCGGTGCCCAAGCGTGGCGGTCAATCCGTCGGGCCCGACCGGACGATCGGCCGGCGGCTCACAGGTCGCGGCGCCGGAAGATCACCGCCGCTAGCCCGAGGAGGAGGAGCACCCACAGGGCGGTCCAGGCAAGGTATGCGGTGGTGAGCGGGGCCTGGCTCAGGAACGGGAAGTCGTCGAATGCGGGGAACTGGGCCAGCACGGTCGGGTCCTGGAATCCGTGCATGGCCCCGCGCCACAGGCCGTCGGTCGGTAGCAGCATCCGGGAGACGGTGCCGACCATGGTCATGCCTTCGTTGTCGAGAGCGTGGCCGACCCCGCCGACCACGCCCGCGATCCAGGTGGCGCCGAAGAGGCCGACCGCCACGATGCCCGACGCCATCGGTGAGATGACGGTGGACAGCAGCAGGCCCAGGGTCAGCAGCACGACCGTCTGCCCCGCGAGCAGCGCCAGACCCGACACCGGTTGCGGTGGCCAGTAGCCCACGGTGGCCCAGACGATGAGAAGCTGGGCGAATCCGGTCACGGCCAGGAAGCCGCTGCCGAAGGTGACCAGCCCCAGCCACTTGCCCAGCAGCACCGCCGAGCGGCGGATCGGCCGCGCCAGCATCGCCAGCGCCGTCCCCGACTCGATCTCGCCCGCCACGGTAGGGCCGGCGAGGAACGCCGTGCCGAGGGCGGCGATCAGGCTCAGACCGAACATCACCAGGTTCTGCACCTGGGAGGCCGCCAGCCGGGCCTCTCCGCTGGTGAGCGTGCTGAGATTCGCGTCGAGGCGGGAGAATCCCCAGGCGCTGAGCGCGAGCAGCACGACCGTCATCACGGCGAGCGAGTGCAGCACGCGCCGGCGGGCGGACTCCTGAAGGGTGAGGCCGGCGACGGTGAGCACGATACGGGCGGTCATCGGCGGTCCTCTCCGGGATCGGCGCGCAGGATGTCGAGCAGCCGTTCCTCCAGGCTGATCCGCACGGGCTCGACGGCGTGCACGCGCACCCCGAGGCCGACCAGATCGGCCACCAGGTCCGGCACGGCGGTGGTGTCCTGGTCGGCGGGCAGCGCGATGGTGAACGAGTTCTCGCCGCGGGTGAGCCGGCCGGCGGCGGCCAGCCGTGCCTCCGCCTCCGCGCTCACCCCGTCGAGCCGCAGCCGCAGCTCACGCCGTCCGAGCAGCTCGGCAAGGGTGCCGGACGCGGCGACCTGGCCCTTGTCGAGGATCACGACGCGGTCGCACACCCGCTCCACCTCGCCGATGAGGTGGGAGTTGAGCAGGACGGCGACCTGGCGGGCCTTGAGGGACAGCAGCAGGTCCCGCACGTCGGCCCGGCCGATCGGGTCAAGGGCGCTCGTCGGCTCGTCCAGGACGACGAGTTCTGGGCGGGCCACCAGCGCGACGGCCAGCCCGAGGCGCTGCTGCATGCCCTTGGAGAACCCGCCCACCCGGTCGCCGGCGCGGTCGGCGAGGCCGACCGCGGCCAGGCACTCGCGCCGTTCCCGGACCGGTACCTCGACCCCGGCGAGCCGGACGTGCAGGGCCAGCACCTCGATCGCGGTGAGCCACGGCTGGTACCGGAAGAGCTCCGGCAGGTAACCGACGCGGGCCCTGGCCTGCGGGTCCCGCGCCGGTCGCCCGAGCAGCAGCACATCTCCCGCGTCAGGCCGGACCAGACCGAGCAGGATCTTGATGACGGTGGTCTTGCCCGCTCCGTTCGGTCCGAGCAGGCCGAGCACCTCGCCGCGGCCGACGGTGAACGACACGTCGTCGACCGCGGTCTGCCGCCGGTACCGCTTGCGCAGGCCCGAGCACCACACCGCCGGTGCGGGGGGCAGCTCGGCCAGCAACTGCTCCGCGGACCCGGCGCCCGAGGTGGGGCCGGCCTGCCGGGCGAGGGGGCGGGGGGTCACCGGCCCCACCGCAGCCCGCGGGCCACCGACAGCACCTCTTCGGCGCTCAGCGAACCGGCCACCGCGGTGACGACACCGTCGTCCACCCACACCACGCCCGCCAACGCGCCGTCCCGCGAGGTGAGCACCGTGGCCGGCACCCCGCCGACCTCGGCGGCGGTGGTCGTCAGCCTCTCGGTCGACACGAACAGGGGCAGCGTCGTCCCGGTGCCGGAGAAGGCGCGCAGCTGCGCCGCGACGTTCTTCGGCAGATTGGGCAGGGACAGCAGGTAATCGCGGGCCGTCTCGAACGGGACGCCCGAGGAGTACACGACAGGTGCGACCGCGCGGGCCACGATCAGGGCCGGCGCGGGGCGGCCCTGCGACCAGACCGCGGCGAGCCCCGGGCCGGCGGCCAACCGGAACTCGCTGCCGTCCAGGCCGGGGGGCGGTGGCGGCGGAGTCCCGCCGGCCGCCGTGACGGTCCGCGCCGTCTCCGCGACCGAGAAGGTGAACGCCGCGCCCACTCGGCCGCCGACCCGGTAGGTGGGTTCGCCCGTCACGCCGCGGGGCAGCCTGCTCACCTGGGGGACGGAAAGACCCGTGGCCTTGTGCACGGCGGCGGCGTCGGCGACCTGGCGTACGTCGAGCTTCGCGGTCACCTTGAGCTCGCCGAAGGCGGACAGCTCGGGTATTTTCACCAGGTCGGCCAGGGGGACGGTGACCGGGGCGACCTGCTCGGTGCGGAAGATCTGCAGCCAGTCCGCCGCGGCCGCGACACCGGCCCCGCTCAGGATCACGACGACCCCCAAGATGGCGACCACCGGGTTGCGCAGCTTGGTAAGCCATCGGCCGGCGGGGGCGGCCGTGGCCGCCGGCCGCCGTCCCTCGACGGCGACCGCGTTCGCCAGGCGGTGCCACCCCGCGTCAACGTCCACGGCGAAATCGACGCTCAGCGCCGCGCCGGTGACCGCCGCGTCCCGCTGGGCGGCTGCCATCCCGGACAGGCACACCGGGCAGCCGGCGATGTGCTGGCGGTCGGCGTCGGCGACGCCGTCCGGCTCGTCCAGGAGCCGGCGCAGCGTGCCGTCAGTCGGATGACGCATGACGGTTCAACTCCTTACGCAGGGCGGACTCGGCGCGTCGCACGGTGGTGCCCACGCTGCCGGGGGACAGATCGAGGGCGGCGGCGATCTCGGCGTAGCTGAGGCCGCTGTGCCGCAGGACCAGGGCGACGGCCTGCTTGCGGGGGAGCAGGCCCAGTGCCGCCCGCACGCGGCGGCGCTCGTCGCGGGTCACGACCGCGTCGGCGACATCCGGGCAGACGGCATCGCCACCATTGGCGGCCTCTTCACGCGAGGCGCGGCGACGGTTGGAGCGCAGGTGGTTCAGCGCGGTGTGCGCCGCGGCGACGGACAACCATCCCGATGCCTCGCCGACCGGCACCGAGGAGCGCCCGAACGTCAGGAACACTTCCTGAGCCACGTCCTCGGCCTCGTCCCGGGAACCGAGCACCCGGGCGGCGACCGCGATCACCCGCGGATAGGTCGTGCGGAAGACCTGTTCGAGGTCGGACCGGACAGCCTTTCGTCCCGGAGGATCCGACACCACGCCGTCCTTCCGCTCGGCTCGCCCGGTCACCACGCCGTGTCCTTCCCCGGACAGGGCGGCCGGCGGCGCGGCGGCCGGTGCGCTCCCACCATGCCCCACAACGTTCACATCTGTAGAGCACCGCCGGCGCCCCACATGTGACACCGGCTCGACGCGACCCGACGGCGATCCACCTCGGCGGCATGAGCACCGGCGATCACGATGTCCGGATGGCGTCGGCGGGGTGCGGCCGAGGTGCCCGGGTGACCGTCCAGCCGGCCACGCACGCCGCGGTGACCAGTGCGCCGGAGGGCGCCCACCACGGGATGCTCATGAGAGGCGGAACCCGCGGTCCCAATACTGCTTACACGCATTCTGGGCGGCGCGGGAACGATCGGACTTGACGTCCGACTGGAGCGGCGTACCGATGATCGGAAAGCTGCCGTCCGCCTTCGGGTCGGGCCAGCCGGTGATCCCGTGCTCACGCATGCACTTGGCGAACCGCTTCAGCCTGTCCACGTCGGCCGCGGTGAGGGCCGATCCGGCGTCACCGAGCGCCCGGAGCCGGTCCTGGATCGCCTTGCACTCGGGTACCTCGCCGACCGCGCGGCTCTGCTCCTGGACCTGCGGCCCCCCGTCCCCGTACTTCAGCTTCTGGCCGTCGATCACGGGATCGGGGAAGTTCGGGTACCCGTGCTCACGCGCGCACCTGGCGAAACGGCGGCCGATCTCCAGCGCCTGCGAGGCGTCGGCGCTCGGCCCGGGGGACTGGCCGGGGGAACCCTCGCCGCCGGACGAGCAGGCGGCCAGGCCACCGGCCAGCACGGTCATCGCGGCGAATATGACGAGAGGCCGGTAGGCCATGGCGGCGAATACGACGAAAGGTCGGTAGGTCATGGCTCACACGCTGGCGTCCGGGGCCGGCCACTGCGTCTCCCCACAGGCAGATCTCCGGGGTCTGTCGTGAGACAGATGTCGCGCCGCTGAAGCACACATACGCTGGGGCGATGCCGCCTACGACGCTTCGCGTGACGGTGCGCCGGCTCTGGCTCGACGCGATGCTGATCCTCGTGCTCGCCGCCGCCACCCTGCTGTGGAGCGACTCCCTGCTCATGTTCGGCAGGCCGGACAACAAGATCCTCCTCGTGTTCGGATCGGTCGACGCCTGGCGTACCCACGTGATCTGGTGGTGTCTGGCCGGTGTGCCGGCGGCCGTCGCGCTCGTCCTGCGGCACCGCTGGCCGCTCACCGCCACGCTCATGGCCGCCGGCTCGGTGGGCGCCCACCTGCTCGACCCGGTCATGAAGTCCCCGCCGATGGACGTCGCGGTGCTGATCACCATGTACGCCCTGGCCGGCTCGGCCCATGCCCGCCGGAAGGTCATCGCCGTCCTGGTCTCCGCCGAGGCGCTCCTGTTCGCCTGGTGCCTGGCGAAGGAGATCGGCATGGTGGTCGGCGGCCCGAGCAACGCGAGGCCTCCGGGCACCGACTACGACCGGCTGAGCAACGCGGTGGACGCCATCGTGCACGGGCAGGCACTGCCCGTTCTGCTGAACGCCACGAAGGGGGCGGCCGTGCCCGCCCTGCTGCTCGCCGCCACCTGGGCCGTCGCGGACAGCGCACGCACCCGGCGCGCCCACCTGGCCACCCTGCAGGCCCGCGCCGACGACCTCGAACGCGAACAACAGCAGCGCACCGCGCTCGCGGTCGCCACCGAGCGCAGCCGGATCACCCGTGAGCTGCACGACGTCGTGGCGCACGGCCTGTCCGTGATGGTCGTCCAGGCACAGGGCGGCAGAGCCATGCTGGCCCGGCAACCGGAGCGTACCGAGGCCGCGCTGACCAACATCGTCACCACCGGTCGTGCCTCGCTCGCCGAGATGCGCCGGCTGCTCGGCCTGGCGCGCACCGAGCCCGGCGCCGAACTGGCGCCCCAACCCAGCCTCGCCACGCTGCCCGAGCTGGTCGACCGGGTACGCGACAGCGGCACGCCGGTCGACTTCCGGGTCACCGGTGAGCCGGCGACGCTGCCGGCCGTCATCGAGCTGGCGGCGTACCGCATCGTGCAGGAGGCGCTCACCAACATGCTCAAGTACGCGACCCCGGGCGCCGGCTGCACGGTCGCGCTCGACTTCGGCCCGGCCGGCCTGGGCATCCGGGTCGCGGACAGCGGCGAACCGGTCCCGCCGCCGTCGCACGGCAACGGGCTGCGCGGGATCACCGAACGGGTGCATGCCCTCGGCGGTGACCTTTGGGCCGGCCCGGCCGCGGGCGGTGGCTTCGAGGTTTCGGCGCGGCTCCCGGTGGCCGTCGGCGCCTCCCCGGAGCTGGTCGCGTGATCCGCGCCGTGATCGCCGACGACCAGGCCCTCGTCCGGGCAGGCTTCCGCATGATCCTCGACGGGACCGACGACATAACCGTGGTGGGCGAGGCCGCCGACGGGCTGCAGGCCCTGACGGTGGCCGCCGAGAGCCGACCGGACGTGGTGCTCATGGACGTACGCATGCCGGGCATCGACGGCATCGAGGCCACCCGCCGGCTCCGCGCCGCACACCCGCCGGACGAGCCGCCACACGTGATCATCCTGACCACGTTCGACCTCGACGAGTACGTCTACGCGGGGCTGCGCGCGGGCGCGGCCGGGTTCCTGCTCAAGGACTCGCTCGACGGCGAGCTGCTGCGGGCCGTGCGCGCCGTCGCGGGCGGGCACAACGTCGCCGCGCCGACCGTCACCCGCCGGCTGGTCCAGCACTTCGTCGCCACCGGTTCGCGGACCGCCGACGCCACACCGCTCAACGCGCTCACCGCCCGCGAGCGCGCCGTGCTCAAGCTCATCGCCGAAGGGCTGTCCAACCAGGAGATCGCCGGTCGGCTGGTGATCACCGAGGGGACCGTCAAGACCCACGTCAGCCGGATCCTGGCCAAGCTGGGGCTACGCGACCGCATCCACGCCGTCATCTACGCGTACCAGAGCGGCATGGCGTGAGTCCGCCCGTCGAGGACATCGAACGCCAGGGTGTGGAGCACCTTGCCGCCGCCGACAGGGGTTGAGTCTCCACCGGCTGCAAGGTCCACACTGGCGGGCATGGACGACGAGCACGTGCGGTTGACCATCGGGCGGGTGGCCGCGCGCACGGGGTTGCCGGTGCGGACCATCCGGTTCTGGTCCGACATCGGAGCGGTGCCTCCCGTGGAGCGCAGCGGCGGCGGTTACCGGCTCTACGACGCCGAGGCGGTGGCCCGCCTGGAGCTGGTGGCGACGTTGCGCGACCTCGGGCTGGGGCTGGAGGAGATTCGGCGGGTGCTGGCCAAGGAGGTCACCATCTCCGATCTCGCCGCGGCGCACATGGAGGCACTCGACGCGCGGATCCGCACGCTGAGACTACGCCGCGCCGTCCTGAGCACCTTCGCGAAACGTGGAACGAGCACCGAGGAGATGACCCTGATGAACAGGCTGGCACGGCTGTCCGCGCAGGAGCGCAAGAAGATCATCGACGATTTCCTGACCGAGGTCCTGGGCGACGCGCAGGCCGCCACCGGCATGCTGGCCCACCTTCGCGACGCGGCGCCGACCCTGCCGGACGACCCCACTCCCGAACAGGTCGACGCGTGGGTGGAGCTGGCGGAGCTGATCCTGGAGCCCGGCTTCCGCCGGGGCGTACGGGCGCTGGCCGACTACACCACACAGCAACGGAGGACCCCCTTCACCCGGCGGATCATCAAGCAGGTGGACACGGGGGTCGAGCCCCGGTCCGCCCAGGCCGCCGAGGTCCTGGACCGTGTCCTCGACGACACGGTGGACCGGGCCGCGCTGCTGCGGGAACTGGAGACCGTCACCGATCCCCGGGCCGAGCGCTACTGGGAGCTGCTCGCCACCATCAACGGGTGGCCGCCCTACCCCGAAGGCGTTCCTCGCCTGGAGCACCTGGCCGCCGGGCTCCGAGCGCATCGCTGGACGGCCGAGGCGCTTCGCGCCCACTCCTGACAGCCGGAACCCAGGCGTTGACCAGCCACATCACCGGCCTGCCGCCCGACCCCGAGGGCGCGCCCACCGCCGATGGTGAGCCGGATCTCCTGGTGGCGAATACGGAATAATGTTCTGTACGGTGGTGGTATGACCAAGGACGATCGGGCGACGGCCGTCTTCGACGACCTCGCCGCCGAGTACGAACAGCTCGATGCCGTGCTCGCCGGGCTGGAACCGGACATGTGGGCGCGGCCGTCCGCGGCGGACGGGTGGACGATCGCCGACGTCGTTCTGCATCTGGCCCAGACCGAGGAGGCCGTCATCGCGTCCGTCGCCGGGGACCTGCCGGGCCGCGCCGCCCGTGCGGCGGTTCCGGTGGACGAGCTGGTGGAGGGGCTGGTCGCCGGGGAGCGTGGCGCACCGGGTGCCGAGGTGTTCGAGCGGTGGAGAAGTGCCGGCCGATCGGCGCTCGAGGCGTTGCGCGCCTGCTCGCCCGGCGACCGCCTGCAGTGGGTCGTCACCGCCTTCTCCCCACGCACACTCGCCACGACGCGGATCGCCGAGCATTGGGCCCACGCGCTCGACATCACCGAGCCGCTCGGCCTCGACTACCCCGACACCGCCCGGCTGCGGCACATCGCCTGGCTGGCCCACCGGACCCTGCCGTACGCGTTCTCGGTGGCCGGTGAGCAGGGCGGGCCGGTGCGCTGTGAGCTCACCGGGCCCGGCGGGGAACTCTGGCGGTTCGGGGACGCGGACACGCCGTCGGTGATCAGCGGGCCGGCCGCGGAATTCTGCCGGGTCGGCGCGCGGCGGCTCCCCGCAGAGCGGGCATCGCTCACAGCCCAAGGGCCGTACGCGGCGGCGGCACTACGCGTCCTGCGGAACTACGCGGCCTGACACCGGCAGAGGCGGCACGCCGCAGCGTCGGCCGTACCGGTGCCGAAGGGAGCCGACGAAGAACTGGCCGCGTCCTGAGCCGCAGGCGAGAGGGCGTCAGGCGCCGGCCTCGGCCGGGCGGTGGGCGGGCTGGAAGAGTTCGATGAGGTTGCCGGCGGGGTCGCTGAGCAGGACTTGACGCCCGCCGGGACCGGCGACCACGTCGCCCCGGAAAGCGAGTCCCGCCGTACGTAGCCGGCCGATCTCGGCGTCGAGATCGTCGACGATGAGATGGATGCGGTTGCGGCCGGCGGCGCCGGCATCATCGGGCGTGGCGCGGGCGCCGGAACTGGCCGGTCCGGACAGCAACAGCCGCAGCGGGCCGCGGATGACGTCGGCGAAGGCGGGTGCGGCGCTCATGTGCAGGGTGAATCCAAGGTGGCCGGTGTAGAAGTCGATGGCCGCTTGGACATCGTCGACGATGTAGCGGACGCCGGCGAACTGGTCGGGTGATGTCATGGCTGGACCTCGCGGTGTGGGGTCTGGGCAAGGACGGGCAGCAGGTACCGGATGCGGGTGTCGATCTCTGCGGCGGTACGGTCGAACGCGGGGTAGCCGGCCTGGGCGGTGCCGTCGCCGGTGGCGGCCGGGTCGGGGATGCTCCAGTGCAGGCGTTGCGGGCGGTCGTCGAACTCCGGGCAGACCTCGCGGACCTTGTCGCACAGGCTGATCACGTAGTCGAAGCGGCGGCCGGTCATCGTGTCCAGCTGCCGCGGACGCCGGTCGGCGATGTCGATTCCGTACCGCTGTCGCAGCACGCGCACGGCGTCGGGGTGCAGGAGCGGTTTGGGGTGGCTGCCGGCGCTGGTCACCTCGGCACGGCCGCCGGTGCGGTGGCGCAGCAGGGCCTCCGCGATGGGTGAGCGGGCGCTGTTGCCGGTGCACACGAACAGCACGGAGGGTGCCGCCGACTCCCCGGCCGCGTTCGCCGGCTGGGCGGGGACCAGGCGTAGCGCGGGATGCAGGGCGGCACCGGCGGCGGCCAGCGCGTGCGCACAGCGCTCCAGGTCGAGGTGGTAGTAGCTGTCGCGGCCGTCGAAACTGCTCCGCCGGGCCACGACCAGCCCGCCGGAGCGCAGCAGGCGCAGATGGTAGGAGACCAGGTTCTGCGGCTGGTCGACCAGGGCCACCAGTTCCCGCACGCGCAGATCGCTGCGCGCCAGTTCGCTCAGCAACCGCCACCGCACCGCGTGAGCGACCAGCCGGACGAACGGCGGCAGGACGGCTTCCCCGGACGGCACCATGGCCAGCACAATACATCAAAATGCGTTGATGTATCTTTCCGATCCGGATACGGCTCCACGGCCGAGCCCGCCCTAAGCGGGGCAGACCTCCTGGTAGTCCAGGTCCGCTCCCACGTGTTCGCGCCACTCTTCCTGAGTGAGGCGGCGGCCCGCCCGCTCGCACGCAGCGGGGACGGCCCGCGCAGGGTCGGCCGGCAGGTCCTGGAACGTGCCGTCATGCCCGATCACGCGCAGGAGCGAACCGTCGGCCGTGAAAGCGAGCGCCGGCATGGGGTCGTCCATCGCATAGGGATCGAACGTGCCGGTGGTCACGGTCCAGGCGGCGCCGAGCCGGCGGCCCGCGACCGTGTCGAACAGCGTCACCCTGGTGTCATGGCGACCGCCAGGACCCGCCCGTCGGGGGAGAACCTGGCTCCCACCACGTCACCCGGCACCCTGAGCACCTGTCCCGTGGTGCGCCAGGTGCGGGTGTCCCACAGGGCCACCGCCCTGCTCCCGTACGGCGAGGCGCCCAGCGCGCCCTTCGGCGCGAGCGCCATCCACCGCTCCGCATATTGTCCCGGACGACGATGTAGCCCCCGCCGGGGCTGAACTCAATGCTTTCCGGTCGGCCGTCGTCGCTCGACGACTCCGGCAACCACTTGCCCCCGCCCAGCCGCTTGCCGGTCCGCAGGCTCCACAGCTCCATCCTGCTGCCCCGCGCGAGCGCCAGCGTGTCACCGTCAGGACCCACCGCGGCGGTGACGGGCGCCTCGCCGATCCCGGTGAAGGTCCTGACCGGTCGTCCCGTCGCCACGTCGTAGGCGGTCACCCGGTCGGCGCCGGCGCTGACCAGCGTGCGCCCATCGGGGCTTAGCGCCCGGCCCTCGTTGGCCGGGGTGGGGGCCATGAAGACCGACCGCTCCTGCTGGGCGAGCGAGCTCAGCACCGCGGATCCCGCCTCCGGGACCCGCGCGATGCGGTAGGCCGCCACGCCGAGCAGCGTGGCCATCACCGGGTCGGTGCCGCGCAGCGCGTCCGCCTGCAGCGCCAGCCGCCGGGCCGTGGCCTTCGCCCGCTCATCGGCCAGGTGCCTACCGGTCTCATCGCTTCTGGCCGACTGCTGCCAGGCGAGCACGCCGGCGGTGAGCGAGGCGATGAGCAGGACCACCACGCTGGTGGTGACCAGGCGCCGCCGCCTGCTCTGACGTGCCGATCCGGTCCGGCTCGCCTCGACGAACTCCCGCTCGGTGGTGTTGAGGGTCAGGTGGGTGGAGGCGGTCCATTCCAGTGTCTGGCGCAGGGCGGTGCCGCGCAGGAGGTCCTCCGGGCGGCGGCCGTTCCGCGCCCACCGCCGGGCGGCCTCGCCCAGCTCGCGGCGGTGGCCGAGTGCGTCGCGGTCGCCGGTCCCCCACTCGTGCGGTAGCGGCCCAGCCTCGACGGGTCCCCGGGGCGCAGCGTGTCTCCTGTCATGATTCCTTAGATGGCGGATCAGCGGATCTGGTTCGTTGTAGATGACGCTTGAGCATCGACGCGCCTGGCTGTTCATCGCCGGCCTGGCGGTGGTCGCCGTCGCGTCGGCCGTCTACGTGCTCATCGGCCACTACCCGACGCCCGCCGGAGCCCAGATCACCTACACCACGTCCAGCCCCTCCCTGGTAAAGGCACGGCACGCCTGGTTCGACGCCCAGGGTCTGCGACCACGGTCGGCACGCCGAACACCGATAGATCACAGCGGCCGGGGCCGGGTCATGGTCAATGGCGCCGGTCTATCGGGGCCACGGCGACCTCCGCCCACAACCGAGTTTTATCCGCCATTCGTGAACCGGTGCGAGGAATAGGCCGGATCGTCTCCGTCATGATCGTTTACGTTTCCTCGGTTCAACACGTACTTAGAGTGACCCCGTTCCCGGTCCGGCACATGGGCAGAATGATCACGGTCGCACCGCGATCTTCCGTCGAATAAGGGAGTGCTGAATCGCTGTTCAATTTGCCCTGGAGGCAGCGCTTATGGCGGCTGCTCGGCAAATCGGCTGATTGACCGGTTCACGGCGCGGAGGTCGCGTTCGCGACCACGAATCAGGCCGTGCCGTCGGTGCGGCCACGTCGACACAGCCATGGGAGTTCAGCATGTCCAACCTTTGCCGCAAGGTCTCCACCTCCAGCAAACGAGCGTGCCTCATCGCCGCAGGTGTTGCCTTCCTGGCGATCAGCGGCACCGGGATGCTCCCGGCGTCGGCCTCGACTCCGGCGCCGGTCTCCAGCGGCCATCACCTCCCCCTGCCCTCCGGCATCGCCTATCTGCCGGCGATCGTGAACCTGCAGCCCACCTTGTCCGGTACCTGGGTCAAGACCGGATTGCAGGTCACCCTGCCTGTGGCCGGCACCTACGCACTCGATGTGAACGTCCGGTCAGTGCTCGCGGCGACACCCCCGAGCAACCCGTACATGGTCGCCCGCCTCTGGAACGTCACCTCGGGCACCGCCGTGCCCCGCAGCGAGCGGATCCTCAACCAGGTCTACGACCTCACCCCGACCGGTGCCGGGCCCATCGGCCAGAACGTGACCACCCCGATCAGCGAGCTCGTCACCGTGGCCGGGCCGACGACGATCCAGTTGCAGGCACGACGGATCAATGCCCCCGGCGCGTCCGGCTCGACTCGCGCCGAGATCTATTCGGACGGCAACGGCCGCACGTCGTTCCGCTACAACAAGATCTCCTGACACACGTACCTGTCACGCCGCGCGGCTCCGACAGGCGATCTTGGGCGCCGGGTGTGGCCGAACCACGCCCGGCTCCCAGGCCGTGGCCTGCGACATCCACCCGCGGTGCGGCGCGGCGGCGGTCATCCGACCGTTCTGGGTGGACAGTCAAGGCTGCGGCGCTCATGCTGTTGAGTCGTACCGTCATGAATCATCGGCCGACTGGGAGAGCCGTATGAACACCCGCACCTTGACCCGCTGTGGCGCCGCCCTGGTCGCCGGTCTGGCCGCCGTGCTGTCCCTGGGGACCGTTCCGGCACATGCGGACGGGCCGCCGTCGTCGACGGACGCGACCGTGGTCCGTACGCCGCAGGTGGTCATGGTGCTGGCCGACGGCGACTCGGGCGGCAAGCGCCCGGTGTGAGGTCCGTAGGCCTCGGAGCCCGCAGCCCAGGCCGAAAGCGGTGAAACCTCCGTCAGGCATCGGGGACGCCCAGATGGAGCCGGAGGAGGCGCTCGGGGTCGGCGATCGCGTCGACCCCCACGCGGCCCCGGCGGGACTGAACGGTTCGTGCGACTCCTCGTCGGGGCCCCGGCCGACGTCGCCGTCAGGATCGCTCACGTAGCCGTCGGTCGCCGACCTCCTGCCACCCCGGCCCCTAGCGCAGCACGGGCAGGACCTTGGCGCCGAAGGTGTCGATGAACGGCAACAGGTCCTGGCCCACATGGTGCAGGTAGATGCGGTCGAAGCCCAGAGCCGCGTAACCGCGCAGCCAGTCGATGTGCCGGTCGAGGTCTGCGGAGACGTTGACCACACCGCGCACCTGCTCCACGGTCACATGCTCGGAGACCACGTCGAAGTGCTCCACCAGCTCCAGGTCCCAGCAGATCGGCGGGCGGAAGACGTTGCTGCGCCACTGGTCGTGGGCGATCGCCTCCGCCTCCTCCTCCGTCGGCGCCCAGCTCAGGTGAACCTGCAGGCAGACCGGTCCGCGTCCCCCCGCGTCGCGGTACGCCGCGATCATCTCGCGCAGCTGGTCCTCGGGGGCGTTGACCGTGACCAGACCGTCCGCCCATTCCGCGCACCGGGCCGCTGTGCTGGTGCTCACCGCCGCGCCGATCAGCGGCGGCGGCGTCTCCGGGCGGGTCCACAGCCGGGCGCGGTCCACGGTCACCAGGCCGTCACGGGTGACCTCCTCGCCGTTGAGCAGGTCGCGGATGACGTCCACGCATTCACGCAGGCGGGCGTCTCGGACCTCCTTGCGCGGCCACGGCCCGCCGGTGATGTGCTCGTTGCTGTATTCGCCGCTGCCCAGTGCGGCCCAGAACCGGCCAGGGAACATCGCGCCGAGGGTCCCGATCGCCTGGGCGATGATCGCCGGGTGGTAGCGCTGCCCGGGCGCGTTCACGACGCCGAAGGTGAGGTCGGTGGCCTGCAGGGCGGCGCCGAGCCAGGACCAGGCGAAGGCGGACTCGCCCTGTCGCTCGCTCCATGGGGAGAAGTGGTCGGAACACATGGCGGTGTCGAAGCCGGCGCGTTCGGCGGCGACCATCGCGGTGAGAAGGTCGGCGGGCGGGATCTGCTCGTGGGAGGCGTGGATTCCATACTCGGTCATGCGCGACGCAGCTACCCAGCAGAGCCGCGGCCAACCCTGATCGGCCGCTCAGGCGGGGGCCGCGATCGCGGGTCCACGGTCGCGTGCGGTGGGCGGGTCGGCTTCCCGGCCGCGCAACTAGAACGACCAAGTCCTGCATCGCCGCGGTGTGAAGTGCGGAATCGCAGAAGGGGTGAGGCCGGTGTTCACCGGTCTCACCCCCCCTTCTCACCGCAGTCTCGACGGTGAACAGAACGCTGAGGTCCACCTCCGCTCCCACCGCACCGCGTGTGGTGAGGGGACCTAGCTCCGCGGGGAGTCCTTGACGAACACCAGCCCGTCGATCCCGGCCAGGTGGGCCGGGTCCAGCGCGGAGTAACCGAACCAGGGGGACACGCGGGGGGCGGGCCGTGTGTCGCCGAGGGCGGCGGCCAGCCGGCGGGTGTCGACGACGTAGCTGTCCTCCGGTAGTGCGTACAGGAGCCCTTCGATGGTGTCCGGGGGTGGGGTGTGCACACCGTGGTGGCGGATCGTGCCGAGGGCCATGGCCAGGAAGGCGTACCCCTCGCCCAGGTGGGCGCTGACGATCGCCCCGGCGCTCCACCACTCCACCGGCAGGCCGCCCATCCGCATCCTGCTCTTGTCCCGCTGAAGGTGCGCGTTGTGGGCGTACACCAGCGCCGGGCCCCGCTCGGCGATGGCGAGCAGGTTGGCGGCCATCATCGAATCCCGCACGCCCAGCAGCCCCGTCATGCGGCTGGGTGAGGTGTCGGCCATGCAGAAGTGGTAGCGCAGCAGGCCGGTGGCGGTGCGCCCGTACAGGCGGGCCCGGTCCCAGTCGTCGTGCGAGGTCGCCGCGATCAGGTGCGGCGTCTGCGCGTCGAGCAGCGCCACCAGTTCGTCGGCGAGCAACCGCAGCTCCCTGGCCTCGGCCGACCGCCCCACGGACTGGGACGGGTCCATCATCGTGTCGGGATTTGTCCACCGGTCGTCGGCGCCGAGCAGGCGGTCGAGCGTTGCCACGGTGCAGGGGAGCAGGTCCGCGTCCACCCAGGCCGCGAGGTAGCCGTGGAGTGCGGTGAGGGCCTGCCGGGGGCTCGCGGCGCCGGTGATCTCCAGCGGTCCGTCGAAACCGGCGAAGCGCAGCCGTTCGGACGCGGGCCGGCCGTCGTTGTACGCGCGCATCCAGCGCACGAGCTCGCGGTTGGCCGCGGACGCGCCGAACCCATGGCTGAAGCCGCGCTCCATGACCTCATCCAGGGTGGCCGTGCCCGAGGTGACGTGGTCGTCCACGGCCAGGCCCATCAGGCAGTCGCTCTCGATCGCGATCGACCGGTAGCCCTCCTGCTCGACAAGCTGCTGAAAGAGCTCATTCCGTAGGTCGAGCAGAGTGTCCTCGCCGTGGGTGGGCTCGCCCAGGGCGAGCACCCGCGGCCGGGCGGCGGGAAGCAGCCTCATGACGGCGGCGGCCTCGACGGCATGGACGGTGTCCTTGATGCCAGAATCCATGCCTTCAACAGTATCGTTGAAGTACCGAATTGAGACTTGCCAGCGATATCAGCTGCCATATGCGGCGAAACCCTCAAATGGGTGGTTCAGGAGAGTAAGCGCTGCGACCAGACGGTCGACGTCAGACGGTGCGGCGGTCAGACGGTGCGGCGGTCAACGGTGCGGCGGGAGCGGGTCAGGGCCAGGCCGCCGAGGGCCATGGCGGTCAGCCCGATCACCAGGGCTATGTAGCCCCCGACTATTCCGTAGCCGGTGCCGGGACCACCCTCGGCGGCGGCCACGACCAGCCCGCCGATGACCGCCCCGGCCAGCCCCGCGACCAGGCCCACGATGGCCCCCCTTCTCCCGGTGCCCCTGCCGATACGACCGGCGGAGCGGGCCAGGGCCAGTCCGCCGAGGACCACGCCGATCAACCCCAGCAGTGCGGCGACCAAGGACCAGAAGCG
Source organism: Sphaerisporangium flaviroseum (assembly GCF_039537005.1). NCBI lineage: Bacteria > Bacillati > Actinomycetota > Actinomycetes > Streptosporangiales > Streptosporangiaceae > Sphaerisporangium > Sphaerisporangium flaviroseum. The sequence goes on along the minus strand of NZ_BAAAZR010000012.1, from coordinate 19,382 downwards.
CCCGGCGGTCAAGGTGTACGAACTGACGGGGTCCGGCTGGCCCAAGACCTGCGCGGCCGCCTGTGTGGCAAGTACGAGACCTCCGACCAGGGCGGCCGCGGCGGCAAGCAGGTGACGGACGGACATGGCGTGCTCCTTTTCGTCTGACGACTGGACGTCGCCTGATGATGTCCGCTGGACCCACCGCCGGTCGTCCTGCGGAGGCAGGCACTTCGTGCTGCCGCCGATGGCGCACCCCGGTACCCGCGGATACCGCAGGAGCCGTGAAGGTACTGCGTGGGCGGTAGGCGGCTTACCATCCGTGTGCAGGAGTTGCCCGTTCGACTACCCGGCTAGGGTGCGCGCATGAGCACAGGACGGTCCGGTATCACAGACTGGGCGATCGCCGTCGGCGTGGCGGCGACGCTGCTGGTCACCGGGCTGTCCGGGCAGCACTCCGGCACGTACCTCGACCTGCTCGGCTACGTGTCGCTGGTTGCCGGCGGCCTGGGGCTGGCCGCGCGCCGCCGGGCTCCGGTTCCCGTCCTGGCCCTCACCGGACTGTGCGCGGTGGGCTACCAGGCGGCCGGTTTCGACGTGCCTGCCGTCGCGTACCTGTTCGCGGTGTACGCGGCCGTGCGGGCGGGACACCGCACCATCACGGTGGTGGCGAGCGTGGCCATGCTGGCCGTTCTCCCCCTCGCGGCCCTGGCCTCGGGCCTGCACGACACGGGCGAGGCGTTCGCGCAGGCCCGGGGCGCCCTCGAGCTGGCCTGGCTGATCGCGGCCGGCGCCGCCGGTGAAGCGCTGCGGCAGGCCGAGCGGCGAGCGGACGAAGCCGAGCGCACTCGGGAGGAGACCGCGCGGCGCCGCGCGGACGAGGAGCGACTGCACATCGCGCGGGAGCTGCACGATTCGCTCACCCACCAGATCTCGATCATCAAGGTGCAGGCCGAAGTCGCCGTCCACGTGGCCCGCAAGCGGGGTGAACAGGTGCCGGAGGCCCTGCTGGCGATCCGGGAGGCCGGTCGTGAGGCGGCCCGGGAACTGCGCGCGACCCTGGAGGCGCTGCGCGACGACGACACGACCCCGCCGCGTGGCCTCGACAACGTCGCGGAACTGGTGGAACGGGCTCGGACGACCGGCCTGGACGCGACGCTGACGATCGAGGGACAACGACCTGACGTGCCGGACGCGGTGGACCGGACCGTGTACCGGATCGTGCAGGAGTCGCTGACCAACATCGCCCGCCACTCCGCCGCCGCGACGGCGTCGGTCCGGATCGACTACCGTCCCGACGGCCTCGCGATACGCATCGATGACGACGGCAAGGCCACACCGGACACCGCCCCGGTGCCCGGTGTCGGGCTGCTCGGCATGCGGGAACGGGTCACCGCCCTCGGCGGTCGGCTGCGGGCGGCACCGCGTGGCGAGGGCGGCTTCACCGTCCAAGCCGAACTTCCCGTCAACCGAACGTCATGATCCGTGTCCTGCTGGTCGACGACCAGCCGCTCCTGCGCAGCGGATTCCGCGCGCTCCTCGACCTCGAAGACGACATCGAGGTGGTGGCCGAGGCCGCCGACGGGAAGGAGGGTCTGGCTCTGGCCAAGGAGCACCTGCCCGACGTCGCGCTCATCGACATCCAGATGCCGGTCGTCGACGGCATCGAGGCGACCCGGCGCATCGCCGCGGACCCGGCCCTGGCCGGGGTGCACGTCGTCATCCTGACCAACTACGGCCTGGACGAATACGTCTTCAACGCGCTGCGCGCCGGCGCAGCGGGGTTCCTCGTCAAAGACGTCGTGCCGGAGGACTTCCTCCACGCCGTGCGCGTCGCCGCGCGCGGTGACGCCCTGCTCGCACCGTCGATCACCCGCAAGCTGATCGACCGGTTCATCACCCAGCCGCTCCACATCGGCGCCGGCGCGGGGCTGAAAGAGCTGACCAACCGCGAACGCGAGGCCGTCGCCCTGGTCGCGCAGGGCCTGTCCAACGACCAGATCGCCGACTGCATGGTGATCAGCTCACTGACCGCGAAGACCCATGTCAACCGGGCCATGGCCAAGCTCCATGCCCGTGACCGTGCCCAGCTCGTGGTCATCGCCTACGAATCCGGCCTGGTGGCCCCACGCACCTCCTGACATCCACGGTCCGGGCGAAAGCTCGCCGGCGCCGCTGTCAGCCGCTTACGGCACTGCGGCCGAAGACCGCCAGCTGACGTGTCCGGTCATCGGCATCGTCGGCGACGGCGCATTCCGGCCCCACCATGCCCGCCTCCCGGCCCTGCCGCGCAAAGCGCTTCGCGTTCTCCAGGGCCGGACGCACCAGGTCGGAGTCGAACGCGACGACCTGTCCAGTGGCCGGCGGCAGGGACGAACCACAAGTGCGCGGTCAGCCGGCGGCAGCGCCGAACCACTTGGGCAGCCGGCCGAGCAGATCCTGGTGATCGTCGCCGACCCACGCCACGTAGCCGTCCGGCCGCAACAGTACGGCGGGCACGTCCAGTTCCTCGCTGACGTCGACGACGTGGTCGACCCGATCCGCCCACCCCGCCACCGAGAGCTCGCCTGTCTGGTCGAGCAGCAGCCCGTGGCCGCCCCGCATCAGCTCGTAGAGGCGCCCCCGCTTCAGCTCCACGTCCCGCAGCCGCCGGCCGAGCAGTTCGTGCCCCCCGCCGAAGTCGTAGCGCACCCCGATCGCAGTGATCTTTTCGATCAGGTACCGGGTCACCTCCTCGAAGTCCATCAGTTGCGACACCAGCCGGCGCACGGCCCGGGGACCCGGCTCCAGGGACATCAGCTCCATCTGCGCGCGGGTGTTGTCCAGCACGTCGGCGGCCACCGGGTGCCGTTCGGTGTGGTAGCTGTCCAGCAGCCCCTCCGGTGCCCAGCCGCCGATTTCTGCGGCCAGTTTCCAACCCAGGTTGAACGCGTCCTGGATACCGAGGTTGAGCCCTTGACCGCCGGTCGGCGGGTGGGTGTGCGCCGCGTCGCCGGCCAGCAGCACCCGGCCGACGCGGTAGCGCTCGGCCTGCCGGGTGGCGTCGCCGAAGCGGGAGAGCCAGCGTGGCGAGTGCACGCCGAAGTCGGTGCCGGCGGTCACCCGCAGCTGCTGTTTGAACTCCTCCAGGGTCGGCGGGACGCCACGGTCCTCGGCCACCCCCTCGGCGGGCACGACGACGCGGTACGCCCCGTTCCCCAGCGGCCCGAGACCGAACCGTAGCTGGGTCTTGCGTATCTCCGCGACGATGGCGGCAACCGTCGCCGGATCCTCGGTGACCTCCATCTCGCCCAGCAGTGTCTCGACCGTGCTGGGCTCACCGGGGAAGCCGACGCCGAGCAGCTTGCGCACCGTGCTGCGGCCGCCGTCGCAACCGACGAGGTAGCGCGAGCGCAACCGCGTGCCGTCGGCCAGCTCGGCGGTCACCCCGTCCTCGTCCTGGCTCAGCCCGGCCAGCTCGCAGCCGCGCCGGATCTCGGCGCCGACCTCGGTGGCGTGCTCGGCCAGCAGGCGCTCGGTGATCGTCTGCGGGAGACCGAGGATGTAGGCATGCGCGGTGTCCAGCCGGTCGGGCAAGGGCTTGTCGATGCCGGCGAAGTGACTGCCGAGCGGGTGTCGCCCGCCGTGCGCGAGGAACCGCTCCAGCAGACCGCGCTGGTCCATCACCTCGATGCTGCGCACGTGCAGGCCGAGCGCGCGGACATACTTGGGCGGCTCCACCTCCTTCTCCAGTACGAGCACGTGCACACCGTGCAGCCGCAACTCGCCGGCCAGCATCAAGCCGGTCGGCCCGCCACCGGCGACGATCACGTCGATCATGAAATCCCCCATTGAACAGAGATGCATTTCGGCCAGTTGCTCCGCGCAGTCCGGCGGCGCGCACACCCGTACCTCCGCGCCGAGTGCCCATAACCGCACCGCGAGTCCCATCGGCGGTTCGACATCCCGCGGTGACCCATACGTCGATCACAGAACACGTACTGCGCGGATCCCTTATTTCCGCAGGTTCTGGCCTCGGCCGACGATTCTGCAGCACGACCCGGGTCTTGCCGCAAGCCCCCGGGTGCGCTATATGTTGAAAGTGGCAAGGAGTGTGTGACCTCCTTGTCTTTCTTTTTTGCCGCCCCCTGTGACCGTCGCCAGCGCCCGCGAGCCGGGTGTTGCCGGTCGTCTCCATCGCTGTCGTATCAGCGTGGGGCCACCTCGCCGAGCCCCGGCGTGCTCGGGTTTAGCGGGGGCTCAGTGTTGTCGGCGGGGTCGTGGTGATGTCGGGTCTGGGCGAGCCACTCGGCCTTCTCGTCCCCGGTGACCTCACGGGCCGTCATCCGTTCTAGGGCGTTTCTAAGGTTCGCCGACGGCGTGGTGAAGGTGGCCCCGGTTGGCTGACAGGGATCGCCGGACAAGGCGCCGGCGCGGAAGGAGGAGGTCATGGATCGACGAAAGGCTGTCGTGGTCGCCGCGGTGATCGCGGTGTTAGGGCTGAGCGGATCGGGGGCCGTGGCGGCCTCGGCCGGTCAGCATCCCCCTGCTGCCCAGTGCGACCCGGGTACAGAGGGGAGCCGGGCCGCTGACCCTGCCGACAAGAAGGCTGAGGGCAACGCCAAGGACGAGTCGATCGGCATCGAGAAGCTTGCCAGGGCTCTGGCCGCCGAGTTGGGCATCAGCGTCGACCAGGCGACCTCGGCCCTGCAGGAGCTGTTCGCACACGCCGACGGGCGAGGCGGGCTGCGGCCGGAGTCGCCGAGCTTCCGCGCGGTGGCCGAACGTCTGGGCATCACCCCCGAACAGCTGAGGGAGGCCCTGAGCCGGGTCAAGCAGTCCCTGGACCCGGACGAGCAGCGCAAGGATCAGGAGAAGCAGCGCAAGGACCAGGACAAGCAGCCCAAGGACCAGGACAAGCAGGACGTCCAGCCGCCTGAGGATACAACCTCACCGGGCGCCGGGACGTCCTAGGCCTCCTGACCCGTCAGGAGGGGCTAGGCGGCGGTGAGCTCGACCGGGGAGAGTGGGATCATGCACGTCCTTGTGGCCGACGACGACGAGGCGGTACGCCGCTCTTTGACGCGTGCGCTCACCCGTGAGGGCTATCACGTGAGCACCGCCGCCGATGGCCTGCACGCGCTGGAGGCGGCAGGCGGAGGCAGGCAGGACGCGGTGGTGCTGGACATCATGATGCCCGGGCTCGACGGGCTGGCGGTGTGCCGCCGTCTGCGGGCGGGCGGAGACCGTACCCCGATCCTGATGCTCACGGCCCGCGACCTGGTCACCGACCGGGTCGCGGGCTTGGACGCCGGGGCTGACGACTACCTGGTCAAGCCGTTCGCGCTGGAAGAGCTGCGGGCTCGCCTGCGCGCGCTGCTCAGGCGCAGCGGCGCGGCGCAGGAGATCCTGCGTTTCGCCGATCTCGAACTGGACGCCGCCGCCTGCGTGGCCCACCGCGGGGGACGGCTGCTCGATCTGACGAGGACCGAATACACGCTGCTGAAGGTGTTCCTGCGCAACCCGAACCGGGTGCTGAGCCGTAACGTGATCTTCGACGCCGTCTGGGGTTACGATTTCGGCCCATCCTCCAACGCGCTCTGGGTCTACATCAGCTACCTGCGGGCCAAGCTGGAGGCCGCGGGCGAGCCGCGGCTGATCCAGACCGTCCGGGGGCTCGGGTACGTGTTGCGGGAGGAGTCGTGACGTTGCGTACCCGGGTCGCCGTGACCGTGGCCGCCGTCGTGGCGGCAGCGCTGCTGGCCGCCTCCCTGGTGCTGTACCCGGCCATGGCGGCGGGGCTGGCCGGCCGGCGCGACGGGGAGCTGGTGGCGGCCGCCGGACAGACGCCCCGCCTGCTCACAACGTTCAAGTCCACCGACGTGCACATTCCCACGGCGCCGATCAACATGGGCAACACGCTGCTGCAAATCTTCCCCGCTCAGGTCAGTGCCGGCGAGGCTCAGGGATTCGTGCCGGTCACCAGCCGGGACGTCGAGTTGGCGCGGGGCGAAGGCGCCGCCTATTTCCAGGAGACGAGCTACAACGGGGTCCGATACCGCGTCTACACCGCGCCGCTGTTCCTGGGCGATCTTGGGTTGGTGCGCACCGCCGTTGCGCTGGACCAGGACGCGGCGACGCTCACACGGCTGCGGCTCCTGCTGGCGGCGCTGACCGTCGGCGGCGCGCTGATCGCCGGGGCGGGCGCGCGTCTGGCGGCCCGGCGGGTGCTGCGTCCCATCGGCCGGCTGACCGACGCGGCCGAGAAGATCACCGCCACCGGTATGCTCACCGCCGAGGGCCTGGACAGCGGCGGACGCGACGAGGTGGGCCGTCTGGCGCGCTCCTTCACCACGATGACAAGGGCACTTCACGAGTCGATGCTCGCCCAGCGGCGCCTGGTCGCCGATGGCTCCCACGAGCTGCGTACTCCGCTCACCAGCCTCATCACCAATCTCGAGTTGCTGCAGGAGGGCCGCGGCACCGCCGACCCGCAGGCCCCCGCGCTCGTCCACGAGGCCCGCGTCCAAGCCGCGGAGCTGCGCGTTCTGGTCAACGACCTGGTCGAGCTGGCCAGGTACGGCGACACCCAGATGCACATCGAAGACGTCCGCCTCGATCTGGTCGCCGAACGTGCCGTCGCCAGGACGCGAGCCCGTGCGCCGCAGGTGTGCCTGCGCGCCGAGCTCGCGCAGTGCCTCGTACGCGCCGACGCCGACGCCGTCGAACGCGCCGCCACCAACCTCATCGACAACGCGGTCAAATGGAGCCCGGCGGGCGGCGAGGTGCTGGTACGGGTGGCACCGCCGGGCGTTCTTTCGGTGAGCGACCAAGGGCCCGGCATCGCACCGGACGACCTCCCCTTCGTCTTCGACCGCTTCTACCGCGCGCGCGAGGCCCGCGCGCTGCCCGGATCGGGTCTCGGCCTGGCCATCGTGCGGCAGATCGCCGAGGCGCACGCGGGCAACGTACGTGCCGAACCGCTCCAGCGGGGTGTCCGCCTGCACCTGTCCTTGCCCGCGGCCATCTGAGCGAGCATGCCACTATCAAGGCTTGTACGAACTTGTCCGCATGGCACCGAAAAGGACACCACGCTTGCCCTCTGAAATGCGCCGGCCCGACGTCGCGGCAGGCACGGCACGGTCAGCGCTGGACTACTACTTGATCTTTCCTGAGACGCGGGACGGCGCGCCATCGGCGCAGCCGGACGGAATCGTCGTCGAGCAGTTCATGCTCGCGGATGATCACACGGCGACCGGCCTGGCCACCACCGTATGGACCGCGGCGGACGGCGGCTGGCGGAGTTCGGCGGCCTTCAGCCGCGCGATCCGTTCGGATCCGAGGCTCCGTGCCCGGATCGTCCCGGTCCGCAGGGGCGACGCGGAGACGGCCTACCGTCGGCTGGGGGAGGGTGCGCTGCCTGACGAGACGACATTGCGCACCTACTTCCTGGAGCACGCGTCCTTGCCCGGCTCGCCTCCGCTGCTGCTTACTCCGCCGGAGGTTCCCGAGGGGTTCCACGAGAAGCGCGTGTACCGGATCCTGTTCGCCGGCCACCTGCGCAAGGACCGACTGGCGTACCTCCACCAGGTCTTGGGGATGACGCTCGCCGGTCCACAGGCCCGCGTGCTGGGCACAGGCCATCTGCGGGTGGCCGGCGACGCGTTCACCTGGGAGCTTTGCCAGATCGGCGGCGGGATGGCCTCGTGCGTCGACCTGACCGCCTATCTGGGTGATCCGCCGGGCGACACCGTCGGCGCTCTGCTGCGAGAGCTGATGACGATCATGCGCTACGAAGGGCTGATCCCCGTCACGATCGAGCGCTTCTGCTGATCCGCGGCCCGCGCCTGGTGCGGGCCGGCGGTAACCCACATGAATCCGTGTCACCGATCAGGACAAGCTCACCCTCCGGACCGCCGCCTACGGTGCCGGTGTCGTGTCAGCGGCGGCGTCAGGACGGTGACCGCCCGGTATCAGCGCGGTCGGCGAGGGTGGATGCCATGAACGGTTCGGCGATCGCGGTCTCGGGACCGCGAACCGGGCCACCTGAACCCTTGCGTGTCGCTCGTAGAAGCCCATGAGCGTCACACCGGAACGGGTCTCACCAAGATCCAACACTGTATGAAGGAGATTCATGATGGGAACCGGCAACAGCGGCTTCTCCGAAGCGGGCTGCGCATATTGCGTGAGGCGCTGGCACGGCATGTCGATTCCGGGAAGATTCCCGGGCTTGTCGCCCTGGTCGGCCGTGGCGGTGAGACGCACGTCGAAGCGATCGGGACGATGCGCCATGACGGTGGCGCGCCGATGCGCCGGGACACGATCTTCCGGATGGCCTCGACGTCCAAGCCGGTTGCGATCGCGGCGGCGATGGTCCTGCTCGACGAGTGCAGGCTGCGGCTGGACGACCTGGTAGAGCCGTGGCTGCCGGAACTCGCCGGCCGTCGGGTGCTGAAGCGGATCGCCCGGCCCGGTGATCAGGTGGTTGACCTGTGTGACCCCGGCCCGCAAAAGGAACAGGTCAGGCCGGTCCAGGCTCCCTCGGGCGCGTTCATGCATCCTCCCATTACGTAGCCATCGGCCACGGGACCTGGCTTCTCGGGCCGTCGTTTCCGTACAAGACGGCCGTAGTTGCGCTTCCTAGCATGGGCGTGGGCACTCCGCCGCAGTGCGTCGGAGGGGCGCCACCATCCGCTTGTCGATCTACCTGGCGGCCTCGTCGCCCGGCAATGAGGAGAACAGCACATGCGTGATCTGGTCTATACCGCGTTCGTTTCGCTCGACGGCGTTGTGGAGTCCCCTGGTGGTGGGCCGGGCGAAGACCACCGCAGCGGTGGCTGGGTGGTCAAGGACATCGAGTTCCTGCCCGAGGCGTTCTCACTCAAGGGCGAGGAGCTCGAGGATACGACGGCGCTGATGTTCGGCCGCCGCAGTTACGAGGTGTTCGCACCGGTCTGGCCCGACTCGGAGGACCACGCCGCCTACAAGGAACTGCCCAAGTACGTGGTCTCGACCACGCTGCCCGACGACGCCCTCGTCGAGGGTTGGGGTCCGACGACGATCCTGCGCTCGACCGAGGACATCGTCGAGCTCAAGAAGAGCGAGGGTGGCGCGATCTTCATCCATGGGAGTGCGGAGCTCGCTCGACGCCTGTCGGACGCGGGCCTGATCGACCGGTACAACCTGCTCGTCTTCCCGGTGCTGCTCGGAGCCGGGAAGAGCCTGTTCAGCAGCGCCGACAAGGACAAGCAGGCACTGAGTCTTCGGGAGTCCGCGGCCTACCCGAACGGTATCGTCAAGTTGATCTACGACGTCGTCCGCTGATCCAGGTCCAGGGCGATCGCACCGCCGGTGCCCTCGCGGAGTTGTCGCGCCGTACGCCCGACGTACCGGCGCAGCGCACGGGCCAGGTGCGGCTCGTCGAAGTACTCGAGCTTGGAGACGGTATCGGCGACCGGGGTACCGGCGGCCAGCAGCGCCGAGGCCGTGCGGGCGCGTTCGATCTGCCGTACGGCGCCCTGGGTGAGCCCGGTCGCCGCGCGGAACCGGCGTTCGACGGTACGTCCCGAGACCACTGGACGGTGCCCTCGGCGTACCTCGGCGACGAGCGGGTCACGGACCACGGCTCCGGCGCGCACAAGGCGGTCGACCAGGGCCTCAGCGTCGTCGGGGCCGGGCGTCTCCCAACGGAGACCGTCCAGCCGGAAGGTCCTGTGCGTGGCGTCGGGGAGTTCGAGGCCACGGTCGACCAGGGCCGGCGTGGGCACGGCCCGGAGGCAGGTGCCCACCGCGAACTCGATGCCGACGAAGGTCGCGCCCTCCGGCACCGGCGCGGTGCCGGTCCTGGTCTCAGGGCCAGAGATGTTCGCGTACGCCGTGCCCTCGAGCTCCCAGAACACCAGACCCCAGCACACCGCCGCCACCGAGGTCATCTCCGCGACCCGCTCGCTCGTACAGGTCCACACGGTGTCGACCCAGGGCGAGTCGGACGCGCGAGTCTCGAACCGCAGTGCCACGGGAGAAGGATAGGCACGGTTCGTCACCCACCCAATCGATTCCGGCCGACGGTCTTCCTGGAGAATCCGCTGTTCACCACGTTGGTGGCCCGGCCGCGCATGGTCGAGATGACAGAGGAGTTTCACGGGCACTGGAGCGTCCGGTGTGCTGCTCGCAGAGACTTCTACCTGGGCTGATCCGGGTGTGAGACACGCCGGCCACGCAATACCGCTGGTCGATCGTGGCGAACGGGCGTGGGCTTTCGGGCCGCGCCTGACATGGTGGGACGGTGGATTGGGACACACGAGCGCTCGAAGTGCTGGCGGTGGGTGAGCCCACGCCGCTGATCGGCTTCCCGGTGTCGGCGCCTGGGATCAGGCTGCTGCTGAAGGACGAGTCCGCGCAGCCGACGGGGAGCCTGCGGCACCGGCACGCCAGGGCACTGTTCCGCCGGGCCGTGCTCGACGGGTCGGTCACCGAGGGGGTGGCCGTGGTGGAGGCGACCGGCGGCAACGCAGCCGTGGCACAGGCCTGGTTCGCGCGGCGGCTCGGGCTGCCGTACATCGTGGTCATGCCGGGCGAGCGCAGCCAGGCGCGGGCGCGGCCGGTGGAGGAACTGGGCGGGGAGTGCCGGTTCGTGACGCCGCCGCTGGCGATCTACGACGCCGCACGGGAGATCGACGGGCACTTCCTGGACCAGTTCGGGCGGGCCGCGCCGCACGACCTGGCGGAGGAGCTGTTCGGGCAGGTACGGCCGGACTGGGTGGTGACGGGCGCGAGCACTGGAACGACCTCGGCCACTCTCGGCCAGTGGATCCGCTCCCGCGGTGAGAGCTGCCGGATCGCGGTAGCGGATCCCGAGAACTCGGCCTATTTCCCGGGATGGACCCTCGACGTGCCCGACTACGGCACTGGGATGCCCTCGCGGATCGAGGGCATCGGACGGCCGCGCGTCGAGCCCGGCTTCCGGCCCGACCTCGTGGACCTGGTCGTCCCCGTGCCCGACGCGGCCAGTGTGGCGGCGGCCCGGCACATCCGCGACGTCACCGGGCTGCCGGTTGGGGCCTCGTCGGGCACCGCTTTGTGGGCGGCGCTGGAGTTGGTCGAGCGCATGCGGGCCAGGGGCGAGATCGGCACGGTGGTGTCGCTGATCGGCGACGCGGCCGATCGGCATCTGGCGACCTGTCACGATGACGGGTGGGCCGCAGGGAAAGGGCTGGTCGTCGGACAGTACACGGGCACTCTGAGGCAGCGCACCAGCTTGTAGCCGGCGTGCGGCTTGTGGTGGCCGGGGAGTGAGGCTCTTGACCCTCACGTGGCGTCAGGCTGCATAGTCGGGGCCGTGGAGGATCACTGGACCGTGGGACACGTGGCCGAACTGGCCGGCGTGAGCGTCCGCACGCTGCATCACTATGACGAGATCAGGCTCGTTCGGCCGTCGGCGCGGACCGCGGCCGGGTACCGGGCCTATTCGGCGGGCGACGTGGAGCGGCTGCGGGAGGTGCTGGCCTATCGGCGGTTGGGCTTCGGGCTGCGGGAGGTTGCGGAACTGGTCGGCGACCCGTCCACCGACACGGTCGCGCACCTGCGCCGACTGCGCGGCCTGCTGCTGGAGCGGCGTGATCGCGCTGACGCCATGGTGGCGGCCATCGACAGGGAACTCAAGGCACGGGCGAAGGGACTGAAGGTGACGCCGGAGGAGCAACTGGAGATGCTCGGTGCACGGCTGTACGACGCGATCGGCAGCGCTTACACCGCGACACGGCGTACCGAGCCGCGGATCGCCGCGCAGATCTGGGACGCGCTCGGGGACGCGCAGACGGTGCTGAACGTCGGGGCCGGCACCGGCTCCTACGAGCCTGCTGATCGCGACGTGACCGCGGTGGAGCCATCGGCGGTCATGCGGGGGCAGCGGCCTGCCGACGCGGCGCCGTGCGTGGCCGCCGCCGCGGAGAGCCTGCCGTTCGGGGACCAGTCCTTCGACGTCGCGATGGCCGTCTCCACCGTTCACCACTGGGGGGACCCGATAGCGGGGCTGCGCGAGATGCGGCGCGTGGCCCACCGCGTGGTGGTGCTCACGTTCGACACCGACGAGCCCGGATGGCAGGACCGGTTCTGGCTTACCCGCGACTACCTGCCCGAGTTCGCCGCTGTTCTTGCAGGATTTCCCTCGCTTGCCGGGATGGTCGGCGCGATCGGCGCCCGCGCTGAGCCGGTGCCCATCCCATGGAACTGCGCTGATGGCCTGTTCGAGGCGTACTGGCGCCGACCGGCGGCGTATCTGGAGGATCACGTGCGCCGTGCGATGTCGGTGTGGACGAGGGTCGGGCCGGAGGCCGAGCAGCGGGCGGTGCGAAGCCTCAGCGACGACCTCGACTCCGGCCGGTGGGCCGAGCGCAACAGCGACCTCGCCAACCTCGACACGGCAGATCTCGGCCTCCGCCTCCTCGTAGCTTGAACCGCGTCGCAGCGTCAGCGTCATGGTGGCTCTCCGCCATGAGCGTGCGTCACGTTCAGCAGCCCTTATTCGTAATGAGCGCTCAGACGTGGCGTTCCCGTGGACCTGCCCTTGGGTGCCGGCGTTGTTCTGTCCGAGCGGGATGCGCCGCAGTCCGAGCGGGATGCGCCGCAGGACGTCCAACTGAACTCACCCGTGGCTCCGCCCCCGGCATCGCCGCCACCCTCCGCCCAGCCGGCGCGCAGGCCCCGCTCGCCCTTACCGCCGCGGCGGTGGTCCACGAGGCGCGCATCGGCGCGTCCGAGCGCGCGAGTGAATGCGGGCTGTGAGGTGAGATCGCTCCACGCCGTGGCCGCGCGGCGGGGGAGTGGTCATAGGAGTCGTATGCAACCCGCAGTGTGTACGGGATGCCGCTGGACGTGACCGCGGCGGGCACGCGGCGTGGGGAATATGAAGCTCCGGCCAGGTCCAGATCTGGTGCCCGTTGTAGGCCGCCAGGCCCTGGGCGCCTCCCTGGGAGGTCGGCCGGCGGTATATCCCGTGCATCGGTTGCCCGTTGATGACCAATGGCCCTGGTTGTTGTGGCGGCTGTCGTGGGGTTCGTATGTCGGGAACCTCCACCCAGCCGGTCATCTCGGCCATCCTTTGCGGGGTGGTAACTGACCGTCCTGCCCGGCACCCACGTTGTGGGAGGACGCGGTGATGGTCCCCGACCATGAGTGCGGGGAAAGGCGCCAGGCCGAAGATTTCCACGTGCGACCGGGGTGCAGCAAACAGATGAGGATCGTCATGTCGTCGTCCTTTGTAAGCGGGGGCGCTTCATTCACCGTCACCCGTGGTATCTGAGCCGATATATGGGATTGCAGAGACAGATTTTGTGTAGGGAGAATGCTGACCGATCTGCGTCGGTAATGGAACGGACATAATGCACGCACAGGAGCCATTTAGAATGCTGATCGCACCCAGCCAGCGGCGGTCGGATGCGCGGTCTGGCGCTGGGTGCACAGTTGTGCCTGCGTTGGCGCTGAAGCGCCTCGACATCGCACGGTGGCCGAGGTATGCCCTCGGAGCATCGCCGCAGGTCACTGCGGTTTAGCGGTTAACGATGGGGTCCATGGGCCCCACAAGGCTTCCGCTGGGTTGAAATTTCAACCGGATGGGCTAACGGCCCAATAGCGCGCTGGCTACCGTGCATTTCGCCTATTCCAAACGATGGGTCGCGCCCTTACCGTCATGTGCAGATCCCGACTGATCATCAAGGAGACAGCGGATGTCTGGTTCAGCGGTCAAGGTGTCACAAGGCGTGAAGCTGGCACATGACGACTACGCCCTGGAACGGGAATGCGTTCACCACTCCCCAGGAACTCATCGAGACCCTCAACGAGCAGGGTGCTCCTGTGTGGACGCGGAGTACGGAACGAGCAGGCTCAGGGAGCCTGCTGGGCAGTGCTGGACGGGCAGTGGAACGATCTGGGCAACTGTCACTAAGGACCTGAGGCTCGTTCTGCTGAACACCCGGTCTCGCCCCGTCGTATACGGGCTGAACTGGGTGCTCCTTTCTCCGGCGGACTGGCATCGCGATCACTTGGATCCCACCCTGGCGGTGCTGCGAGCCCCCGACGGCCCTTTCTCCGGCTGCAGCACCGACTCCCGGCACGGCGGCCATCGCACCGAAGTAGCCGCCCCCACCGATCCCTACCCAGAGCACTGAAGCTGACCTGCGGGGGCCTGTATTGGTGAGAGTCACAGCCACCAGACCCGGGGGGCGAACCGCAAGGGGGGCGTCCGCGCCAGACAAGATGCCGCGGACCATTCGGCAGCGCATCCTTGAGTACACGGGAGTGGGTGTGCGGTGGGTAATGGCAACAGAGGCGGTCACCATGGGGTCACGATCGATCCTCGCTATGGTCGAGCCGCATGTGCCGCGCGCGGGGATCGATCACCGTTAAGAAATGAGACGTTGGCAAGGGTTTCCCGGCATGTCCTTGTGGTGCTGGGCCTAGCTAGACCAGCCTAGATGGCGGCGCAGCCGACGCTGGCCCTTGCCCCACCACCCGCCATGGCGGCCCACGGGGCAGACGTCGGCCTCGATTCGCCCGAGATCCGCATCAGCCGGAGATCCGCATCAAGGGAGGCGCGGAGAACTGGCTAGCTTGACGGCGTTCGGATGCAGGTGGCCGTGGGCGAGTTGTCGGCGCCGCTCGATGTCGCCAGGAAACCGAACGTGGTGGACACGTTGGAGGCCAGCGCTCCGTTGTAGCTCTCGTTCGTGATCGTGTACGGGCTGGCGGTGCTGCCGGTGCGGCCACCCCAGATCTGCGTGATCCGCTGACCGGCGGGGAAGGTGAGCGTCACCGTCCATCCGGTGGTCGCGGTGGTGCCGGTGTTGGTCACGGTCACCTGACCCTGGAATGCGCCCGACCAGCTGCCGGTCTGGCTGTACACAGCCGTACACGGGCCAGCGCTCGGGCAGGCCGGGGTGGTGACGGTGACGGGAGAGGTGAAGGGGGATGTGTTTCCGGCCGCGTCACGCGCCCGGATCTGGTAACGGAAGATCCCCACCCCGGACTGCGTGAACGACGTGGTCGTCGAGCTGCCGACGGAGACGAACGTGCCACCGGTGGCGCCAGGCGCACGCCAGACCTCGTACCCGGTGACACCGGCGTTGTCCGTCGACGCGGTCCAGCTCAGCGTGACAGAGCCACAGGCGATGCTCGCGGTCGGCGTACCCGGCGTGGTGGGTGGCTGCGCGTCCGGCGGCGGCGGGCTGGTCGGGCACGGCGGCGGCATGGCAGTGACCGGCGCGGTGAAGGCCGAGGTGTTGCCGGCGGCGTCACGTGCCCGGACCTCGTACTGGGACACCCGGCTCATGGGTTCGGTGAACGTGGTGGTCGTGGTCGTACCGACCAAGGTGAACGCGCCGCCGTAAGGCGCGCGGTAGACGTCGTAGCCGGTGACCCCGACGTTGTCGGTGGAGGCGGTCCAGGTCAGCGTCACCGTCAGGGTGCAGCTGACCCCGACCCTCAGTCCGGTCGGGACCGTCGGCGGGGTGGTGTCGGTGGGTGGGGTGGTGCCCTCGAGGAGGCGGGTCAAGGCCGGGTACCAGCGGTCGGACATCTTCTGGAAGCCCGAATCGTCCGGGTGGACCCCGTCTCCGTTCGTGTCGGCCACCGGGTCGAAGCCGGTGAACTGGTCGACCACCGTGATCGGCGACTGAGCGGTCGTCTTACCCGCGGCCCAGCCGGGGATGGCGTCGTTGAGCGCTGCCACGCCCGGCGGGCACCATGCGCACCCACTCGGGGTCATCGGAATGATCTTCGCGACGACGATCTTCATGTTGGGCTTGCCGGCACGCATCTGGTCGACCAGTTTGCTGTACGCGGCGAGGATGGTCGCGGTCGGAGTGCTGTTCCAGATATCGTTGGTGCCCAGGTGCATGAGCACGATGTCCGGCCGGGTGCTGGAGAGCCACGACGGAAGTTGGTCCTGGTTCGCGATGCCGGTGGCCTGAAACCCTCCGTGCCCCTCGTTGTCACCGTCGTGCGCCACCGAGCACCCGCCACCCGGAATGGTTCCGACGAAGTCGATGTCGGTGAAGCCCGTACGCTGCAAACGGTCCCAGAGCAGGGCCCGCCAGCACCCGGGTCCACCTGTGATGGAGTCGCCGAGCGGCATGATCCTCACGGGGGCCGCCGCGGATAGTGCGGGCGTGGTCACCACGAGCCCGGCCAACGTAGTGAGCGCCACAAGGAGGGCATAGACAAGTCGCCGTTGCATGGTGACTCCCTGACAGACAGGCATGAGGGCGGTGGCCTGTCAGCTCCACCACACCGATCAATGCGGTGCGCGGACGGTAGACGCGTACGCCCCCGCATGTCGAGACTCCACCCAGGCCGGGCCTCAAAGCGCCTGGTCGCCCCTGCAACTTTCAACGGCTCACGGCAACGCAGGCGGCCGACTGAAAGGCCCCGGCGCCCGGAATGGAACGCGAATACATCCGCGACCGCACCCTGGAAGGCCACGAACGGATTTGCGTACCGGCTAGACATCGGCGCGCGATGGAGTCAGGTGTTCTCTGCCCGGCCACCGAGACGCCAATGCGTCCCGAGTTCTCGCATGAGGCCTCCTCGCAATGTGTCGGCGTCGCCCCAACCGTGACCCCCTACCGGCGGGTGAAAGTGGACCCCTTTCTTCTTGTTGATTGTTACTGGTCGTTGCCGGGATCGGCCGCTGGGACGCGGCCCAGATCACGGTTTTTGAGTCGGTAGCTGTCTCCTTTCATGCTGATGACTTCGGCGTGGTGGACCAGTCGGTCGATCATGGCTGCGGCGACGACATCGTCGCCGAAGACCTCTCCCCAGCGGCCGAAGGGTTTGTTGCTGGTGACGATCAGGCTTGCCCGCTCGTAGCGGCTGGAGACCAGCTGGAAGAACAGGTTGGCAGCTTCGGGTTCGAAGGGGATGTAGCCCACTTCGTCCACCACCAGGACCGGGACTCGGGAGAGCTTGGTGAGCTCGGTTTGCAGCGTGCCGGCGTGGTGGGCGTCGGCCAGACGGGCGACCCACCCGGCGGCGGTGGCGAAGGCGACGCGGTGTCCGGCCTGGCAGGCGCGGATGCCCAGGCCGATGGACAGATGGGTCTTGCCGGTGCCGGGCGGGCCCAGGAACACCACGTTCTCGCGGGCGGCGACGAAATCCAGGGTGCCCAGATGGGCGATGACCTCACGTTTGAGGGAGCGTTGGTGGTCGAAGTCGAAGTCCTCCAAGGCTTTGCGGGCGGGGAAGCGTGCGAAGCGGATGCGTGCCTCGCCGCCGTGGGATTCGCGGGCGGCGACCTCGCGTTGCAGGCAGGCGGCCAGAAACTCCTCATGGCTCCAGGATTCGGTCCGGGCGCGTTCGGCCAGCCGGTCGATGGCGGCTGCCAGGGAGGGTGCTTTGAGTACTCGGGTCAGGTAGGCCAGCTCGGAGCCGAGGTTGCGGCCGCCGGTGGCGGTTGTCTTGCTGGTGGTGGCCATCATGCGACGCCTTCGATACCGAGCAGGGTGTCGTAATCGCTCAGCCGACGTTGCTCGACCTCGGTGTCGGACGACCCTGTGGCCACCTGGCTGAAGGTGCGGCGCATCCCGGCGGCGGCGTGGCGGTGGAGTGGATCGGTGATGGTCTGATGCGGTGCCCAGCACCGCTGATGGCAGGCCACCTGCTGCCCGGCGCAGGTCACCCTCACCTGCTCCAGATCGGCGACCACCTCCACCAACCGGCCGATCACCGATGGATGAACCGAGTAATCGCAGGAGGCGATGCGGACATAGTGGTCACGGGCCAGCCGGGTCGCCATCCGCCACCCCAAGATCGGGGCGACCGGCGGCAAGGCCACCATCGCGGCCAGATCGGCCTGCAACCGGTCGACGGGACGGCAGGCGATCCGCCGGTGATGGCGCGCGTTGGCCAGGATCAGCCAACCGGACAGCTGGGCGTTGAAGTCCTGCGGCGAGGTGAAACTGCGGCCGGGCAGAAACGAGATCTCCAGATAGCCGTTGGCCCGCTCGACCAACCCTTTGGCCTCGGGATCACCCGGCCGACATTGCAGAATGCCCACTCCGAGTGTCCCGCGGAAAGCGTTCGCCTCACCGGTGAGTTGCGGCCGTCCGGCCTTCCACTGGCCGATCGCTGATTCGTTGTCCCACACCAGCATCTTGGGAACGGCGCCAAGCTGCGACAACAGCGCCCAGTGCCCGGCGAACAGATCCCCTGCCGTCCTTGAGGGCAGCATCCGGGCCATCATCCACCGCGAGTAGCCGCTGACCATGACCAGCACCGGCGGGCTGGCGACATGACCTGCTCCCAGCGGCACCCGCGCCGGCGGGAACCACAGATCACACTGAGCCAGCTCACCGGCCTGATACGTCGTCCGCGACACCGGATCGACCGGCTTGTACTGCCGCCGCAGGACACGAACCCGGTCCTTGAGCACCGTGATCGAACGCGTCCACCCGATCCGCTCGGCGATCACCGTCGCCGGCATGCCCGGGAACTCCTTCAGCAACGCCCGGATCTGCGGCTCCACCGCATCCACGATCGATCCCTTGCTCGGCCGCTGGTACCTCGGCGGCGTATCGGCTGCCAGCGCCCGTTTGACCGTGTTCTTCGAGATGCCCATATGCCGAGCGATCGCCTTGATCGGCATCTGCTCGGTCCGATGCAACCGGCGGATCTCCGCCCAGTCCTCCACCTTGATCACCCTCCAGAGTTACTGAAGGGGGTCCAGATTGGCCCGACGCCACGGGGTCAACGTTGGAGCGACGTCAACACAATGGAGTGCACACAGCGAGGGTGCACCACGCAGCACTGACCTCGACCCGGAACCAAAGGCCTCCTCGGGCTTGGCGAGATAAAGTGATCTACGAATGGGAGGCTGGCCTGACAATCGCCTTAACATGGTCGGTGACGGCGAACGGGGCGCGCGCCAGGTCATCAGCGCGGATCCGGTACTGGCAGACCTAGGCACACAGGTGGGCTCGATCAGCCTCGCCAACATCTGTCGAGGGGGCCATGAGTGGCTGCTGAAGGCCTGGTCGGTTCACGTATCAAGACCGCCCGCCGGAAACTGGGCCTGTCACAGCTGAAGCTCGCCCAACCTGAGTTGTCCGAGAGCTACGTGTCGTTGATCGAGTCAGGGCGGCGGACACCTCCTGCCGCGGTGGTGGAGCTGCTCGCGCAGAAACTGGACTGCTCGGCGTCGTACCTGCTGCATGGGGCGACCCCGGAGCAGATCGACGAACTGCTCCGCAACGCGCAAACGGCTTTGACCCAGGGGCAGGTGGCCAAGGGCCGGACCGGGTTCCTGCAGTTGCTGTCTGAATACGAACTCACCGATATGCCGGCGATCCAGTATCAGGTCGCAGTGGGTCTGGTCGACTGCGCACGATCGGTGAGTGATCTGGATGAGACCATCGCGGTGCTGGTCGCGATGT
>NZ_BAAAZR010000011.1:0-66186 GCF_039537005.1 Sphaerisporangium flaviroseum | reverse complement strand
ATCCGCCTCCAGCCCCTTCTTCTCCCCATCGACCACCCGCCGCTTCAACCGCTCCCACAAGGGAAGGGCGGCGAGTTCCTCGGCCCTGCCCGCCCGCATGGACGCCGTGTCGACCCCGTCGAACAGCTCCATGAATCGCTGCAGCGGGTCGTATCCCTCGCGGCGGCGGTCGTAGACCATGTCGAGCGCCACCTGGCGCTGCTCGTCGGGGATCCGCGCCATCGGCAAGATCTTCGAGGCGTGCACGATCGCCGAGTCCAGCCCCGCGTTCACGCACTCGTTCAGGAACACCGAGTTCAGCACGACGCGCGCCGCCGGGTTCAGCCCGAACGAGACG
Source organism: Sphaerisporangium flaviroseum (assembly GCF_039537005.1). Classification (NCBI taxonomy): domain Bacteria; kingdom Bacillati; phylum Actinomycetota; class Actinomycetes; order Streptosporangiales; family Streptosporangiaceae; genus Sphaerisporangium; species Sphaerisporangium flaviroseum. The sequence goes on along the minus strand of NZ_BAAAZR010000011.1, from coordinate 65,849 downwards.
TTCGACAGGCCGGAGGTCGTCTGGACGTTCGGGTACCGTCGCTTCAGCTCGCGGATCGCCTCGATCGACTCCACCGCGTCGCGCCGGGTCTCCTCCTGGCCGGTGGCGATCGGGAAGGTCAGCACGTCGACGAGGATGTCCTCGACCTTCATGCCCCAGTTGGCGGTCAGGTCCTCGATCAGCCGCACCGCGACCCGGACCTTCCACTCGGCGGTGCGGGCCTGGCCCTCCTCATCGATGGTCAGCGCGACGACGCCCGCGCCGTGCTCCTTGACCAGCTTCATGATCTTCTGGAACCGGGAGCCGGGGCCGTCGCCGTCCTCGTAGTTCACCGAGTTGATCACGGCACGCCCGCCCAGCATCTCCAGGCCCGCCTCCAGCACGGCCGGCTCGGTGGAGTCGAGCACGATCGGCAGGGTGGAGGCGGTGGCGAAACGGAACGCCAGCTCCCTCATGTCGGCGACCCCGTCACGACCGACGTAGTCGACGCACAGGTCGAGCATGTGCGCACCACCGCGTGCCTGGTCGCGGGCCATCTCCACACAGTCGTCCCACTGCCCCGCCAGCATCGCCTCGCGGAACGCCTTGGAGCCGTTGGTGTTGCAGCGCTCGCCGATGGCCAGGTAGGAGGTGTCCTGCCGGAACGACACGTGCTGGTACAGCGAAGCGGCGCCCGCCTCGGGACGCGGGCGCCGCGCGGCGGGAACCTGGCCGCGCACCCGCTCGACCACCTGCCGCAGATGCTCAGGAGTGGTGCCACAGCACCCGCCCACCAGCGACAGCCCGTACTCGCGGGCGAAGCCCCCATGCGCCGCGGCCAGCTCATCGGGGGCCAGCGGGTAGTAGGCGCCGTCGGCGGTGAGCACCGGCAGGCCGGCATTGGGCATGCACGACAGCGGCAGGCGGCAGTGCTTGGCCAGGTAACGAAGGTGCTCGCTCATCTCGGCCGGCCCGGTCGCGCAGTTGAGCCCGATGACGTCGACGCCCCAGGGCTCGATCGCGGTCAGCGCGGCGCCGATCTCCGAACCCAGGAGCATCGCCCCGTTGGTCTCGATCGTCACCTGCGCGATGATCGGCACATCACGCCCGGCCGCGTGCACCGCCCGCTTGGCACCGATCACCGCCGCCTTGACCTGCAACAGATCCTGACAGGTCTCCACGATCAACGCATCGGCACCACCCGCGATCAGACCCGCCGCATTGTCACGATAGGCATCACGCAACGTCGCGTACGGCTTGTGACCGAGGGTCGGCAGCTTGGTGCCCGGACCCATCGACCCCAGCACGAACCGCGGCCGCTCGGCAGTCGACCAATGATCGGCCCGCTCACGCGCCAGCCGGGCCCCCGCCTCCGAGTACTCAAAGACACGGTCGGAGATGTCGTACTCCCCCAGCGCCGCCAGGTTGGCACCGAAGGTGTTGGTCTCCACACAATCGACGCCGACCTCGAAGTACGCATCGTGCACGGCCCGGACGATGTCAGGACGCGTGACGTTCAGCACCTCGTTGCATCCCTCGTGACCGTCGAAGTCGTCGAGGGTCGGATCGCAGGCCTGCAACATCGTTCCCATGGCCCCGTCGGCGACCAGGACACGCTGAGCCAGAAGATCGCGGAAGGTCGTCATGGTGTCTCCTAGACCGCCTGCCGCAGCGCCTCGGCCCGGTCGGCGCGCTCCCAGGAGAAGTTGGGCTCCTCGCGGCCGAAGTGGCCGTAGGCCGCGGTCTGGGAGTAGATCGGGCGCAGCAGGTCGAGGTCGCGGATGATCGCGGCCGGACGCAGGTCGAACACCGCGAGGATCGCCGCCTGGATCTTGTCCACCGCGACCTTCTCGGTGCCGAAGGTCTCCACGAACACGCCCACCGGGTGCGCCTTGCCGATGGCGTAGGCCACCTGCACCTCGGCGCGGTCGGCCAGCTCGGCCGCCACCACGTTCTTGGCCACCCACCGCATGGCGTAGGCGGCCGAACGGTCGACCTTGGAGGCGTCCTTGCCGGAGAACGCGCCGCCACCGTGACGGGCCATGCCGCCATAGGTGTCCACGATGATCTTGCGGCCGGTCAGCCCCGCGTCGCCCATCGGGCCACCGATCTCGAACCGGCCCGTGGGGTTCACCAGTAGGCGGTAGCCCTCGGTGTCGATCGCCAGGCCGTCCAGGATCGGGTCGACCACCTGCTCCTTGATGTCGGGCGCCAGCATGTCCACCAGGTCGATGCCGGCGGCGTGCTGGGTGGACAGCACCACGGTGTCGAGGCGGACCGGGCGGTCGCCGTCGTACTCGATGGTGACCTGGGTCTTGCCGTCGGGACGCAGGTAGGGGACCGTGCCGTTCTTGCGGACGTCGGACAGCCTGCGGGCCATGCGATGCGCCAGCGTGATCGGCAGCGGCATCAGCTCGGGGGTCTCGCGGCAGGCGTAGCCGAACATCAGGCCCTGGTCACCGGCGCCCTGGCGGTCGAGCTCGTCGGCGCCCTCGCCCTCACGGACCTCATAGGCGTCGTCGACGCCCTGGGCGATGTCGGGCGACTGCGCGCCGATGGACACCGACACACCACACGAGGCGCCGTCGAAGCCCTTGTGCGAGGCGTCGTAACCGATCTCCAGGATCCTGTCGCGGATGAGACCGGGGATGTCGACGTAGGTCTCCGTGGTCACCTCACCGGCGACATGGACCTGACCGGTCGTGATCATCGTCTCGACGGCCACGCGGCTCCTGGGGTCGCCCTTGAGCATGGCGTCGAGGATGGCGTCACTGATCTGGTCGGCGATCTTGTCCGGGTGGCCTTCGGTGACCGACTCGGACGTGAACAGGCGGCGGGACATCTTCACTCCTCGGATTCGTGGGCGCGAGCTCTGGGCCTCGCGTGGTGCGGAGCTTCGCCTCGGAAGCATTGTCGGCGGTCACGCTGGAGAATCCGCCGAGGATCTCAGCGAACCACCGGTCGAGCGGTGAGGTGGGCCCGGCGATCCGGCCCGGAGCACCTGCGGCGGTGTTGGGGGAGGTGTCCAGGTCCCGGCCGGCGCGGCGCTTCCGGCGGGAACGGGCCAATGGGGGATACGGAGCCGATAGCGAGAAATCACCTTTCACCGCGGGGTGCGCGCCGGGGCACGGCCGCGCCACCGAGCGGATTCACCGCCATCTCGTTCTCATTCATTCCGATATTCCAGCCGGTAATGCGGAGCGCCATTAGGTTGACGCGACCGATCCAGGACCGTGATTATCTCCGCTTCCGCGGCCATGCCCTCTCCTTCGGATCGACACCTCGCCCAATGCCTGGTCATGACCCCATTCCGGCCGGCGTCCGGCCCGCGCGCGTGAAAAGCAAGAGCCATCGTGCGAATGGCGCTCGCGCGATGGCCCTTGCCCGCGTGGGGAACTTGCTGCGAAGGAAACCACCGACCAGGGACACCACCTCATCATGCCGCTACAATCCGTTCCAATCTCGATTGATTCGATGCTAGACCGGCCCGGAACCCCCCTGAAACCCCTGCACGACCCCTACAGTCGAGGCCGCCGGATAGGCCGGTTATCGGGCGCGGGCGGCCTTCCACCGCGACGGTGACCGTGGTTCCGCGTCGTCTCCCGCGCGTCGCCCACCCTGGCGCGAGGCCGTCTTCCACCGTGTCGGCGCCCCCGTCCCAGGGCGGTGACCTGCGAGGACAGCGCGCTCTCGGACACTTACCAGCAAACAGTACATTGGACTACATAAGGCGATATTTTCTCATACCACAACGGACTTCCCAGACAGGCTTTTGAGTGGGTAAATACCCACCTGGCTCCTGTGGCCACACAGTTGTACTATATGGGCATTACTTGTAGGGGGATCAAGGAGGCACAACCAGGACCACACGCCTCCGCCGCGCGTCTCAGCAGGCGATTCACGCCGTCGGCCGCAAAGCCCGGACCGCCTGAGGTGACGTACCTGATACTTGTCTCAGCAGAGCTGGGTTCGTGAAGACTTCCGGATGTGTCCGTAGGTTTTCTGGCAAGGAGTTAGCAGGTGGAGTTCCGGATTCTGGGTCCACTTGAGGTGATCGCGGACGCCGAACGGCTCGACGTCGGTGGAGCGCGGCAGCGCATCACCCTGGCCATCCTCATGCTCGACGCCAACCGCCTGGTGACCGTTGACCGTCTCGCCGAAGCCATCTACGGCGAGCAGTTGCCTCCCACCGCGCGAGCCCAGGTGCAGATCTGCATCTCGTCGCTGCGGCGGCTCTTCGCCGCCCACGGCGCCCCCGACACCATCGCCACCCATTCCCGCGGCTACATTCTCCGCGTCGGCGACGGCCAGCTCGACGCGCAGCGGTTCGAGGCCCTGACCGCCGAGGCACGCCGCGCCCGCAACGCCGGCAATCTGGAGGAGGCCGTGACGAAGTACCGCACGGCCCTCAAGATGTGGCGCGGCGACGAGGCCCTGCAGGGAATCGAGAGCAGGCCGGTGCAGGCGTCGGCGAGCAGGCTCACCGAAGAGCGGATCACCACGAACGAGGACTGCATCAACCTGGAGCTGGAGCTCGGACGGCACCAGGAGCTGGTCGGGGAGCTCACCAGCCTCATCGAGGAGTATCCCCTGCGCGAGCGGCTGCGCGGCCAACTGATGCTGGCGCTCTACCGCTCGGGCCGCAGGGCCGAGGCGCTCCAGGTGTACCGGCTCGCCAGGGAGACGATGATCGAGGAGCTGGGCATCGAGCCCAACGAGCAGCTCCAGCGCCTCGAGCACGCGATCCTCACCGCCGACGAAAGCCTCGAGCCGCCGGTCCAGGCGACCAAGGTCCCTGTCGAGCCGCCGCCCGCGGCCGCGCCCCCGCCCGTGCCGTTCCTGCTGCCCAGCGCGATCGCCGACTTCACCGGCCGCACCAAACAGGTCGACGCCATCGAACGGGAGCTCGCGCTCGCCTCCGAGGATCCCACCCGTTTCGCCGTGCCGATCGTCATCGTGGCCGGGAAGGGCGGCATCGGCAAGACCACCGTCGCCGTGCACACGGCCCACATGGTCGCCGAGCGGTTCCCCGACGGCCAGCTGTTCGCCGACCTGCACGGCGGGGCGTCCCGGCAGGTCAGCCCCATGCACGTGCTCGAACGGTTCCTGCGCGCGCTCGGCGTGCCGGGGAACGCGATGCCGGAAGGGCTCGAAGAGCGCGCGGAGATGTACCGCGCGCTGCTCGCCGACCGCAGGACCTTGGTCGTGCTGGACGACGCGGCCACCGAGAGCCAGGTCCTGCCCCTGCTTCCCGGCACCCGGATGTCCGCGGTGCTCATCACCAGCCGCAGCCGGCTCGCCGGGCTCGCCGGGGCCATCCATGTCGACATGGACGTCTTCGACAGCGACCAGTCGATGGAGCTCCTCTCGCGCATCGCCGGTACCGTGCGGGTGCGATCCGAGGTGAGCGCCGCCAAGGAGCTGGCGGAGCTGTGCGGGCAGCTGCCGCTCGCGCTGCGCATCGCCGGGGCCCGGCTGTCCGCCCGTCCGCACTGGAGCATCGAGCAGCTCGTGAGCCGTCTTGAGGACGAGACCCGCCGGCTCGACGAGCTGAACCACGGCGACATGGGGATCCGCGCGAGCATCTCCCTGACGTACGAGAGCGTCGGCGAGGAGGCCAGGCGGCTGTTCCGGCGGCTGGCGATCCTCGACACCGGCCACTTCTCGGTCTGGATGGGAGCCGCGCTCCTCGACCGGCCCTTCGCCGAGGCCGCGGACCTGTTCGACGAGCTGGCCGACGCCCAGCTCATCGAGACGGCCGGCGGCTACGGCTTGCACAGCCTGTACAACTTCCACGACCTGATCCGGGTCTTCTCCCGCGAGCGCCTCGCCGCCGAGGAGACCCCCGCGGAGCGCAAGGTCGCCCTCGAACGCGTGCTGGGCGCCCTGCTCTTCCTGACCGAGGCCGCGCACCGGCGGGAGTACGGCGGCGAGTACATCCAGATCCACAGCGACGCCCCCCGCTGGCCGCTCCCGGAAAGGCTGGTCGCGTCCCTGGTCGCCGAGCCGCTCCCCTGGTACGAGCGCGAGCGTCCGCTTCTGGTGTCGGGCATACGCCAGGCGGCGCAGGCCGGGTTCGTCGATCTCTCCTGGGACCTCGCGATCAGCGCGGTGACGCTGTTCGAGTCCCGGGTCTACCTCGACGACTGGCGCGAGACCCACGAGACGGCGCTGGCGGCCGTACGCCAGGCCTCGAACGTCCGCGGCGAGGCCGCGATGCTCTACTCGCGAGGCGTCCTCCACATCACCGAGAAGCGGTTCCCCGAGGCACGGCAGGACTTCGAGGAGGCGACCCGGCTCTTCACCGGCATCGGCGACGACCAGGGCACCGCCCTGGTGCTCCGCAACATCGCCTTCCTCGACAGGATGAGCGGCGACGTCGATCAGGCGACGGCCCACTACGAGCGCGCGCTCGCGATGTTCGAGCGCATGGGAGACCAGGTCGCCTCCGCCTACGTGCTGCACAACCTGGCCCAGCTCCGGCTCGACGCCGGGGACCCGGAGGCGGCCAGCGCCCTGCTGTCCGATGCGCTGGCTCTCAGCCGCGACGGCGGCAGCAGAAGGGTGGAGACCCAGGTGCTCCACCGCATGGGGGACACCTACCTGGCGTGGAACGAGCCCGATCTCGCGGCGGACATCTTCGACACCGCGCTCGGCATGGTGCGCGACATCGGCGACCCGGTCGGAGAGGCGTACATCCTCACCGGGCTCGGCATCGCCCGGCTCCGGCAGGGCCAGACCGCGCGGGCGGAGAACGCCCTGCGCGACGCCGTACGGCTGGCCAGGACCACGGGCGACCGGCTCCCCGAGGCGCGTTCCCTGCTCGGGCTGGGCGAACTGGCCCTCGCGTGCGAGGACGCCGGGCATGCCGTCATGCACTTCGAGCAGGCGCTGAGCCTGTTCCGGTCGATTCGCACGCCGATGTACGAGGCGCGCACGCTGATCATGCTGGCCGAAGCACGGGCCATGGTGGAGTCCGAAGGACGGATGGGCGAGTCCGGAGAGCTGGTCGGCTGAGCCGGGCATCCGGCGGCGCGACGCCTCCGGCTTACCGGAATAGTCCGTATGCCGGGATGGGCGACTGATTTGCCGGCGCCATACGGTATTTCACGGCGCCGTTTCGGCCGGGTGTTGAGATGCCATGAAACACCCGGATCAGCTGACAGCGCATCTCGCAGAGAGCTATTCTCAAGGGCGCGGGTGGATTCACCGGGCCAGTGCGCGCCGATCCCGTGACAATCCCCAAGGTGCTTTTCAGCGCTTCCACCTGCGGCGATGACGATTTTCGCATCTGCGGAGCGATTCTGCAGGCACTCCCCCCGCGAGAACCCTTACTCGCCCGATGCCTGCCCTAGCCGGCCCGGTACCGCGCCCGAGAAAGATTCGCGTTGATTACTCGCGGAACTGCGGCGTCGATACGATTGAGGGCGTGACCGCTACCCGAGTGAGCGACAAAAGGTGCCCCGAAGCCGGTGTTGCCGATTTCGCCGTTTCCGCCGTTTCCGCCGGCCGGGTGATCGCCGAGAGCCCGACATCCCGCCCGCCGACCGGCGGGCGAGCGCGGGCAGGCGACGCGCGCGGGGGGTCCCTCACAGGTCGCGAGGCATGATGATCAAGTCGATCCTGCCCGATTTCGTGGTGGCCGCCGACGTCTTCGCCGACTCGCCCGAGCCCGTCCTGTTCCCGGAAGAGGAACTCGCGATCATCCACGCGGACGAGAAGCGGCGCGCGGAGTTCAGCACGGCGCGGGTGTGCGCCCATGACGCGTTGCGCAAGCTCGGCATGCGTCCGAGCCCCGTGCTTCCCGGGCTCCGCGGAGAACCCCAGTGGCCACCGGGCGTGGTCGGCAGCATCACCCACTGCGCCGGCTACCGAGGGGCCGTCCTCGGCATCTCCTCCAAGGTGACGACCATCGGCATCGACGCCGAGCCGAACCAGACGCTGGTGCACGGCGTCCTCGACGCCATCTCGCTGCCCGAGGAGCGCGACAGCCTGCGCAGGCTCGCCGCGCAGCACCCCCGCGTCCACTGGGACCGCCTGCTCTTCAGCGCCAAGGAGTCGGCGTACAAGGCGTGGTTCCCGCTCACCAAGCGGTGGCTCGACTTCGAGGACGTGCTGATCACCATCGACCCCGTGAACGGCACCTTCTCGGCGTGGCTGCGGGTCAACGGGCCGCAGGTGCGCGGGCAGCGCATCACGGCCTTCTCCGGCCGCTGGGTCGTCGACACCGGCCTGATCCTGACGGCGATCGTCGTCCCCAGCCCGGGACGGGCCGGCCTGGCCCGGCCCGCAACGCATCGATCCGCCGGCCACGGCCGCAGCGCGTATGTCAACGGCGCCACCATCCGCTGACCTGTCCTTGCCTGATCCGTGACGGGCACCGGCGCGGGCCGGTGCGGCGCTTTGGCGCCCGCGGCGCGGCGGCCCGGCCACGGGACAGCCCTTGATCGAATGTACGTACGAATGTCTCACGTATACTCGGAGCATGACGGCTCCATTCCAGGGCTCATTGCTCGACCTGTGCGAGGAAGCCGGTCCCGGCCCCCTCGGGTCGACGGTGAGACGGACCGTTCTCGCTCACGGGGCCTGGGTCGACGTCCGTCCCGGCTGGATCGCCGGCGCTGACGCGCTGTTCGACCGATTGATGCAGGTTGTGCCATGGCGTGCCGAGAGGCGGCACATGTATGACCGCATCGTCGACGTCCCCCGGCTGCTGAAGTTCTACGACCAGGGCGAGGAGCTTCCCGATCCCCTGCTGCGGCAGGCCAAGGAGGCACTCGACGCCCACTACGCCGCGGAGCTGGGCGAGCCGTTCCGCACGGCCGGCCTGTGCCTCTACCGCGACGGGCACGACAGCGTCGCCTGGCATGGCGACCGGATCGGGCGCGGCGGCTCCGAGGACACCATGGTCGCGATCATCTCGATCGGCACGCCCCGCGGCCTCCTGCTGCGCCCACGCGGTGGCGGCACGACCCTGCGTCACGACCTCGGCCACGGCGACCTCCTGGTGATGGGCGGCAGCTGCCAGCGCACCTGGGAGCACGCCATCCCCAAGAGCACCCGGGTCACCGGCCCGCGCATCAGCATCCAGTTCCGCCCCCGGGGAGTCCGCTGACCTCCCCGGCCTCCACCAGGCGCCCGTTACATCGAAGGCGCCCACCGGCGGTTCATCGCCAGGCGCCCGCGGTCTGCCTGGTCAGCGGTCCTTGGCGCCGGCCGGATTGCCGTCGGCGTCGTAGGAGATCCACTCTCCGGACTGCTTGCCCGCGACGTACTCCCCCACGTCGTACAGCTCCCCGCCGGGGTGGTACCTCTTCCACACGCCGCTCTGCTCCCCGCCCGTGAACTCGCCGGTCTGCAGGAGGTTCCCGCTCTCGCGGTACCACGTCCACCGCCCTTCGAGCCTGCCGGCGGTGTACCGGCCGATGGCCTTCAGCCTCCCGTTGCGGAAGTAGTACTTCCACTCGCCGCACTTCTCGCCGTCCACGTAGTCACCGGCCGCCGACAGCTTCCCGTCGCGAAAGCGCTCCTCCGCCGGCCCGGATCGGGGCAGGTCCTCGCCCGTGTCGTCCATAGCCATAGGCACCATCCACTTTTCCGCCGTCTCTGAGTCCGTCCCGCGCGCGACCGCCCGTACGAGGGGGGCGGTTCGCGGCCGGGCCACATCTTCTCGCGACTCCGGCCGTACGCGCGGGTGAACTCGCCTTGAGGTCATCGATCCACGGGACCGGCGGCGGGGCCGCCGGGCGATGAGGTGACGGGGACGCCGTCTCCGGCCACCTGCCGGACACCGGCCATGGCCTCCTTGAGCCTCACGCGATCCACGTCGGCGACCAGCCCGCTGATGCGGATGACGTGACCGGCGTCGGTGATCGCGTACTCGTGCCGGGGGCCGTTCGTGCGATACCAGCCGACCTCGTCGAACTCGCACAAGATGGGCGCGGTCACCGGCCCGGCGTCGTGGAGGGGCGACTCCTGGCACACGTCGTCGCCGAAGGCGCCCCGATCGACCCCGAACCACACCTGCCTGCCCTCGGAGGAGTAGTAGAACGTCTGGAACCCCTCGTCCTTGTACACGCTCATGGACTGCTCGGCCAGCTCGTACCCCGGCAGATCGACCAGGTAGACCGAATCAGGCGCCACCCCCTGGGCCCGGAGGTCTTCGAGCCGTTCGCGGCTGAGCGCCACGCCGCCGCCACAGCCCGAAAGGAACCCGACCCCGAGCGACGCGAGGAGGACCGCTCGTCGCATCACGCTCTCACTGTCTCGCAGGACGGGCGCGCGTTCCAGGAGTTCCGCCACCCGTCACTCCAGCCCTTCCGCGCCGGGCCCCAGGTGGACGCCGCGTCACCCGCCGGTGGGGCCGCCGTCCTGGCGTTCGCGGGCCGCCATGACCTGCGGCATCTCGCCTTCGAGCCATTCGATGAGGTCGAGCAGGCGCCGGGACGCCTCGCGGCCGAGGGGGGTCAGGCTGTATTCGACCTTGGGCGGGATCGTCGCCTGCGCCTCGCGGTGGACGAGGCCGTCGCGCTCGAGAGCCTGCAGGGTCTGGGCGAGCATCTTCTCGCTGACGCCGTCCACCCGGCGGCGCAGGGCGTTGAAGCGGTAGGTGCCCTCGCCGAGAGCCGCCATGGCGAGGATGCCCCACCGGCTGGTGATGTGCTCCATGGTCTCGCGAGAGGGGCATCCGCGCGCGAACACATCGAAGATGATCTGCCCGTGTTCGTCGCCCGCGATCGTCGCCTGGTCTTCCATGCTCTCCAGCTTACGTTCTCACCGCACTGTGGCGAAAGGATGTGCTAGCTACCGTGGTTGTACTTTCTAAAAGTTAGTACTAACCTGATGCCGAACCTCTGACTCTGGAGTACTAAAATGATCGTTGTCACCGCGGCCACCGGACACCTCGGCCGCCTCGTCGTCGAACGCCTGCTGGAGACCACTCCCGCCGACCAGATCGTGGCCGCCGTACGGAACCCGGAGAAGGCCGCCGGCCTCGCCGCGCGCGGGGTAGGCGTCCAGGAGGCGGACTACGACAGGCCGGAGACGCTGAAGTCCGCCTTCTCCGCCGGCGACCGCGTCCTGCTGATCTCCAGTGACTCCGTGGGAGACCGGCTGCCGCAGCACAAGGCCGTCGTCGACGCCGCCGCCGAGGCCGGAGTCGCGCTGATCGCCTACACCAGCGTGCTGCACGCCGATACCACCCCCCTGGCACTGGCCCCCGACCACAAGGCCACCGAAGAGCACATCCGCGCCTCGGGGATCCCGTTCACGTTCCTGCGCAACGGGTGGTACACCGAGAACTACGCGGCGGCCGCCGCCCAGGGGGCCGAGCACGGCACGATCGTGGGCAGTGCCGGTGAGGGCCGCATCGCCAGCGCCACCCGCGCCGACTACGCGGCCGCCACGGCGGCCGTCCTGACCGGTGAGGGCCACGAGAACACGATCTACGAGCTGTCCGGTGACACCGCGTGGAGCATGCCCGAGCTGGCGGCGGAGGTCTCCGCGCTCTCCGGCAGGCCGGTGACCTACCAGGACCTCCCGCGCGAGGAGTACGAGCGGATCCTGATCGGCGCCGGCCTGCCCGAGCCCGCCGCCGCCATGTACGCCGGCATCGACCTCGACATCGCGCGGGGACACCTCGGCCACACCAGCGGCCACCTCAGCGAGCTGGCCGGGCGTCCCACCACCCCGCTGCGCGACGCGCTGGCCGCCATCCTGAAGCAGGCCTGACCGTCTCCGGTGGCCACCGAGCCCGCGCCCTGCGTGGCCACCGGGAACCGGTCAGTCGAGTGCGCCGAGCGTGATGCCCTCGATGATGTGGCGCTGCGCCGCGACCGCGACCAGCAGCACCGGGACGATGGTGATGAGCGACGCCGCCATGATCAGGTTGTACTGCGTGGTGAACTGGCTCTGGAACACCGACAGCCCCTGGGACAGGACGGCCATCTCGGTGGTGTTCACCACGATCAGCGGGAACAGGAAGTTGTTCCAGTTCTGCAGGAACAGGATGATGGCGAGCGCGGCGATGACCGGCCGCGCCAGCGGGGCGTACACGTTCCAGAAGACCCGCAGCTCCGAGGCGCCGTCGATGCGGGCCGCCTGCCCCAGCTCCCGTGGCGTGCCGAGGAAGAACTGGCGGAACAGGAAGGCGCCCAGCGCCGAGGCGATGTTCGGGACGATCAGGCCCTGGTAGGTGTTCAGCCAGTGCAGGTCGCCGAGGAGCTGGGACATGGGCACGATGATCGCGCTGAACGGCACCATCAGGCCGCTCAGCGCCACCAGGAAGAGCCACCGTTTGGCCGGGAAGTCCAGCATCGCGAACGCGTATCCCGCCAGCAGCCCGCTCGCTAGCTGACCCGCGGTGGCGGCCACGCCGAAGATCGCGGTGTTGAGGTACCAGCGGCCGAACGGCGCCTGTGACAGGGCCCGCCCGATGTTGGACCACTGGGGCTGTTCCGGCCACAGCGGCGCGGCGGGATTGATGATCTCGGCGTCGGTCTTCAGCGCGCTCACCGCCATCCACACCAGCGGGAAGGCCACGACGAGAACGGCCAGGGCGAGCAGCAGGTAGACCACCGAGCGGCGGGCGATCAGGCTAGCGGGCACGGTCGACCCGCCCGAGCAGCCAGATCTGCGTGATCGTGATCAGCAGGGACAGCAGGAACAGCGCGACGCCCATGGCGTTCGCCCGGCCGGTGTCGAATTGGACGAACCCCTCGTTGTAGACGTAGTAGAGCGCGGTCTGGGTGGCGCCGTCCGGCCCGCCCTGGGTGAGCACGTAGATCTGGGTGAACGTCTGGAGACCGGTGAGCGTCGTCACCACCCAGATCAGCAGGGTGTGCCTGCGCATCATCGGCCACTGGACGTGGACGAACCTGCGCCAGGCGCCGGCTCCGTCGACGCTTGCCGCGTCGAGGACGTCGCCGGGCACCGACTTCAGGGCGGCCACGTAGAGGATGACGTTCTGTCCGAAGAACTGCCACGCGCCGAAGGTCAGCACCGCGACCAGCGCCGGTCCTGGGGACGACAGGAAGTCGGCCTGCGGCAGGTGGACGGCGCTCAGCAGCCTGTTGATCAGCCCGAACCGCGGCGCGAACATGTTGGCCCAGATCAGCGCCGTGGCGACCACCGGCACGACGAGAGGGATCACGAACGGCGCCCGGATCCGGGCCACGCCGGGCGCCTTCGAGTTGAGCAGCAGCGCGAGCCCGAGGCCCACCCCCATCGTCAGCAGGATGAACCCCACGGTGTAGACGCCGGTCACGCCCAGCGCGTGGCCGCCGCCCTCCGCCATCATCTGCTCGTAGTTGTCGAGGCCGACGAACCGCGGCGAGGTGTCGAACACCCCGCCGCTGTACAGGCTGCGCCAGAGGAGCATCGCGAGCGGGACCAGGGAGAACAGCACGGTGAGCACGACGGTGGGCGCCACGAAGGCGTACGCGAGCGCCCAGGTGCGGTGGCGCTGCCGCATCAGCCGAGTTTCTTCAGCGCCGCGTCTCCCTCTCGCGCCGCCTCGGCCAGCGCCTCGGCGGGGGTCTTCCGTCCTTTCAGAGCCGCGTTGATCTCCGTCCAGAGGCTCTGGGAGATCGCGTTGTAGGCCGGGGTGATCGGGCGGACCTTGCCGGTCTTCTCCGCCTCGGCGAACACGGGATAGGTGGGGTTGTCGGCGATGTGGTCCTTCAGCACCTGCTGTTCGAGCTGGGCCGGGTCGGAGGGCAGGCCGCCGTTCTTGACCGCCAGGGCGGCGCCCTGCTCGGGGGTCGACAGGAACTTCAGGAACGCGAGACCGGCCTTCTCGGCCTGCGCGTCGGTCTTCAGCAGCGCCGCCACGCCGATGCCCATGCTGGTCGAGGTGCCGGCGGCGCCCTTGGGCATCGGGGCCACGCCGAACTCCACACCCGCCTTCTCGAACGTCGGCACCGCCCACTGGCCGTTGACGATCATCGCGACCGTGCCGCTGGCGAACGCGGGCGCCCCGTCGAAGCTGCCCGCCTGGGCGTAGCTGGTGCCGGGCGCCGCCTTGGACTTGATGAGGTCGACCCAGGTCGTCAGCGCCTTCACCCCCGCGGGGCTGTTGAAGGCGGTCGCCGTGCCGTCGCCGTTCAGGAAGGATCCGCCTTCGGCGTACAGCATCGGCGCCCACGCGAAGGAGATCCACTCCGCCTCGCCGAGGGGCACGTAGAAGCCGTACTTGTTCTTGCCCGGATCGGACAGCTTCTTCGCGGTGGCCACGAGGTCGGTCCACGTCTCGGGCGGTTCCGCGATCCCCGCGTCGGCGAAGGCCTTCTTGTTGTAGAACAGCACGATGTCGCCCACGCCGGCCAGGGCCATGCCGAGCTGGTGGCCCTTGTAGAAGAGCGACTCCTTGATGCCCGGATAGAGGGCGTCGGTCTCGGCGGTCAGCTTGCCGTCGAGCGGAATGAGCTTCCCGCTCTGGGCGATCACCGGGAGGTCGGAGGGGTTCTGGGTGAGGAGCACCGTGGGGTGGGTGCCGTTCTTGAGCGCCGAGATGACCTTGGGAAGGTACTGGTCGGAGCTGGCGATGTACTGGCCCTTGGCGTGCAGGCCGGGATGGGCCTTGGCGAAGGCCGCGTCGATCTCCGCGATCTGGTCGGGCTGCCAGCCGCTGGTCCAGTAGGTGAACGTGCCGCCGGCCGCGCCGGAGCCGCCACCGGCACCCGAACCAGCCGGCTCGCTGGAGCCGCCGCACGCGGCGACGGCGGAGACAAGGCCGAGCGCTATCGCGCCGGCGGCGACCCTCTTCCTGATCATCATGTGTGTCGTCGCTCCCTGGAGCTGCCACATGGCGCGTAGCGCGCCTGACCGAAACCCGTCGTCGCTGAGTCAGTGGATCATAATAACCTAGCTAAATAGTAGGTAAATATCTCCCCGTGTCGTCCCAAGCGATGACTTCTTATCCCGCTCTTTCCAGAAGAAACCCGATCACTAAAGCGCTGACGCCCTCGAGCCGGACGTGTACCGGCCCTGCAGTCATCCGCAAGAAGATTCCAAGGCCCACGCGGTTACCTGAGGGCGTTGCAAGACGACCTCAGGGAGAGACACATGCGCACTCTTGTCCGACGCGCCGCCACGACCATTGCCGCGATCGCCATCGCCGGCACGGCGATCGCCGCCACCAGCGCCCCCGCCAGCGCCATGGCGCCCGAGTGGTACCGCTGCTACATCAGCGGACACGGCTGGATGTGGTGCATGGACGTGTAAGCCGGTCCGGCAGGATCAGAACGCGGCGGGCTCACGATCACACATGTGATCGTGAGCCCGTTCCGCTTTGAGAGCCAGATCACGGTGTCGGCATGGGTTACAGCAGATCGCGGACCTCGGGATGCCCGAAGGAGTCGAAGATCCATCCGGGAGTGGACGCGATCGCCGCCACCTGCCGGCCCAACTCGAGTCGTGCGGGCGAAGTGGGTTCCTGTGGTGGGAGACGGGTACGCGAGAGAACTGACCGCCCGGAGCCGAGCTGAAGGACGGCTACCAACCACCGGGTCTGCCGCAAGGCGACCCGCTGACACTGATTAGGACCCGCCCATGCCCAACCGGCAGCGCGTCGTCATCGTCGGCGGAGGATTCGCGGGTTACACCGCGGCACGCCGCCTGTCCCGCCTGGCCAAGGGAGCGATCGAGATCGTCCTGGTCAATCCGACCGACTACTTCCTCTACCTTCCCCTCCTGCCGGAGGTGGCGGCGGGGATCCTCGACCCGCGCAAGGTGGCCATACCGCTGGCGGGGATCTGCCGCGGCGTCCGTCACCTGCTGGCGAGCGTCGACAAGGTGGACATCGAGGGACGCCGGGTCGAATGCACCGACGCCGAGGGCAACCACCGCGAGCTCGGCTACGACCGCCTGGTGATCGCGGTCGGCAGCGTCAACAAGCTGCTGCCCGTGCCGGGGGTGGCCGAGCACGCCCATGGGTTCCGCAGCATCGCCGAGGCGCTGTACCTGCGTGACCACCTCATCCGCCAGATCGAGCTCGCCGAAGCCACCGACGACCCCAAGGAGCGGAAGGCGCGCTGCACCTTCGTGGTGGTCGGCGCCGGCTACACCGGCACCGAGGTCGCGGCCCAGGGGCAGCTGCTCACGCTGGACACCAAGCGCCGCAGGTCCCTGCCGGACGATCAGTCCATCCGCTGGGTGCTGGTCGACAAGGCCCCGCGCATCCTTCCCGAGCTGAACGAACGCCTTTCCCGTACGGCACACCGCACCCTGGCCGAACGCGGCGTCGAGATCCGCACCGGCACCACGGTGGCCGAGGCCTCCGCCGACGGTGTGCGGCTGTCCGACGGGGAGTTCGTGCCGACCCGCTCGCTGATCTGGTGCGTCGGCGTCGGGCCCGACCCGCTCGTGGAGTCGCTGGGGCTGGCGACCAAGAAGGGCCGGCTTCTCGTCGACGAGTACCTGACCGTGCCGGGCCATCCGGAGATCTTCGCCTGCGGCGACGCGGCGGCGGTTCCCGACCTCACCCGCCCGGGCGAGTACACCGCGATGACCGCCCAGCACGCGAGCCGCCAGGGCAAGCGCGCGGCCGACAACGTCGCGGCGTCGTACGGCCGCGGGGAGCGGCGCCCGTACCGGCACAGCGACCTTGGCTTCGTGGTCGACCTCGGAGGCCTGAAGGCCGCCGCCAACCCGCTCGGCGTCCCGCTGTCCGGCCTGCCGGCCAAGGTGGTGACGCGCGGCTACCACCTGCTCGCCGTCCCCGCCGGCCGTACGCGCATCGCCGGCAACTGGCTCCTGGACGCCGTGCTGCCCCGCCAGACCGTGCAGCTGGACCTCGTGCGGAGCAAGGCCGTCCCCCTCACCTCTGACACCCCTGAACGGCCTCACGGGACCGCCGGGTGACGCCGTCTCGGGGCCCGCGCACCGGCTGACCAGCGGCCTCTCGCCGCCTTGGTTCACCGTCCCCATCGGTGGTAGTAGGGCGGGATGCCTGACGATGATCACCGCGAAGGAATCCTGGTGGGGACGGCGTCGTGGACCGACAAGAGCCTGCTGTCCTCCGGCTGGTATCCGCAGGATGTGCACACCCCGGCCGAGCGGCTCGCCTTCTACGCGTCGCGTTTCCCGCTCGTCGAGGTCGACGCGACCTACTACCACCCGCCGTCCATACGCACCGTCGAGGCCTGGCGCGACCGGACCCCCCCGGACTTCACCTTCAACATCAAGGCGTTCTCGCTGCTGACCCAGCACCCGACCCGGGCGCAGGCGCTCTACAAGGACCTGCGCGAGAGGCTCGGCGCGTCCCAGGGAACGCTCTACCTGCGCGACGTCGGCCAGGAGATCGCCGAGGAGGTCTGGAAGCGCTTCGTCACGACGCTGCTCCCGCTGCACGAGGCGGGAAAGCTGGGCGCCATCCTGTTGCAGTTCCCGCCGTGGTTCCCCCCTGGCGCCCGGAGCAGGGAGTACATCCTCGACTGCGTCAGGCGCTGCCTGCCGATGCGGGCCTGCGTCGAGTTCCGCAACGCCGCGTGGATGACCGAGGAGCGCCGCGAGGACACCCTGGGGTTCCTGGCCGCGCACGGCATCCCGTACGTGAACGTCGACATGCCTCAGGGGCACCCATCCTCCATCCCACCCGTGGTCGCCAGGACCGCCGACCTGGCCGTCGTCCGCTTCCACGGCCATTCCGCCAAGTGGACCAGCAAGATCATCGAGGAGCGTTTCGGCTACCTCTACTCGGAGGAGGAGCTGGGCAAGTGGGCGGCCGAGATCGACGACCTGGCCAGGCGCGTACAGGGGGTGCACGTGCTCATGAACAACTGCTGCGCCGACAACGCCCAGCGCAACGCCGCCCAGCTCACCGCCCTGCTGGAAGGCATGGACGCCCCGGTGGTACGGCCCGGCCGTGACGGCCTTGACGCCGCACAGGCCTTGACCTTACTCTCCACTGAACAAGTCCAGACAGGTAGGTTCCATGGCCGGTGAGCAGGGTGAACAGGTGGACGGCGTGGTCGGCGGCGCCCGGCGGCTCGGCATCGAGGTGCACGGGCTCGACGTGATCAGTGACGCCGAGCGCAAGGGCCGTCCGAGACAGCTCTTCTGGCCGTGGTTCGGCGCCAACGTCTCGATCCTCGGGCTGAGCTATGGCTCGTTCGCCCTCGGCTTCGGCATCTCGTTCTGGCAGGCGCTGACGGCCGGGGTCATCGGCATCCTGTTCTCCTTCCTGCTGTGCGGCTTCGTCGCCGTGGCGGGCAAGCGCGGCTCGGCTCCGACCATGGTGCTGAGCCGGGCGGCGTTCGGGGTCCGGGGCAACCGCCTGCCGTCCACGATCTCGTGGATGCTCACGCTCGGCTGGGAGACGGTGCTCACCGCCCTGGCGACGCTGGCGACCGCGACCGTCTTCGACCGGCTCGGCTGGGGAGGCGGCACCTCCACCAAGGTGACCGCCCTGATCGTCGTCACGCTGCTGATCATCGCGGGCGGCGTCATGGGCTTCGACCTGATCATGCGCATGCAGACGGTCATCACGATCGTCACGGGCGTGCTGACGGTGGTCTACATCTTCCTGGTCGCCGGCCACATCCACTGGGACGCCGTCGCGGCGGTCCCCGGCGGCTCGGCGCAGCAGTTCATCGGCGCGCTGGTCTTCATGATGACCGGGTTCGGCCTCGGCTGGGTGAACGCCGCCGCCGACTACTCGCGCTACCTGCCGAGACGGTCGTCGAGCGCCGGAGTGGTGGGCTGGACCACGTTCGGGGCCTCCCTGGCGCCGCTGGTGCTCCTCGTGTTCGGGCTGCTGCTGGCCGGGTCGTCCACCGGGCTGAACGAGGCCATCGAGATCGACCCGATCGGTGCGCTGACCACCATCCTGCCCACCTGGTTCCTCATCCCCTTCGCGGCCGTGGCGGTCCTCGGCCTGGTCGGCGGCGCCGTCCTCGACATCTACTCCTCCGGCCTCGCGCTGCTGGCCGCCGGGTTGCGGGCGCCGCGCTACATCGCCGCCCTGATCGACGGCGTGCTCATGGTGGCGGGCACGGTGTACATCGTCTTCATCGCCGACAACTTCCTCGGCCAGTTCATCGGCTTCCTGACCACGCTCGGCGTCCCGATCGCCGCGTGGTGCGGTGTCATGCTGGCCGATGTCGCGCTGCGCCGCCGTGACTACGACGACATCGACCTCTACCGCCCCTCAGGGCGATACGGAGACCTCCGGCCGCTGCCCGTCGCGGTCATCGTCGTCAGCACCGCCATCGGGTGGGGGCTGGTGACCAACACGGCCGCGAGCTGGCTGGGCTGGCAGGGCTACCTGCTCGGGCCGCTCGGGCTGGGTGGCAAGGACGGCTCGTGGGCCTTCGCCAACCTGGGAGTGCTGCTCGCGCTCGTCCTCGGGTTCGCCGTCACCTGGCTGTTCAACCGGCCGGCCGTCCGGGCGCAGGAACAGGCCACTCCGGCCGATCACGGACCGACCCCCACCTCGGTGACCCGGCCATGACCGTCCCCCCTCTCAAGCACCAGCGCATCACCGTCGAGCTGGAGAGGGAGATCCGTTCCGGCCGGGTCCCCCGCGGGGCGCGGCTTCCCGGCGAGATGTCGCTCGCCCGGCGCTTCGGGGTCAGCCGCAGCACCGTCCGTACCGCCCTGGCGGAGCTGAGCGAGGCGGGGCTGATCGCCACACGCACGGGCAGGGGGTCGTTCGTCCTGTTCGACGGCCGTCCGCTGGACACCCGGCCGGGCCTGGCCCGCGCGCTGGCCGCCAAGGGCGTCGAGTCGCGGGTCCGGACACTCGGCATCACCGCCACCCGGGACGACGAGCTCGCCGCGCGCCTGGACCTCGGATCACCCGAGGTCATCGCCATCGAGCGGGTGCGGGAGACCGGCCCTGGATCCGTGATCGCGTACGAGCGCAGCTGTGTCCCCGCGGTCGCGTGCCTGGCCGAGCTGCCGGCCCGGGGCCTGGAAGGGGAGTCGCTGACCGAGGCGCTCCTGCGCGCCAGGCTGTACGCCGCCCACGGCGAGCAGAGGTTGTGCGGGCGCCGCCTCGACCACCGCGAGGCGGCACTGCTCGAACGCGAGCCCGGTGAGTGGTTCCTCAGCACCGAGCGCACGAGCTGGACGGCCGACGGCCGCTTCGTCGAGCACGTGAACAGCCTGCTGGACCCCGAACACTTCCAGCTCTACCAATCGTTCAACGAGAACGCCCCATGACCGCCTACCGAGGGTCTCAGGTGTCCACGGAGCCGCCGCTGCGCCAGTAGACGTTGTTCTCCCTGCTGAGCAGGCTCTCGTCGACGAGGTGGCGGCGCAGCGCGGCGTAGTCGTCGTGGAAGGCGCGCAGAGCGACGTTGACGTCCTTCTCGGCATAGCGGACGCCGGGCTCGAAGACCCGCGCGATGTAGTCGAGCACGACCAGCCGCTTCTCGCGCCGCGACGGGATCGCCCGGAGCCGTCCTTCGACGAGGAAGTTCTGGATGACCCTGTCCTCGGCGGACACCGGAGCGACCGGTCTGGCGGTGGCGTGCAGCAACTCGCGGAACCGCTCCCGCCTGACCTGCCAGCCGTCCTCGGCCCGCACGGCGAGGCCGCCACGTTCGAGCCGGTCGAGCGCGCGTCGTACGGTGTCCTGGTCGAGCCCGCAGTCCTCCGCCTTGCCGTGCAGGACCAGAGCGGACAGGACGCGCAGAGTGTCGTCCTGATAGAGCAGTCCGAGGACCCGCCTGATCTCTAGCTCACTCATGATCTCCAGCCAATCGACACGAATCTGGCCCCGAGGGCTCGGCCCTCCCGGTCATGCCCTTCCTTCCGAGACCGCGCGGTTCGAACTTCGGGCTGGAATTCACCCTAGTACCGGCCCTGGATTGATCTTCGATGTCGGACCAAGACAACCGCGCCCCCACACGACACGGCTCCGCAGGATGTACAGGCGGGCATGCCCTACATCTCCCGGATGTACGACGCCGGCGCCCGGCACGTAGGAGGCGAAGGCGTCTACCGGCCGGTTTCCTGGTCCAGGGTGTCGTGGCTCGAGCGGTACTCCTCGTCGGAGACCGGGCCGTGCCAGTGGGTCTTCCCGTTGGCCGTCACGGCGATGTGGACCAGCGTGGCGTCGGCGGTGGCGCCGTGCCAGTGCCTCTCCCCCGGCTCGACGTGCACCCAGTCGCCCGGCCCGATCTGGGTGCCCTTCGTCTCGCCCTCGCGGGTGATCACCCCGCGCCCGGCGATGACGTACAGCGCCTGCTCGCCGTCGTGCGTGTGCCACCCCGACCGGGCGTGCGGCTCGTACGAGAACCGCTGCGCCCGCAACCCGTCGGGCCGTACCTCCTCCAGGATCCTGGTCTCCCAGACCCCGCCGGTGAACCTCTCGGGCCCCGGCTTGGTGGCCCTGACCTCACCCTCGCCCACGAACCTCATCGCGACCTCCCCTGTGAAGACCCACTCGACCCGCGCGACCGCGCCTGGTCCAGTTAACTTGATCTCCACTTCCCGGTGAAGACCGGATCGTCACACCGCGCGGTGGTACTGGTCCGGCCAGCGACGCTCGGCGCCCAGCTCGCGCGAACACCCTGCGGCGCCGCGATCTCGATGCCTTGTTCCCCAGGCTGCTCGACACCGTCCTTCGCGCCGACGCCGCCGAGAGCGACCGCCTCAGCTGAGCCCTGACTCCGGCCCGGGCTCCGATTCCCCGGCCGGCGGGCATCCGTCACCGGCCGTACGCCCCATCGCACCCGTGACCATGGCCCGGGCCAGCGTGCGGGTGAGTTCCGGGGTCACCTCCTCGGGCGGGCCGGCCGCCAGGTTGAGCAGCGCGCCGCCGAACAGGGTGACGAGCGTCTGGACCTCCTCGCGGGTGGTGGCCAGGCCGAGGTCGCGGTGTTGCCTGACGGTGAAGTCCAGCGTCGTCCGCGCGACCGTGTCCAGCGCTCGCCGCAACTCGGGGCGCCGGGTCGCCTCCAGGTTCAGCTCGTAGATCGCGAGATAGCGGGCCCGGTGGGCGGTCGCCGAGTAGTGCAGCGAGCCCGCGATCAACTCGATGAGCCCTCCGGTGTCGATCGGCGCGCCGGCCAGGCCGTTCGCCTCCCGCATGTCCGCCTGGTGCAACTCGACGACCCGTTCGGCGGCCGCCCGCAGGAGGGCGTCGCGACTGCGGAAGTAGTTGGAGGCCGTGCCCGCGGGCAGGCCCGCCCGCTCGTCCACCGCGCGGTGGCTCAGGCCATGGATCCCGGACCGGCCGAGCACCTCGATCGCGGCGTCGGCCAGAGCCTGGCGGCGTCGCACGTTCGGTGGTGGAGGCACCCCGCCAGCTTACCAAGATGGCGATAGTACTATCATCGTAGTACCAACCGGATACTGCCTGGAGGTCGTCGTGCGGGTGCTGGTCATCGGAGCGGGAGTCGGCGGCCTCGCGGTCGCCCGGGCGCTGGGCGCGGACGGTCACGAGGTCACCGTCTTCGAGCGCGCCCCCGGGTTGCGAACCACGGGCGCCGCGCTGACGCTGTGGAGCAACGGCACCGGCATCCTCGCCGAGCTGGGGGTCTCGCTGGAGGGGGTCGGCGCGGCGATCGACGTCCTCCAGCAGTGGGACGCGCATGGCGGCCTGTTGATGAGCGTCGACGTCGCGCACGCCGCCGGCACGTACGGGCACCCGCACATCTCGCTGCCCCGCCGCAGGTTGCTCGAACGGCTGGCGGACGGGCTCGCGCCCGGTGTGATCTCGTTCGGGAAGGCATGCACCGGAATCGGCCAGGACGGCGCCCGGGTGCGGGCGCAGTTCGCCGACGGCACCTCGGCCGAGGGTGATCTGCTGATCGGCGCCGACGGGCACCATTCCGCGGTCCGCGACCACCTGTGGGGCGGCGACCCCACCGAGCCGAGCGGCTGGGCCACCTGGCAAGGACTCGGGCCGGTGCCGATCGACGTGGTCACCTCCCGGCGCGGCCTGATGATCGTGGGCAGGGAAGGCCTGTGCGGCCTGATGCCCGCCGGGGAGGGCCTGCTGCAGTGGTGGTTCGACCTGCGCTGGTCCCCCGGCGACCCGATCCCGGCCTCGCCGGTGGCCGCTCTGCGGGAGCGCTTCGGCGGCTGGGGGGCGCCGGTCGGGGACGTCCTGGCGTCGGTCGGCGACGCCGATGTGGAGTGGTTCCCCCACCATCGGCATCGGGTGCCGCGCCGGTGGGGCAGCGGGCGGGCCACTCTGGTCGGCGACGCGGCGCACACCATGCCGCCGACCCGGGCACAGGGGGCCAACCAGGCACTTGAGGACGCGTGGGCACTCGCCACCGCCCTGCGCGAAGCGCGCGACGTGCCCGCCGTCCTGCGGGAGTACGAGCGGGCGCGTTCGCGCCGGGCGGGTGTGGTCGCCCGGCAGGCGGGGTCGGAGTCCACCAACAAGTACCGGCCGACGCTCGCGAGGCTCCTCCCCGACGTCCTGCTCAGCCGCTACTACACGCGGTGGCTCAAGCGGGTCAGCGACTACCTCGCGACCGAGCCCGCCTGAGCCGACATCAACGCGTCACCAGAGTCGCTCTTGCTAAGCGGGCGATCGTGGGCAATTATTTTCATCCAATCGCCCATGCGTGAAAGGAATGATTGTGGCCGGAGGTGCGCTGGGCCGTATCCAGACGGAACTGCCAGGCCTGCCGGAGGCCCTGCGACGCGTGGGCCAGGCCATCGTCGCCGATCCGGCAGGCGCCGCCGGGTCGACGATCACCGCTCTCGCCGAGCTCAGCGGTAGCTCGCCCGCGACCGTCACCCGGTTCTGCAGGTTCTTCGGCTTCACCGGATACGCCGAGTTGCGCGTGGCCATCGCCACCGAGACCGGCCGGGCCGCGCAGGCGCACTGGGGCGTCAAGGTGGGACGCGAGATCGGGCGGACCGACCCGCTCGACTCCGTGGTCGAGGTGATGGCCATCGCCGACGCCCGGCTCATCCAGGAGACCGCCGCCCAGCTCGACCTCGGGGTGGTCGGCAAGGTGGCCGACGCGATCATCGAGGCGAACCGGGTCCTGCTGTTCGGCGTGTCCGCCAGCGGCGCGGTGGCGAGCATGCTGGAAGGCAGGCTCCGCCGCATCCGGGTGCCGTGCTGGAGTTTCACCGACCCGCACGACGCGCTGGCCGACGCCGCGCTGCTCGGGCAGGGCGACGTGGCGATCGGCATCTCCCATCGCGGGCGCACCCGCGAGGTCCTGGAGTCGCTCGACGAGGCCGGGAGCCACGGCGCCACGACCGTGGCCGTGACGTCCTTCGCCCGCTCGCCGCTCGCGGAGTCCGCCGACCTGGTGCTGACGACCGCCAGCCGGGCGACCACCTTCCGGCCCGGCGGCCTGGCCGCCGTGCACTCACAGCTGCTGGTCCTCGACGTGGTGTACGTCGTGGTCGCGCAGCGCACCTACGAGCGCGCCAACCAGGCGTTCGAGCTGACGATGAGGGCCGTCGAAGGCCACCGCGTGGAGAGGAGCTGAGACGATTGGACATCAGTGCCGCCGGCTACGTCCAGAAGGCCGAGAGGCTGGTGCGCGACGTCGCCACGAGCCAGGCGGCGGCCGTGGGCGAGGCCGCTGACCTGCTGTGTGCCTGCCTGCGCGGCGACGGGGTGATCCAGGCGTTCGGCTCCGGGCATTCCGAGGCGATCGCCATGGAGATCGCGGGCCGCGCCGGCGGGCTGGTGCCCACCAACCGGCTCGCCCTGCGTGACCTCGTGCTGTACGGCGGGGAGCCGCCCAGCGTGCTCGGCTCCCCCGAGCTGGAGCGCGACCCGTCGATCGCCCGCCGCATCTACGAGCTCGCGCCTGTACGGCCGCAGGACGCCTTCGTCATCATCTCCAGCTCCGGGGTCAACGGCTCGGTGGTGGAGCTGGCCTCGATCGTCAAGGAGCGCGGTCACCGGCTGGTCGCCCTGACGTCGGTGCGGCACAGCACCGAGATGAAGTCCCGCCACCCCTCCGGGCTCAAACTCCTCGACCTCGCCGACGTGGTGCTCGACAACGGGGCTCCGTACGGCGACGCGATCATGCCGCTTCCCGAGGGCGGCACGTTCGGAGCGGTCTCCACGATCACCTCGGCCCTGCTCGCGCAGATGGTCATCGCCGAGGTGGTCAGGAAACTGCTGCAGGCGGGAGAGGTGCCGCCGATCTACCGCTCGTCCAACGTCGTCGGGGGCGACGAGCACAACCAGGAGCTCGAGAGCCGCTACGCGGGGCGCATCCGGCGCGGCGGCTGATCGACCGCAGCGCCAAGGCCGGGCGCGAACCACCGCATTGCCATCAACGTACAAGAACCACGACCAAAGACCCCCGCATCCCTATGGTGCCCTCGACGAAGAGGGTCACCGGGCGCGGGGACGCTCCAGCCCCCCAGGAGGACTTCATGGCGGACCACTCCTTTTCCCGGCGCGAACTACTGCGCAGCGCCGCTCTCGCGGGACTGCTCGTACCCGCGGCCGGCGCGCTGTCGGCGTGCGCGTCCCCGGCCGGCGGCGGCAACCCCGGCGGGTCGCAGGCGCCGGCGACCGGTGCCAAGACGGCCACCAACCCGCTCGGCATCGCCGAGGACAAGCCCTTCGAGGTGGTGATCTTCGACGGCGGGTTCGGCGACGCGTACGCCCGGGACATCCACCAGCCGCTTTTCACCAGCAAGCACGCCAAGGTCCAGATCAAGCACTCGGCCACCAAGGAGATCGCCAAGACGCTGCAGCCCCGGTTCGCCGGCGGCAACCCGCCCGAGTTCATCAACAACTCGGGGGACAACGCGATGGACTTCGGCGCCCTCGCCCAGGACGGCCAGCTCCAGGACCTCGGCGAGCTACTGGACGCGCCGAGCTGGGACGATCCGAACGTGAAGGTGCGGGACACGATCCTGCCCACCGCCATCGAGATCGGCACCTACGACGGCACCTTCTCCGTGCTCAACTACGCCAGCACGGTGTGGGGCATCTGGTACTCCAAGAAGCTCTTCGACGACAACGGCTGGGAGGTGCCGAAGACCTGGGACGAGTTCACCGCCCTGTGCGAGAAGATCAAGAAGTCCGGCAAGGCCGCGCCGTTCACCTACGCCGGCAAGCACCCGTTCTACATCTACGAGACGATCCTCACGCTCGCCGCCAAAATCGGGGGGGCCGATGTGCTGAAGAACATCGACAACCTGGCGGAGGGCGCGTGGAAGGCCGAGCCGGTCGCCAAGGCCGCGGGCGCCTTCGCCGAGATCGGCTCGAAGTACCTGCTCCAGGGCACTGCGGGGCTGGACCACATCCAGACCCAGACGGCGCACAACAAGTACGAGGTGGCCATGCTGCCCTGCGGGTCGTGGCTGGAGAACGAGCAGAAGGACACGACCCCGGCCGACTTCGGCTACGCCATGTTCCCGCTGCCCTCGTTCGACGGCTCCGACGCCCTGCCGTACGGCACGCTGCACTCTCGGCCCGGTGAGGAGTACTTCGTCGCCGCCAAGTCGGCCAACCCGCGTGCCGGCATGGAGTACATGCGCGCCATGCTGTCGAAGGACGGCGCCGGCAAGTTCACCGAGCTGGTCAGCACGCTGACCGTGGTGAACGGGGCGGCGGAGGGGCGCACGCTCAAGCCCGGCCTGCAGAGCGCCGCCGCGGCGCTGAAGGAGGCCGGGAGCAACGTCACCTACTTCCGGTTCCGCCAGTGGTACAAGGAACTGCACGACGAGGTGGCGGCCGCGACCGGCCAGCTCATGTCCGGCCGGCTGAAGGTCGACGAGTGGGCCGACCGCATCCAGAAGAAGTCCGACGCGATCAAGAACGACTCCTCCGTCAAGAAGTTCACCCGCTGACCCGCGGCCTGTCCCTCCGCCGGGCCGTCTCCGCGGCGGCCCGGCGGTACGGGCTCCGGCCGTACGTGACCGGGGCCGGCCGTACCGGCTCCGGCCGTACGTGACCGAGATCGGCCGTACCGGCTCCGGCCGTACGGCGGCGTGCGTGCGGCGGGCTCCGGCCGCGAGGCGGCCGGGGTGGCGGCGGAGTCACATGAATGCCGGGTCACCCGGGGAAAGGCGGTGAGCAGGATGATGAACGGCAAGATGGGTTTCACCTTGGTGAACAGGACCGGCTTCACCAGGGCCCGGTTCATCGTGGGGTTCCTCGCGGCCCCGGTGCTGCTCTACCTGGTGTACGTGATCTCGCCCTACGCGCAGGCGTTCTACATCGCGATGACCAACTGGCGGGGCGTGAACGCCAACCCTCAGTTCGTCGGGCTGGAGAACTTCGAGCGACTGCTGGGCGACGACGTCTTCTGGACGGCCGTCGGCCACAACGGCCTGCTGCTGATCCTGCTGCCCCTGTTCACCGTGACGATCGCCCTGTTCTTCGCGTTCCTGCTGAACGCGGGCGGATCCGGTGGGGGCATGTCGGGCATCTGGGGGTCGGGGTTCTACCGCGTGGTGTTCTTCTTCCCACAGGTGCTGGCCGTGGCCATCGTCGCGGTCCTGTTCCAGCAGGTGTTCCGGCCCGACAGGAGCGGCATGCTCAACGGGCCGCTGGTGGCCTTCGGGCTGGAGCCGATCGGCTTCCTGTCCAACCCGGACATCGCGTTCTGGTCGATCCTGGGCGTGCTGGTGTGGCAGGCCGTCGGCTTCTACGTGGTGCTCTTCTCCGCGGGCATGGCGTCCATCCCGCGCGAGATGTACGAGGCGGCCCAGATCGACGGGGCCGGACGCGTCCAGCTCTTCGTACGGGTCACGCTGCCCCTGCTCTGGGACACCGTGCAGGTCGGGTGGATCTATCTCGGCATCGCCGCTCTGGACGTCTTCGCCATCGTGTGGGTGATGACGGCCGAGCACGGCGGGCCGGACCACTCCACGACCGTGATGGCCGCCGAGATCTACCGCAACGCCTTCCAGTACTTCAAGTTCAGCTACGCCTCGGCCATGGGCGTGGTGCTGTTCTTCTTCACGGTCGCCTTCGCGGTGCTGGCCATGCGCCTGTCGCGTCGCGAGCGGATCGAGTTCTGAGGGGGCGACGATGGTCTCGCAGGTGGAAGTGGAAAAGGTGACGCTCGGCCGTGAGGCGGTCCGCGAGCAGCGCAGGATCCGGCTCGGCCCGCTGTCGGGGCTGTCCCACCTGGCGCTGGTCGTGTGGACGGTGCTCGTCGTGGTGCCGATCGTGTGGACGTTCCTCGCCTCGGTGAAGAGCGAGGACGAGATCTTCGGCAGCGCCTGGTCGCTGCCGGCCAGGCTGCGCTGGGACAACTGGGCCCGTGCCTGGGACAGCGCCCACGTCGGCCAGTACATGATCAACAGCGTCGTCGTCGTGGCGTTCGGCACGTTCGGCACCATGCTGCTGGGCTCGATGGCGGCGTACGTGCTCGCGCGATACCGGTTCCGCGGCAACCG
This sequence comes from Sphaerisporangium flaviroseum, assembly GCF_039537005.1. Lineage (NCBI taxonomy): Bacteria > Bacillati > Actinomycetota > Actinomycetes > Streptosporangiales > Streptosporangiaceae > Sphaerisporangium > Sphaerisporangium flaviroseum. Next base: position 37,568 of record NZ_BAAAZR010000011.1, on the reverse strand, counting down.
GGCGATCTACCTGCTGTTCGTCTCCGGGCTCGCCTTCCCGGTCTACCTGGCGCTGACCCCGCTGTTCTTCGTGGTCCAGAACATGGGCACCATCCCGCTGATCGGCCAGTTCATCGGGCTGGACACGCGTGGCGGCCTGGTGCTGGTGTACATCGCCTACTCACTGCCGTTCACGGTGTTCTTCCTGTCGGCGTTCTTCCGCACGCTACCGGGGGCGGTCGCCGAGGCCGCGTTCGTGGACGGGGCGTCCCACAGCCGGGTGTTCTTCCAGATCATGCTGCCCATGGCCAAGCCCGGCATCGTGAGCATCACCATCTTCAACGTGCTCGGCCAGTGGAACCAGTACCAGATACCGCTGGTCCTGCTCAGCGGGCAGTCGAAGGACAAGTGGGTGCTGACGCAGGGCATCGCGGACATCTCCACGGCGGCGGGTTACGACGCCGACTGGGCCGCGCTGTTCGCGGCGCTCAGCATGGCCATCCTGCCCATGCTGATCGTCTACACGATCTTCCAGCGCCAGATCCAGACGGGCCTCACGACCGGGGCGCTCAAGTAGCCCGCCCTCTGCGGTCATCCGTGGAGGCGGTGTTTCATCTCCGCCTCGTAGACGTGGCGCCGCCCGCCCACCAGCTGCGCCCGTATCCGCTCCTCCACGTCGAGGAAGCAGCGGCGGTACCCGTCCTCGTACTCCTCGACGATCTGGAACGTCCACCGGCCGGCGAGCACGTCACGGCCCAGCAGTTCCTCGCACACCGCGTCCGCCTGGTCGGCGTGTCCCGCGGCTCGGAGCAGCTTCACCGCTTCCTCCAGCTGCAGATGAGCACGCCCGGTGAGCTGGTGGAACGCGTAAAGGTGACCACGCGCCCGCTCGGCGGTCTCCAGGGCCTCCGACAACTTGCCGACCGCTTCGACGGTGGTGTCGTCCACCCCGTCGGGGCGCCGATGGCCCGGACGGGAACGATCATCGCTCATGCGGTGACCCCTACCCCGTACGAGCGCCCCAATCCCGGCGCCGTACCGCGGAGGCCCTGCGCTCGTCGGGATCGGTGCCACCCCAGATGCCGTGCTCCTCGCGGCTGTCCAACGCGTACTCCAGGCAAGGCGTCCGCACAGGGCAACGGCGGCACACCGCTTTGGCAAGCTCGTGCTGGAGATGGCCGGGCCCCTTGGCCGAGATCGGGAAGAACAGCTCCGGATCCTCACCGCGGCAGGCGGCACGACGCAGCCAGGATATGGCGGGCATGACGGTGTCCTGGATGACCATAGCGTTCCCATAGGAGTGAGTGACCGTAATCGCTTTGTGCTTCCTGCCGAGGAGTCGCGTGCCCGCTCTGATTGGGTTAACACGGCTTTAGGGGATAAATTTGCCAAGCCCTTTTTGCCGTTTAGGTCATGACTTCTGTGCCCGATATGTACGGCCCGATACCGCGCCTCCCGAGCGGCGGCAGGTCCCGTACGTGACACCGGCCGCCGGACGGGCCGGGCCGGCGTGCGCGTGGCGGCGAGGAGGGGCATGATGCGGTGAGGGACGTGTCCTCCTCTGCCGCTCGACCCCCTGGAGCCAAGCCCGTGCCGGACGCCTTTCACCGATGGAGCCGACGGCGCGGCCGGCCCCGTCGCCCTGTCCGGGCCCCCGATGACGAGCTGATCGTCTCCGAGCTCTACCGGGAGTACCACCAGCCTCTGCTCGGCTTCGTGTCCCGGCTGACGTTCGGCGACATGCAGTGGGCCGAGGACGTGGTGCAGGAGACGATGATCAAGGCGTGGCGGAGCGCGGACGAGCTCGATCCCGAGGTCCCGTCCCTGATGCCGTGGCTGGCGACGGTGGCGAGACGTATCGTGATCGACGACCGGCGCCGCAAGGACGCCCGGCCCGCCGAAGCGGGTGACGCACCCTTGGACGGCGTGCCGATGCCCGACCAGACGGAGAACCTCCTGCGTCAGGTGGTCGTGTCGGAAGCTCTGAAGTCGCTGTCGCCCGCTCACCGCGAGATCCTCAACGAGACGATCCTTCGGGACCGGTCGGTGAACGAGGCCGCCGCGCTGCTCGGCATCCCCGTGGGCACGGTGAAGTCCCGGGTCTACTACGCCCTCCGCGCCCTGCGTGTGGCGCTGGAGGAAAGGGGGGTGACGACGTGACCGCACAGGTCCAGCACACCGACGTGGGCGCCTACGCTCTGGGGCTGCTCGAAGAGGCCGATCGCGAGGCGTTCTCCGCGCACCTCTCCGCGTGTCCCCCCTGCCTGGCCGAGCTGGCGGAGCTGAACGGCACGGCGGACGCGCTGACCGGCGTCGAGCCCGTCGAGGACGACGGCCTCGACGGCGGCACCCAGGAGGTCCCCGCGCAGGTGATCGAACTGGTCCGGCGGAGGAAGGCGGGTGACCGGCGCGCCCGCAGGAGGACGCTCATCGCCGGCGCCGCGGCGGCCGTCGCCCTGGTGGCCGGCGGGGCCGCCCTGGGCGCCGTGGTCTCCGGCGGCGAGGGCGCCATGCCCTCTGGCCACCTCGCGCACGGTCCCGCGGAGGCGCTCTACCGGCAGGGCACCCCGGTCTCGGCGACGGGTGCCTCGGGAATCTCCGGCGGCCTGGTACTGGAGGCCAAGGACTGGGGGACCCACGCCGCCCTGGAGCTCAAGGGGGTGAAGGGACCGCTGGAATGCGAGCTGATCGCCGTCACGGCAGAAGGCGAACGACGTGTCGTCACCGGCTGGGCGGTCCCGGAAAGGGGATACGGGGTTCCGGGGTCCCCGGAACCGCTGTACGTACACGGTGGCATCGCGTTCCCACCGGGCGACATCGACCGGTTCGAGGTCAGCACGACCAGTGGCCGGAAGCTGCTCGTCGTCGATATGTGACCCAGCAGTTTAACGCGCCGTCCCGGCCCGGCCATCATCTCCGAACTGTGCATTTATACCGATTCGCGAATTGAACCTCTCGCGCTTTCGGGCCCGTACAAGGTGCGTACCGACACAACAGGGTCGGTTACCGCATACCAATGAGAGGTTCACCATGTTGAAGCGCGCTTTCACACTCCCCGCCACGGCGCTCGCCGCGGGCCTGCTCGCCGCCTCCCTTGCTCCGGTCGCCGCCCAGGCCTCCGCGCAGGCCGACGCCGAGCGGACCGCGCCCACCTACTTCGCCGCACGCCTCACCGGGAAGAACGAAGTGCCCGTCAAGGGCGGTCCGGCCGTGGGTGACAAGGACGGCAGCGCCTTCGCCGTCATCCGCGTCAGTGGCAACCAGGTGTCCTACGCCGTTCGGTGGAAGGGCACCGCCACCCCCACGGCGTTCCACATCCACAAGGGCAAGGCCGGCGTGAACGGCGACGTCAAGATCGGCTTCTTCGGCGAGGCGCTGCCCGGAAGCGCGAAGGCCGTGACCGGCACCGTGAAGGTCGGGGACGACGGCCTGCTGTCGGGGATCAAGAAGAACCCGAAGAACTGGTACTTCAACGTCCACACCGGCGAGTTCCCCGGCGGCGCCGTGCGCGCGCAGCTGTACCGGCTGCCGCACGGGATCAACCTGGCCTCCATCCTCGCCGACGGCACCCACGCCTCGCTGAAGGCTCTGGCCAGCGGCAAGCAGGAGGTGCCCGCTCCGGGGACCAAGGTCGGCGACCCCAACGGCCGCGCGGAGTGGCTGTTCGGCATCAAGGGTTCGAAGCTGTACTACGCCACGATCTGGAACAAGCTCGACCCGGTCACCAACGGCCACATCCACCGGGGCAAGAAGGGCACGAACGGCCCCGTCGTGGTCGACCTGTTCGCCGACGCCAACGGCCTGCCCGCCGGAGTCACCGGCATCGCGGGCTCCGCGCCGGTGAAGCGTGACATCGCCAAGGGCATCCAGAAGAACCCGAAGAACTGGTACGCCAACCTGCACACCACCAAGTTCGGCGGCGGCGCAGTACGCGGCCAGCTCTCCCCCACCCACAACTCCTGGTAACAACCCCATGCCACTCACCTCCCCGCGAAACACCAACGCCGGATCCTGGTAGGCGACCCAGCCCACCTCCCCGCGAAACAACAACACCGGGACCCGGCAACAGCCCCAGCCCCCACCACGACACATGCCCCTGGTACAGCCGCAGGCCATCCACTTCCCCGCGAAACAACGACGACGCCCGCCGTACGGAGCAGCTCCGGCGGCGGGCGTTCGCCTTTGCGCAGCTCAGAAGGTGGGCTGTACTCAGGTCGTGACGTCGTGGTCCTCCACGTCGTCATCGTCGTCGCCGGTGTAGAGGGTGTCGTCCGGGGAGCCGGGCGGGGCGTGCCGACGTGGGGTGAACCCGAGCAGATCCCTGACGAGCTCGTCGTTGCCCGCGTACCCGGCGTCGGCGTCGAAGACCTGCGCACCGTCCCACAGCGCGAGGATCGTGGAGACCGTACGCAACTCGCTGTCGTGAAGCAGGTCGTAGTGCGCGACCATCGGCACGGTGGGATACGTGCACCACAGATCATGGCCCGTCATGAACAGATCGAGGTCGAACCGCACGGTCAGCCCGAGAAGCTCGGGCTTGTAGTTGTCGTCGATGCCGGCGAACGCCTCGTCGAGCGCGATCACGCGGGGGCACGACGCCAGCCCGGAAGAGTAGAGCGCGTTGGCCGCGGCGAACAGCGGCAAATGGATGGAGGCCGACTTCTCCCCGCCGGACATCTGCGAGTGCTTCGCCCGGGTCAGCCGGACCTCCGGCTCCCCGCGGCGGGCCATCAGCAGCTCGAAGGTGTACCAGGAGCGGTAGTCGAGAACTCCGGCGAGCGCCTCCTTGTAGGTCGCGCGGGAATTCCTTCCCCGGTAATCCCTGATCAGCTGCCGGAGATGCCCGCGGAGCGTTGAAAGCCCTTGATGCCCGAGCGCGGCGGTGTCGCGCACCAGCAGCGCCGCCACGGCACGCTGCCGGTCGTCGATCTTGTCGGACTGGACCCATCGGATCCCGATCGTGGTCCCCGAGGACATGGGTTTGGACCGCGTGTCGGCGTTCATGCCCCGGACCAGTTCCTTCGCGGCGACGACGCGCGAGTGGATCTGCTGGGCCAGCCCGGTGAGCAGCTCATCCTCAAGGACGGTGCGTTCGCGGTCCTCCAGGAGCACGCCCTGTTCCTCCGCCCGCTCGGCGACACTCCGGGCGAACGCGGACACCGGGCCCCGCCCGTCGGCGTCGATGACGTGGACGGTCAGCACCGCGCCGGGCTCCCAGTCGAGCCGGTAGTCCTCCTGGCAGTTCTCCAGGGCCGCCTGGAAGTCCCGCAGGGCGTTGGAGACACGGTCGAGCGTGCTTTTCAGCGTGGCGTCGGTGACCGCACGCCCTCCCCGGGTGGCCGAGTCGTACGCGTCGATGATCGCGAGCGCGTCGCCCGGCAGGGTCGCGCGGACCGCCTCCAGCGGATCGGGCGGCGGATCGGCGAGCATCAGGTCGGCGACGCTCTTGCCGGTCTGCTCCGGCCCCTGCGGGTGGTCCTCCAGCGGCCAAGGGGTGGGGTCGGTGACGCCGACCAGCGGGCGAAGGTCGGCCTGGGTGTAGGGGAGGAACTCGGCGATCTGCTCGGTCATGCTCACGAACGCGCCCGTGAGGGACTCACGACCGTGTTCGAGATCGGCCCCGGCGAGCACCTCGGCCTCCCGTTCGGCTGTCGCGCCGCGGTCCTGCTCATCGCGTATCGCACGCGCCTGGGCGATCAGATCCTCGGTCTCGGCGATCTGCCGGAGCACCTCCTTCAGGTCGGCGTCGAAGGTGCGCTCCAGCGTCTCCAGCCGCTCGGCCAGCACCGCGTGGGCCGCCTCGCGGGCGCCGACGGCCGCCTCCCCCTCGGCCTGCTCCTGGCTCAGCCGTTCGATGCTCTCCTCGCGCTCCACGAGGTCGGCCCGCGCCGTGGCGGCCTTCTCCCGCTCGGCGCACAACGCCTCCGCCGCGCGCAGCAGGTCGTCGAGAGACTGTGCGACGGCGTCCACCTCGCGCGGGTCACGGGGCATCACCAGCTCGGCCGCGGACTGGCGCAGCCGCCGGCTCGCGGCGCCCACCTCGGCCACCGCGCCGTCGGCCTGCTTTCTCTCCTCGTCGAGCCTGGCTCGTGCGACCGCGAGCCGGGTGGCACGGTCGGCGACCGCGCGCGCGGCCGTGACGATGAGCCCGGTTTCGGGCAGCTCCTTCCTGGCCCTGCCGAAGTCGGCGACGAGCCCGCCGAGACGCTCGGTCTCCTCGGCCAGCGCCTTCCGGGTCTCGGCGTGTGCCGCGATGAGCCGGTCGTACTCGGCTACACGGAGCAGGCGGCGAGCCGCCCGGTTGGTGGCCCCGATGTACTCCGCCGCCGCCTTGGGCCGCCGGCCGAGGTGGGGGCCGAAGCCGAACCGGGCCTGGGTGCTGACGGTGGTCGTCGTGGGCGTCGCCGAGGTGAGATCGTCGCCTACCGCGACGGAGCGCAGGATGGCGTCGATGACACCGGTGGGGACCATGTCCTGGTCTTCGGCGACCAGGAAGTCGGCCAGGGTCGGGCCCTGGGGCCGCCGCTCCTCGGGTACCGCCACCAGGTAGGCGTCGGCGCCCCCCTCGGCCAGCGCCGCCACGGTGAGGTCGGGATCGGGATGGATCCAGGCGGTGAGCAACCCCGCCCCGTACAGCGCGCCCTCGATGCCGGCGGCGGCGTTCTCGTCCACCCCGTCGGCGAAGCGGACGAGCCTCCACAGCGGCGCGCCCGGCCGCCCGTCACGAGCGGCCGTACGCAGGTCGTTGCCAGGAGGCGCGTCGTCACGCTCGGCGGCCACGGCGTCCCGCTCGGCGCGCAGGTCTCTCAGCACGGCGGCGACGCGAGCGTCCTCGGCGCCGGCACGGGCTCTGGCCTCGATCGCCTCGGCGTGACGCTCCTCCGTCAGCTCGCCGAACACCTCCGGCAGCCTCCGCGCGCCGTCGTCACCGATGCGGCCAAGCGCCTCCTCCATCACCCTCAGATCACCAGGCACCGCGACCACCGAACCCCCGGCCCCCCACCCCAGACCACCAGCCGTAGCCGGCCGGCGGCCGGTTGTGGTGGGGGCCGGTTCTCCGGTGGTCACCCATCGGTCGGCCCACTGCGTGAGCCCGTCCAGTGCGGTGCGGCGTGCCTGGTCGAGCCGGTCCTGGGCGGTGGACAGCTCGGCCTCACCGTTGGCGACCGCGCGGTCGGCGTCCTGGACGGAGGTCTCGGCACGTCTCCGCTTGGCCTCGGCGGCTTCCAGCGCGGCGAGGTGGGCGCGCACCGTCTCAACGTCACCCCGCCGGGCGGTGGTCCTGGCCCTGGCCCTGGCGAGGTTCTCACGCGGCGGGGCCGCGGCGATCTCAGCGGCGTCGGCGACACCGGCCCGTCCGGCGGCGTCCACCATCTCGTTGAGGTGCCGGTCGGCTTCCGCCTTGGCGTCCCTCAGCCGCTCGGCCACCTTGCCGGCCTCGGCGCCGAGCTTGGCGACGTGGGCGCGCACCTGGTCGAGGCGCCGGCGCTCCCGGCTGATCCCGGCCTTGTCGTCGGCGATCTGGCGGCGCAGCCCGTCGAGCTCCCCTCCGGCCCGGTACGCATCGTGCTGTTTCAGCGCTGCCAGCCTGCCGTCGTATCGCGCCAGCTCCGCCTCGGCGGCATCGCGCCGGGCCGTGGCGTCGGCGCGGGCCGCGCGGGCGCGGCGCAACTCGGACGCGGCCTGGGCGATACGGGCGGCGCAGCCCGCCGACCCCTCCAGCCGCTCGCCGATGCGGTCGAGCTGGTGGCGGACATGAACTCGCAAGTAGGCGCCGTAGTGGACCAGGAACTCCTTGACCGCGCCGTCGGCGAGGCTGAGGTCGTCGAAGAGCCTCTGCACCGCGGCGAGGTTCTCGAAGTCGCGCGCGGCCTGCTCGACGAGGACCGGGTCGACCGGGCTGAGCCCGGAGCTGAGGGTGTCGGACACCTTGTCGGGGTCGAGGTCCTTGGCGAGCAGCGGGCGTCGCAGCGCCAGGAGCAGGTCGAGCAGCTGGGCGTAGCGCTCCTTGCCGAGCCCGAACAGGCGGGCGTCCACGGCCGAGCGGTAGTCGGTGGCGGTCCGGTAACGGGCGCCGGGCTCCAGAACCGCTTTGAGCTGCTTCTCTGTGAGAGGTCGTGAGTCGGCGGACAGCAACCCGAAGTCCACGCCGATCCGCCTGCCGGTCACGAAGAACGACGGCGTCACACCGTCACGGTGCCGGTGCGCCCGCAAGCCGATGATCAGCGTGACGGCCTCGCCTCCCGCACCCGCCTCCCAGCCATCGACACCGGCCGCCCCACCACGCCCCGCCGACCCATCAAGCTCCCGATCGCCTTCTCCGTCCTCCTGCTCCCCCGGCTCGGTGGGCTCGGCGTACTGCGGGTCGGAGTCGCGGGCGAACTCCATCCATACGTAGCCGTATTCGGCTTCCTGGCCGCGGTAGAGCAGGTTGGACTTCATGGTGCGGTTCTCGCCGCTGAAGGGGTCGAGGCGCCGGGCGTCGCTCACCCCGTCGAGCACGAACGGGAACAGCACCTCAAGCGCCTTGGTCTTGCCGGAGCCGTTGTGCCCGCGCAGCACGAGCCGGCCGTCGGCGAAGACGAACTCCTCATCGACGTAGTCCCAGATGTTGATCACACCTGCGCGGGACGGCTTGAAGCGGCCGGTTGCGGGTGTCATGAGCGGGAGTCCTCCGGAAGAGACGGTGAGAGGTGCAGGCCGAGCTGGGCCTCGCTGCGGCGCCTGTCGGGCAGGGCGAGCGCGATGTTGCGGTAGCGGGCGAAGGCGGGGAGCAGCAGCACCCCGCCCGGATGCCGGCGCACCAGGCGGAGCTCGGCGAGGAGGGTCACCGCGGCGTCCAGCAGGCCCTCGGGATCATGCTGCCAGGCGCTGGAGAACGAAGCGGCACCCAGCTCTTCGTACAGCTCGCCGAGCATCGCCGTCAGCCGTGCCTGTTCCACGAGGGCGGTCTCGGGGGATGGCGTGCCACCGGCGTGCGGCTCCGTCACGGGAGGCGGAGCCCAGGCGAGCTCGCGGACGACCCCGGACCGCGGGAGGGCGGAGTCGATCCGGGCCAGCAGGTCACGCTGGTCGTCGGCATCGCGGGGCGGCTCCAGGAACGTCACCGTTCGACGCTCGTCGGGGTCCTCCAGCAGGTCGGCCATCTTGCCGAGCAGGAGGCCGGCCGCCCGGTTGACGGCCCCGCCCCGGCCGGGGAACGGCTTGTCGGTGAAGCGCCCGCCGGGGTCGGCGAGCATGACCCCCTCCGCCCGTCGCTCCACGGCCAGCCCTGTCAGGCGTGCGAGGTCCGTCGCGAGGCCGGGATGCCGCAGGGCGTCGGCGACCTCGGGCTCGACCTGGGCGAAGTAGACGACGGGCTGCTCGACCAGGACGCGCCTGGCACGGCGCGCGGCGTCCTCGGGACGCGCCCGGCTCGCGCCGCCGGAGGCGAAGCCCTCCAGCAGGCCGGCCGCGCTGGTCAGGTGCTGCACCGGGCGCGCGGGCCTGAACAGGATCGCGCAGATGTCGTGGTCGATGTCGAACAGGGCGTCACCCCGTTCGGTGTCGTGTGCCCAGGCGTCGAGGGAACCGTCGGAGAGCCGCAGGGCGCCACGCTCGACCAGCCAGTCGAGGCAGTCGACCACCGCGGCCTTGTGCGCGCCGATGGTCGGATCGAAGCCGAGCCCTTCGATCGCGTTGGCGGCCGGGGCGAAGGCCCCGACGAGGTCGGCGAGGCTGATCTCCACGCGGGAGCGCTGGAACAGGGCCAGCACCAGGCACAGGTAGGCGAGGCGGCGCCGGTCGAACGGCTTGCCCTTCTTCGCGAACAGGTGGCGCTGCGTCTCGTCGAACGCGTCGAGCCGGCGCACCACCCGTACCTGCCGGGTCGTGGCGATCACGGTGTAGCCGAACAGCTCGCGGAAGTCGCGGGTGAGCTGGTCGGCCCATTGCAGGACCTGCTCCAGCGCGCCCGGGCGCGGGCGGGCGGAGGTGATGAGGTCACTGGTCAGGGCGAGACGCACGGCCTGCTGGTAGGACCCGAGGTCACTCGGCAGGACACCGGCCGCGACCCCCCGCCCTCGCGCCACCGCGCCACGCCCACCGGCCGCCCTCATCGGGTCACCCCACCGGCACCACCCGGCCGGGAAACCCCCGCACCCGCCGCCCCGGAATCCTTACCCCGCTCCGGCGCGTCGCGCGGCACGTGTTGGGCCGGGCGTAGGTCGAGTCTGAGGCCGGGGAGGTGGAGGAGGCCGTGGGGGGTGCGGATGGTGCTGCCGGACGGGTCGGGGATCAGGCGGACCGTCATCACCTCGTTCGCCCCTGACGCGTCGTGCAGCCGGCCCGCGACGACGGTGCGGGCCTCCAGCGCCCGCGTGAGGAGCCTCAGCACCACGCGGGTCTGCGTCTCGTCGAGGGCGCGCCCATGGACCCCGGCCTCCATCAGCCCCTCGGCGGCCTGCCGCTCGGCGGCCCGCCCGGTCGCCTGTCGCCGGCGCAGCTCGCCGCGCATGCCGGCCCTTCTACGGACCGGCTGCGGGACGCCCGGAGTGGGCGCCTTGCCCCGGCGGAACAGCGGCACGGAGATCTCCACACCGGGCGCGTCCCACCAGGTGGAGCGGACGGAGATGACGTCGGCGTCGTCGTGGGCCCCGCCGAGGTGCCGTGCCGTGCGCGCGTTGAAAGCCGCGGTCATCAAAGCGTGGGCGGCGCCCTCGTCGGGCACGTTGAAGACCCACTCGGCCAGGTGCCGGAGCTGGGTCGACCGGTTGACGCCGCCCCGCTGCGCTTCGGCGATCTGCCGGAGCAGCGCGATGACGCCCGACACGCCCGTGCGGGTGGCGGCGCGCAGCTCGGCCGCGCGGGAGGACTCGGCGCCGTCGGCCGCGAACCAGGCGCGCAGCACCGCCCAGCGGCGGCGCCAGTCTTCGAGCCGCTCGCCGCGATCCATGAAGAGCCGCTCATCGGCCACGGCGGCCCGGCTCAGCAGGGTCTCCACACCTGTGCGTTCGACATCGCGCACCGCCTTGTCGAGGCGGGGCAGGTAGCGGTCGAGCTCGGCCATGAAGTCGGTCATGTGCGAGAGCAGCGTGTTCTTGTAACGGAGGAAGGTCTCGGGGGAGGCGTCGGTGGAGCGGGTGATCTCCCCGAGGGTCAGATGGAACCGCGCGGACCGGCGCGCCATGTCCTCCATGACGGTGTCCAGACGGGACAGCCTCCGCCACACCTGCTCGCCGTGGCCCGACCGGTTGGCCGCCGCCAGCGCCTTGAGATCCTCCAGGATGTCGGAGAAGACCAGCCGCGACAGGTTGGCATCGCGCAGACGCGCGGCCAGCACCTCCTCGACCGCGGCGAACGCCTGGTAACCCAGCTCGCTGAACTGGTAGACCGACTGGCGGTTGCGATATCTCACCAGGCTGCCGGCCCGGGACGCGTCTTCGAGCCGGTGGACGACGCCGTCCTCGGCGAGCGCGTCGAGCCGCGACCGGAGGTTCTCGTCGGCCGAGGGAGCGTCGCCGTGCGCCTCGCCGAGCTCGGCGAGCACGCGGGCGACGTCGTCGGGGTGGGCCTGAAGCTGGTGGACGGCCCGGAGCCGGTCCATGGCGCGGAGCACCCAGAGGTAGACGAGGTGGTCGTCGCGCCGGGTGAAGTTGAACAACCGGAACCGGTCGCTCACCGCGAACGCGTCGAGGTCGAACGCGCGCGACCCGCTCGTGACAGCTCTCTCCGACATCCCCACTCCCCCGGCCGCCCGGAAGGCCGCTCGGAAACGACCTCAGGCGGCGATCAGCACCCCTACACGGGGAGAAGGCACCAGGCCCGCCTCTCCCCGGAACCTCGCCACGCTCATGGCGAGCCACCCCGTGCGAACACAGGATCGATCACCCCTATGGATACACGAAGATCGCACCTCCATGGCCGACACGTAGCGTGCCTGTGGACAAACGCGATGTGCTCCACAGGTCCGCTCATCCACTCAGGCGGTACTCGCACCCGGCCATTGATAGCGCCCCCGACCGACAATTCCCGGCAGGGCCTGGCGGCCGGCTCGTGCGGACAGGTCGTCAGCCGCCCGTCGCGACTGTGATCAGCGCGTGGGCCAGCAAGGAGACCGCCAGGACGGCGAGGATGGAGACGAGCCCGAGCCCGATGGAGACGAGGCAGCCCTGGCGTCCCCCCATCCGGGATACGACCGGGACCTCGGGGTCGAGCCCCCGCCAGAGAGGCCGGGGCTCGGACATGAGGAACAGGACGGCTCCGGCCTGCCCATATGTGAACAGCCAGAACCACGCCCACCGATTGCCCAGACGGGGCCGTGCCGTGCTCAGCATGATGAGGAGCGTGATCACCCACGCGGCCCCGACCAGCCATCCCCCGGGGAAGACAGGGACGTGGAACGGCCAGTAGGGAATCGGCTGGCCGCCCTTGGAGCCACTCGAGATCTCCGCGACGATCGGTCGTGCCTTCACGGCGCCGAGATCGGCGGCCAGGTCGTCACGGTCGTACGCCCCCTCCGCCCCTCCGGCGTCGTACTGGTACGTCTCCAACCGGTACCAGAACAACGGCGCCGTGGACCAGCGGAGGTCGGACAGGGCCCGGCCTTCCGAGTGGAGGACGTAGGCCACCTCACCTCCCCGCAGCGACGCCCGGAAGTCCTCGATCGGGCGGGCCTGCGGGTTCATGCTCAGCGCCGTGATCAGACCACCCCAGAGCAACACCGCCAGCAGCGCCACCCGTCCCCATAACCTCACCAGCCGGTACGGCTCGCGTAACACGAGCCTTTCCTGGTACATGTCCACCCGTCACCCCGTCGACATCCATCCCCGTGTCACTGCCACCCTCGAACGACGCGGGCGTCCGGGTCAATAGCCCAGGAACGACGTGAACGCCGCCCACCTTGGCAGCAACGCTGTGAGCGGTATGACCGGAAATTTCATATCAACATGGCTATCGATAACTGATCGCGATGTATGTCTCTTTTGGGCCTTGACGAAGATCTTTACTTGGCCAAGACTCCTCTCCACTTGCGTGCTCACGCCCGGGACGACTCCCTCACCGGGCAGCATGCCAACTGGAGGAAACCCTCATGAGGAGCTCTCTCGCCGGCAGACGAGCCGGCCGCCTCGCGGCCGGGCTCGTGTTACCCCTCGCCCTCACCTTCAGCGCGCTCCCGGTCCTGGCCGCGCCGCCGCCCTCTCCCAGCTCCGTCACGCCCGACCGCCAGTCCAGCACCGCGAAGGACGGGGTCTCCCTGCTGCGCATCGTCGTCCCCGACGAGGCCGCGGTGGACCGGCTCAACTCCCTGGGCGTCGACCTGGCCGAATACAAGAAGCCTCTCGACAACGGCATCGAGGTGCACGCCGTACTGAGCCCCAAGGAGGCCGAGGACCTCCGCGCCCGGGGATTCGACGTGCGCGGCGCCATCTCCGACCCGTCGGATCTCGCCGCGAACGAGGCCGACCGGCAGTCCGCCATCAAGTCCGCGGACGAGGCGGCGTCGGAGGTCGACACGCTGACCCCGCTGCGCGCCGAGTGGTTCACCAGCCTTGACGATCAGCGCTTCCTCTCGGTGGAGGTGAAGTCGAGCGCCACCGACGCGGAGACCGTGCTCACCGCCAGCTGGGACAGCGGCCGGGGGACCGCCCCCGGCTCCGGTGGCACGGCGACGATGTCGCGGTTCACCGACGCGGGCCAGTACATGTACCACCGGTTCAACGCGCCGCTGTCCGTCGCCGCGACGCCCTCCAGGGTCACGATCACGAGCAGCCGCGGCGGCACCGTCACGGTTCCGGTGACCAAGTGGCTGGGCGAGAGGCGCAAGCCCCCGAGCAGGCACTACGTCGCGGACTTCGTCGACCACTACATGGACCCGACCGAGACCACCGGCCGTATCACCGCCCTCGCCTCACAGTTCCCGAAGCTCGCGCAGATCGTCGACCTGCCGTACAAGACCAACGGCTACCGCCGGGCCGCCCAGGCGCAGTTCGGCACCGACGCGGCGAGCACCTTATACGTCACCTCCAAGGCCTACGGCTCGCAGGGCGGCAACGACATCAGCGTGGCCCTGGTGAAGCCGGACGCGGCCTCCAGCGCGCTCGCCGTATCCGTCACCGGCGAGAACGTCGTGGTGACCCTGGCCACCGACGGATCGGCCGCCATCGGCAGTACCGCCCGCCAGGTGGTGGACGCGCTCAACGCCGACGCGGCGGCGTCGGCGCTGCTCACCGCCAGCACCTACCGAGGCAACGCCGGTGGCGGCGTCGTGGCGGCGGCCGAGGCGACGAAGCTGGCCGACAACCTGAACGCGCCGCCGTCCATCGCCCGTGAGCCGTTCCAGATGAAGGCGCTGCGCATCGGGAAGAAGCGGGACGGCTCCAAGCTCGGGGTGTTCCTCTACTGCCAGGAGCACGCCCGCGAGTGGGTGACCCCGCTGGTCTGCGTGGAGGCGGCCGAACGGCTGCTGCGGAACTACGCCCACGACCCGCGCACGCGGAAGCTGGTCGACGACCTGGACATCTTCGTCCTGCCGTCGGTGAACCCCGACGGCGGACACTACTCGATGTACGACTTCAACATGCAGCGCAAGAACATGACCAACCACTGCGCGGCGAGCGCGGGCGACCCGGCCACGCGTAACTCCTGGGGCGTGGACCTGAACCGCAACTTCTCGGTGGGGTCGCTGTTCGACGGATACAGCGGCGCCTCGACGAACTGCATCAGCGGCACGTTCGCCGGCCCGGCCGAGCTGTCGGAGCCGGAAGCGCGCAACGAGGTCTGGCTCACCACCCGCTATCCGAACATCAAGTTCGCGATGAACACCCACTCCTACGGCGGCTACTTCATGTGGCCTCCCGGCGCGTACAAGCTCCCCGGACGCGAGCTGCTGCCCCGGGTCGACTTCGGCACGGAGAACTTCTTCTGGGACGCCTCCGGCCACATCCTGTCCTCCGTGCAGGAGTGGCGCGGCACGGGCATCTGGCCGGGCCGTACCGGGCCGGTCCCGGACGTGCTGTACTCGGCGGCCGGCAACAGCGCCGACGAGCACTGGTACAGCCGCGGCATCATCGGGTGGGACTTCGAGGTCGGCGCGGACGTCTACAACCAGACGACCAAGCAGTTCGAGGCCGTCGGGTTCCAGCCGCCCTTCGCCGAGGGCCACGAGGAGGCGATGGAGTTCGCCACCGGGCAGATCGCCATCCTGGAGGTCGCCCGGGCGTTCGCGGCCGACAAGGACCGCCCCGACTCAAGGCTCAAGGTCACCGGGCGTACCGGCACCTCGGCCACGTTCACCTTCGAGATCGACGAGCCGGCCAACGTCTACTACACGCTGGACGGCAGCCGCCCGACGCTCAGCTCCCCCAAGCTCACCTCCTCGGGGATGCGTGAGGGGACCCAGCAGCTCACGGTGACCAGGACCACCGACGTGCACTGGTTCGCGGTCGACATCGCCGGAAACGTCGAGCGGAACTACCGCCCGGACGGCCACGGCGGCAACTACCGGAGCCAGAAGGTGGTGGTGGGCAGGGCCCCGTGACCCGGACGTGAACAGGTGGCCGCCGGTCACTCGACCGGCGGCCACCGCCGCGCGGGCTGGGCGAACACCTCTGCCACCAGCCGCTCGTTCTCCACGGGGGCGACCACCGCCAGCGCGTCCACGGCCAGCACGCCGTCCGCGCCCGCGCGCAGCGGGTTGACCTCGCACTCGACGATGTCCGGCCGTTCCGTCCCGCGCCGACACGTCGGCCTGGTCGCCCACCGAGACGAACCGCGAGACGCCGATGCCGGCCTCACGCGCCAACCCGGCCAGCTCCAGTCCGAGCTGCCCGGACTGTGACACGATGCCGAGCGAGCCGGGCACGAATCCGCCCCAGGCGAGTTCCAGGTCCGTGGCGGCGTCGTAGATGCCGAGGCAGTTGGGCCCGACCATCCGGGCCCCAGCAGCGCGCACGCGCTCGGCCAGGCCGGGGTCCCGCACTCCGGCGGTGATGGCCAGCAGACCGCGTACGCCGAGGGCGAGTGCCTCGTCGACGACCCGGCCGAACGACGCCGACGGCACGCTCAGCACCGCGAGCTCGGGCGGTTCCGCGAGGTCGCCCAGGCCGGGGACGCTGGCCACCCCGTCGACGACGGCTCCGGACCGGCTCACCAGGTGCACCTCGCGCCGATGCGCGCCCCGCAGCGCGCCGCGCGCCAGCCAGTACCCCCATTTGGCGGGGCTGGCGGACGCGCCGACCACGGCGACGGACCTCGGGTCGGAGAACACGCGCATTGTCATGCGTTCCGCGCCAGGGAGCGCGAGATGATCATGCGCTGGATGTCGGAGGTGCCTTCCTCGATCTCCTCCAGCTTGGCGTCGCGCATCCACTTCTCGACCAGGTACTCGCGGGAGTACCCCCAGCCGCCGTGGGTCTGGACCGCCGCCCAGGTGCACCACATGGCGTTCTCCGAGGCGGTCAGCTTGGCGATGGCCGCCTCCTCGGTGACCTGCTCGCCGAGGTCGAACAGCCGGGCGGCGCGCATGGTCAGCAGGCGGGAGGCGTCGACCTTGGCCGCCATGTCGGCGAGGCGGAACGCCACCGCCTGATGCTCGATGATCTTGACGCCGAACTGCTCGCGCTCCCGGGCGTACGAGAGCGCGGCGTCCAGGGCCGCCCTGGCCAGTCCGGTGCAGGCGGCGCCGATGAGGATGCGCGAGGCGTCGAACGTGCGCATCAGCCCCGAGAAGCCCTGCCCCTCCTCCCCCAGGCGGTTCTCCGCGGGCACGCGGCAGTCCTGGAAGAACAGCTCCGCGCAGCCGATGCCGCGCTGGCCCATCTTCGGCATCGCGGCGCCGATGGTGAACCCGGGAGTGTCCCGCTCCACGACGAACGCGGTGACGCCCCTGGAACGTGTGCCGGGAGCGACGGTGGCGAAGACCACGAAGTACTGGGCGAACGGCGCGTTGGAGATCCAGGACTTCTGCCCGTTCAGCACGTAGGCGTCGCCGTCGCGCACCGCCCGGGTGGTCAGCGACGCCGCGTCGGAGCCGACGCCGGGCTCGGTGACCGCCAGCGAGGTCAGCGGCGGCTCCGACGAGCACAGCGGCTCCAGCCAGCGCCTGCGCTGGGCGGGGGTGCCGAGGGTCTCCACCGGGGTGGCGAAGAACCCGTTCGAGGTGACGAGGTTGCCGATGCTGATGTCGCCGTGGCACAGCTCCTCCTGCACGAGACACTGCGTGGTCAGATCGGTCACCCCCCCGCCGCCGAACTCGGCGGGAAGCATGAAGGAGGTGAGCCCGGTCTCGGCGGCCCTGCGCCACACCTCGGCGGGCAACTCGTGGTCGGCCTCGTCGACGGCACGGGCCACCGGCCGGATCTCCTTGAGAGCGAACTCGCGAGCGAGAGCGACGGCGTCTCGCTGCTCGACGCTGAGGTCCAGTCCGTCACGGACGGAACGCGGCATGGCCGTACTCCTCATCGGTCGCGGGCGTCTATGTAAATTAACTGATGAGTCAGTTATTTCGAGACTCTCGCGCGTCCGGTGGCAGGCTGTCAATGGCCGCTCGTCCAGATGCGGCGCCATCGATCCCGCAGGCCGCAACGGACCGGGACCGGGCATGGCCGGATGGTCAGGCTGCGGGAGGCCGGGCCTCCAGGCCGCGCAGGAAGGTGTCACAGCTCGCGCGCATCCGCTCGGCGGTCATGTTGCGCGATCCGAGCAGGACCTGGATGGCCAGGCCGTCGATCATGCTGATGAGCAGGTTGGCCGTCTCGACCGCGTCCCCGTCCCTGAACTGCCCCCGGTCCTGGCCGTCGCGCACGATGCCGGCGACCACCCGCCGCCATTCGCCGTACACCCGCTCGTTGAGCTCCTGCAGGTCGGGCTCGCGCAGCGCCTCGTTCCACAGCTCGATCCAGACCCGCCACGCGAGCGCCGTGTCGGGGTCGCCGCCGGGGAGGTAGGAGTCCACGAAGGCGCGCAGCCGGGAGCGGGGGTCGCCGGCCGCGTCCAGGATCGGGCGGCGCCGGTCGAGCGAGCGCTGGAAGTTGAACGCGAACGCGGCGTGGACCAGGTCACGTTTGGTGGCGAAGTAGTAGTGCACCGTGCCGTGGCTGGTGCCGGCCCGTTTGGCGACGTCGCCGACGCGCAGGGCTCGCAGGCCGACCTCGGCCATCACCTGGCAGGCCGCGAGCAGGATCTGCTCCCGGCGCTCCGCCTCGACGCTCGGACGCGGCATGATCCCCCTGCTCGGCGAGATGACGGGTCAGTCAACTATCGCACATCGGAGACGCCGGGCATCCCCGCACGCGGCCGTCACCCGGCCCGCCCAGACGGCACGGCGCGGGACCAGGCCAGGTCACAGGCGCGGGTCGATGTGGATCTTGGTGCCCTGGTCGCCCTCGTACTCGCCCGCCAGCACGCCGGCCGCCTGGTCCAGCCCGACGGTGGCCCCGACCAGGACGCCCGGCGCGACCAGGCCTCCGGCGTAGTGCTCGATGGCGGGCCCCATGCCGGCGGAGCCGCCCAGGAGGCCGACGGCGGTGACCTCCTTGAGCACGAGTTCGCGGGTGTCGATCAGGCTGGGCGCGCTGGACAGGCCGATGTGGACGACGCGCCCGGCCGGCTCGACGAGGTCGAGGGCGGCGGCCGGGATGCTCCGGTCGTCGGTGCAGTCCACGATCGCGTCGAACGTGACGTCGGGCGGCTCGTCACGCGTCCAGAACCGGTCGGCCCCGAGCTTTCGCGCCAGCTCCCGGTTGCGGTGGTCGAGCCCGAGGACGTGGACCTCGGCGCCGGCCGCACGCGCGAAGGCGGCGGTCAGCAGGCCGATGGTGCCCGGTCCCCAGACCAGCACGCGAGATCCCGGGCCGGCGCCCGCGGCGGCCGCGGCGCGCCAGGCGTTGCCTCCGGGCTCCACGAGGGCGCCGGCCTGGTCGTCCACCGAGTCCGGCAGGCGGTGCAGGCTCGCGGCGGGCACGCATACCTTCTCGGCCAGCGCGCCCGGCCAGCCGCCGAGGATGCCCACCTCGTGGCGGTGGGAGCACACGTGCCCGTGGCCGGCACGGCATCGCGCGCACGCGCCGCACCCCAGCATGGTCTCTCCGGTGACGCGCTCGCCGAGGCGGCTCTCGCCGACTCCGGCCCCCACGGCCGAGACGACGCCGGACCACTCGTGGCCGGGCCGCAGGGGGAACGCCGCCTTGCCCTGCGCGTAGTAGGCCATGTCCCCGGTGAACAGCTCGACGTCGGTGCCGCACACCCCGGCGCGGTGGACGTCCACGACGACCTGTCCCGCGCCCGGCGCCGGCGCCTGGACCTCCTCCACCCCGGCCACGCGGGGCCCGCGCAGGACGAGCGCCCGCATCGCCGTCACGTCGCCGGCACGACGGGGACCACGGATCCTGAGCGACCCGGGACAAGGCGCATGCGAACCCCTCCACTCGGCACGAGCCCGGCCATGCGACGACGACCCCTGGCACATGCCGCTACAAACTCTCGCTACCCCACAATGTAGACATACGCTGCAATCAGGGGAAGATCGCCCCATGAGTGGACAGCGAAGTCAGCAGTGGTACGCCGGCGGCGACCGTAACGCCTACATCCATCGGGCCTGGATGCGCCGCGGGCTTCCGGGCCACGCCTTCGACGGGCGCCCGCACGTCGCGATCGCCAACACCGCCTCCGCGCTCACCCCCTGCAATGCCCATCTGGACGAGGTCGCCCGGAGCGTCGAGAACGGGATCTGGGAAGCGGGAGGCGTGCCGCTGAACCTGCCCGTGGTCTCGCTCGGCGAGACCCAGGTGCGCCCGACCGCGATGTTGTGGCGGAACATGGCGGCCATGGCCACCGAGGAGATGCTGCGGGCCAACCCGATCGACGGCGTCGTGCTGCTCGGCGGCTGCGACAAGACGATCCCCGCACTGCTGATGGCCGCGGCTTCGGTGGATCTGCCCGCCGTCGTCGTGCCCGGCGGACCCATGCTCACCGGCACCTTCAGAGGCCATCCGCTCGGATGCGGCACCGATGTGTGGCGGCTCAGCGAGGAGGTACGGGCGGGCACCCTCACGCAGCGGGAGTTCACCGCCTCGGAGTCCTCGATGATCCGCAGCAGGGGGCACTGCAACACGATGGGCACGGCCTCCACCATGGGCCTGCTGGCCGAGGCCCTCGGCATGTCGCTTCCCGGCATCGCCGGCACCCCCGCCCCCGACAGCAGGCTGCTCGAACTGTCCCACGCGACCGGGCGCCTCGCGGTCGGCATGATCGCCGAAGGGCGGCGTCCGAGCGAGGTGATGACGCGCGCCTCGTTCCTGAACGCCATCGTCACGCTGGCCGCGATCGGGGGCTCGACGAACGCCGTGGTGCACCTGCTCGCGATCGCCGGCCGCCTCGGCGTCGACCTCTCCCTGGACGACTTCGACAGGACGGGGTCCGGGGTGCCGCTGCTGGTGGACCTGCTGCCCGCGGGCCGCCACCTGATGGACGACCTCTACCGGGCCGGGGGCCTGCTCGCGGTCCTGCGCGAGGTCCGCGACCTGCTCGACCCGGAGGCGGTCACGGTGGACGGCACTCCGCTGACCGCCCATCTCGGCGACGCGCGGAT
This sequence comes from Sphaerisporangium flaviroseum, assembly GCF_039537005.1. NCBI lineage: Bacteria > Bacillati > Actinomycetota > Actinomycetes > Streptosporangiales > Streptosporangiaceae > Sphaerisporangium > Sphaerisporangium flaviroseum. Next base: position 17,023 of record NZ_BAAAZR010000011.1, on the reverse strand, counting down.
CTTCGACGAGGAGGTGATCCGGCCCCGTGACAGGCCGCTGCTCCACGACGCCGGCATCGCCGTGCTCCGCGGCAACCTGGCACCGCACGGTGCGGTGATCAAGCCCGCCGCCGCCTCTCCCGAGCTGCTGCGGCACCGCGGGAGGGCCTTGGTGTTCGACAGCGTGGAGGACGCGCGGGCCCGGCTGAACGACCCGGACCTCGATGTCGACGAGACCTCCGTGCTCGTCCTGCGCGGGTGCGGTCCGCGCGGCTACCCCGGGATGCCCGAGGTGGCCAACCTGCCGCTGCCCCCCAAGCTGCTCGCGCGCGGGGTCAGGGACATGGTCCGCGTCTGCGATGGCCGGATGAGCGGGACGGCGTACGGGACGGTGGTCCTGCACGTCTCGCCGGAGGCCGCGGCGGGCGGGCCCCTGGGGCTGGTCCGCACGGGCGATCCCATCGTGCTCGACGTCGAGGCCCGCAGGCTGGACGTCGACCTGCCCGCCGGCGAACTCGCCACGCGAAGTCCCGCCACCGCTGCCGTCGAGGCGTTCGCGAACCCGTCGCGAGGCTGGGAGCGGCTGTACGTCGACCACGTGATGCAGGCCGACACCGGGGCCGACCTGGACTTCCTGCTCGGGTCGAGCGGTCACCAGGTGGCCCGCGAATCGCACTGAGCCCCTGCCACTCCGGCGCCCGCCCGAGGTCACCAGGCGCCGGAGTGGCGTTCGGAGGGGCTCAGGCGCCGGGCGAGGCGGCGATGTCGTTGGCGGCCACGTAGCCGAAGGTCATGGCGGGGCCGAGGGTCGAACCGGCCCCGGCGTAGCTGTGTCCCATGACGGCGCCGCTGGCGTTGCCCGCCGCGTACAGGCCGGGGATGACCGTGCCGTCCGCTCGCAGGACGCGCGCCCGGGCATCCGTGCGCATCCCGCCCTTGGTGCCCAGGTCACCAGGGACGATCTTGAACGCGTAGAAGGGCGGCAGCCACAACGCGGCCAGGCAGGGGTTGGGCTTGACGTAGGGGTCGGCGTAGTAGCGGTCGTAGACGCTGTCGCCCCGGTGGAAGTCCAGGTCCCTGCCCGTCAGGGCGAAGCCGTTGAACCTGAGCACCGTCGCGCGCAGGGCCTGGGCCGGTACGCCGATCTTCCGCGCCAGCTCGTCGAGTGTCGCGGCCCTGAAGGCGGCGCCGCTCTGGTACCACTCCTCGGGCAGCGGCAGGAGCGGGGCGACGTCCTTGAACAGGTAGCGGTTGCGGTACTGCTGGTCGGTGATCAGCCAGGCCGGGATGTGCGGCGAGGTGGCGCTGTCGCGCTCGTACATGACGTGCACAACGTCGCTGTAGGGCGCGCCTTCGTTGACGAACCGCCTGCCGCCGCCGTTGACCAGGATGCATCCGGGCAGGGTGCGCTCGGCCAGGCAGAAGTACGGCTGGTCCGGCAGCGGGATCGCCGGTCCCCACCAGGCGTCGTCCATCAGGTCGAGCGCGGCCCCGGCCCGCTCCCCCGCCTGGATCCCGTCGCCGGTGTTCTCCTTGGCGCCCACGGTCCAGCCGGTCCCGATGGGCTGCCGCTGGAACTCCCTGCGCATGGTCTCGCTGTGCTCGAAGCCGCCGGAGCCGACGATGACCCCGCGCCTTGCCCTGACCAGGGTCTGCTGACCGTTTCGCGTCACCACCACACCGGTGACGCGGCCCCCTTCCACCCGCAGGTCGGAGAAGGGGGTGTTCAGCCAGACCGGCACATCGGCCGACAGTAACCCGGCGCGCAGCCCGCCGGCCAGCGCCTGGCCCATGGTGAGGGGCTTCTCCCCACGAAGCGCGGCCTCCACGCCCCTCTGGACGCACGCGGCGGAGACCGCGAGCCCCTTGGGGTTGACCGCGCTCAGGGTGAGCCACTTGTAGTCGGCGCTGAACACGACCAGGCCGTCCGGGGTGGGGATGTAGGAGGGGTTCAGGTGGGCGAGCTCCGCGCCGAGGATGTTCCCATCGAGCTGGTCCGGCTCGATGGAGCGGCCGTCCGGCATCCCGCCGGGGAACTCGGGATAGTAGTCGGAGTAGCCCTCCATCCACCGGAACCGCAGCGGGCTGTTCCTCATGACGAAGGAGATCATCGCCGGGCCGTTGGCGAGGTAGGCCGCCTGCCGTTGGGCGGGCACCACGTCGCCGACGACGCGCGCGAGGTAGGCGGCGGCCTTGGCCGGAGTGTCCGGCACCCCGGCGGCCAGGATGACCTCGTTGCACGGCACCCAGATCCCCGCCCCCGACCGCGCCGCCGAGCCGCCGAACGTGGGCGCCTTCTCGATGACCACGGTCCGCAGCCCGCGCTTGGCCGCCGTCAGCGCGGCGGTCATCCCCGAGGCTCCCGCGCCGATCACGACGACGTCGTACTCGACTTCGGCGTGCGCGGGGACGCCGGCGCGGTCCAGCGCTCCACTCGTCACAAGGAACGCGCCGGCGACGACGGCGCCGCGCAGCACGGCGCGGCGGCTGTGCCCGCCGGGGGTGGCACCGGGTGCGGCCCCTTCCGTCGCGGGCGAGGAAGGCCGGGCGGAGGGCTGGGGTTGCGGGACGACCATGGTGGATCCCTTCGGCGTGCGTGCGCTGTGGCGGGGCGGAGACCTCGGTGAAGCGGCAGAGAGAACCGCGATGGCACCTCGCGCCCGGTGCGCTGCTGCGGAAGAGCTCGGGGGATCATGGCCCCCGTCACGCTGCCAACAAGCATGCGCTTGGTTGGCAGGGCTGTCAATCACCGGCTCGCGGCATCAGGCGGACCTCAGGCCTCAGGCCTCAGGCGACCTCACCCACGTCTCGCATCGTCGCCGGTCGAGGGTCACGCAGACGACCAGGGTGTCCCCGTCCTTCAGCTCCCAGGTGACCGGGACCTCCGGGAGGTCACGGCAGTCCTCGACCGCCACCGGGACGAGGGAGCCCGCGTAGTGGGGACCGGTGCCCTCCACGCTCCAGATCTTCCTGCCCTCCTCGAGCACGCAGCCGTCGCCGATCCTCAGCTCGCGTGCGATCACCCCGGTGAACGTGCCAGGGCCCGCGGGCTCCACCCGGATCAGCGACGAGGAGTACGAGGAGGCACGCCAGGTACCGGACAGCGGCGGGGACGCGGCGGGCTCCTCCGGTACGGAGGAGAGCACCGGCGGGGCGGGCAGGGCGAGGTCCCGTCCACCGTCGGAGCCGGCGGGGCGTCCGATGCCCCGGCCGCTGCCGATGTCGGCGAGGTGGAATCTGCGGACGCGCTTGGTCGTGCTCCGCCTGACGACGGTGACCTTCCTCACCTCGAATCTCGGCTTCCACCGCGGGTCGGAGATCAGGTCCGGGGTGAGGTCGTCCGGGCGCTCGATCGGGTCCGCCAGAGGGTTCCCGCAGTTGCACTTGACGACCGGCCGGCCGAGCCGGTCCACGAGGACGGCGACGCCGGCCTCCAGCAGAGCCTGGAACACGGTCTTGGCGCCGTTCTTGAAGCCGTGGTTGGTCACGAGGGTGTCGTTCCGGAGCAGCACCGGAGTCAGCGTCCTGACATACCCCGCGATGTGGTCGGCGGAGATGCCCAGCACCTCCGCCCACACCCGTGCCTTCGCCCGGTTCCCGGCCGCGGTGAGGAACCTCACCAGCGAGGACTTGTCGCAGGCCCTCTTGTTCAGGGAGCCGCCATACAGGCCGGCGACGTCACCGGCTCGGGTCCCCCCCACGGGGTTCGGCACCACCGAGCGCGTGTCCTGGCCGAAGGCCGTCTCCGAGAAGGGGTCGGGGCCGAGGACGTCGACCGCCACCGCCAGGACCTTCCCCGCCGCCACGTGCCGGCAGCCGGTGACGGCCAGGGCCGCCAGCAGGCAGGCGACGGCCAGCATCGCGACGCCCGCCCGCCCGGGCGTCCGCCGCCCTGTGGCCGGCGGGCCCGCCGTGACCGCCGCCGTGGACCCGGCGCGACCTGCCGTGATTACTCTCATGTGACCTCCCAGGTCCGCCCTGCCGGTGCAGGCAGGGTTCGAGGCGGCTCGATGACGGTTGGCTCCGCGAGCCGTGAGGCCGACAATGACTGTGCCGGGTCCATCAGGCATGAGTGCCGCAGTACTCAGATAGGGCGGGCAGGTGCGCAGATGGCCACTCATAGGGCGTGAGGCGGAGCTGACCCGCATCGTCGGGCTGCTGCGCGATCCCGGTTGCCCGGCGGTCGTGCTCGCCGGTCCGGCGGGGGCCGGCAAGACCCGGCTGGTGGCGGAGTCGGCGAGCGGGTTCGCCGAGACGCACGCCGTCGTGTGGGTGCACGCCACCCAGGCCGCCCGTACCCTCCCGCTCGGCGCGATGGCGCCTCTGCTCCCGGCGGCGGCTCCCGGGCCCAGGGCGAACCTGCTGGCCTGGGCGATGGACGCGATCGTCGGGAGCGCCGGGGGCAGGCCCATCGTGCTCGTGGCCGATGACGCCCATCTGCTCGATCCGGCCTCCGCGGCGCTGGTGCACCACCTCACCCGGCAGGCCACCGTCCTTGCCACGCTCAGGACAGGAGAGAGCTGCCCCGACCCGGTGACGGCACTGTGGAGGCAGGACTCCGCGGAACGCATCGACCTGACCCCGCTCGACCGAGACGGGACCGCCGCCCTCGTGGCCCAGGCGCTCCCCGGAGTCGTGGCGCCCTCGCTGGTCGACCAACTTCACCACCTCAGTGAGGGCAATCTGCTGTATCTCAGCGAGCTGGTCGCCGCCGCCGTGCGGCGTGACGACGGTGACGTCTGGCGGTTACGGCGGGAGCTCCTGCGCCACGCGTCCCGGCTGACCGACCTGGTCCAGCAGCGGATGGGGACGGTCGACGAGCAGGAGCGGGCCGTGATCGAACTGGTGGCACTCGGCGAGCCCGTCGACCTGCCCGAACTGATCCCCCTGACCGGAGCGGAGCCGGTGGAGCGCGCCGAGGCCCGAGGACTGATCAGTCTGGGCTCTTCGGGTCGCCGCGTCCTGGCGCGCCTGGGACACCCCCTGTACGGCGAGATCGTCCGGACACGGATGCCGTCGTTGCGAATGCGGCGGCACTACCGGGATCTGGCGGAGGCGCTCGAGCGCGGTGGACCGCATCCCGAGGACATCACGCGCATCGCGCTGTGGAGGCTGGAGAGCGACACCGTGAGCGACCCCGCCCCGCTGGTCGAAGCGTGCAGGCTGGCCTGGGTGGCGCACGACTATCCGCTGGCGCTCCGCCTCGGCCACGGAGCCTGGGAGCACGGCGGCGGCGTCGACGCCGCGATCCTCCTCGCCACCCTGCTCAACTACACCGAGAGATCGCAAGAGGCCGAGGACATCCTGGCGCGGGTCTGGGACGAGCCGTGCGACGAGCGCAGGCGCACGGAGCTGGTTCTGTCGCGGGCCTGGAGCCTTGGATTCGGGCTGGGACGCGTCGCCGAGGCCAAGGAGATACTCGACCAGGCGCTCGAGACGGTGACCGGCCCCACCTTCCGCCAGGATCTCACCGTGCTGCTCATGATCCTGGCCAGCATGATCGGCGACTTCCCCGCGGCCATGCGCATCGGCACCGATCTGCTGGCCGACCCGTCCTCCACTCCCCCCGTGCGCGCGCAGGCGCTGAGCACCTACGCCGCCTGCGGCCTCTACACCGGCCGTTACGACGAGTCCGTCGCCTCGGCGCGCCGCGCGCTGGCCGACGCCGACTCCTGGCGGCACGCCGTACCCGTGATCACCGTCGGCCTTCACATGAACTGGTGTGCGGCGGCTCAGGCCAAGGGTGACCTGGTCGCGGCCGAGGAGGCGATCGTCTCCCTGGAGACGGCCATGGCCGGACCGGCCGACTGGGACCGCGCCACCGACACGCTGTCGCTGCTACGCGGCCAGCTCGCCCTCATGCGCGGCCTCCCGCGCGAGGCGGCCCGTCTGCTGCACGGCGTGGTCGCTCCCGAGCTGGAGGACCGGGCGTCGACGATGGGACTCACCCCGGCGCGCCAGGCCGTGTACTCGCTCGCCCGCGCCATGCTCGGTGACGGCCCGGGTGCCGAAGCGGCGGTCACGGCGGCGAAGCGTGCGGCCGACCGGCTGCCTGAGATCTCGGCCTCACTGGGGTACGGCTTCATCGGCCTCGCGTACCCCTGGGCGGCGGCCGCCGCCGGGGAACTGGCGCACGCGGTCGAGTACGCCGCCGAAAGCGCCGCGCTGAGCCGGGGCCGGCCGAGCTTCGAGACCCTCGCCCTGCACACCGCCGTACGACTCGGCGCCCCCGGCCCGGTGGCGGAGCGGCTCGCCGAGCTGGCCACCCTCCAGGATGGGCCGTTCGCCGGGCTCTGCGCGGACCACGCGCGGGCCGCCCTCCAGGACGACGGGCCGGGACTGGCGGAGGTGTCCCGGCGGTTCGAGGCGCTGGGGATGATCCTGCACGCCACGGAGGCCGCCGCCCAGGCCTCCCGGGCTCACGCGTCTGCCGGCCGGGCGGCGTCCGCCCGCGCGGCCGCGGCTCGGGCCTGGGCGCTCGGGCGCCGCTGCGAGGGCGCGCGCACTCCCGCCCTGGAACGCCTCAGCGCGCCGGGCCTCACCGCCAGGGAGTACGAGATCGCGCGGCTGGCGGCGGGCGGGCTGGCGAACAGGGAGATCGCCGCGCGTCTGGTGGTGTCGGAGCGAACGGTGGAGAACCATCTGCGAGCGGTGTACGCCAAGCTGGGAGCCGGCGGCCGGACCGACCTCGGCCCGCTCCTCGGCGACGAGTGAGCCCGGGCCCCGGCGGTCCTCGCGCGGCTCGGCCACCGGCCTGACCGCGCCTTCCGTCACCTGACCGACGCCGGAAAATCTTGTCATGCCGGGATTTACTCTTAGGAAACTTTCTTACACAATTGACCTCACCCCCCAGCGAAGGAGCAGGACATGCGAAGATCGCTCACCTTCCTCGCGACCATGGTTCTCGCCATCGGAGCCACGGTGTTCGTCGCCTCACCCGCCATGGCCCACGGCTACATCTCCTCGCCGCCCAGCCGGCAGGCCATGTGCGCCCAGGGCCGCGTCGCTAACTGCGGCCAGATCATCTACGAGCCGCAGAGCGTGGAAGGGCCCAAGGGCCTGCGCAGCTGCCATGGCGGCAACGCCCGGTTCGCCCAGCTCAGCGACGAGAGCAAGAACTGGCCGGCCACCAGCGTCGGGAACACCGTCACCTTCAACTGGGTGCTGACCGCCCGCCACGCCACCAGCACCTGGGAGTACTACATCGGCGGCACCCGCATCGCGGTGTTCAACGACGGAGGCCGCCAGCCTGGCGCCACCGTGTCCCACACGGTGAACCTCGGCGGCAGGACCGGGCGGCAGAAGGTGCTCGCGATCTGGAACATCGCCGACACCGCGAACGCCTTCTACTCCTGCGTCGACCTCCAGCGCTGACCAGGCCCGGGTACGGTCCCACGCGAAGGCGACCCGACCGTACCGTCCGGCCCTGAGGTATGGCTCCGCATGGCGGGGGCGGGGCCGTACCACCGTCGTCCTCCGGCCGCCGTACCCCGCATCGCGGGCGGTTGCAGCGGCCGTGTTCAGGTGTTGTTCCGGCACCGTGGACGGATTTGATCGCTTTGGCCTACGTTGCCACCCATGATGTTCCGATCCGCACTCAGCATGATCGCCGCCGTGGGCGTGGTCGTCACCGCGACCCCCGCCTCCGCTGACGCGACACCCCCCGCTCCGCCCGAGGCCCGGGTCCCGGCTCTGACGTGGGAACTCAAACCGACCGGTGTGACGGCGCGCCTTCGCGGGCTGTCACCGGTCAGCCGCGGGGTCGCGTGGGCGTCCGGCAGCCTCGGCACGGTGCTCCGCACCGTCGACGGCGGAAGGACGTGGGCGGGGGTCTCTCCCCCGGACACCGCCGACCTGCAGTTCCGGGACGTCGAGGCCTTCGACTCCCGCACCGCCCTGGTCCTGTCGATCGGCGAGGGCGACGCCTCCCGCGTGTACCGCACAGAGGACGGCGGAGAGACCTGGGCCGAGACGTTCCGCAACGATGAGCCGAGGGCCTTCTACGACTGCATGGCGTTCTTCGACCGCCGGCACGGCCTGGCCATGAGCGACCCCGTCGACGGGAAGTTCCGCATCCTGTCCACCCGTGACGGGGGACGCAGCTGGCAGGTCCTTCCCTCCACCGGGATGCCCGACGCGCTGCCGGGCGAGGCGGGATTCGCCGCCAGCGGCCAGTGCCTGGTCACGGCGGGAGGGCGGGACGTGTGGATGGCGAGCGGCGGAGGCGACCGCTCGCGCGTGTTCCACTCCCGCGACCGTGGCCTCACCTGGACCGTGGCCGACACCCCCATCCCCGCGGGCGACCCGGCACGAGGGGTGTTCGCGCTGGCGTTCCGCGACCCCCGGCACGGCATCGCCGTGGGCGGCGACTTCCAGCCGGACCGGCCCTCCCCCAGCGCCGCCGCGCTGACCCGGGACGGGGGCACGACCTGGGAGGCCGCGGCCACGCCGCCCGAGGCCTACCGGTCCGGGGTCACCTGGCTGCCCCACCTGCCGTTCGCGGCCATCGCGGTCGGGCCCTCCGGCAGCGACGTGACGACGTCGTCCGGCAGGCACTGGACGAGATTCGACGAGGGATCGTTCGACACGGTGGCCTGCACCCGCGATCTCAGCTGCTGGGCCTCGGGCGAGCAGGGCCGGGTCGCACGGCTCGCCCTTCGCCTGCCGTGAGCACGCCGCCGCGCGTGACCTGCCGTGCGCCGCGCCCGTTCGGCGGGCGCGTGGCCAGGCATCCTTCCTGACGGGACGGGCGGTTCACGCGACGACCCGGAGCGGTCCCCTCGCGACCGCCCCGGATCGCGCGGGTCAGCGGTCTGCTCGGAGGCTCTCCGGCGGGCCGAGATAGCTCGGCAGGACGCCGCCGGTGTCCACCACGAGCCGCTGCACGATCACGGTCGGGTCGACCATCCACACCTTCAGCGTGTGCACGCCGGGGGTGGCGATCGTGTGGGTGGTGGTGGTCACGTTGGCGTTGTCGGAGGTGTTGCGCTCCCACTGCCGGTTCATCGTGGTGTCGTTGGCGCCGGTCGTGGTGGTGATGTTCACGATCTGCGGCGCCTGGTCGTCGATCGAGATGGCGTACTTCAGGCCGTCGGTCGGCAGGACGTTGTTCCGCGGCGACAGCACCGTGGAGACCTTGACCGGGCCGGTGGTGAAGGTCGTCATCGTGTACTCGAGGCGAGGGCTGTTCCCGCCCGGGGTCTGACGGGCCGCGGTGACCGGGCTCGGCGTCACACCGTCGGTCGACTTGCCGATGTCCGGAAGCACCTTCCAGCCGACGCCGTTGGCGCCGACGGCCTTGCTGTAGTGGGCGGCGTCGATGGCGACGTACCCGCCGGCCTCGACGAAGCCCTTGAGACGGTGACGCGGCACGTCGGGATTGTCCACCACCGCGGTGACCACCACGCTCGCGCCGCCCGGGCCGGTGACCGTGATCGGTACCTCGGTCCTGCCCTTCGGCGCCCGCGACCAGTCGACCTTGACGGTCGCGCGCACCTGCTTGGTGACGGTGCCGTGCGACGGCGTGACCGACACCCACGGCACGGAGGGCCTGATGGTGTGGCCGAACGCGGTGGTGCCCCGGTTGAACACCTCGATGTACTGGGCCGGGGAGGTCTGGTACGGGCTGAACGCCGGCAGGGTCGCGGGGGTCGCCGAATTCGGCCACCACTTCTCAGAGCCGTCGATGGCCACGCCCATATCGGCGCCGCTCGGCACCTCGATGCGCTTCAGATGCGGGTAGAAGGCGTCGGGCAGGGCCACGTTGTTCTGCTCCGGCTGCTGCCAGGGCGCGTTCGGGCCGTAGCGCTCGATGTCTCCGTAGCCGATCTTGGGCTGGAGCTGCCAGCCGTTCCACTTACCGTCGGCGAGGTCGTTGTGGTAATAGTCCGACATCGCCTGGTCCTCGTCGAACCGCGCCTGCGCGAGGTCGGCCAGGTCATTGGTGGCGGCGCGGCCCTGCTCGGCGTACAGCAGGTTGGTGAACTGCGCCTCCCGCAGCGCGTACAGGTTGGCCGACGCCTTCACCTGGTAGAAGACCAGCTGGTAGTACGCGTCGTCCCAGGCGGCGGGAAGCTGCCTGCGTATCCTCTCCGCCTTGTCGGCCAGACGCTTCCACTCCCCGGCGAACCTCGCCATCTCCTGGTACGCGGTCAGGCTGATCGGTGAGGCCTTGTCGTCGTAGACGATGGCGCTGGAGTCGGTCGCGGGGTTCTTGGCCGGGTCGAGCGTGATCTTGCGGTTGAGCAGTTCGGGCTTGCGGCGGGCCTGCAGCACGCCGTAGTCATGCAGGACCTCGGCGATGGCCGGCGCCTTGTCGGACCCGAAGTTCTGCGCCGCGTAGTCGCGCTCCCAGTCCTCCAGCTTGTCCAGCGGGATGGAGGAGGGGTTCCAGGCGTAGTCCAGGAAGAACTGCAGTGGCATCTCCTCGTTCTTCATGTCGCCCACGTTGACCATCCACAGGCGGTCGACGCCGTAGGAGTAGGTCATGTTGAGCTGCTCCCACGTGTTCACCAGGTTGATGGTGTCGACCCACTTGTAGTTGCGGCCACCGCCCACGTAGTCGAAGTGGTAGTAGATGCCGTAGCCACCGGCGCGCTTGGGCAGCCGCAGGTCGGGCATCTTGCGCATGTTGCCCCAGTTGTCATCGCAGAACACCACGGTGACATCGTCCGGCGGGCGCAGGCCCTGGTCCCAGTACCGCTGGACCTCCTTGTAGAGGGTCTGCACCTGCGGAATGCTCTCCAGCGCCTCCCCGCTCTCCCGCGCCAGGATCTCGCGCTGGGCGGCCAGGATGCTCTGCATCAGCTCGATGCCGTCGCCGTCGGGGAGGCTGACGTCGCCGTTGCCCCGCATGCCAAGCGTGACGACGCCCTCGAAGTCCTGCTCCTTCATCCGGCGGATGCCGTCGGCCCAGTACTTCTTGATGGCCTCGCCGTTGCGGCGGAAACTCCACTCACCGGTGCCGCCGTAGGGGTCGCGGCCAGGGGTGACGATGTTGCCGGCGCTGTCGCGGACCGCCGCCACGGCGTGCCGGTTCCACTCCTCGATGCCGCGCATCATCGGCGCCTCGTGCGAGGTGCCCATCACCACGCCGTACTTGGTGGCGGTCGCGTGGTTGAGCGGGTCGTCCTCGGCGAACGCGCGGCCCCAGACGGCGGGCCACAGGTAGTTGGCCTTCAGCCTCAGCATCACTTCGAAGATCTTGGACCAGAACTTGCTGTTGAAGCCGCCCTCGTGGCCCGGCGCGAGACCGGGGCCGAAATAGCGTGGCGCCCAGGTGCCCTGCGCGGGGTTCTCGTCGTTGATGAAGAAGCCGCGGTACTTGACCGCCGGGGTGCCCTGGGTGTGGCGGCCGGGCAGCACGTACAGCGCGTTCTGGTGCTTGGCGGGCACGTCATCCCAGAAGTGCCACGGCGACACGCCGATCTTCTTGGAGACGTCGTAGGCGCCGAAGATCGTTCCCCGCTGGTCGCTGCCGGCGATGACGAACGCACGCCGGACGCCGGGCAGCGGATCGCGCACCACCTGCTCCAGGGACGTCTCCCACTTGCCCGCGATCCCGGTCACATCGAGCTTTCCCGAGGCGACCAGCGCGTCGATCAGCGGGCTTCTGCCGATGGTCCCGATGATCACCACGTCGTCCCGCTTCGGGACGCTGTCGAGGGAGACGTCGGGCCGGACGCCGGTGACCTTCTCGATGTCGGCCTGGAGGTCGTTCACCACCCGTGTGACACCCGTATGGTCGCTCGCGCTGACCACGAGCGGGGCCGCCTTGCGATCCGCCACGAGGGGGAAGCGCCCCGGCCCCGCGGTGGTGGAGATGTACGTGCCCGTCTGGGCCGGCGCGCCGTGCGCGGCGTCCGTCCCCGCGGCGGCGGAGCCGGGGGCGGCCAGCGCTGTGGCGGCGGCCACGACGACCAGCGACAGCAGGATCCTCGGATGTCGCGCCGGCGCTCGCCGGATCGCGGGGGGACAGGCCGGCGAACCGGCGGCGTACCTTCTCATATCGCTGTCTCCATGAGAGAGGGTGAGGTGACGCGCTGAAAACTTTCTCGACAATTTCGAAAGTTTCGGAGGAGGTCAAATTAACCGGATGCTAACCACGCCGCATCATGGGGTCAACACTCGGACGGCCGGAAGCGGGCCCGGCAGGACGGGGCGCGCCCCCGGCGTTGAAAGTTTCACACCCGGCGGTCTCTACGGGAGGGACAGGCCACCGCCCCGGATGTGAGGAGGTGGTGATGCGCCTGATGCGGGGGCCGGACACCCCCCGGCTCGACCTTCGGGGAACCGTGAGCCTTCGGATCGCGCTCCCCGCCGAGTGAGGGCGCCGGCCGGGGCGAGGCGAGGACGTCGCCGGCCGGAGGTCGCCGACGTGCGATTCCTCCTTCCGATCCAAACACTCGTTCTATAAGGTGATGACACGTCGGCACTTCCAGAACGGTGGCCGGCGCATGGATACTGACCACGCAGTCGCCATGCCACCGAATCGGAAAGGATCGCGATGACCGTCCTCCTGGCCCTGGGAACCGCTAAAGGGCTCTTCCTGGCCCGCAGCGACGATGACCGCAAGTCATGGGACATCAGCGGCCCGCACTTTCCGATGACCGGCGTCTACGGCCTGTGCATCGACAAGCGCGGGGCCTCGCCCCGCCTGCTCGCGGGGGTCACCAGCTCGCACTTCGGGCCGAGCGTGGCCTTCAGCGACGACCTCGGCGCCTCCTGGCAGGAGCCGCCCCGGCCGCCGGTCGCGTTCCCGCAGGACACCGAGACGGCGCTGGAGCGGGTCTGGCAGCTCACCCCCGACCCGGCGGGGCACCCCGAGCGCGTCTACGCCGGCACCGAGCCGTCGGCGCTGTTCGTCTCCGACGACGGCGGCGTCAGCTTCGAGCTCGTCCGCGCCCTGTGGGACCATCCTCACCGCACCCAGTGGGAGGCGGGGTTCGGCGGGCAGGCGATCCACACCGTCCTGCCTCACCCGCGGGATCCGGAGACGCTGCTGGTCGCCATGTCGGCCGGAGGCGTCTACCGCAGCGCCGACGGCGGCGCCTCCTGGAATCCCGGCAACGTCGGCATCCAGGCCCCCTTCCTGCCGGACCGGTTCCCCGAGTTCGGGCAGTGCGTCCACAAGGTCGCCCGCGACCCCGTGAACCCCGACCGGCTGTACGCGCAGAACCACCACGGCGTCTACCGCTCCGACGACGACGGCGCCCACTGGGAGTCGATCGCGGACGGCCTGCCGAGCGACTTCGGCTTCGCCATCATCGCCCACCCGCGACGCCCTGACGTGATCTACAACTTCCCCCTGATCGCCGACTCGATGCGGTTCCCACCCGACCAGCGCTGCCGGGTCTACCGCTCGCAGGACGCGGGCAAGACCTGGGAGGGCCTGTCCGAAGGGCTGCCCGCCGAGCCGTTCTACCCCGCCGTGCTGCGCGACGCGATGTGCACCGACGACGCCGACCCGGCGGGCGTCTACTTCGGCACCCGGTCAGGAGAGGTCTACGCCAGCCGCGACGAGGGCGACTCGTGGGCGCAGGTGGCCGCCCACCTTCCCGATGTGCTGTGCGTCCGCGCCGCGATGGTGTGAACCGAGGCGCATTCGGGCGCGCGTTTCTTTGAGATAGCGCTGAATGTCCGATCTGTGGCGCGAGAGGATTCGCGGGGTCAGAGAGGGGCAGTTGGTGTCCCGCCGGCGAGGTGACGGCGGGGTATCCCCTGCGCCGCCACAGCGCCCGGCGCGCAGGCGCAGTACTCGGAAAAGAGAAACGCGATGACGCACCCGACCGTCTCCCCGGTGGGCCTCACCGTCGGCGCGAAAGTGTCCGCCGCGATCGTCTCGGCCGCCATCGCCTCTGGTGGCGCGGTACGCCGCCACCTCAACCTCACCGCCGGTGGCACCGGAGGTCCGGCATCCCGCGCCGCTGCCATGGGCACCACCTGGGACTGAGTGAGACGCGTGCCGATCGCGAGCGCGCGCTCCTCCCGCCATCCGGAACATGAAAACGGCCGGAGCCGTACAGCTCCGGCCGTGCGCAAGCCCGCTCGCCGAGGGCTCAGCCCCAAGGCGTGTGGCCGTCCGTACCCGGGGGGGTCGGGGTCGGGGTCGGGCTCGGGGTGATCGTGGGGGTCGAAACCGTGGCCGTGGACGTGGCCTCGGCGGCCGCCATGGTGCCGACGGCGGTGAAACCGCCTGCGGCGATGACGGTAAGGACGATGATCCGGGCGGCGGTGAACTTGATGTTCGTCATTTCGGTTGACCCCTCATTTGTGGCGGCGGCTCGCATCCGCTTCATTTCCTTGCTCGCTTGATTACGAAGGTATGAGGGGTCGCTATCCAGTTGTTATCGACTGGCTTCTGATTCGCTAAGCCGTCCTGAGCTGGGGATTCACCGTTTCACTATTTTGTCGTGCCGGCGGCCGGATAAGGCGGGGACATGGGGACCGGGGTGGTTTCCCCGATCGTCGGTAAACCTAAGACAAATACGTTTCCCTGGGTTTTCGCTCGCCTGGTGATCCCCGGCGCCGGGCCGCCACCGGGGGGACCGGCACCGATCAGACCGACGAGCCGGGTACCCACCAACCGCACCATGTGGCGGGCACCGGCTCGTCGGTGCGGATGCGGCCGGGTCATCCCCGGTCGCGTCTAGTTCCCCGCGGCCGCCCTCCAGGCGCGGCCGCGGGAAAGTGCGGTGGCGTCACGGCGTGACCGTGGGAAAGTGCGGCGGCGTCACGGGCGTGACCACGGGAAAGGGCGGCGGCGTCACGGCGTGACCACGGGAAAGGGCGGCGGCGTCACGGCGTGACCACGGGAAAGGGCTGTGGCGTCACGGCGTGACCACGGGGAAGGGCTGTGGCATCACGGCCACCAGGCCAGGCCAAGGAGGAACGACCTGCCGGAGCCCTGGGCGTCCGCGCCGGCGTCGTCATCCGGCGGCCGCTCGTCGTCCGGGTCGTCGTCACCGGACCGGCCGGCGCGGTCGTCCTGTCCACCCGCGTCATCACGGTGGCCCTCAGCCGGATCCTCACCCGCATCAGCGCGGTGGCCCTCTGCCGGACCGTCACCGGCGTCGTCGCGGTGGTCTTCGACGGTGACGCGGTCGTCCCTTTCCGCCGGGCCGTCACCGGCGTCGTCGTGGCCCTCGGTGGCGGCGCGGTCATCGGCGCCGCCGGGGTGGTCCTCTGCGGTGCGGCTCTCGCCCTCGTGTCGGCCCAGGCGGCCGCGCGGCTCGGCCGCCTGGGAGTCGTTGCCGGCGGGCTCATCCTCGTCGGCGTGTCCGGGGTTCGTGATCTCATCCATTGCTTTGGTGACCTTCGTGGCGGTTTCGCGGTGGTTCTGACCGGTCGGCGGGCCGCCGTCCTCGTTGTGTGGACACAGGTGCCGTCAGGCGAACAGCTTGGACAGCCAGTCCTGCCAGGCCTGTTCGCTTTCCAGGGGCTCGGCCCCGTCGGTGAAGATGTGGTGTCCCACCACCACCGTGTTGTGCAGGCCCTCGATGAACCGGTACAACCCCTCACCGGTGCGCACGCCCAGGAACCCCGGCGCGACGTAGTCGGCCACGCCCTCGATCGGGTCCATGCCCTCGGGGGTCAGCCGCACCCGATCGCCCTGCACCACCTCACCGCGCAGCCCCAGCCCCGCCCGCAGCGCCTGCCACACCGGCTCACCGCCCTCACGCGGCCCGGTCTCGAACACCACCAGCGCGAACTGCCCGGGGAAATGCGTCAGATACTTATCCAGAGTGTGCAGGTACATGTCCCAGCCCCGGTCCAGCTCGAATCGATGACTCATCTCACAACTCCTTGTTCTCTGATATTTCGGAGGTCTCGGTTTTCACGTGCGGGTGAAGAGCGACGATGATGCGGTGGACGCGCCCGCCTTCGGCGGTCTCGTCGTGGTATTCACCGGCGAGCTCGGTGACGACCTTGGTGAGCCTTTCGGCGAAGGCGGCGCGGTCGGCGGCCGAGGCGAACCGGACCTGGCCGTCGATGGCGAACGTGGCGACCTTGCGGCGCGCCTTGGCGGCGGCGCCGACCAGCTCGCCGACATCGCGCACCATCCGGGAGGCGACCGCCAGCAGCCAGCGAGCCGACAGCTGGTCCGGCGAGTGGGCGGGGCCGGGCGCCATCGCGGCCAGGGCGACCAGGGGGATCAGGAAGATCACTCCTCGGCGGACCGGCCGCGTTCCCATCCGGCCTTGTCCAGCGCGTAGTCCACGTCCCCCTCCTCCGAGCCCTCGATGATGTCGGGCCACCACTGGTGGAAGGTCCGTACGTGGGTCAGCCCCGCCTTCTCCATCACGCGCCGGGAGGCGGTGTTGACCGTCATCGTCGATGAGACCACCCGGAGCGCGCCGAGCTCGGTGAAGCCCTTGCGGATCAGCGCCCGCGCCCCTTCGGTGGCGTAGCCCCGGCCCCAGGCCGCCTTGCGCAGGCGGTACCCGAGCTCGACCTCGCCGGGATCGTCGTCCTTCAGCGGCCGCAGCTCGAACCATCCGAGGAAGTCACCGTCCGGCTTCCCGACGGCGGCCCAGAAGCCGTGTCTGCCGAGGCTCTCGTAGAAGTGAAGGAGCCGGGGAAGGCTCTCGCGGCGGAACTCCTCATGGGAGGTCGCCTTGCCGCCGTTGATGAAGCGCATGACATCGGGATCGTTGTCGAGGTGGAACAGGTCGTCCGCGTCCGCTTCGGTCAACGGACGGAGCACCAACCGGTCGGTCTCCAGGAACACCTCTTCTCCTCTCCTGTCTCCCCGGCTCCTCGACGGTGGGCTCGGGGCGGGCGAGTGGGGCGTCATCGGCTCACTCACGGGGTGCCGCCTTGGGATAGCAGGCCACGGTGAGCTTGAAGGCATCGCCCTCGGCTCCGCCGTAGCGGGTGAACAGGTCCTGCAGCACCGACTGCAGATCGTTGAGGAACTCCTGGCGGCGCTCGGGCGGCACCCGGATCTCCCCCGACACCCCCACCGAGGGCAACTCGGGAGCGGTGCGGTCCAGCGCGGCGATGTCGGCCTGCACCTCTTCCATCAGATCGAGCAGGTAGCCAA
>NZ_BAAAZR010000010.1:140722-284559 GCF_039537005.1 Sphaerisporangium flaviroseum | reverse complement strand
TCGGCCTGCTCGATCTGCTCCAAGTACAGGACGTCTCTCATCGCAAAATAAATTTTGTACATAAAGAAGGGTTTTGTCAAACACTTTCGCCAGCCGTGCGGCAGGACTGGAGACGCGATGAAACGCAGATCGGCACACAGAACCGGAGCCACGGAGTGGCGGCGCCGCGCCCGGGGGACGGTGGTCAGGTGTCGGGCTTGGAGTGCCGGGATGGGACAGGTCGGGATCGCGGGGCCGGGGCGCCGCGGGGGCGGAGGGCGTCGATGAGCGCGCGTGCCTGGACGGCCTTCGCGGTGGTGTCCGCGCTGTGGGGAATCCCGTACCTGCTCATCAAGGTCGCGGTCGACGAGGGGGTGCCGCCGGGGTTCGTCGCGTGGGTGCGTGTCGTGCTGGGGGCGGTGGCGCTGCTGGCCTTCGCGCCGCGCGCCGGGGTGCTGAAGGTGTTCCGGGGAAAGGTCCGATGGCTCGCCGTCTTCGCGCTGAGCGAGATCGTCGTGCCGTTCCCCCTGATCGCGGTCGGTGAGCAGCATGTCTCCTCCTCCCTTGCCGCCATCCTCATCGCCGCCGCCCCGCTGTTCGTCGCCCTGCTCGCCCTGCGCTTCGACGCGAGCGAGCGGGTGCGGGGCACGCGACTGGCCGGGCTCGTCATCGGCCTGGCCGGTGTGGTGGCGCTCATGGGAGTGGACGTCGCCGGCCGGGCGGACGAGGCGTTCGGGGCCGTGGCCATCCTCGCGGCCGCCCTGTTCTACGCGGCCGGGCCGATGGTGCTGAAACGGCACCTGTCCGGAGCCGACCCGCGCGCCTCGATGGGCGCGACCCTCATCCTGGCATCGGTGCTGCTGTCCCCTGCGGCCGTGCTCACCCCACCGGCCTCCATGCCCCCTCCCCCGGCGATCGTCGCGCTGCTGGTGCTGGGACTGCTGTGCACGGCCGCGCCGCTCGTCCTCTACAGCGTGCTCATCGCCGAGGCGGGAGCCGGTCGCGCCCTGCTCATCACCTATGTCAATCCGGTCGTGGCGGTGGTGCTGGGGGTGAGCATCCTCGGTGAGCGTCCGGGGCCGGGGACCATCGCGGGGATGCTCCTGATCCTCGCGGGCTCGTGGCTGTCCGCGCGCGGCGGCCCGCGCGGCCACCCCACGCCCGCCGATCCCGCCGTCGCGAGCCGGGCCCCCGACGGGCCGGCGGCGGAGGCCGGACACGCCCGCTGAGCGCGGAGGGCGGCTTCGGGACGGGCACCGGTGCGCGGCCGGTCAGCGGCTCGTGCGCGTGCGGTCAGCGCCTTGGCCGAGGCTGCGTGAGGGAACACCGCGACTCACGCATAAGGAGCTCGAAATGGCGGATCCGGCATGACCGGCGTCACCCCCATGGCCGGTCGCAAAGAGTGGATCGGGCTGGCCGTCCTGGTGCTGCCCTGCCTGCTGGTGTCGATGGACGTCAGCGTGCTGTTCTTCGCGCTGCCGTTCATCAGCGCCGATCTGGCCCCGACCGGGACACAGCAGCTATGGATCATGGACGTCTACGGGTTCGTGCTGGCCGGCATGCTGATCACGATGGGATCACTCGGTGACCGGATCGGACGCCGCCGGTTGCTGCTGATCGGGGCCGCCGCGTTCGGCCTCGCCTCGGTCGTCGCGGCGTACTCCACCAGCGCCGAGCTGCTGATCGCCACCCGCGCGCTGCTGGGACTGGCCGGGGCCACCCTGATGCCCTCGACGCTGGCGCTGATCCGCAACATGTTCCACGATGGCGGCCAGCGCAAGACCGCGATCGCCATCTGGACCGGCGGCATGACCGGAGGCGCGGTGATCGGGCCCATCGTCGGGGGGTTCCTGCTGGAGCACTTCTCGTGGGGATCGGCCTTCCTGGTCAACGTGCCTGCCATGGTCCTGCTGCTGGTCCTCGGGCCGATCCTGCTGCCGGAGTACCGCGCCCCGGCCCTGGGCAGGTTCGACCTGGTCAGCGCGGCGCTGTCGCTGACCGCCGTGCTCCCGGTGATCTACGGGGTCAAGCAGACGGCGGTCGACGGCCTGGACCTGATCCCGGTGCTCGCCATCGTCGCGGGACTGCTCGCCGGCGTGGTGTTCGTCCGGAGGCAGCGGACGCACTCCGCCCCGCTGATCGACATCGGGCTCTTCCGTAACCGGACGTTCAGCGCCTCGCTCGCCGTGAACGTGGTGACGATGTTCGGCTTCATCGGGATCACGCTGTTCACCAACCAGTTCCTGCAACTGGTGCTCGGCATGCGTCCCTTCGCCGCCGCGCTGTGGTCGCTCAGCGTGCTGCCGGCCATCTCGGCCGCCATCGTGCTGTCGGGCGTCTTCGCCGCCCGGGTACGTCCCGCCTACATTCTGGCCGTGGGACTGCTCGTCACCACCGCCGGATTTGTCGTGCTCATCGGAGTGCGGGTGGACTCGCCGCTGTGGGTCCTGCTGGTGGCCGCCGGTACGGTGGCCGCCGGCATCCTGACGGTCGCCACCCTGACGGCCGACCTGATCCTCACCGCCGCCCCTCCGGAGCGGGCCGGCGCCGCCTCGGCCCTGTCGGAGACGGGCAGTGAGCTGGGCGGGGCCCTCGGCATGGCGACCCTCGGAAGCATCGGGGCCGCCGTCTACCACCACCGGATGGCCGACCTGCTGCTCCCCGGCGGCCCGGCCGGGTCCGGGCTGCCCGCCGAGGCGCTGCGGGCGGCGAGCGAGACCCTCGGCGGGGCCGCCGCCGTGGCCGGGCGGATGCCCGGTCCTGCGGGCGCGGCGCTGCTCGACGCGGGCCGGGAGGCCTTCACCCAGGGCATGAACGCGACCGCGATCGCGGGGGCCGTGGTGATGGCCACCTCGGCCGTTGTCGTCATCGTCCTGCTGCGCGGCCTCCCCGCGGGGTCACCGCCCGCTCGGGACGCCGCCTACCAGGGCGAACCCGCCGTCCAGCACTGAAGATCCGCGATCGGCTCCCGCGCCGGCTCACCCCGGGGCGGGAGCGCGAAGGCCGGCGGCGAGCAGGGCGTGCAGCGCCCGGTTGAACTCCGCGGGCCGCTCCAGGTTCGGCAGGTGCGCGGCCCCGTCGACCACCACCAGCGTGGCCCCGGGAATGCGCCGGTGCATGAACTCCGCGTCGGCCACCGGGGTGTACTCGTCGTCCCGTCCGACCACCACCAGCGCGGGCACCGTGATCCGCGGCAGCAGGTCGCCGTAGTCGGGTCGTTCGGCGCGGCCGCGCAGCGCCGCCGCGGCGCCCTCGGGCGGAGCCGCGCGCATCATGCCGAGCACGTGCTCGGCGACCTCCGGCAGGGCCTCGATGTTGTACGGGGCCACCATCTTCGCGAGCACCTCGTCGGCGTAGGGCCGCATGCCCTCCCGCAGAAGGCGGTCCGCCTGCCGCCCGCGAAGCTCCCTTCCCTCGCCGGTCTCGGCCTGGGCGAAGGTGTCGGCGAGCAGCAGCCCCCGCACCCGTCCGGGGAACAGCCGGCAGAACTCCATCACGATCTGGCCGCCCATGGACAGCCCGCCGATCACCACCTGGTCGAGCCCCAGGTGGTCGAGCAGCGCGGCGATGTCGCGGGCGAACGTGTCCAGCGACGTCTTCCCGGGGACCACCGTGCTCTCTCCGTAGCCACGCAGGTCGGGGGCGATGACCCGCAGTCCGGCGCCGGCGAACTCGGTGAGCTGCGGCGCCCACATCGACCGGTCGAAGGGGTGACCGTGGATCAGCACCAGGGGCGCGCCCTCGCCTCGGTCGTCGTATCCGACGGTGATCCCGTTGACGAAAGCCCTGCCCATCACGTCCACTTCCTCCCGAATCCCCGCGCGTTCCCCGCCGCGATGACGGCGATGCTAGGCCGGGCAGCGTATCGAGGGCAATAGAATCATTGCTCTCGGTG
Source organism: Sphaerisporangium flaviroseum (assembly GCF_039537005.1). Classification (NCBI taxonomy): domain Bacteria; kingdom Bacillati; phylum Actinomycetota; class Actinomycetes; order Streptosporangiales; family Streptosporangiaceae; genus Sphaerisporangium; species Sphaerisporangium flaviroseum. The sequence goes on along the minus strand of NZ_BAAAZR010000010.1, from coordinate 280,685 downwards.
CAATCTACGATTTGAGATGAGCTGCCTGATGAGGGACTACCGGCTGGTCGCCGACGCCGTGGCCGCCGACATCGCCGCCGGCCGCCTGCGCCCGGGCGACCGGCTCCCGACACAGCGTGCGTTCGCCCGGCAACGGGGGATCGCCGGCTCCACGGCCAACCGGGTGTACCGCGAGCTCGCCCGGCGCGGGCTCGTCGTCGGCGAGGTGGGACGCGGCACGTTCGTACGGGCGGGCGAGCGCTCACCCGGGCCGGCGCTGGTCGAGCCGGGGACCGCCCGCGTCGACCTGGAGCTGAACTATCCGGTCGTGGCCGAGCAGGCGGCCCTGCTCGCCGGAGGCCTCGGCCGGCTGCTGCGCCCGGACGTCCTGGACTCGGCCCTGCGGCCGGTCGGCGCGTCCGGGACTCCCGAAGCCCGCGACGCGACGGCGCGGCTGCTGGCCCGCGACGGCTGGGAGCCGGATCCGGCGCACGTCCTGTTCGCCGGGAACGGCCGCCAGGCGATCGCGGGCGCGATCGCCGCCCTGGTCCCCGCAGGCGGGCGGCTGGGCGTCGAAGCCCTCACCTACCCGATGATCAAGGCGATCGCCGCCAGGCTCGGCGTCACCCTGGTCCCCCTCGCCACCGACGAGGCGGGCCTGCGCCCGGACGCCCTGGCCGCCGCGCACCGCGCCACCCCGCTCCGCGCGGTCTACCTGCAGCCGACGTTGCACAACCCGCTGGCGGTCACCATGCCCCTGCCACGACGCGCCGAGCTGGCCGCCACGCTGCGCGAGCTGGGGCTGTACGCGATCGAGGACACCATCTGGGCCTTCCTGCACGAGGGCGGCGAGCCCCCGCTCATGGCCCTGGCCCCCGAGCACACGATCCTGGTCGACAGCCTCTCGAAGCGGCTGGCCCCCGGCCTGACGGCGGGCTTCGCGGTCACGCCGCCCTCCCTGGCCGCCCCGGTCGCCGCCGCCCTTCGGTCCGGGGCCTGGACGGCGACGGGGTTCGCCCTGCGGGCCGTGACCGGCTGGATGGCCGACGGCACCGTGACCGCGGTGGAGCGGGCCAAGCGCCGCGACGCGGCGGCACGCCAGGAGGCCGCCGCACGGTGCCTCGCGGGGTTCACCGTGCGGTCGGACCCGCACTCGTACTACTGCTGGTGGGAGCTGCCGGAGCCGTGGCGGGCCGAGACCTTCGTGGCGGCCGCGGCCCGCCGCGGCATCGCGGTCACCCCCGCCGCCTCCTTCGCCGTGGGCTCGGCGAGCGCCCCTCCGGCGGTGCGCATCGGCCTCGCCTCCCCGCCGGTCGCGGTGGTGTCGCAGGCCCTGGAGGCACTGGCCGCCCTCGCGCGGGGCACCCCCGAAGACGCCGCCTCCGACTGAGCCCGCATGGTTCGTCCCGAAGTCCGGACGGGCTTTGACACCCCCGATTCGCCCGATTAGCGTGCGAGGAGAAACAGATGCTCTGAATAACATCTGCTACGTCCAAGGAGTGCCCGTGTCAGGTGCGACATGGAGCCTGCTGGCGTCGACCTTCACCGCCTCCTTCGTGGAGTTCGTCGAGGCACTGACGATCGTCCTGGCCATGGGCGTCACCCGGGGGTGGCGGCCGGCGCTCGCCGGCACCGCGGCCGCGGTCGTGACCCTGGTCGCCTTCACCGTGTTCGCGGGATACGCCCTGAGCACCTGGCTCCCCCAGTCCCTGCTCCAGCTCGTCGTCGGCACGCTGCTCCTCATCTTCGGCCTCCAGTGGCTCCGCAAGGCCGTACTGCGGTCGGCGGGCCTGAAGGCCCGGAACGACGAGGCCGAGGAGTTCGCCTCGCAGGCCGCCGCGGCACGCGAGGCCGCCTCCCGCACCCGCTTCGGCCTCGACACCTTCGCCTTCCTGGTCTCCTTCAAGGGGGTCTTCCTCGAAGGCGTCGAAGTCGTGTTCATCGTGGTCACCTTCGGCCTGAGCGCCGCGAACATGCCGACGGCCGCCGGTGGCGCGGCACTCGCCTGCGCGGTGGTGCTCATCGCCGGGATCGTGCTGCACCGGCCGCTGGCGATGATCCCCGAGAACACGCTGAAGTACGGCGTGGGCCTGATGCTGGCCGGTTTCGGCACCTTCTGGGCCGTGGAGGGGCTCGGGGTGTTCACCGGCGGCGGCAGCCTCGCCTGGCCCGGTGGCGACTGGGCCATCCCCGTCCTGGTGGCCTGCTGGCTGCTGGCTTCCCGCGCGCTCGTCTTCGCTCTCCCCCGTCTGAAGCTGGAGGTGGTCAGATGACATTTTTGAGGGGATTTGCGCAGTTCTGGTATGACTTCATCGTCGGTGACGACTGGAAGATCGCGGTCGCGGTGGTGTCCGCGCTGGCGGTGGTGCTCGCCGCGCTGCTGGCAGGGCTCGATGGTACGGGCGCCGCCGTGCTCGGCGGGACGCTGCTGGTGGCCTTCTTCGTCGTCAGCGTCGTCATCGACGTCAGGCGATCCTGACGCCACCCGGCCACGTGCCCGTGGCCGCGGTGGAGGAGCGGAACCGATGCCGGCGGGCCCGGCCTGAGAGGACCCCATGACCTCCCCCTCCACGCGCTCCGCCGAAGTGCATCACCACCACAGGGACGTGACCGGCGGCTGGCTGCGGCCCGCCGTCTTCGGTGTCATGGACGGGCTGGTGTCGAACGCGTCGCTCATCGCGGGCGTGGTGGGCGGCGGGGCCGGCGCCCAGGCCGTCACCATCGCCGGGCTGGCCGGGCTCGCCGCCGGAGCCTTCTCGATGGCCACCGGCGAGTACACCTCGGTGCGCTCGCAGTCCGAGATGACCCTCGCCGAGATCGCCGTCGAGCGCCGGGAGATCGCCAGGAACCCCGAGGCCGAGGAGCGCGAGCTGGCGCTGCTGTACGAGTCGCGCGGGCTGACGCCCGAGCTGGCCGGCCAGGTGGCCCACCAGCTGCACCGGCGGGACGAGGTCGCCTGGCGGGTGCACGCACGCGAGGAGCTCGGCGTCGACCCCGACGACCTTCCCTCACCGTGGGTGGCGGCCGGGTCGTCGTTCCTGGCCTTCGCGCTCGGGGCGTTCGTCCCGCTGCTGCCCTTCCTGCTCGGCTTCGGCTCGGTGGTGGCGGCGATCGTGCTCACGGCGGCCGGGCTGTTCGCCACCGGTGCCGTCGTCGCGCGGCTCACCCGCAGGTCGCCTGTGTTCGGCGGCGCCCGGCAGCTCCTCCTCGGCACGGCGGCCGCCGCGGTCACCTACGGGATCGGCCACCTCGTCGGCGCGGCGATCTCCTGACCACGCGCGTCATGGGCGGGCGTACGTCTCTTTCGCAGCAAGGACGACCAGGCCCGATTTGCGGGGTTTTACGGACATCGACGACAGCAGAGAACAAAGGGCGAACGGGGGGAGAACAGTGGTGGTATGTGCCCTCTACCAGCCACTCTTTCGGCAGCGGGGCCGAAAATTGTTTATTGTTTCGTCGTGCCGATGAAAGAGAACGACCTCCAGGCCGCCGTGCCGCCGCTCCAGCCCGATCGTTCCGTGCTCGCCGTGGCCCCGCCGCAGGACGGGCCGGGTCACTGGGCGGGCGCGCCGAGTTCCGTGCTGAGCGAGGGCGTGATCTACCTCGCCTACCGCCTTCGCCGTCCCATCGGCCAGGGCCGGGGCTATGCCATCGTGGTCGCGCGCTCCCTCGACGGCGAGCGCTTCGAGACGATCTACACGCTGAGGCGTGAAGAGGCCGACACCGAGTCGCTGGAGCGGCCCGCGCTCGTGCGCACCCCCGAGGGCACCTGGCGGCTCTACATCAGCTGTGCCACCCACAACTCCAAGCACTGGCGGGTCGAGGTGCTCGAGGCGGACGACCCCTCGCGGTTCGACTCCACCCGGCGCAGGGTCGTGCTGCCCGGTGACCCGAAGACCGGCGTGAAGGATCCCGTGATCGTCCACCACGACGGCGGCTGGCACCTGTGGGCCTCCTGCCACCCGCTCACGGAGGCCGGCGAGGAGGACCAGATGGTCACCGACTACGCCACCAGCGCCGACGGCCTGGAGTGGACCTGGCACGGCACCGCCCTGAGCGGACGCGCCGGCCTGTGGGACTCTCGCGGCGTCCGGGTGACGGCGGTGGTCCGATCCGGCGACACCTTCCTGGCCACCTACGACGGCCGCGCCAGCGCCGCCGAGAACTACGAGGAGCTTACGGGGCTCGCCACGGGGACCGACCCCGGCGTCCTCGCGCCCGTCGGCACCGAGCCGATCGCGCGGTCACCGTACGGCGGGCTGCGCTACCTCGACATCCTGGAGCTCCCGGACGGCCACCGGCGCCTCTACTACGAGATCACCAAACAGAACGGCGCGCACGAGCTGCGCACCGAGCTTCACTGAGCGCGGGCGGCGGTGACACCGGAGGCGTGGGCGGCCTGCCGGTGGTCAGGAGGGGCGCGGGCGGCCGTTGCGTGCCTGCCGCTGGCCGGGAGGCCGGTCGCCCATCAGCCCGCCCGATCTGTCGCGGGGCCCGAGCCAGTCGCCGAACTCCTTCCCGGTCACCCGCTCAAGCAGGGCGATGTCGTCCTGGAACCTCGGGATGAGAGCCTGCCGCTCGTCCCAGCTCAGCGGGCGGCGCGGCCGGCCCCTGTCCTGGAGCGCTCGTTCGAGGGGTTCGACCATGCGGACCGCCAGCGCCCCCGGCAGGTGACGTCCCAGCGTCGCGCCCGCCCTCAGCACGCGTGACAGCGCCTGGTGCCGCCGCGTCGGGTCGGGGTGGGCGGTCACGTTCTCGCGGGGCACCTCGGGGATCAGGCCCTGTTCCACGCCGAGGAACGCGCAGATGCGATCAAGCGTCGCCACCGGATCGTCGACCAGATCGCGGTAACGGAACACCAGGACGTTGTCCCGGGGGAACAGCCCGTACAGGTGCTCCAGTTGCTCCCCGTACCGGCCGAGACCGACGTAGTGCCAGAAGGCCGACCAGCCCGCCGCGACGCGGCGCTCCTCCTCGGCGCAGGCCCGCACCACGTCGTCGATGGGCTCCAGCCCCGCCGACCACAGGTGCGTCCAGTTCGAATGCGCCCGCTCCACGGGGTCGCGGAGGATGACGATCAGCTTGGCGTCCGGGATCAGCGCGTGGACGCGGCGCTGCGCCGTGCGGTCGTACAGGTAGAACGGCGTGGACTCTCCCGTCAGCGCCCCGGGGGGAGCCGGATCGAACAGCGCCTCGTAGTCCGCGCGTCGCCAGATGTGCTCCCTGAAGGTCTGCGCGTCCCCGGGACCGCCTCGTGCGGGTGGCGGGCCGTCGGTGAGGAAGAACTTGGGTTCCTTGACGGCGGACATGTACAACGAGGGGTGCCGCGCGAGCGCCGCGTGCAAGGCGGTGGTGCCCGCCTTGGGCGCCCCGATCACCAGGAAATCCGGTAGGGCCATCTGATCCCCCTGGCGCAGACGACATCAGCGAATCATTATACCTATCAAATACGTAGGAAATAGCGGCTTTATACCCCCATACCCAGGTTTTGATCGTCCGCTGCCGGGGAGATTCGGCGCGTGGAGGCGCGGGGCCGGGGCCGGCCAGGCGGGCCTTACCGGCCATTCCGCTTGCTAACATGCTGGTCGATGGCGCGCCCACGTACGGTCAGCGACGAGGAGATCCTCGCGGCGGTCACGCGCGTCGTCGGCCGCACCGGCCCCGGCAGGCTCACCCTGGCGGCCGTCGCGGAGGAGGCGGGCATCGCCCCGGCGACGCTGGTGCAGCGCTTCGGGTCCAAGCGCGCGCTCCTGCTCGGCCTGCACAAGGGCGACGCCCAAGCCGTGCGCGAGCGGTTGCGCGAGGCCGGCGAGGAACACGGCCCGGTCCTGGAGACGCTCGTCACCAACCTCATCGCACTGGCCGCCCCGGTGGCCGAGCCGGTGGCCTTCTCCAACCACCTCGCCGTCCTGCACCAGGACCTCAGCGATCCGGAGTTCCACGCCCAGGCGCGGGCACACGCGCGGGCCATGCGCGAGGAGATCGAGGACCTCCTGCGCCAGGCCGTGGCGGCCGGTGAGCTGCGGCGCGTCGACCTCGCGCAGCTCGCCCGCTCGGTGCAGACCACCTACAACGGCGCGCTGATCACCTGGGCGGTGCACCGCGAGGCGCCGCTGGAGAGCTGGCTGCGCCGCGAGCTCGACGCCCTGCTCTCACCCTGGCGGGCGGACGGCGCCTGAGATCCGTGCCGCGCCCGGCGTGCGGTGGTCGCTCAAGGGGGCGTGGTGGTCGGCGTCGGACGGGCCGTCGGGGTCGGCGTGCACGGTGGCCGCGCGCAGGCGGGGCACTTCGTGGATGAGCCGGTGTTCGGCCTCGACCGCCACCCCGTGCGCCTCGATCAGCGACATGCGGTGGTCGACGACGATGTCCACCTCGGCACGCAGGACGTGGCCGGTCCAGCGCATCCGCACCGAGCCCACCCGCCGCACCCCAGGGGTCGCGGCCAGCACCTCCTCGGCCTGGTCCATCAGCGCGGGGTCGACCGCGTCCATGAGGCGGCGGTAGATCTCCCGCGCCGTGTCCCGCAGCACCAGGCAGATGGCCACGGTGATCACAAGGCCGACGATCGGGTCGGCGACCGGGAAGCCGAGCGCCGCCCCGCCGGCGCCCAGCAGCACGGCCAGGGAGGTGAAGCCGTCCGTACGAGCGTGCAGGCCGTCGGCCACCAGGGCGGCCGAGCCGATCTCGCGGCCCGCCTTGATCCGGTAGCGGGCGACCCACTCGTTGCCGAGAAAGCCCACCAGGCCCGCGACGGCCACCCAGCCCAGCGCGTGGACCTCCTCAGGGTGGATCAGCCGCTGGACGGCCTGGTATCCGGCCAGGACCGCGGAGACGGCGATGACCCCCACGATGACCAGCCCCGCCAGGTCCTCGGCCTTGCCGTATCCGTAGGTGAAGCGGCGGGTCGCCATCCGCCGCCCGAGCCAGAAGGCGATCGCCAGCGGCACGGCCGTCAGGGCGTCTGCGACGTTGTGCAGCGTGTCACCGAGCAGGGCCACCGATCCGGAGAAGGTGAAGACCACCGCCTGCGCCACGGCGGTGAGGATCAGCACGGCGAACGACAGGCCGAGGACCCGCATGCCCCGGCTGCTGGACTCCAGGGCAGCGTCGGTCTTGTCCGCGCTGTCGTGGCCGTGCGGGGTGAGCATATGAGCGACACGCGCCCTCAGGCCGCCGGCCCACCTGCCCTGGACCGGCCCTTCGTGTCCATGCCCATGGCCATGCCCGTGTCCGTGCCCGTCGGGGGGTGAAGACCGGGACCGCTGCTGGTCGGACATGGTCACCTCGCTTGCGGACTGGGATCCGTGCGAGGAGTATATGTAGCCATGTACGCACGCGACAACGAATCAGGTGCGCATCCGTCGCAGGAGCGACCCACTGCCGCTCAGGTGGAGACGGCCGTCGAGGCCTTCCGCATGCTCAGCGACGGGACCCGGCTTCGCCTGATGTGGCTGCTCGCCTCAGGTGAGTACGACGTCTCCACACTGGCGGACGCCATCGAAGTGGCACGGCCCTCGGTGTCGCAGCACCTGGCGAAGCTGCGGCTGGCCGGTCTGGTCGAGACCCGGAGGCACGGACGCCGGGTCCTCTACCGCGCCCGCGACGCCCACGTCCGCCGCCTCATCGCCGAAGCCCTGTTCCACGCCGGCCACGAGGTCTCCGGTATCCCTCGCCACACGAGCTGACCATCGCATCGGCGTCACACGAACGAACGCGTATCCCGCCGGCAGTACCTCGAGCACACCGCAGGCCGGCGCCCGGGCACGGCCGCAGCGCGTATCCGAAGGTCAGATGCGCGCGCTCGGGCCGGGAGGGGTCGAAACGGTGCGGAGCGGGAAAGACGCGCGCGTCCCGGTTGGCGGCGGCGAGGTCCAGGACCACGAGGGTGCCGGGCGGGACGGTGAAGCGCGCCCGCCCCGCCCGGGGCTTCGATCAGGGCCAGGTGTAGTTGAGCTCGCGTTCGAAGTTGACGTATCCGGCCCGCTGGAACGCCCTGGCCATCGGGACGTTGCCGACGTCGGTCGACGCGCGGACGCGTGGCACGTCCTGTGCCGCGAGGATGCGCGTCCCCTCCGCGAGGATCTCGTCGATGTGGCCGTTGCCCCGGTGGGCGGGCACGACACCGATGTAGGCGATGATCGGGTTGTACGAGTTGTGCGCCGGGATGACGAACCCCACCGGCTCGCCGCCGGGCAGTGTGGCGACCCGCCACCAGTCTCTGGGGCTCGTGTAGCCCTCCAGCTCGCCGTCGTACTGCGCGGCGGCGGCCTGCTCGGGGGACATCCGGGTCAGATCGTCCTTGCTGTGGGCGTCCATACTCCCGTCCAGGACCAGCGTCATCAGCGCCACGAGCTCGTCACGGCCGGCCACCGGGCGGAACCGCAGGCGTCCCGTCGGGGCGGGGATCGGCGTGCCGGGGCGCCAGTTGTAGCGCAGCCGTTCGACGAACAGCCGGGCACCGGTCTGTTCGAGCGCCGCGACACGGTCCTCGACGGCCCGCAGGACGGCCGGGTCGTCGCGCCAGTCCGGCGGGACGTAGCGGCCGTACTCGGGCGGGCGGGCGCCCTGCGGCACGACCTCGGCCATCGCGGTCTTGAGCAGCCGGACGCCGATGTCCACCCGCTCGGGATCCTCAAGGTCGTCCGCGATGTCGAAGACGTCGAGCAGGAACGGCGCCGGGTCGTCCGGCCTGCTCCACCAGGCCACCCGGGCGACCAGGCGGTCGCCGCGGAGCGCCACCCACATCCACTGGGGCCGCCGCCGCCCCGAGGCGAGGTCGCCGGCGAGCTCGCGGTCGAGCACGTAGGGCAGCCGGCGGAAGAGATCGAGTTCGTCGCGTCCGGTGATCGGACGCATGGTCAGGTCATGCGGTACTGCGGTCAAGGCACTCTCCTGTGGAAGCGCGCCCGTTCGCACCGGGGTCAGCTGAGCCGCGTACCCGGGGAGGACACAAGCGCGGTGATCATGGGGTTCATCGCCTCATCCCTCCTCTCGTCTCGTCCCCGCCATACAGGCGAGGGATACAGCCGCCAGTTGTACAGCCACTCCGACCAGGGACGCAACCGCTTTTCGGCCCGCCGACACCGGCGTGGTGTCGCCCGACCAGCGCGGCGGGCGGGCGGTCAGCGGTGGGACAGGCCCGCGGCGCGGAGGTGGCGCAGGGTCCAGCCGCGCCCGTCTGGGGTCAACCGGGTGGTGGCGCTGGTGAAGAGCTCGGCCGCGCGCCGGTAGGAGAGCCGCCCTCGTCCCGTTACGGGGCATCGGTCGTGAGCAGGTGTGGTGGGGGCGGCCCGGCGTTCCGTCAGAAGGATCGGGCCCGCGGTCCGGCCGAGCAGGAGCAGGGGCAGCAGCCGTGCCGTGCCGCCCCGCCAGCGGATCGACGGGGCCTTCCGTGCGCGTCTGCGTACCAGGTCCAGATCGTCCACGTTCAGCGCGAGAATGCGTTCGATGGGAGCGGTGGCTTCGTAGAGAAGACGCCAGAATGTCTGCTCGCGAAGGCCGACGGGCAGATTGAAGATCATCTCCACCTCTTCAGGGGAGAGCGCGGAGGGTTCGCTGACCGGCGTGGAAGGCGGGCGGAGCCGCTGGAGGGGGTCGGCGTCGATCCAGCCGCGCGTGCGCCACCAGGCGATCGCGCCGCGCAGGATCGACAGCTCCCTGCTCACGGTCCGAGGATCGGCGGTCGAGGCACGCAGGCTGAGAGCGGTACGCAGCCGTTGCCCCATGTCCGGAGCGTCGAGCAGGGCCAGGGGCACGATGGGCGGAGCAGCACCGCGGCGATCCTTTCCTCGCGGTGGAGTCCTGCCGACAAGGTGCCAGGCCCACGTGGTGAGCGCGATGCGGTACACCCGACGCGAGGCTTCCCCGAGCCGCAGGGTGGCCAGATAGTGATCGATCGCCACGGCGTATTCGACAGGCGCCGTGGACGGGCTCACGGCCGGCTCCGAGTCGCCGGCGCAGGAGAACCCGGTCGCGAAGCCGAGTCCCGCAGTGACGTCATGCTTCGCATGGGGTTCCGGCTCGTCGCGGCCGCCGGGACGGAGGTGATGTCATGATGACTCACTTTTACCGCAGTAAATAACTGCGGATCGGGGGACGGAGTTCGAGTGTAACCGGCTGGAAACCGCTGCTGGCCGGGGGTCGGCTCTGGAGGTTTCGCCTCAGAGTGCTCCTGCAGTAAAGGGACTCAAGTTTGTTCAGTCCACCCCTTGAAGGGCAGGCCGGTCAGCTCGCAAGGTGAGGGGCCATGGCCTGGAACCGGACTCGACGACGCCTGACCGCTCTCTCCCATCGGAACCTGCGGCTGTTCTTCATCGGCGAGGCGACCTCGATGCTCGGTTCGTCGATGTCGACCCTGGCGGTGGCCTTCGCGGTGCTGGACGGCGGAGGCGGCCGGTCCGGCCTCGGATACGTCATGGCGGCGCGCATCGTGCCGATGGTCGTGTTCCTCATGGCCGGTGGCGTGCTCGCCGATGGACTGGGTCCTCGGCGCATCATGCTGTACGCCGACGCTCTGCGCTGCGTGACCCAGGCGATCCTCGCAGGGTCGTTGCTGTTCGGGCATCCGCCGATCTGGCTGTTCGTCGCGCTCGTCGCGGTCTGGGGAGCCGGAGAGGCGTTCTACGCCCCCGCCCGAGGGGCGCTGATCCCGCAGGTGGTGGCCGGTGGCGCCTCGTACACCGGCGACGCCAATGCGCTGGCCGGCCTGGCACAGTCGATGGCGTCCGTGGGCGGGCCGGCGATCGCCGGGGTCGCCGTCGCGATGGCCGGACCGGGCGTGGTCGTGGCCCTGGACGCGGGCACCTACGCGGTGAGCGTCGTGGCCCTCGTCCTGCTCCGCTCTACCGACCGCATCCCCGGCCGTACGCCCGAACCCGGCTCCGGCCGTACCCGCGAGAAGGGGGCGCTGCGGGAGGGATGGGCGGAGTTCCGGTCCAGGACCTGGCTGTGGGTGACGACACTGCAGTTCACGTTGTTCAACCTGCTCGTGTGGGCGCCGTTCCTCGTGCTGGGTCCCGTCGTCGCCCATGAGCGTTTGAACGGTGCGCGCGACTGGGGCCTGATCATGGCCGTCTACGGCGCCGGGGCCGTCGCGGGCGGCCTGGCCATGATGGGTGGCCGCATGCCGCGCCGTCCGCTTGTGGTCGCGACGGTCGCCACATTCGGATGGGCGCTGCCATCAGGTGCCATCGCCACGAGCATGCCCACCCTCGTCATCGCGGGTGCCGCACTCGTCGCGGGCGTCGGCTCAGCCGTCAGCGGGACGTTGTACGCGACCACGAACCAGCACCACCTACCGGCCGGGGTTCTGGCGCGGGTCACCGCGCTCACCACCGTCGGAGCATTCGTCCTGGGCCCTGTCGGCCTGGCCGCGGCCGGGCCGATGGCGACCGCTGTAGGCATCACGGCCGTGCTGGGCTTCGGCGCCGTCTGGCAACTCCTCGCGAGTTCCATCGTGCTCGCCGTACGGGAGGTCAGGGAGCTCGAGGGCGGACCGGCGGAGAGCGCTGGATGAGGGGGCCGACGCCTGTGCGGCCGGCTCGGATCCGGCTGCCGAGCCCACCGCCACGGTGCATACGGCGAGGAGTCCGTCCCGGGGATGACATCCTCGAGGCGGAGGCGTCGGGTGACGGCTGCGGATACCGTCGACAGGTGGACCATCCGGACGACCCGCGGCCGTTTGGCCGGTACGACCCTGGGCCGCGCCCGCCATCCGAGGAGCCGGGGTTGCGCCCGCCATCCGAGGAGCCGGGGTTGCGGCCGGTCCTCGGTCCGCGGGTCGGCCGGCGGCGGCTCATCGTCCTCGACGCGCTGGCCGCGGCGGGCTTCACCGCGCTGCTCCTGGCGTTCACGCTCTCGCGGGCGCCGGCGGACGGCGCCGCGGCGCTGCCGGCCCAGTGCCTGATCGTCGCCGCGATGGGGCTGCCCCTCGCGGTGCGCCGCCTGTGGCCGCTGCCCGTGTTCTGCTTCGTGCTGGCGATGACGGTGGTCTCGCTCTCCCTCGACATGGTGCGTGACTCCTTCGCCGCCGCCGCGTTCGCGCTCTACCTGGTCGCGCTCACCCAGCCGAGACTCCGCTGGGTGCCGACACGGACCATCGGCGCGCTGAGCGCCGTGGTGATCGTCGGCTCGGCGGTGGCCGGGCCCATCGGATGGTGGGTCGAGGACCTCTCCCCTCTCACCCCGCTGTTCGGCTCGACCATCATGGGCGGGGCCTGGACGATCGGCCGTGCCGTACGGGAGCGGCGCGTGTACGTCGCCCGCTCGGCCGCCGAGCTCGCCCGGCGGGCGGTCACCGAGGAGCGCCTGCGCATCGCCAGGGAGTTGCACGATGTCGTGGCGCACAGCATGACCGTGATCACCGTGAAGGCGGGCATCGCCGACCACGTCGCCGAGGCCCGGCCGCGGGAGGCCCGCGAGGCGCTGCGCGACATCGAGGCGGTGAGCCGGGGTGCCCTCACCGAGATGCGCCACATGCTCGGCGTCCTGCGTTCCGAGGCCGCCGATGGAGCACCGGCCGACCTCTACCCGCCCCCCGGCCTCGCGCGGCTGCCCGAGCTCGCCGAGCGGGCCGCACTGGCCGGAGTACGCGCCGAGCTGGACGTGCGCGGCGTGGACCGGCTGCCGGAGGGCGTGGAGCTGTCGGTCTACCGGATCGTCCAGGAGGCGCTGACGAACGTGGTGCGGCACGCCGCGCCGGCCCGGTGCCGGGTCACGGTCCATGGGGACGGAGGTCAGGTGCTGATCGAGATCACCGACGACGGGCCCGGGACGCGCGTGCCGCCCGGCCTGGCGGAGACGGCCCCCGGCCACGGCCTGGTCGGGATGCGCGAACGCGTCGTGATGTACGGCGGGGTCTTCAGCGCCGGGCCGAGGCCCGAGGGAGGCTTCGCCGTGTCGGCCCGACTTCCCTACGAGCAGGCCCGCCTCCCGTACGAGCCGGCCACCCGCTCGGACCGGGAGAACGGGACGGCGGGCGGACCCGCGAGCGGAACGACCGATGGAGCCCTGCGATGAACGGCACCATGGGCCGTGAGGGGTGTGATGACATCCGCGTGCTGGTGGCCGACGACCAGGCGCTGCTTCGCGGGAGCTTCCGTGTGCTGGTCGAGACCGCTCCGGGCCTCACGGTCGTCGGCGAGGCGGGCACCGGCGCGGAGGCCGTCGACCTGGCCCGCCGCGAGTGTCCCGACGTCGTGCTGATGGACGTGCGGATGCCCGAGATGGACGGCATCGAGGCGACCCGCCGGATCTGCGGCTCCGCGGAGACGGCGGGGGTGCGGGTCCTGATCCTCACCACGTTCGACCTGGACGCCTACATCTACGCGGCGCTGCGGGCGGGGGCCAGCGGGTTCCTGCTGAAGGACACCCGCCCGGCCGAGTTGCTGGCCGCCATCCATGTGGTCGCCTCAGGCGAGGCGCTGCTGGCCCCCACCGTGACCCGGCGCCTCATCGCCGAGTTCACCCGCAGGCCCGAGCCCGTCCAGCGCCTGCCCCGCGAGCTGGACGGCGTCACCGAGCGGGAACGCGAGGTTCTCACCCACATCGCCCGAGGCCTGTCGAACAGCGAGATCGCCGAACATCTGCACCTCAGTCTGGCCACGGTGAAGAGCCACGTCGGCCGCCTGCTCGCCAAGCTCCACGCCCGTGACCGCGCCCAGCTCGTCGTCGTCGCCTACGACAGCGGCCTGGTCTCGGCCCCGCCCCGCCTCTGAGGCCCGGACGGTCAACCGGCGGCGCGCGCGTACCTGGCCGACAGCTCTCGCACCAGGCCGACCAGCTCCGGCGGGTCGGTGACGGTGAAGTCGACGCCGAGCAGCCCGAGGTGGACCGCGAGCGTCTCCAGGCTGTCGGCTCCGGTGTCGAGGACGCAGGTGTGCTCGTCGACCGCCTCCACCGTGCCGACGGCGGGGTTGATCCGCGCCACCACCGCGGCGGCCGGCGCGTGCACGGTCACCCTGGCCCGGTGGCGCCAGGCCGCCGCCGAGACGCGCCGCGACACGTACGCCGCGACGTCGCCGTCGGGCGGTTCGCGCGGGGTGAAGCGCGGACCGGCCGGCGTGCGCGGCTCGATGCGGTCGACGCGGAACGACCGCCAGTCGTCACGGCCGTTGTCCCAGGCGACCAGGTACCAGCGCCGGCCCCAGTTGACCACGCGGTGCGGTTCGGCCACGCGCAGGCTGGCCGTGCCGTTGTGGTCGCGGTAGTCGAAACGCAGCCGCTCGTGGTCGCGGCAGGCCGCCGTCAGGACGGTCAGCACGGAGGGATCGACGACCGGAACCGGGCCGTCCGCGGGCACCCGCACCGTGTAGGCCTGCAAGGTGCTCACGCGGCGGCGCAGCCGTGCGGGCAGCACCTGCTCCAGCTTGGCCAGCGCCCGCAGCGAGGTCTCCTCGATGCCCGCGATCGCGCCGCCCGCGGCGGCGCGCAATCCGACGGTGACCGCGACGGCCTCCTCGTCGTCCAGCAGCAGCGGCGGCAGCGCCGAGCCCGCGCCCAGCCGGTAGCCGCCCACCGAGCCGCGGGTCGCGGTCACCGGATAGCCGAGGCTGCGCAGCCGTTCGACGTCGTTGCGCACCGTGCGGGTGCTCACGCCGAGCCGTTCCGACAGCTCAGAACCGGTCCAGTCGCGGGGGGTCTGCAGCAGCGACAGCAGGCGGAGCAGCCGCGCCGAGGTTTCCAGCATGACCGGCATCCTGTCACACCATTAGGAACATACCCATCCTAATGGTCTTCCAGTGTCAGGGACATGGCAGACACCCGGCGCGGGCCGCGGCCAGGGAGTACGGGCGGGTGGTCAGCGGTTCAGGTGACGGTAGCGCCGGACCGACAGCGGGAAGAAGACCGCCAGGAGCAGCAGCGGCCAGACGACCGCCATCAGCGGCGCGTGCTGTGCGGCCCAGGAGTCCCCGCCCCAGCCGGGGTTGCCGAACAGTTCCCGGGCCGCCGACACCGTGGCCGACATCGGGTTCCACTCGGCGATCGCACCGAGCCAGCCCGGCATCGTGGCGGGCGAGGCGAAGGTGTTCGACAGGAAGCCGAGCGGCCACACCAGGATCTGCACGGCCATGACCGCCTCAGGGCTCTTGATCACCAGCCCGAGCCAGATGCCCATCCACAGCAGGGCGAAGCGCAGCAGCAACAGCAGCCCGACCGCCATCAGCGCCGGGCCGGGACCCTCGTGCCAGCGCCAGCCGACCGCGAGGCCGCAAGCGATCATGACGGCCAGGCCGAGCACGGAGTTGAGCATGTCGGCGGCGCTGCGCCCGGCCACCACCGCCGAGGAGGCCATGGGCATGGACCGGAACCGGTCGGTGACGCCCTTGGCCACGTCGCCGCTGACCGCCGTGAACGTCGTCTCGATGCCGAAGACCATGGTCATGGCGAACATGCCCGGCATGAGGAACTCCCGGTAGTCCCCGCCGCCGGGGATCACCATCCCGCCGCCGAACAGGTAGCCGAACATCAGCACGATCATGACGGGGAACAGCAGCCCGACGATCACTTGTGCGGGCTGGCGAGCCCAGTGCGACAGGTCGCGCCGGGTGATGGTCCAGCCATCGGCGATGGCCCACCGCAGCCTGCTCCCCCGGGACAGGGACATCTCGCTCATGCCGCCGCCTCTCCTGGACGCGCCGGTTCCGTCGTGCGGTCCCCGGTGAGGTGGAGGAACACCTCGTCGAGGGTGGGGCGCCGCAGGGTGATGTCCTCGGCGGCGATCCCGGCGTCGTCGAGCGCCCGTACCACCTCGGTGAGTGCGGCCACGCGATCGCGCACCGGGGCGCTGACGCGGCGGGTGTCCACGTCGGGCTCCGCCTCGGCCCCCGTGACCCGCGCGACGATCGCCGCGGCGGCCGGAAGCCGCTCAGGCCGGCTGAGCACGACGTCGATCCGGTCCGCGCCGATCGACGACTTCAGCTGGTCGGGGCTGCCCTCGGCGATCACCCGGCCGTGGTCGACGACGCAGATCTTCGCGGCCAGCTGGTCGGCCTCCTCCAGGTACTGCGTGGTCAGCAGCACGGTGGTGCCTCCGGCCACCAGAGAGCCGACCGCCTCCCAGACCTCGGTGCGGCCACGTGGATCGAGCCCGGTGGTCGGCTCGTCCAGGAACAGCACCGGCGGTGCCAGGATCAGGCTGGCCGCCAGGTCGAGCCGCCGGCGCATGCCCCCGGAGAACCGCTTGACCGGCTTGCTCCCCGTGTCCGCCAATCCGAACCGGTCCAGCAACTCGTCCGCACGTCGCCGGGCGCGCGCCGCGCCGAGATGGTAGAGACGGCCGAACATCACCAGGTTCTGCCGGCCGCTCAGCACCTCGTCGAGCGCGGCGTGCTGCCCGACCAGCCCGATCCGGTGACGCGCCTGCGCCGCCCGCCGTACGACGTCGAACCCGGCGACCTCGGCCCGTCCGCCGTCGGGCCGCAGCAACGTGGTCATGATCCGTACCGCGGTGGTCTTCCCAGCCCCGTTCGGGCCGAGCAGCCCGCACACGGTGCCCTCCGGCACGGCCAGGTCGAACCCCGCCAGCGCCTCGGTGTCGCCGTACCGCTTGCGCAGCCCTTCGGCGACGATCGCGTGCTCCGTGGAACCCACTTCACCCTCCTCGTCCACCATTCCGTACACTGTACCGTACACCATACGGTACGGCCGTGGGGCGCGGAGGATAGGATCGGCTCACGATGACGATCGAGTACACCGGCGCGGGAGACCCCGCGCGCAGCCTCGCCCTGCTGTGGCGCACGAAGGAGAAGTCCAGCAGGAAGGGCAAGCCCGACCTCAGCGTCGACCGTGTCGTCCGGGCCGCGATCGAGATCGCCGACACCGACGGCCTGGCCGCCCTGTCCATGCGCCGTGTGGCCGAGCGCCTCGGCGTCGGCACCATGTCGCTCTACACCTACGTGCCGGGCAAGGCCGAGCTGCTCGATCTCATGCTCGACCTGGTGTACGGCGAGCCCGCGAGGCCGGCCGAGGTTCCCGGCGGATGGCGGGCCCGGCTCGAGCTGATCGCGCGCGAGAGGTGGGCCCTCTACCAGCGGCATCCGTGGATGCTGTACGTCGCCACCAGCCGCCCGGCCCTCGGGCCGAACGTGACCGCCGCCTACGAGTACGAGCTCGGCGCCATCGACGGGATCGGGCTCACCGACCTGGAGATGGACTCCGTCGTCACGCTCGTCTCCGGACACGTCCACGGCGCGGCGCGCGGGGCCGCCGAGGCCACCCAGGCCGAGCAGCGCACCGGCATGACCGACGAGCAGTGGTGGTGGGCCCACGCCCCCTACCTCAGCAAGGTCATGGACGCCACGCGCTTCCCCATCTCCTCGCGGGTCGGCACGGCGGCGGGCGAGGCCTACGGCGCCGCCTACAACGCCGAGCAGGCCTTCGAGTTCGGCCTGCAACGCATCCTCGACGGCATCGAGACCCTCATCGACAGCCGCGCACCACAAGCCCGATCAAGCCCCGGCACGCCCCAGCGGGACACATGACACCGCGGGCCATCCGTCCCGTTCGTCGCCGCCGCGACAGTGCCCGCACCGGCGGCGGAGACTTCAGCGCGAGGTGGCGTGGGGCGATCTAGCATCGAAGTCCGCTTCCTCACCGGTTTCGAAGGGTGCCCCTGACGAAGGCTCCTCTACGGCAATGGATGAGGATGGATGGGGGTGGCTGGGCGTGGCCGATGGCGCGCAGGCATTATGGTCATCGCGGTGACGGAGTCTTGTACTAGCGGCGTGGGAGGGTGCCGGTGGATGGCAGTGGACATACGTCCGCGTACTGGCCGATCACCGATGATCTGAGTATGTTGCGCGGCCTGGTACGCAGCTATGCCGGGCAGGCCGGGCTGTCCGGGGTCCGCCTGCAGGATCTGGTCCTGGCGGTCAACGAGGCCGCCGCGAACGTGCTCGATCACGCCCATGGCGAGGGTGAAATCCAGGCGTCCCGGGATGACCGGTTCGTCACGGTGGAGGTTCGTGACTACCTCGGGCAGCTCATTCCCGCCCACGCCGACGCCGGCAATCCGGGCGTGGCGACTCTGCGCGGCCGGGGTCTTTGGCTCATGCGACAGCTGTGCGACGAGGTCCTGATCACCAGGGACGCCAACGGGTCGGCGGTGCGGCTGCGGCAGGCACTCAGCGAAGCCCCGGCGCCCGCCTGATCACACGTGCGTGGCCGAGCCACGCTGTGCCGAGCCCCGATTGTGCGGAGTGTGACGGCCGAGCCGCACCACGGTGCCCGGCCCGATGGCGTCGATCGCCGCTGATGGTGCTCGTGACCTGGTCGGCCGCCGCCTCGAACGGCACCTGTCGAGCCGGTGATTCAGCGGAGAGTATTCGGTCAAGATTGTTGATGAAGTGGGCAGGCCTGCGCGCTTCGCATATCGTCACCGAGGTGGAGCACTGTTGTCGACATCCAGGCCCGGTCCTGATGACCGCCTCGACCCGGGCTCGGCACGACGCCGCGGTGCTCCGCCATCAGCGCCCTGCCTCCTCCGCCAACCTCCGCCGAGACAAGCGGCCGCATCGTGAGTAGGTCATCCATGAACTTCACCGTGCATGTCGACGCCGGGTCCGACGCTGCCCGCCCTTCTCCAGTGCGCACCCTGGTGCTCACGGGGGAACTCGACCACGGCAGCGCCCCGCACCTGCAGCGGGCCTTGGAAGAGGCCTACGCCGAGCAGTGCCATCAACTGGTCATCGACGTCACCGGCCTGTCGTTCTGCGATTCCACCGGCATCAGCGTCTTCCTCGGCGCGCGCCGTGCCCTGGCCGCGCGCAAGGGAAGCGTCGCGCTGGCCGGTCTCAACTCGCGCATCGAGAGGATCTTCCGCCTCACCGGCCTGGCCAGCGCGTTCTCCACCTACCCCACCGCCGACGAGGCCCGCGCCGCCATCTCCGCCTCCTGACCCACGATCACGCCCGGGGCCGCGCCGGCCGGTGACTCGTCAACGGCCCGCTAGCCGGGCGCCAGCCAGGCGGCCGTGTCAGGCGGCAGCAGGCCGCCCGCCGTCGGCCCGCTGGTGAGGAGCCGCTCGTCGCGGGCCGGCAACGGCACCGGCCGGGGCGAGAGGTTGACCAGGCAGCGCAACGCGGCTCCGCGTTCGAACGCCAGGACGTGCTCGGGCGCCTCCATCCACCGCAGCGGCCCACCCTCGCCGCCCAGACGCGCCCGGCGGAGCCTCAGCGCCTTCCGGTAGAGCGCGAGCGTCGAGCCGGGGTCCGCCGCCTGGACCTCGGCGCTGAGATCGCGCCACTGCGGCGGCTGCGGCAGCCAGGGGCTCGTGCCGCCGAACCCCAGCGACGGCCCGGCAGGCGACCAGGGAAGGGGCACGCGGCATCCGTCCCTGCCACGGATCCGGTGGCCGGAGCGTTCCCAGATGGGGTCCTGAAGCGCCTCGGCCGGCAGGTCGTCCACCTCGGGGAGCCCGAGCTCCTCGCCCTGGTAGAGGTAGGCCACGCCGGGCAGCGCCAGCATGAGCAGCGCCGCCGCCCGCGCCCGCCGGGTGCCCAGTGCCAGATCGACCGGGTTGCCGTCGAGCTCACGACGCCACCGCGTCCAATCGCCGTCCACGCCGTACCGGGTGACGTGCCGGGTCACGTCGTGGCTGGACAGCACCCACGTGGCGGGTGCGCCCACCTCCTCCAGCTCCGCGAGATGCTCGTCGATGGTCCGGCGCAGCTCGCCCGCGTTCCATGGGCACTTGAGGAAGTCGAAGTTGAACGCGGTGTTCAGCTCGCCGGGACGCAGGTACCGCGACAACCCGCCGTTCCTGACCCGCCAGGCCTCGGCCACGAAGATCCGCGCGCCGCCGGGCGTCTCCACGTAGGAGTCGGCGACCCGGCGCCAGGCGCGGTACACCTCGTGGACCTCGTCTCGGTCCCAGTGCGGATGGCCGGCCACCCTCCGGTCGGCGCTCTGCTCGCCCTCGATCGGCTTCACGGTCGTCGCGGTACGGGGCGCGGCGCCGGGCGGCAGGAGGTCGGGCAGCAGCGGGTCCTTGGCCAGCCCGTGGGCCACGTCGATGCGGAACCCGTCGACGCCCCGGTCGAACCAGAACCGCAGGATCGACTCGAACTCGGCGCGCACGTCGTCGTTGGCCCAGTTGACATCGGGCTGCTCGGGCGCGAACAGGTGGAGGTACCACTCCTCGGGCACGCCTCCGGGGCCGGTCACCCGCGTCCAGGCCGGGCCGCCGAAGACCGAGCCCCAGTCGTTGGGCGGTAAGGCCCCGTCCGCGCCACGCCCCGGCCGGAACCAGTAGCGTTCCCGCTCGGGTGATCCGGGCCCGGCGGCCAGCGCGGCGGCGAACCACCGGTGCCGGTTGGACGTGTGGTTGGGGACGATGTCCAGGATGACCCGCAGGCCATGCCCGTGGGCCTCCTCGATCAGGAGCTCGGCCTCGGCGAGCGTGCCGAGCTGCGGGGCGATCGCGCGGAAGTCGGCCACGTCGTACCCGCCGTCGGCCATGGGGGAGTCGT
Source organism: Sphaerisporangium flaviroseum (assembly GCF_039537005.1). Taxonomy (NCBI): domain Bacteria; kingdom Bacillati; phylum Actinomycetota; class Actinomycetes; order Streptosporangiales; family Streptosporangiaceae; genus Sphaerisporangium; species Sphaerisporangium flaviroseum. Next base: position 260,238 of record NZ_BAAAZR010000010.1, on the reverse strand, counting down.
ACCAGGGTGTGATCCACATCGCGTCGACGCCGAGGCCGGCCAGGTAGGGCAGGCGTGAGCGGATGCCGGCGATGTCGCCCACGCCGTCGCCGTTCCCGTCGGCGAAACTGCGGATGTAGACCTGGTAGATCACCGCGTGACGCCACCAGCCGGCGGGGGATGTGGGGGAGGACGCGAACTCTGCAGTCATATTTCTGGTGTCACCCGGCCATCGCGGCGGCAACCATGAGCGGCGCGTGCGTTCGGCAGGCGCTCCGCCTCTGGGGACGGCCGGCGCGCCAGGCCGCGGCGGCGCTCATCGGGTCCGCCGTGAGCGTGGCGCCGAGGCGATGGGGGCCGGTGCGGCCTCGGGGTCGCGGGCGAGGACCGAGCGGCCGCCGTCGACGGGCACGGTGGCGCCGTTGACGAAGCTCGCCTCCGCCGACAGCAGGTGGACGACCACGGCCGCGACCTCCTCGGGCCGCGCGACCCTGCCGAGCGGATGCAGCCTGCCCATCTCCTGCTCCGTCCGCGCGGAGGCCTCCGGTCCCTGCGCGTCGAGGAGATCCCGGTAGCGCTCGGTGGCGACCGACCCGGGCGCGGCGGCGTTGGCGCGGATGCCGTACGGCCCGTACTCCACCGCGAGCGCGCGGGTCAGCCCCTCCACGGCGGCCTTGGCCGTCACGTACGGCAGGCAGCCGGGCACGGCCTGGCGCGCCTGGTACGAGGAGACGTTCACGATGGCCCCGCCTGTCCCCTCCGCGAGGAACCGGCGGACGGCGACGGCGGACCCGGTGACGGCCGCGTCGAGGCTGCCGGCGATGAGGTCCAGCACCACCTGGACGGGCGCGGAGTGGAGGGAGGCGTCCCGGAAGACGGCGGCGTTGTTGACCCAGCCGCTGAGCGTGCCGATGGCGCTCGCCCGGTCCGCCGCCCGCTCGGCGACGACCTCGTCGGCGGCGTCACCGGCCACGGCGGCGACGCGCCCCCGCGCGGGATGGCCGTCCACCCAGGCCAGGGCCTCGGTGTCCCGCTCGATCGCCACCACGCCCTCACCTCCGCGCAGGAGCCGCTCGGCCACCGCTCTGCCGATGCCGCGCCCGCCGCCGGTCACGACGTTCGATCTGATCATGCTCATCTCCCTTCGGCCCTCCCATCAGACGGGATCGGCCGGAGCTGTGTCAACCGCTTCGATCGAAGCACTTCGATACTCTCTGCGGCGGCGGTATGATCCGATCAACGTCCCGACCGCGATCCACGAGGAGCGCCGTGCCGAGCCCGGCCACCATCTACGACGTCGCCACCGAGGCGGGCGTCAGCATCTCGACGGTGTCGCTGGCCCTCAACTCCCCCGGCCGCGTCAGCGCGGGGACGCGGCGCAAGGTGCTCGCCGCCGTGGACTCGCTCGGATTCGTCCCCAAGCCCGACGCGGTCGCCCGCGCCCGCCGGGGGGTCGGGCGGGTGGGCGTCATCGCGCCCTACACCTCCCACCCCACGGTGGCCCGCCGCCTCAACGGCATCCTGGCGGCCGTCGGCGGCCGGCCGGTCGAGGTCGTGCTGTTCGACCAGGAGTCGGCGGCGCAGAGCTCCGCTCCCCTGCTAGCCAGCCTGCCCGTCACCGGCCGGTTGGACGGGCTCGTGGTGGTCAGCCTGCCGCTGGACGAGAGCGTGGCCGGCCGCCTCACCGGGCTGCGGCTTCCCACCGTGCTGGTCGACGTCCGCCACCCCGGCTTCGACTCCGTCCACACCGACGACGCCGAGGGCGGGCGTCTCGTCGCCGAGCACCTGCTGGCCCGCGGGCACCGCCGGTTGGCGTTCCTCGGCGAGGCGCAGCGCACCCACCTGTACGTCTCACCCTCGCAGCGCCGGCTCGCCGGCTACCGCGCCGCGCTGGCCGAGGCCGGTCACCCGCCGGCCCAGGACGACATCCGGTTCGCGGGTCATGGCCTGCGGCCCGCCATCGCCGCCGCCACGGACCTGCTGTCGGCGCCCGGCCGTCCCACCGCCGTCTTCGCGGGCGACGACACCCTCGCGGCCGGCGTGCTGGCGGCGGCGCGCACGCTCGGCCTCGATGTGCCCGCAGACCTCGCCGTGGCCGGCTTCGACGACGGTGAGCTGGCCGAGGCCCTGGAGCTGACGACCGTGCGCCAGCCGCTGGAGGAGTCCGGCCGCGCGGCCATGGAGCGTCTCCTCGGGCTGCTCGACGCGCCCGGCACTCCGCGCGAGGTGACCCTGAGCCTGGAGCTGGTCCCCCGCCGCACGACCTGATCAGTGCCGGCGGGCGCGGATTCACGGCGCCCGGTACGGCCTCACGCGCCCAGGACGGTCATCCCGCCAGCCTGCCAGGGTCGTACGACGTCCCGTGGTCGGCGCAGATCGTGGCCAGGGAGTCCAGGGAGATGCCGAGCGCCTCGGCCAAGGCGGAGACGGTGAAGAAGGCGGGCGTGGGGATCCTGCCCGTCTCGATCTTCCGCAGGGTCTCGGCGGAGATCCCCGCGGTGGCCGCGACCTCGGCCATGCTGCGGGCGCCTCGCGCCTCGCGCAGCAGGGAGCCGAGCAGCTCCCCGCGTCGGCGTTCGGACCCGGTCAAGGGGATGCGCACCATGGGATCCATAGTAGCGTGATAGTAATACCGGTATAGAAATTGGAGGTCGTGTCCCGTGGTGGAGATCAAGACAGACGGCGAGCTGGGTGCCATGCGCGAGTCGGGGCGCGTGGTGGCCCGCGCGCTGGCGGCGGTGCGCGAGCGGGCGGTCGCCGGGGTCACCTTGACGGAACTGGACGAGGTCGCCCGCACGGTGATCTTCGAGGCCGGGGCGACCGCGCCGTTCCTGAACTACAAGCCCGTCTTCGCGCCGACGCCGTTCCCCGCGGTGATCTGCGCGTCCGTGAACGACGTGCTCGTCCACGGCATCCCGGACGGTTACCGGCTTCGCCCCGGCGACCTGGTGAGCATCGACTGCGGCGCACGGCTGGACGGGTGGACCGGTGACTCGGCGATCAGCTTCACCGTCGGTCCCGCCCGCCCCGAGGACGCCGAGCTGATCGAGACCACCGAGCGGGCCCTGCGCGCCGGCATCGCGGCGGCGGTCCCGGGCGGCCGGATCGGCGACATCGGCCACGCCGTCGGCACGATCGGCAAGGACCGCCGGTGGGGCATCCCCACCGACTTCGGCGGCCACGGGATCGGGCGGCACATGCACGAGGACCCGCACGTCCCCAACCGCGGCAAACCCGGTCGCGGGATGAGGCTGCGGCACGGCATGGTGCTGGCGATCGAGCCGATGTTCATGGCGGGCGGCGACGACCGTTACCGGGTGGCATCCGACGGCTGGGCACTGCGCACCTTCGACGGCAGCCGGGCCGCGCACGCCGAGCACACCGTGGCGGTCACCGACGACGGCCCCCGCGTCCTCACCCTGCTGTGAGACCCGTGCCGACCGGCGACGGGTCACCGCAAGGGCCGGTGGGTGTGCCGAGCGTCGCGGCGTGGCCCGTACGATCGGGAATGTGGAAAACCGTGAATTGGGCAGGACGGGCAGGCAGGTCGGGGCGGTAGGCCTCGGCGCGTGGCAGCTGGGCGCCGACTGGGGCGAGGTCGGAGAGGACGAGGCGCTGGCGACGTTGAACGCCGCCGTCGACGCCGGGGTCACCTTCATCGACACCGCCGATGTGTACGGCGACGGCCGCAGCGAGCAGATCGTCGGCCGGTTGATCAAGGAGCGCCCGGGGCTGACCGTGGCCACCAAGATGGGCCGCCGCGTGCCGCAGGAGCACTCCGCCTACACCCTGGACAACTTCCGCGCCTGGAACGACCGGTCACGCGAGAACCTCGGCGTCGACACCCTCGACCTGGTGCAGCTGCACTGCCCGCCGACCTCCGTGTACGGCGACGACGCCGTCTACGACGCCCTCGACACCATGGTCGAGGAGGGCAGGATCGCCGCCTACGGGGTCAGCGTGGAGACCTGCGAGGAGGCCCTGACCGCCATCGCGCGGCCGAACGTGGCCACCGTGCAGATCATCCTCAACGCCTTCCGCCTCAAGCCGCTGGAGCGCGTCCTTCCCGCCGCCATCACCGCCGGGGTCGGGATCATCGCGCGCGTGCCGCTGGCCAGCGGGCTGCTGTCGGGCCGTTACGACGAGCACACCAGCTTCGCCCCCGACGACCACCGGGCGTTCAACCGCCACGGCGAGGCGTTCGACGTCGGCGAGACGTTCTCCGGCGTCGACTACGCCACCGGCCTTCGGGCCGTGGAGCGGCTCAGGCCCCTGGTGCCGGAAGGGATGACGACGGCCCAGTTCGCGCTGCGCTGGATCATCGACCAGCCCGGCGTCAGCGTGGTGATCCCCGGGGCACGCAACGAGCGGCAGGCCAAGGCGAACGCCGCCGCCGCGGAGCTGCCCCCGCTCGACGACGGGACCCGGGCGGCCGTCGCCGGTGTGTACGACGAACTGATCCGCCCCCAGGTCCACCACCGCTGGTAGCCATCGTGGAACCGCAACCCGAGCCGGAACCGCTCCCCGAGCCGGAACCGCTCCCCAGGCCGGACCCACCGCCCGGCCCAGAACCCCACCCCGGGCCGAAGCCACCGCCCGGCCCAGAACCCCACCCCGGGCCGAAGCCACCGCCCGGCCCAGAACCCCACCCCGGGCCGAAGCCACCGCCCGGCCCGGGACCACGCCCTGGCCCGGGGCCTCTGCCTGGACCGGAGCCACTGCCCGAGCCTGAGCCGGAGCCACATCCCGGGCCCGAGCCACCCTCCCGGCGGCCGCCCGAACCGGTGCCGCCGCCGACGCCCCGGCCGCTCCCCGAACCGGAACCGCCACTCGGACCGGGCCCTCCGCCCGGGCCGGACCCGCTGCCAGGCCCCCGGCCGCTCCCCCGGCGGGAACCGCCGCTCGGACCGCAGCCCCTGCCCTCAGAACGGCGACCCGGCCCAGAGCCCCTGCCCGACCCCGGCCCCCTGCCCCGACCTGGACCGAAGCCCGGACCCGGACCGGTGCCGGAACCTGGACCGGTGCCGGAACCTGGACCGGTGCCGGAACCCGGACCAGTGCCGGAACCCGGACCAGTGCCGGAACCTGGACCGGTGCCGGAACCCGGACCAGTGCCGGAACCTGGACCCCCGCAGAGTGGCATTCGCCCCTGAACCTGCTTTTGAGGGGACAAGGTGAGATCCGCCCCGGCCTGCTCACGCCGGGGCGTGGATGGCTCTCGCGAGTGTGTGTGACCGGGCGGAGTGGCTGAGCACGTCGGTGCTGTCGCAGAACTGGTCTATCGAGCCCGCCGGTGACAGCGAGCGCACCGCCGGGCCCACCGTGGCCAGCAGGGCGTCGGCGAACCGATCGCCGCCGATCACGCGGAACGGCCGGTCGAAGTACATGCGCACCGACCCGTCTATCGGCTCGGTCAGCGCCAGCCGGTTGTGCAGGGCCGCGACCCGCTCGTACGCGCGGCACAGGTGCTCCTCGCGCTCGCGCCAGCCACGGGCGGAGAGCGCCGATGCGAACATCTCCCCCAGCTCGGCCGACCCCGACATGCGGGCGAACGCGCTGCCCAGCCACTTGGCGTACGGCGGGTAGCGCCGCCGCATCAGCAGGCACAACCGCATGAGGTCCTCGACGAGGCGGGCGGTGACCACCACCGATCCGAGGTCGTCCCCCACCTCTCCGCAGCGGCCGGGGAAGGACTCCATCTGGGCGACACGCCGCCACTGGCACGCCAGTACGTACCGCCAGACGTCGCCAGGGTACCACCGCAGGTTGGCCCGGGCCCTGCCGAGCTCACCGAGGCCGTCGTGGAAGACCTCTCCGCTGGTCACCTCCGCCAGGCGCTGCCAGGACGCCCCCAGCCAGTCGGAGGTGGTGATCTCGCCGCGCGGGTCGAAGCCCAGCCGGGCGCGCGCCCACGATCCGAACCCGGCGACGACGACGCCGTGGTGGACGGGATTGCGGTCGGACCCGAACGCGGTGGGGTATCCCCCGAACCGTTCGGGCAGGCCGTCGTCCAGGCGGGCCGCCAGCCCGCCGACCAGCGACGGCTCGACGAAGATCAGGACCCGTGGCCCCCAATCATGGTCGGCGGACCTCTCGGTGTCGAAGGCCAGAACTTCCGATCCAGGGCCGATCAGCGCGGCGCCGTGGGCGACTTCACCGATGAGCGGCTGGACCACTTCCGTATAAAACGCACGTGATAGCTCACGACCAGGGACGAAACCAGGAACGAAATCCGACATCACTCAATAACTGTGCCTGGCGGCGTGTTCCGCTTCACCTGGTTTTCCCGCACCCTCGCGCCGGACCGCCCGCCCACACGGGCTCGACGGCCCTGACCTGCGACGACCGGCTCCGCAAGTCCGCGCCCGTCACTCCACGTGCGCGGCGGCGACCCCCCACCGGCGCATGCCGAGCCGCTCGTACACGGCGATCGCGGAGCGGTTCCAGGAGTCGACCATCAACGCCACCCGGCCCTGCTCGGCCAGCAGCGTGGTGAGCAGGAACCGGCAGACCGACTCGGCATGGCCTCTGCCACGTTCCTGTTCGGCCGTCGCCACCCCCGCAATGAACCCCACCCCCGGCGCCGTCCACGCTTCGGCGCCCACCGAGGCGAGGGCGCCCGCGTCGGTACGGACGCCCGCCCACCGGCGTACCCCGGGAACACCGGGCACCGCGTAGGAATCGGGGTTGGCGCCGGCGAGCATCGCCGTGACGTCCGGGAGGTCGTCGCCGCTCAGCCAGCCCGCCTTGCCGGGGTCGCCGGGGGCGGGGCCGCTGGTGTCCATCCAGTCGAACGCGGCGGAGAAGCGTAACCGGTCGATCCGCTCGGCCAGACCGCGGACCAGCGCCTCCTCCCCCACCGGCCGGTACGACGGTCCCACCTCGGCCAGGGCGTGCCGTACGAGCGGCACCACACCGACGAGCGGCCCGCCGACGGCCAGCCGGTCGCGGCGCGACAGACTTGGGCTGGCGACCGCTACCGCCTCGCCCGAGGTGAAGACCCGGACCCCCGGCGCCATGCCCTGCGCGGCCCACATGACGAACACGTCGTCACCGCAGGCCGCGACGAGATCGTCCAGCCTGGTCAGCTCACGGATCACAGGATGGCGCCGGGATGGTACGCGGCGGCCTCCGGGTAGCGGGCGGCCACGGCCTGGACCCGCGAGACGACCTCGGCGACCTGCGCGGCCGCGGCCCCGGTGAAAGGCGTCGGGTCGGCCAGCAGCGCGTTCAGGGCGGCCCGGTCGAGCGGGAAACGCTCGTCCGCCGCGAGGCGCTCCAGCAGCAGGTTGGGCGCGCCGCTCTCGCGCATCGCCAGCGCCGACGAGACCGCGTGCTCCTTGATCAGTTCGTGTGCCGTCTCCCGGCCGACCCCGCCGCGCACCGCCGCCATGAGCATCTTGGTCGTCCCCAGGAACGGCAGGTAGCGGTCGAGCTCCGCGGCGATCACGGCGGGGAACGCGCCGAACTCCGCCAGCACCGTCAGCATGGTCTCCACCAGGCCGTCGAAGGCGAAGAACGCGTCGGGCAGCGCCACCCGGCGCACCACCGAACACGACACGTCGCCCTCGTTCCACTGGTCGCCCGCCAGCTCGCCCGCCATCGAGGCGTACCCGCGCAGGACCACGGTGAGGCCGTTGACCCGCTCGCAGGAGCGGGTGTTCATCTTGTGCGGCATCGCGCTGGACCCGACCTGGCCCTCTTTGAAGCCCTCGGTGACGAGCTCGTGCCCGGCCATCAGCCGGATCGTCTTGGCCAGGCTGGACGGCGCCGCCGCCAGCTGCACCAGGGCCGTCAGCACCTCGTAGTCCAGCGACCGGGGGTACACCTGGCCGACGCTGGTCAGGCCGGTCGCGAAGTCAAGGTGCCGCGCGACCCGCTCCTCCAGAGCGGCGAGCTTCGCCTGGTCGCCGCCGAGCAGGTCGAGCATGTCCTGCGCGGTGCCCATCGGGCCCTTGATCCCCCGCAGCGGGTAGCGGGCGATGAGCTCCTCCAGCCGGGCGAACGCCACCAGCAGCTCGTCGGCCGCCGTGGCGAACCGCTTGCCGAGCGTGGTGGCCTGCGCGGCGACGTTGTGGGACCTGCCGGCCATCACCACGCCGTCGTTCGCGGCCGCCAGCTCCCCCAGGCGGGCGAGCAGGGCCACGCAGCGGTCCCTGGTCAGCAGGAGGCTGTCGCGGATCTGCAGCTGCTCGACGTTCTCGGTCAGGTCGCGCGAGGTCATGCCCTTGTGCACGTGCTCGTGCCCGGCCAGGTCGTTGAACTCCTCGATGCGCGCCTTGACGTCGTGGCGGGTCAGCCGCTCGCGCTCGGCGATGGAATCGAGGTCGACCTTGCCGGCCACGGCCTCGTAGTCGTCGACGACCTGGGGCGGCACCTCGACGCCCAGCTCGGCCTGGGCCCTCAGCACGGCGAGCCACAACCGGCGCTCGGCCACCACCTTGTGCTCGGGCGACCACACGCGGGTCAGCTCCGGCGAGGCGTAGCGGGCGGCGAGAACATTGGGGATACGCGGCTTGGCGGTCACGTTGCCTCAGTCTATGGGCCCCGCGACGGCCACCCGGCAAAGGGCCCACCGCCGCGCCGCCGCACGTCCCGGCGGAGGACCGGCCACCGTCATACCCCGCTCACGTCCCGGCAGAGGGCCCGCCACCGTCACCCCCGCTCACGTCCCGGCAGCGGGGCCCGCTACCGGGGCCGCCGCACTCAGCGCACGTCCCGGCGGAGGGCCCGTCACCGTCACACCCGGCCGGCCAGCGCCTCCTTGTCGTACACCTTCACCTCGGGGTCCCGGGGGCCCCTCTTGGGACGACGGCGGAAGCGGTCCTTGGTGCGCTCGACCATGGTGTACAGCGTCGGCACCAGCACCAGGGTCAGCAGTGTCGAGGACACCAGCCCGCCGATCACCACGATCGCCAGCGGCTGGGAGATGAACCCGCCCGACCCGGTCAGGCCGACCGCCATCGGCGTCAGCGCGCAGATCGTCGCGATGGCCGTCATCAGGATCGGCCGCAGACGGCGCCGGCCGCCCTCGACCACCGCCTCGACCACGCCCATGCCCTGCTCGCGGTACTGGTTGATCAGGTCGATCAGCACGATGGCGTTGGTGACCACGATGCCGATCAGCATGAGCATGCCGATCAGGGCCGGGACGCCCAGCGGGGTGTCGGTGATCCGGAGCAGCCCGATCGCGCCGGTCGCGGCGAACGGGATCGACACCAGCAGGATCAGCGGCTGCACGAAGCTGCGGAACGTCGCCACCATGATCATGAACACGATCGCGATGGCCGCGAGCATCGCCAGGCCCAGCTGCGCGAACGCCTCGTTCTGGTCGGCGCTCACCCCGCCGATGGTGTAGCTCACGCCGGCGGGCAGCGTCAGCGACGTCATCCGCTCGGTGAGCTTCGCGGTCACGCTGCCCAGGTCGCTCGCCGTCGCCGCCGCCGACACCGAAGCCGTGCGGTCCCCGTCCTTGCGGGTGATCTGCGTCGGACCGGCGACCTGCCGCACCTCCGCGACGCTCGACAGCTTGACCATGCCCGACGCGGTCGGCAGCTTCAGCGCCCGGACCGCCGCCAGGTCGTCGGGGGTGTCCCCTCCGGCCCGGAGGATGATGTCGTTCGCCCGGCCGTCCAGTGTGACCTGGCCGATCGGCGCGCCGCGGAACGACTGCGCGACGATCTGCCCGATCCCGGCCTCGGTCAGCCCCTTGGCCGCCGCCTTCCTCCTGTCGACCTTGACGTCGACGCGGGGCGCGCTGGCCTCCAGGTTGGAGCTCACGTCCCGCAGCCCGTCGATCTGCTTCATCGCCGCCAGCACCGTGTCGGCACCCGACTTCAGCGCCGCCAGGTCCGGTCCCTGAAGGATCACCTCGGCCCGGTCGGAGGCGAACCCGCCGCCGCCCTGACCGCCGACGGTCACCTCGCCCACGTCCCCCAGGCTCGCCAGCCGGTCGCGCAGGGTGCGTTCCAGCAGGGGGGTGTCCACGCCCTCCGCGACCGTCACCGAGTAGGACGCCCGGTCGGCCGAGCCTCCGACGCCACCGGAGAACGTGCCGCCCGAGCCCACGTTGACCTGGTACGAATCGATGTCCTTGATGGCGGAGAGCACCGCCTCCACCTTCTTGGCCGCCGCGTCGGTGGTCGCCAGGTCCGTGCCGGCCGGCAGCTTCTGGGTCACCGAGATCGTGTCGTTGCCCGAGGAGTCGATGAAGTTGGTCTTCAGCCCGGGTGCCAGCGCCAGCGTTCCCACGAACACCACGAAGCCGATGAGCAACGTCACGAAGCGCCGCCGTGTCGCGAACCTCAGCACCGGGAGGTAGATGCGCTGAAGAGGACTGCGCAGTTCCTTGGCCTCCGCCTGCGCCCGTACGGCCCGCGCCTCCTCCTCCGACAGCTTCGGCGCCTTGAGGAACCAGTACGCCAGCACCGGGATCACCGTCAGCGCCACCAGCAGCGACGCCAGCAGCGCGACCGTCACGGTGATCGCGAACGGCGCGAACAGCTGGCCGATCATCCCACCCACGAGGCCGATGGGCAGGAACACCGCCACCGTGGTGAGCGTGGAGGCCGTCACCGCGCCACTGACCTCGCGCACGGCGGTCAGCACCGCCTGGCGCTTGGGCTCGCCGTATCCGAGATGCCGCTTGATGTTCTCGAGTACGACGATCGAGTCGTCGACCACCCGCCCGATCGCGATCGTGAGCGCGCCCAGCGTCAGCAGGTTCAGCGAGTAGTCCCCGACCCACAGCGCGATCAGCGCGATCACCACCGACAGCGGGATCGACACGGCCGTCACAAGCGTGGAGCGCAGCGAGAGCAGGAACAGCAGGATGACGATGACCGCGAACACCAGGCCCAGCAGGCCCTCGGTGGACAGGTCCTCGATCGAACGCTCGACGTAGGGCGCCTGGTCGAACACCACAGTGATCTCCGAGGAGTCGCCCAGGGTCCGCGTCAGGGGGGCGAGCTTGTCGCGCACATCGTGGGAGATCTGCACGGCGTTGCCGTCGGGCGTCATCGTGATCGACATGCCCAGGCTGGCCTTGCCGTCCGTACGGGTGATCGTCGTCGCGTCGGCGGGCTTCTCCTTGATCGTCGCGACCTCTTCGAGCTTTACCGGCTTGGGCGCGGCGGCCCGCGCCGCCTGCTGCGTGCCGGCGGTGCCGCGCGAGGCCGCACTCGGGGTGACGCCCTGCGCCTGGCCCGTCCCGGGCTGCCGGCCCTGCGCCTGCGACGGCGTCTGGGCCTGCGCGGCCGGGGCCTGCGGCGTCAGGTACAGGTTCCTCAGGTCCTCGATGGAGGAGATGCGCCGGCCGATCTGCACGGTCAGCGACTTGCCGTCCTGGACGAGGGTGCCCGCGGGGATCGGCGTGCCGTTGACCCGCAGAAGCTCGGGGATCGCCGCCGGCGACACCCCGTGGAGCGCCATGCTCAGCAGGTTGGGCGTGATGACCACCGTCTGCTCACTCGCACCGGTCACCGCCACCTCACGCACCCCGGCGACGCCCTGCAGGTCGGGAACCGCGATGCGCTCGAGCTTGTCCAGCATGCCTCGCTGGTCACCGCCGTCGCCCACGGCCAGCACCATCACCGGGATGTCGTCGGTGTTGCCCGCGATCACCGTCGGCTCCACGCCGCTCGGAAGCTGGGCGCCGAGCCGGCCGACCGCCTGCTGCAGCTTGCCTACCGCGGCCTCCACGTCGGTGCCGTACTCGAACGAGACCTGGATCTGCGCGGAGCCTTCCCGGGAGGTCGAGGTCACCTCGGTGACACCGGCGACGCTCTGCAGGCTGCTCTCGATCGGCTTGGTGACCTGTTCCTCGACGATGTCGGGAGAGGCTCCGGCGTAAGGCGCCACGACGAACGCCCCCGGGAACGACAGCGAGGGCAGCAGCTGCTGCTTCAGCGAAGGGATCGCGAAGGCACCGAACGCGCTGATCACAACCGCGATCAAGATGACGAGGCTGCGGTTGGCGAGGCTCAGCCTGGCCAAAGCGGTCATAGAAGTGGACCTTCCGGGATTAGACGAAGATTTTCGGCAATGCTAACACTTCGCCTTATACGAATATTTAGCCATGTCATGAACTCCTGCTAACCTGAGCAGGCTCGGGCGAAAGGTGAAAGTGGACGAGAGAGAAGAGCTGATCGCTCGGATCGGCGAGGCTCAGCATGCGCTCGGGCGAATCTTCGCGCATGACCGCTCGATGCCGCTGCTCGCCGTCAATCTGACCATGCAGCAGCTCAAGGTCGCGCTCATTCTCGCCAGCCGTGGCTCGGTGTCCGGCCAGGAGCTCGCCCACACCCTCGGCACGGGTCTCGGCACCGTCACCGGCATCGTCGACCGGCTGGTCGCCCAGGGGCTGGTCACCCGCCGCGAGGACCCCAGCGACCGCCGCATCCGCAGGGTCGAGCTCTCCGACGCCGGGCGCCGCATGACCGAAGAGCTCGCCGACGCGGGCCTGGCCAGCTACCGCGTCCTGCTCGACCGCCTCGACCTGGACACGCTGCGCCAGCTGGAAGACGTCATGCAGAAGCTCCGGGCGGCCGCCGCCGAGCTGTACGGCACCTGGTGCTAACTTCTGGGCTCATGCATCTCCCGCACGACGCGCCCGATCAGGTTCGACCGGCCCCGAACGCCTATCTGGAACGGCTCTTCTCCCTGTCGGGCCGCACAGCCCTGGTCACCGGCGGCAGCTCCGGCATCGGGTACGCCATGGCCGAGGCGATCGGCCGTGCCGGAGCGGCCATCGTCGTCGTCGCGCGCAGGGAGCGGGAGCTTGCCGGCACCGTCAAGCGCCTGAGCGACCACGGGGTGCGGGCCGCCTCGATCAGCGCCGACCTCGGTGACGCCGGGGCCGTCCAGCGCGTGTGCGACCAGGCCGCGACGTTCTTCGGCGAGATCGACATCCTCGTCAACGCCGCCGGCAACAACATCCGCCGCCCCATGGGCGAGCTCACCGCCACCGACTACGACCTCACGATGCGGGTCAACATCACCGCCCCGTACATGCTGGGCCGGCATTTCGGCCCGCGGATGGCCGCGCGAGGGTGGGGCCGCATCATCAACGTCGGCTCCCAGCAGTCGATCAGCGCGTTCGGCGACAGCGGCGCCTACGGCGTCAGCAAGGCCGCGATCGCCGGGCTCAGCCGCTCGCAGGCCGAGGCCTGGTCACGGCAGGGGGTGTGCAGCAACACCGTCATACCGGGATTCGTGCTCACCCCGCTGACGGCTCCGGCACAGGCCATTCCCGGGCGGGTCGAGGCCCTGGCCGCCCGTTCCATGACCGGCCGCAACGGCCTGCCCGCCGACTTCGCCGGCGCGGCCGTCCTGCTCGCCGGGGACGCGGCGGCCTACATCACCGGCCAGACGATGTTCGTGGACGGCGGCTTCTCCGTCCACTGACGGAGGTCGGCTTGGGTTCGCGGGTCCTGCTCTTCGGTGACGCGGTCGGGGTGCGCTCTTCGCTCGGTGACGGGGCGGGTCTTCGTTCGGTTGTCGGGACACACAAGCGGGCGCCTTTACAAAGTAGATCACTGAACCTTTCCCGGTGATCGTCGATCACGCTGCCGGCTTCGAAGAACAGCGGCTTCCGACAGCCGGGCGGGGATCCGGTTAGGGGCCCTCGCCAAGGGCAAAATGTCCGTTACGGAGACAGTTGGGGGGAATCGCATCATGCGCCCGCTTTCCGGTAACAGACGTGTCCTGCGCCACCTGCCCAAAGGGGCGGCCGATGTCATTCGCGGCGCCAAACGCGCCCCGAGCATCGACGAGGTCACCGGCCGCTTCATGCTCGGGGTGGTGGTGCCCCTGTGGCTGGGCGCCGGGCTGCTGGACTGGCACCATCACCGTCGCACCAACATCGAGACCACCGCAGGCACCCGAGAGTCCGTCCTCCACGGCCTGATGCTCGCCGAGGCAAGCGTCCCGGTCCTATTGGGGACGTTCTGCGAGATCAACGCCGGGGCCCTGGCGACCGCTTACGGCGCGGTGATCGCGCACGAGAGTACCGCCCTGTGGGACATGTCCTACGCCGAGGAGCGGCGCCGGGTCACCCCCGCTGAGCAGCACGTCCACAGCTTCCTGGAAGCGGTCCCGGTCATGACGGCCTCCTTCCTGACCGTCATGTTCTGGGACCAGGCGCGCAAGCTGCTGAACGGGGTCCGCGAGCGACCGGACCTCAGGCTGCGGCCGAAGCGCCACCCCCTCTCGCTGGCCCGCCGCGCCCTGCTGCTCGCCGCCATCGGGGTCTGCGGCGTCATCCCCTACGCCGACGAGCTGCGGCGCTGTGTCCGGGTCGATCCTCATCTCCACCCCCGCCCGAAGCGCGCCCTGCCGCCGACCGAGAGCCTCCGCGTCGAAGAGGAGGGACGCCCCCTCGCCGCCGAGGGCTGGGCGTCGCCGAGCGGCCGGGCGGGGTAGGCCTCCAGCTCGGCTCCCTCGTGCCCGGTGACCGTGACCGTGCCGGCCCGCATCGCGTCGTTCATGTCACTGTCGTCCATTTGACTTAGAGCGCACTCCAAGGTCGAGACTGAAGGCATGGACGAGGGGATCGCGATCGCCGAGGTCGCGCGACTTACCGGGCTCACCGCCCACACGCTGCGCTACTACGAGCGCGCGGGCCTGATGCTCTCCCCGCCCCCGCGCGGGGTCAACGGCCACCGGTCCTACACCCAGCGCGACCTCGCCTGGGTCATCCTGCTCTCCCGGCTCCGGGCCACCGGCATGTCCATCGCCGGCATGCGCCGCTACGCCGAGCTCGCCGGGAGCGGCGTACCAACGGTCCGGGAACGGCTCGAGCTCCTCCTCGCCCACCGGGAGCAGGTCGCCGCCCGCGTCGAGCAACTGCGGGAGGACCTCACTCTCATCGACCGCAAGATCGAGACGTACCGCAAGAACATCGAGGAGAACCACGTATGAAGCTGCGAAACCTCGGCCAGGGACTGACCGTCTCCTCCCTCGGCCTCGGCTGCATGGGCATGAGCGAGTTCTACGGGCCAGGCGACGAGAAGGAGTCGACGGCCACCCTGCACCGGGCTCTCGACCTCGGAATCTCCTTCCTCGACACCGCCGACATGTACGGGCCGTTCACCAACGAGCGGCTCGTCGGCGCAGCGATCGCGGGGCGCAGGGACGAGGTGGTCCTGGCGACCAAGTTCGGCGTCGAACGCGGTCCGGACGGCGCGAGGCTGGGCATCAACGGACGGCCGGAGTACGTGCGCCGGTCCTGCGACGCCTCCCTGGAGCGGCTGGGCGTCGACCACATCGACCTGTACTACCAGCACCGCGTCGACCCCGCCGTTCCGGTGGAGGAGACCTGGGGCGCGATGGCCGAGCTCGTCACGGCGGGCAAGGTGCGCCACCTCGGCATCTCCGAGGCCGCTCCCGGCGTCGTACGCCGCGCTCACGCCGTCCACCCGATCACGGCGGGCCAGTACGAGTACTCGCTGTTCACCCGGGACCCGGAGGACGAGATCATCGATACCTTCCGCGAGCTCGGCATCGGGCTCGTCGCCTACAGCCCGCTCGGACGCGGCTTCCTGACCGGCGCGATCACCAGCGCCGACCAGTTCGACGCGACCGACTTCCGAGCCGGTAACCCCCGGTTCCAGGGCGCCAACTTCGACGCCAACCGCAAGCTCGTCGCCAGGGTGGAGGAGCTCGCGGACGCGAAGAAGGTCACCCCGGCCCAGCTCGCCCTCGCCTGGGTGCTCGCCCAGGGCGAGGACGTGGTGCCCATCCCGGGCACCAAGCGGCGCACCTACCTGGAGCAGAACGTCGCCGCCATGGACATCGCGCTGACGCCGGAGGAACTGATCGCCCTGGAAGAGGCCGCCCCAAGGCACGCCGTCGCCGGCGAGCGCTACTCCCCCGCCGCCCTGCCGCAGATCAAGTCCTGACGACCGGCGGTTCACCGCGCTCACGGGAAGAGGTGACCTTCCAGGATCCGAGACACGCCGAATGGGCGCTGTGGCAGCTCACCACGAACGCGGAAGCCCTGGCCCCGCAGTGGTTGCGCGACTCCCTGCGCAACCGCGCCGCCGCGATCGCCACCCACTACGGAATGTCCTCTTGAGGGTTGTCGATCGATTCGGGGGCTGGTCAGCGGATCGGCAAGGTGTGGTGCGGGGGTGTCGCGCGGAAGCCGGTGATGTCCGCGGTGATGGCCCAGCGTTCGTGGTCTCGCCAGGCGCCGTCCATGAACAGCAGGTTGGGCGAGTAGCCCTCCTTGCGGAAGCCCTGCCGCTGGATGAGCTTGAGGGAGCGGGTGTTGGCCGGTTGGATCTGGGCTTCGAGACGGTGGAGCCTGAGTTCTTCGAAGGCGTACTTCAGAACGAGGCCGAGGCCTTCGCCCATGTAGCCGAGGCCCGCTGTCGGGGCGAAGGCCGCGTAGGCGATCGACGCGGACTGGAGGCGTCCGCGAATGATGCTGTTGATATAGATGACGCCCGCGATGGCCGAGGTGTCGGTGAGACAGACCAAGTGGCATTCCTCGCCCGGTTGGTCGTATCGGGTGATGAGAGCCTGGAAGGCGTCTGCCGTGGTGGGCGGGCTGTCCCAGGGGCGGTGCAGTTCGATGCTGGCTCGGGCGAGCCGAAGAAATTCCTCTTGGTCGTCCTTGTTGATCGGCCGCAGAAAGACGCGTCGATGACCCTTATCTGCCGGTTCATCCCCTGAAAACATGGACAGGAAGATATCTCAGGTCCGGGAGGCCGGTTCGCCGCCGTGGCGGGCCGGTTGGAGGGTTTGCGCCACTTGCAAGGTCACCAAGACCGCCCGTAAGAGCGGTGGTGTGCCTGCGACCCTTGAGCCGCGGCCACACCGGCCCCCCGCAGGACGGCTGATCGGGGCGCCCTGTTGCCGCCCGCCCAGGCTGGAGCCACCGCCCTGACGGTACGGCGTCGCTACGTCGGGCAGGTCTCGCGGAAGGGTTCGCCCTGGGGGAGGTATTCGCTCCATTCGCGGGGGGTGAGGGAGCGGCCGGCCAGGGCGCACAGGGCTTGGGCGGATGCCTTGGGGAGGCGGAGGCGCCAGGACATGGTCGTCCCCTCGTGGGTGGTGACGGTCAGCTTGGTCGCGTCCGAGCTGAACGCCAGGGCCGCAGGCGCCTCGCGTACGACATTGGTGAGCGGGGTGGGGATCTCCCGGCGGGTCGGCACGTCCCACAGCCGCAAGGTGCCGTCCTCGTCACCGGTGGCCATATAGGCGCCGTCCCTGGTCACCGCGGCCGCCGTGACCCATTCAGGACTCGCGAACGGGTTGCCGAGCTGGTGCCAGGTCGCCGTGTCCCACATGCGGATCACTCCTGAGCCGGCGCTGTTGTTCTCGGCCGTCAGGATCGTCCTGCCGTCTTCGGTGAACGCCAGGACGTCGTTGGTGGCACCGGCGCCGGGCGATGTTCCGATCTTCCGCATGGTCGCGCTCTGCCACAGCCCGATGTTCCCTGTGGGAGTGGCGAGCGTCGTCCCGTCGGGGCTGAAGGCGGCCAGACCCAGGCTTCCCTCAGGGTCCTCACCCACCACGCGCCGTTCCTTCATGTCGATGAGCTTCAGCTTGCCGTTCGACAGCACACCGGAGCTCGAGTTCTCCGACATCCCCGAGACGGCCAGGTACCGGCCGTCGGGGCTCATGGCGAGCGAGGTGGGAAGGGTGTCGAGGTCGTCGACCAGGAACGGATCGCCCTTCGGACGGCCGGTCGCCGGATCAAGCAGGCTGAACGTGCCTGGCAGGTGGTTGTCCCGGCTGTACCGGCCGACGCGCAGGACGGCGAGGGTGCCACCGTCCCGGCTCAAGGCGTAGACATCGCCGGGGCGTCGGCCGGGCGGATCGAGCCTCGTGGTCTGCCGCCAGATGGTGGTGTCCCAGATCCGCGCGGTCCGGTCGTCGCCGCCGGTGGCGACGCGCCGGCCGTCCGAGGTGAATGCCAGCGCTCTGACGTAACCGGTGTGACCACGCAGGACGGCTCCGACGGGCAGGCGCGTGCGCGTGTCGATGAATCGTACGCTGCCGTCGCCGCCGCCGATGGCGAAAGAACGCCCGTCCGAGGCGAAGGCCACCGTCTCGACGTAGGTTCCGATTCGCAGAGGCTTGCCGATCCGTCGCTGCGTGTCGGTGTACCTGATGATCACGGTGCCCTTGTCTCTGCCGTAGTCGTTCTCAGTGGTGATCATCGTCTTGCCGGTCGGGCTGAACGCGACCTCGCTCGCGTCAAAGGGGCGGCCCAGCGGGCTGCGGCTGCCGAGGTCCCAGAGCTGCCAGGACGGCCGATCGCCGTAGGTGCCGAGCCCGACGGCCATGATCTTGCCGTCGGGGCTGAGGGTGACGGACGGGTCGTCCCCGGTGCGCAGGCGGCGAGGTTTCCGGTCGATCGCCTTCCAGGTCGCCGTGTCCCAGCGCTGGACGCCCTGGTTCGCGTCGATGGTGGTGAGGGTCCGGCCGTCGCGACTGAACGCGATGGCCATCACGTCGCCCGTGTGCCCGGTGAGCGGTCCGGTGATCTGCTTGTGGGACCTGACGTCCCACAGCCGGACGACTCCGTTGTGGTCGAAGTCTCCGTCCCCGGTGGCGAGGATCTTGCCGTCGCCGCTGAACTCCACGGGCCAGACGCCGCCCGAGTGCCCGGGAAGCGGCGGGCCTTTCGGCAGGCCGGTGGAGGCGTCCCAGAGCCGGGCGGTTCCATCGAAACCGCCGGTGGCCAGCATCGTGCCGTCGCGGCTGAAGGCCACCGCCGACACCGCGTCCTTGTGGCCGTTCAGGACGGTGTCCGCGGGCGTCGCCAGTGCGGCGGTCATGCCGTACCGGGCTTCGTCGGTCGGTGTGTAACGCCAGGCGGCGACGGCCAGCAGCCCCGACAGGACCGGGTCGCTCTCCCGCAGCAGGTCGCCGCGGGCTGTCAGCAGCCGCGACAGCGACTCCCGTCCCTGGGCCTCGGCCCGGCCGGCCGCCCTGACCGCGAGGACGCCCGTCACCGAGGCGATCAGAGCCAGGACGGCCAGCAGCGCCATGGCCGCGCGGGACAGGTGCCTGCGGCGGATCTTGGCACGTTCCGCTTGGACGGCGGCGCGCTCGGAGGCGGTGAGGAAGGCGTGGGCCACGGCGTTCACCGACGCCCGCTCCGAGGAGACCGCGCCATGGGCGGCGCGTGCGTTCTGCAGGCGGTTCCCCACGTACAGGTAGGCGGGATCGCGGCCGTTGCGCTCCCAGTCCCGGGCGTCGGTGCCGAGCTGCTGGAGGATCAGCAGGTCGGCCCGGTCCTCCTCTATCCAGGTACGAAGCCGGGGCCAGCCGCGGATGAGCGCCTCGTGGGCGATCTGCACGGTATGGGTGTCGACGGTGAGCAGGCGGGCGTGCACGAGATGGTCGAGGACCGCCCGGATGGAGCCGGGCTCGGACTCGGTGGCGAGCAGCCCGGCTGGAAGCGGGCGGGCGGTATCGGGGGTGACCAGCTCGGCCGGGAACCGGCGAGCGGTACCGGGGGTGACCAGCTCGGCTGGGAACCGGCGAGCGGTATCCGGGGTGACCAGCTCGGCAGGCAGGCGGCGGGCGGTATCAGGAGTCAGCAGCTCCGCGAGCGGGAGTCGGCGGGCGGTGTCGGGAGTGTCGACGCCCAGTTGGACCAGGCGGGTCAGCAGGTGCCGTGCGGTGCGGCGGCCGACCAGGTCGAGCCGGTCGACGGTGGCGTCGGCGGTCTGCGCCAGCGATCGGGTGATGCCGCCGGTGGCGCGGTAGCCGGCGAGCGTCAGGGTCGTGCCTTCGCGGTGGTTCCAGGTCTCCCGCAGCGCGTGGGACAACAAGGGCAGTACACCGACGGCGTCGGCATGGTCGCGGTCGCTGCGCAGGTCCTCCAGCAGCAGTTCGGCCAGCCCGGCCTGCAGGGTGAGGCCCGCCACCCGCGCCGGGCCCTCGATGGCCTGCAACAGGTGCTCGCGGCTCATCGGCGTGACGACCAGCGGGTGTTCCAGAGCCGGCACGAGCGCCGGGTAGGCGGCGCAGTGGCCGAAGAAGTCGGCCCTGATCCCGAGAACGACGGCCTGCGGGCCATCATCCCGCACGCTACCGGCGGCGCCGGCGTTCGTGGTGCCACCGTTGCCGGCCTTCGTACTCCCGGCGTTACCGGCCTTGGTGCTCCCACCGTTGCCATGACCGTTGCCGTTGCCGCCGGTACCAGTGCCGGTGGTGCTGTCCGGGGTGCCGGCGAGGGCCGACAGGGCGTCGATGAACCGGCGCCGGCCCGGCTCGTCCGGGGAGCTGAACAGCTCCTCGAACTGGTCGACGATGACCGTCGCACCCGACCATTGCTTGCGGAGCACCTTGGTGAGGCGTCCTTCGTCGGAGGCCGCGTCCTCCTCCTCGCCGGTACGGGCCAGGTTCCGCAACGTCTCCACCGGATCGGCGCCCGGCTCGAAGACGACAGGGGGCGGGCACGGGCCGCGTAGCAGAGCGGGAATGAGGCCTGCCCGCAGCAGCGAGGACTTTCCCGAGCCCGACGGCCCGGTGACGATCAGCAGACCGCCGCGCGCGGCACGGTCGGCGACCCGGTCGAGCAGCGTGCCGGTCAGCTCGTCGCGGCCGAAGAAGTAGCCGGCGTCGTCCGGGCCGAACGTCTCCAGGCCTCGGTACGGGGCCGGCGGATCGGCGGGCCGGGCCGCCGGGCGGGCCGGGGCGCGGGGGATGTCGCGCTCGTCGGTCTGGTCGCGCAGGGCGCGGTACGCCTCGTCCCACGCCGACCGGTCGCCGAGTTCGTCGGGCAGGACGATCCCCGCCTGGGCGGCGGCCCGCAGGCAGGTGTCGACGAAGACCTCGAAGTTCGGCCGCTCCGGGCGGACCGGGCGGCTGCGGCTGATCATGCCGTCGATCGTGCTGCGTCTGAGCCGGAACGGCACCTGACCCGCACGCCGGCGCGGGGTCTTGTCGCTGGCGATCATCAGCCCGCGCACCGACAGCCCCGAGGCGTCCTTCAACTCCCGTAATCGGGTGGCGAACCGCGCTTTGGCTTCCTCCACCATGCATCTCCGCTCGGATCGACCGCGCAAATGCGGAAGTGTCCGGCGCCACCGGACACCCACCCCCCAGGCGAGCGTAGGGCCTGAGCAGGGTCTGAGGAGATATAAGGCGGAATGCGTCCGGCGTCGTGGCCGGACATGGACACCGGCCGGGATGCTCGCACAGAAGCCGACTACGGCAGTCACCGCGGCAGCCCATGTGTTCCGGAGTCAGGAGATCGCTATGCCCGCCCCCGCCCGTCGTACCCTGATCAAGTCCACCCTGTTCGTCACCGCGGCCTCGGCCGTGACCCTCGCCGTCGCGGGGCAGCATGGGCAGGCCCCGGCCCTGGCCTCCACTT
This sequence comes from Sphaerisporangium flaviroseum, assembly GCF_039537005.1. Classification (NCBI taxonomy): domain Bacteria; kingdom Bacillati; phylum Actinomycetota; class Actinomycetes; order Streptosporangiales; family Streptosporangiaceae; genus Sphaerisporangium; species Sphaerisporangium flaviroseum. Next base: position 238,916 of record NZ_BAAAZR010000010.1, on the reverse strand, counting down.
CCACGTCGGCCACGGTGGTGGCGGCCGATCTCGCGTCGTGCCCGGACCTCGCCTACGGCCGGCGCGACCCGGTCAACGGCATGAACTGCGTGCGGGCCCTCCAGCTGGCGTTGCGCCGGAACGACTACCCCGGCCAGGCGGTGACCGGCAACTTCATGGAACACACGCGGGCGAACGTCTTGGACTTCCAGCGCCGGCGCGGCATCCAGCCCATCAGCGGCATCGTCGGACCCAAGACCCGAAGGGCCCTGCTCGGCACCTCTTCGCCCGACCAGTCGACGGTCCCTCCGGTCCGGCCGAGCGACTACTCCGCAAGGCGCCCCTACTGCCAGGACACCGCATGCCACTTCTATCTGCGCAGGAGCTCCACCCAGAAATTCGCCCAGTGGCTTGAGGACCATCCGAAATCAGGCGCCATCGTTTCCGGGACGCTCCTCGCGGGTGCCTGCGCGTTTCTGAAGTGGGGGCCGGCGAAGTTCGCCTGCGCGATCCTCGGGGACATCGTCACCGACCGCGTCGGAGCCCGGTTGCGGTCGGCCGCCGGAGCGGGGGCCTGCCTGCGCCTGTCGATCGGGTTCCCGCCCGCCAAGCCGTTCACCGCCACACCGGACAACAGCGGCCGCTGCTCCGACTGACACCCGGCGGACGATCGGCCGCTGCTCCGACTGACACCTGGCGGACGATCGGCCGCTGCTCGGGCTGACCCCTGGTGTCAGCGGGTGTCGGTGACGATCCGCAGCCCGAGGCCGACCAGTACCACACCGGAGGCCTGCTCCAGACGACGGCGCACAGAGGGCCGTTCGAACACCGGGCGCGCTCGTCCGATCAGCCAGATCACGCCGAGGTACCACACCATGTCGACCAGGCCCCAGATGACCGCGAGGAGCATGAGGGTGACGGGGACGTTCGCGCCCGGGGGGACGAACTGCGGAAGGAACGACATGGCGAACACCGCGGCCTTGGGGTTGGCCAGTGCCGTACCCAGCCCAAGGAGGTAGGACCGCCGGCGTCCGGGTACCGCCGTGACCTCCCCCTCAGCGGGTACCGCCGTGACCTCCCCCTCGGCTGCCACGACCGTGACCCCGTCCCCGGCGGCTACGGCCCGCTCGCGCCTGGCCTGCCACAACGACTGCGCCCCCATGGCCACCAGGACCACCGCGCCGACGACACGGATCACCTCATACGCCACCTGGGAGGTGGTGACCAGCGCCGACAGGCCGAAGACGGCCGCGAGCGCCCACAGCAGCACGCCGGTCTCGTTGCCCAGCATCGCGGCGACTCCGGCCCGGCGCCCGGCGCGCAGCGTCTGGCGGAGGATGATCGCGGTACTGACTCCGGGGATCATCGCGATCAGGACGCAGGAACCGATGAACGCGGCGAGATACACGCCGCCATCCTCGCCACCCGCCCCGGCCCCCTGCAATCCGGTTACGTGGTGTGCAGGAAATGTAACATTTAGTGCTGATTTTCCCGAGGCTTTGGCGGGGCGTCACTTGAGGCGCGCGATGCTCGGTGGGGAGGAGGTATCCGTGACGCACAACACGACTCGGCCACGCATCGTCGTGGGCGTGAGCCACTCCCCGGCCGCGACCGCCGCACTGCGCTGGGCGCTCGGCGAGGCCCGGCTGCGAGGTGCGGCGATCCAGCCCGTTCACGCCTGGCAGTGGTCGGGCCAGCACCGCGCGTCGTACGCGCCGATGGGCAGTTGGCGTTCGCATGACGAGGAGTTCGAGGTGGCGAGGGAGCAGACGCGCGAGATCGTCGCCCAGGTGGCTCCCTCGGTCGAGCCCGTCGTGGCGCACGGCCCTCCCGCTCAGGTCCTGCTCAACCACTGCGAGGACGCGGAGATGCTCGTGCTCGGCATCCGCAGGCCCGAGCCCGGCATGCCCGTCGCCGCCACCCCCGTGCTGGCCGCTTGCATCATGGGCGCCCGCTGCCCCGTCGTGGTCGTCTCCCCCCGCGCGATGGCCGCACCGGCGTTCCGGTCGTACGACGTGACCCTCAGCGGGGCGACGACCGGCTGAGCGGCCCAGCGAGGCCGTCCGGCGACGACGGGCCGGGCCCCGAAGACGAATCAGCGCCCGGCGACCGACCGTCACCCGAAGGAGAATCACCGCCCGGTGAAAGGATGGCGGTGCCGTACATGGTCGCGAGCTTCGAGACCGTGGTGGCCATGAGCCGGCGTAGTTCGGGCGGGCCGAGGACCTCGAGGTCGGAGCCCATGCGCAGCAGGAGCCAGCAGGCGTGCCTGACCGACTCGACGGGAAGGCGCAGCTCCGTCCAGCCGTCCTCGCCGGGCGGTCCGGCGGCGGCCAGCGCGGTGTCCACCGGCCGTGCTCCCGCCGTGTAACGCAGCAGCCCTTCCGCGCCGGGCGCCAGCCGGATCGTCGCCTCCGCGGTGTACATGCGGTCGCGGAAGTCGGCCGAGTAGGTATGCCAGAAGTCGGCCAGGTCGAAGCCCTCGGGCCGGGCGAAGCGTTCGGGCAGCACCTCCACCGAGACGATCCGGGAGACCCGGTAGGTGCGCGCCGTCGCGTCGTCGGGGGCCGCGACCATGTACCACGAGCCTCCCTTCAGGACCAGTCCGTACGGGCGCACCTCCCGCTCCACCTCGGTGGGGCCCCAGCGGCGGTAGACCATGCGCAGCCTCCTGCCCTCCCACACCGCGTCGGCGACCTGGCCGAGATGCGGGACGTCGTCGGCGTCGCGGTACCAGCCCGGCACGTCCAGCAGGAACCGCTCGCGCATCCGGGAGGCCTGTGAGCGGGGTTCGGGAGGCAGGGCGGCGAGGAGCTTGAGCTCGGCGGCCGCGGCGACGTCGGCGAGGCCCAGTTCGGCGGCGGGACCGGGCAGACCGGCCAGGAACAGCGACGACGCCTCCTCGGCCGTCAGCCCGTTGAGCCGGGTGCGGTAACCGTCGAGGAGCTGGTAGCCGCCGGCCGGCCCGCGGTCGGCGTAGACCGGGACACCGGCCGACGAGAGCGCCTCCACGTCGCGGTACACGGTGCGCACCGACACCTCCAGCTCCTCCGACAGCTCGGCGGCCGTCATCCGGCCGCGCGTCTGGAGGAGGAGAAGGAGGGAGAGCAGCCGACTCGCGCGCATACCGACCAGTCTCCACGATTTGCCAAACTAACACGAAAAATGTTCATATGAACGTATGGATCGATTGCGGGCAATCATGGATGCCCTGACGACCTCCGACAGCGTGTCGGTCGCGGACCTCGCGGCCCAGCACGGTGTCTCGGAGATGACCATTCGCCGGGACCTGGACGAACTCGCCCAGCAGGGCGTCGCCCGCAGGATCCGCGGCGGGGCCCGGAGCCTGCTGCTACGAGGCGAGGAACCGCCGTTCGGCGTGCGCGAGCACGAGGCCACCGAGGACAAGCGCCGGATCGCCGCCGAGGTGGCGAGCCTGCTCGCCGACGGGGAGGCCGTCGTGCTGGACGGCGGCACCACGGCGCTGGCGGTCGCCCGGGAGATCCACGATCGCCGGCTCACCGTGCTGCCGCTGTCCGTCCAGTCGATCCAGGCCCTCAGCGGCGCCCCGCGGATACGGCTGGTGCTGCCCGGTGGCGAGGTGCGGCACGGCGAGCTGAACATCACCGGGCCCCTGGCGGTGAACACCCTGGCGTCCCTGCGCTTCGACACCGCGATCATCGGCTGCTGCGGCCTGTCGGCCGAGCACGGGATCACCGTCCACGACCTGGACGAGGTCGCGGTCAAGCAGGCGGCGATCTCCTCCGCGCGGCGGGTGATCGTGGCGGCCGACTCCTCGAAGTTCCGCCAGACCGCGTTCGCCACGGTCTGCCCGCCCGGCCGCGTCGACGTGCTGGTCACCGACGCCGCCATCCCGCCCGACCAACGGGACGCGCTCACCACCGCCGGGGTCACCGTACGAGTCGCCGCGTGAAGGCCCTCGCCCCGCGCGACGCCGCGCTGCGCCGCGCCCGTCTCGCCGTGTACGTCATGTTCCTGATCCCCGGGATCGCCATCGGTGTGTGGACGGCGCGGATCCCGGCGCTGAAGGAACGGCTTGCGCTCAGCGACGGGCAACTCAGCCTCGCCCTGCTCGCCATCGCGGCGGGCGCGCTCGCCGGCATGCAGGTTGTGGGATACCTGGTCGACCGCCACGGCAGCGGGCGCGTGATGATCCCCCTGGCCGTCGCCCAGGGCGCCGTGCTGCTGCCGCCCGCCGCCATGCCGGACCTGCTCACGCTGGCCGTCTCGCTGGCGCTGTTCGGCGCGGTCCACGGCATGCTGGACGTGTCCATGAACGCCAACGCGGTCGAGGTCGAACGGGCCTGGGGACGGCCGCTCATGTCGTCCTTTCACGCCGTCTTCAGCATCGGAGGCTTCCTCGGCGCCGCGGCCGGAGGCCTGTTCGCCCACGCGGGGATCGGGCCCTGGCCGACCTTCACCGTGACCGGCGCCCTGCTGGCGGCGCTGGCGGTCCTGGCCTCCCGCTGGGCCCTGCGGACCCGGCCGGAGCGCGCGCCCGCGCATGACGCGGGAACCGGGCCGTCGTCCCCGCAACGCGGTGGATCAGGCAGAAAGGCACGAGGAGTGCTGTTCCTCGGTGTTCTGGCCTTCTGCTGCATGGTCGGCGAGGGCGCCTCGGCCGACTGGGGATCGGTCTACCTGCGTGAGGATCTTCGCAGCTCGGCCGGGTTCGCCGCCGCCGCGTACGCCGCCTTCTCCATCATGATGACCGCCGGCCGCCTGGCCGGTGACCGCCTCGCGGCCCGGCTCGGCCCGGTCCCGCTGGTGCGCTGGTGCGGGTCGCTCGCGGGGATCGGCCTGGCGACGGCCCTCCTGATCGACCGGCCGGTGGCAGGAGTGATCGGATTCGCGTGCTTCGGCGCGGGACTGTCCTGCATCGTCCCGCAGGTGTTCTCGGCAGCCGGCCATCGCGACCCGGACCGGGCGGGCCAAGCGCTCGCCCGGGTGGCCAGCCTGGGGTACCTGGGCTTCCTCACCGGGCCGGTGCTGATCGGCGCCGCGTCGGAGGTGCTGGACCTGCCGCGCGCGCTGGCCATCCCGGCGCTGCTCGCGCTCTTCGTCGCCCTGGCGGCTCCGGCGCTGCGACCGCCCTCGGGAAGGGTCGTCCCGGACAGGGCCACCACGGGCCACACCGCCGAATAGCGCCCAGGCCCGCTCACCCTGAGTGAGCCGACGGCCGGGCCCGTCCGGGTGCGACGATCCGAAGAGGCGCGGTCAGATCGGCTCGCCGCTGTCGTCGCCAGGCAGGCTCGGCCTCGGGGAGACGGTGCCGCTGTCTCCCGGTGAAGGGGTCGGTGACGGCTTCAAGGTGTCGCTGGGCGAGGGGACCTGCGGCGGCGTCGGCACGAACATCGTCGGCGGGGGCGGGCGCGAGGGCGGCACTGTCTCCTCGCCCCGGCCCAGCAGCAGCCACGCGATCGCCCCGGTCAGCGTCACCAGCGCCAGCAGGGTCGTCAGCGCCACCAGCACGGCACGGCGGGTCTCGGTGAGCGGCGGCGCGGGCGGCGGCGGGAGCGGGACCGCCGGCGCGCGGTCCCCCAGCCAGTAGGGCACGAAGTCGGGCCCGTGGGCCTCGCCGATCAGCGTGCCGCTCACCAGCACCGACTCCAGGAACCACCCCGCGCCCACCCCTCCGGGGGTGTAAGGCACAGCCACCCACGGCGCCGTGCCGTCGTCCATCGCGATGACCTGCGGCGCTCCGGCCGCCCCCCGTCCCCTTGCACGCGCGACCCAGCCTCGCACGCCGCCGCGCGCGGGCACCGCCTGGCCGATCGCGGTGAGGAACCGCTCACGGGCGGCCGCGTCCAGGGCGGCGCCCCGGGTCAGCAGCGCGATCGACACCGCGCGGCCGTCGGGGTCCTGGGCGAGGTAGACGAACCCCGTGGCGAGCGCCTGAAGCCGTGCCTGAACGACGTAGGCACCCAGCCGGGGAGGGTCGCCGTACTGGAGCGGAGTGGCCACGGTTGACATGAAAGCACACCTAGACACTCGGCTCACCGTGACGGTGCCGTGCACCTTTGCGCCGTGTTTGATGGAATGGCCGCATGACCGTTGCGGAAGAGCGCAGTGACGGATCCGGGCCGGACGAAGGTGCCGACGCGGACCTCCGTCTACTCCAGCAGTCCCTCACCGAGGTCCGGCGCGTCATCGTCGGCCAGGACCACATGATCGAACGACTGCTGGTGGCGTTGCTGGCCCGCGGTCACTGCCTTCTCGAGGGCGTGCCGGGTGTCGCCAAGACCCTGGCGGCCTCCACCTTGTCGACCGTGGTGGGCGGCACCTTCGCCCGCATCCAGTTCACCCCGGACCTCGTGCCGAGCGACATCGTCGGCACCCGGGTCTACCACCCGTCCAGCGAGAGCTTCGACGTCGAGCTCGGGCCGGTGTTCGTCAACTTCCTGCTCGCCGACGAGATCAACCGGGCGCCGGCCAAGGTGCAGTCGGCGCTGCTGGAGGTCATGGCCGAACGGCAGGTCACCCTGGCGGGCCACACCCATCCGCTGCCCCGGCCGTTCATCGTGCTGGCCACGCAGAACCCCATCGAGTCCGAGGGCGTCTATCCCCTTCCCGAGGTCCAGCGCGACAGGTTCCTGTTCAAGGTGCGGGTCGGCCACCCCACGGCGAGCGAGGAACTGGAGATCCTGCACCGCATGAGCGTCTCCCCGCCGCTGCCCGGGCGGGTGCTCGACCCGGCACGGCTGATGGCCCTGCAGAAGCTCGCCGACCAGGTCTCGGTCCACCAGCTCGTCGCCGACTACGTCGTACGGCTGGTGATGGCGACCCGCTCGCCCGCCGAGTACGGGCTGCGCGAGCTGGAGGAGGCCATCGAGATCGGGGTCAGCCCCCGGGCGACCCTAGGCCTGGTGGCGGCCGGGCGGGCGCTGGCACTGCTGCGCGGGCGTGACTACCTGCTCCCCGACGACGTGCGCGACGTCGCCGTGGACGTCATGGGACACCGTCTGATGCTGACCTTCGACGCGCTCGCCGACGGGGTCGACACCGAGGACGTGGTGCGCCAGATCCTGGTCTCCGTGCCACCTCCGCTCGTCGTCTGGAACCAGGCCCAGCGATGACCGGCCCGGGGGCCCCAGCGGAAGGCGCCGAGCGCGGGCGCAGCCCCGAGCATGCCCTGCGGCGCCTGGAGCTGACCGTCGTGCGCCGCCTCGATGGGCTGCTCCACGGGCAGCACCAGGGCCTGCTGCCGGGCGCGGGAAGCGAGCTCGGGGACAGCAGGGTGTACGTGCCGGGTGAGGACGACGTGCGCCGCATGGACTGGTCGGTCACGGCCCGCACGACCGTCCCGCACGTCCGCGACCTGGTCGCCGACCGCGAGCTGGAGACGTGGGTGCTGGCCGACCTCTCGCCGAGCATGGACTTCGGCACCGCCGAGATGGAGAAGCGCGACCTGGTGATCGCCGCGGTGGGGGCGATCGGCTTCCTGACCAGCCGCATCGGTGACCGCTTCGGCGCCTATGTCATCCACGGCGACGAGATCCACCGCCTGCCGGCCCGCACCGGCCGCCCGGCGATGTACGCGCTGCTGCAGACCCTGCTGGACGCGCCGCGCGGCACCCCGGTGGCCGAGCCGACGCGCCTTGCCGAGGCGATCGGGCGGCTCGGGGCGGCGCAGCGCAAGCGGGGACTGCGCGTGATCGTGTCCGACTTCCTCGAGCTCGGCCAGGGCGGCCCGGAGGCCGAGCGCGAGTGGGAGCGGTCGGTGCGCCGCCTGGCCGCCCGCCACCAGGTGCTCGCCGTGGAGGTGCTCGACCGGCGCGAGCTCGAACTGCCCGACGTGGGGCTGGTCGCCCTGACCGATCCGGAGACGGGGCGGACGCGCGAGGTCCATCTCTCCCCCAAGATCCGCCGGGCCTACGCCGAGGCGGCGGCCGCGCAGCGGGAAGGCACCCGCAGGGCGCTGCGCCGGTGCGGGGCCGGCCACATGGTGCTGCGCACCGACCGCGACTGGGTCTACGACATCGCCCAGTACACGCTGCGGCACCGGCGCACCGCCCACCTCGCCGGACGGCACCCCACCAGGAGGGCAGGCGCGTGATCTTTCTGTCTCCGGGCTGGCTGTGGCTCTTCGTGGCGCTCGCCCTCATCGTGGCGGCCTACGTCCTCACGCAGTTCACCCGCCGCCGGTACGCCGTGCGGTTCACCAACCTGGCGCTGCTCAGCCTGGTCGCCCCGGAACGGCCGGGGTGGCGGCGTCACGTGCCCGCCGCGCTGTTCCTGGTGATGATGAGCCTGCTGGTGCTGGGCGCGGCGCGACCGGCCGACGCCACGCGGGTGCCGCGCGACCGTGCGACGATCATCGTCGCGGTGGACATCTCCCTCTCGATGGAGGCCGCCGACGTCTCCCCGACACGGCTGGTCGCCGCCCAGCAGGCCGCGCAGCAGTTCGTCAAGGACCTGCCGGAACGGTTCAACGTGGGCCTGGTCTCCTTCGCACGCTCCGCCGCGGTGGTGATCTCCCCCACCACCGACCACATGGCCGTGATCACCGCCATCGGCAACCTGTCCACCCGCCCGGGCACCGCCATCGGCGAGGCGGTGTTCAACTCCCTGGACGCCGTGCGCTCGTTCGACCAGCGGGCCGTGACCGATCCGCCGCCCTCGGCGATCGTCCTGCTGTCCGACGGGGACAACACCTCGGGCCGGTCGGTCAACGAGGCGATCCAGGCGGCGGCCGGCTTCCACGTGCCGGTCTCCACCATCGCCTACGGCACGCCCGACGGCACGGTGAGCATCGACGGCCGTGACGTGCAGGTGCCGGTCAACAAGGCCACGCTGCAGACCCTGGCCGACGGGACCAGCGGGCGCGCCTACTCCGCCGAGTCGGGGGACGAGTTGCGTGACGTCTACGGCCAGATCGGCAGCTCCCTGGGATACCGCATCGTGCACCAGGAGATCGGCCAGTGGTTCACGATCGCCGGGATCTTCGCCGGCCTGCTGGTCGCCGCCGCCACGATGCTCCTGGGGTCGCGCCTGCCCTGAGCACGCGCGGGCGCGCGCCTCGCGCCACGCCCGAGCACGACCACCGCCGTGTGGTTGGTAACGTCTCTGCACGTGACGTCCAAGGGGGCACATTACTTCGAGGAGCGGCCGGGCGCGGCCGCCCGGCCGGGCACCGTCGATGTGATCCTGCCCGACCTGCACCTGCGCCTGGCCACCGACAGCGGCGTCTTCTCCCCCAACCGGCTCGACCCGGGCACGCGGGTGCTGCTGGAGAGCGTCCCGCCGCCTCCCGGCGAAGGTGATCTGCTCGACCTCGGCTGCGGGTACGGCCCGATCGCGCTGACCATGGCGTCCCGGGCCCCGGAGGCGACGGTGTGGGCGGTGGACGTCAACCGCCGCTCGGTGGAGTTGTGCGAGCGCAATGCCCAAGCCGCCGGCCTTGACAAAGTAAGGTCGGTGCACGTGGACGACGTCCCACCGGGCGTCCGCTTCTCGGCGATCTGGTCCAACCCGGCGATCCGCATCGGCAAGCCCGCCCTGCACGCCATGCTCGGCCGCTGGCTCGACCGGCTCACGCCGGACGGCGTGGCCTACCTGGTGGTGCAGAAGCACCTCGGCTCCGACTCGTTGCAGCGATGGCTCGGCGATCAGGGCTGGGCCACGAGCCGGGTGGCGTCGCGGTCGGCCTACCGCGTGCTCCGGGTCGCCGCACGCCCCGCCCAAGAGCGGTCCGCGCCCTCTTCCCCGGGACCAGAGGCGCACCACCCTTCCGCAGACGAGGTTCCCCCCGGTGCCGGCGGCACGAACGACGAGGAGCGATGAACGCCCGATGAGCACAGGCACCCGCAGGCAGATGCGCCCGACCGACGTCAAGCGGCTCAACCGCACCTGGCGCAGGGGCACCGAGAACCGGCTGTCGCTGATCCTGGAGTCGGTGACGGGCCCGTTCAACGTCGGCTCCATCTTCCGCACGGCCGCCGCCTTCGGCGCCGACCAGGTGTGGCTGGCGGGCAACGCCACGCCCCCCACCAATCCCAAGGCGCAGAAGACGGCGCTCGGCACCGACCGGCTGGTCACCTGGCACGAACCCGTCCCCGCGGTGGAGGCCGTGGCGGCCGCCAAGGAGGACGGCTACACCGTGATCGCCGTCGAGCTCACCGGCGACGCCGTGCCCCTGCACCAGGCCAGGCTCGACCGCGACGTGTGCCTGGTGCTCGGCAACGAGGACCACGGCTGCTCCCCCGCCCTGCTCGATGCCGTCGACGAGGTCCTCTACATCCCGCAGGTCGGCCGGGTCGGTTCGTTCAACGTCGGGGTCGCCGGCGCGATCGTCCTGGCCGAGGCCCGCCGCCAGGAGTGGGCCGCCGCCGGCGCGCCGGGCGGCGCCTGAGACCACCTCGACGGGCACTCCCTCGCGCCACCGACGATGATCGGCGGGCACCGGACAGGTGTCAGTAGGTCGTGACCCAAATGTTCACCCGGCTAAGCTGACGTGACAGCCTTACACAGGAGATACTCCTGCTCGTGCAGCGCCGCTTCCCGTTTCTCGACCACCCCGGCCCGCTGGCCTTCGCCCATCGCGGCGGGGCCGCCGAGGGCCGGGAGAACACCATGGCCGCCTTCTCCCGGGCCGTCGACATGGGGTACACCTACCTCGAGACCGACGCCCACGCCACGGCCGACGGCGTGCTGCTGGCCTTCCACGACCACACGCTCGACCGCGTGACCGACCGCCAGGGCCGCCTGGCCGCCCTGCCCTACCGCGAGGTGCGCCAGGCCCGCATCGGCGGCGTGGAGGAGATCCCGCTCCTTGAGGACATGCTCGGCACCTGGTCCGACGTGCGCGTCAACATCGACGTCAAGGAGGCCCAGGCGATCCGGCCGCTGGCCGAGGCGATCCGCCGCACCGACGCCTACGACCGGGTCTGCCTGACCTCGTTCTCCGACATCCGGCTGGCCAGGGCCCGCATGGCGGTCGGCCGCCCGGTCTGCTCGGCGCTCGGCCCCCGCGGCGTGGCCCGGCTACGGGCCGCCGCCCTCGGCTCGGGGTACGGCCGCCTGCTCGGCGGCCTGGCCCGTGAGGGCATCCCGTGCGCGCAGGTTCCCGTGGGGTTCCGCGGGGTGCGGGTCACCACCCGCGCCCTGGTCCGCACGGCCCACGCCCTCGGCATGCAGGTGCACGTCTGGACGGTCGACGACCCGCGCGTGATGGAGGGCCTGCTCGACCTCGGCGTGGACGGCATCATGACCGACAACATCACGGGCCTGCGGGACGTCCTCAGCGGCCGGGGCCAGTGGTACCCGCGCCGGCCCGCCGCACACGCGTGACGCCGGCCCGACCCGCTTCCGGCGCCGCGCCCGCGCCGGTCGCCGCCTGACCCGCGATCTTCGACCCCCCGACCAGGCCAGGAGAACCCCCATGACCACCTCCATCGTCGCCGAGGACCCCCCGAAGGCGCGCAAGCGCGAGCAGTGGGGCTGGTACTGGTACGACTTCGCCAACTCGGGCTTCCAGACGACGGTGATCACGGTCTTCCTCGGCCCGTACCTCACCACGCTCGCCGAGAAGGCCGCCGGCGGGGAGAACGGGTTCGTCGGCTTCCTCGGCTTCGACCTCAGGGCCAAGGCCTACTTCTCGGCGATCGTCTCGATGTCGGTGGTCCTGCAGATCCTGGTCATGCCGGTGGCCGGCGCCCTGGCCGATCACACCGGCCGCAAGAGGGAACTGCTCGCCTTCTTCGCCTACGTGGGCGCGCTGGCGACCCTCGGCTTCTACTTCGTGTCCGGCGACGCCTACGCGCTCGGCGGGGCGCTGTTCATCGTCGCCAACGTGGCCTTCGGGGCCGCCATGGTCGTCTACAACTCGTTCCTTCCCCAGATCGCCGGCTCGGACGAGCGCGACCGGGTCTCCTCGATCGGCTGGGGGTTCGGCTACCTGGGCGGCTTCGCGCTGCTCGCGATCAACCTGTACCTCTACATGTACAGCGGCATCGACGAGGGCCTGGCGGTGCGCGTCAGCCTCGCCTCCGCCGGGTTGTGGTGGGCCCTGTTCACCGTGATCCCGTTGCTGCGCCTGCGCAACCGCCGGGTCGAGTCCCACGACGCCACGCCCGTCCAGGCCGTCACCGGCAGCTTCCGCCAGCTCGGCCGCACCATCGCCGACCTGCGCCGCTATCCGCGCAGCCTGCTGTTCCTGCTCGCCTACCTGATCTACAACGACGGCGTCCAGACGGTGATCTCCTTCTCCGCGACCTACGCCGATCAGGAGCTCGGACTTGGCAAGACCGTGCAGATCACGGCGATCCTGATGGTCCAGCTCGTCGCCTTCGGCGGGGCCCTGCTGCTCGGGTGGCTCGCCTCGCACTTCGGCACCAAGCGCACGGTGCTGGCCAGCCTGGTGCTGTGGACCGCCGTCGTGGCCGTGGCGTACTTCCTGCAGAAGGGCGCGGCCATCCAGTTCTACGCGATCGCCTTCCTGATCGCGATCGTGCTGGGCGGCACCCAGGCGCTCTCGCGGTCGCTCTACTCGCTGGTGATACCCGCGGGCAGGGAGGCGGAGTACTTCAGCCTTTTCGAAGTAAGCGACAAGGGCTCGGCACTTCTCGGATCATTCACGCTCACCCTGGCGCTCCAGCTCACCAACAGCTACCGCTCGGCGATCCTGTCCCTGGTGATCTTTTTCGTCGTCGGATTCGTGCTGCTCATGGTGGTCAACCTGCCAAGAGCCATCCGCGAGGCGGGGAACGAGGTTCCCGCGCGGGTGTAGCGAGAGGGGCTCACGCCCGGAACGTCATGAAGATCAGCTTTGCCACACCGCGTGCCCGAGGCCAAAAGCGCGATTGGATCACCCCAAGGGTGGGAATCCATCCACGGTATCAAGCGTTGTAAGCCGTGGAGACCCACCCCTCATAATGGGGCCCTCAGGAGGCATTGAAACATGGGCGAGCGTGCACTTCGCGGTACCCGTCTCGGAGCCACCAGCTACGAGAACGACCGCAACACCGACCTGGCCCCGCGCCAGGAGGTGCCTTACACCTGCCCGAAGGGCCACCGCTTCGACGTGCCCCTTGCCGCGGAGGCGGAGATCCCGGCGACATGGGAGTGCCGCAGTTGCGGGGCCACCGCTCTCAGGGTGGATGCGGAGCAGCCTCAGCAGAAGAAGGCCAAGCCGCCGCGCACCCACTGGGACATGCTACTGGAGCGCCGGACGATCGAGGACCTCGAAGAGGTCCTCAACGAGCGTCTGGCGATCCTTCGGGCACAGCGGCGCAAGAGCGCCTGACCTGTCAGCGGCGCCTTCGGGCCACCTCAGGGTGGTCCCGGGGGCGCCTCTTCTATGCCCGCGAACCGGCCGTCGTCCCCGTGGCCGCCGCCCACGCGACCAGCGTCGACCGTCCGGAGAGCCGCGCTCGCGACCAGCGTCGACGTTCGTAGGGCCGCCGCGCCGGCGAAATGGATCTAACCGTTGTCGGGGGAGCCGCCGCGCGGGCGGGGAGGCACCTGCCTGGGCGTGTCGCCGTCGCCAGAGGCCCGCCTGCCCGGCTCACCGGACGTCTCGTCGTCGACCACCTGGCCGCTGACGACCCGGGACCCGCCGGTCCGGGACGCTCCCGGCCCGGCCGGCCCGCCGGGCGGGAACATCATCCCGAAGGGCGACCCCGCGGCCATGACGCGCACGCGGCGGCCGAGGAACCAGCTCAGGCCGCGCCGCGCGATCGGGCGGGTGAACGGCAGGATGAGGAAGAACCCGAAGAGGTCGGTGATGAACCCGGGGGTCAGCAGCAGGGTGCCGCCCGCCACCACCAGGGCGCCGTCGGCAAGCTCGCGGTCGGGCATCCGCCCGGAATTGAGGGCCTCGCGCAGCGCCCGCCAGGCGCGCCGCCCCTCACGCCGCACGAGCCAGGCTCCGAGCAGGCTGTCGAGAATGAGCAGACCGACCGTCTGCCAGCCGCCGATGGCCTGGCCGATCTGGATGAGCACCCAGATCTCCAGCACCGGCACGACCAAGAACGCTATGAACAGCAGCACACGCAGCATGGCTTCACCATCACCTCGCGTCGTACAACGCCCGGACCCCGCCTGGTGGTTCCCCGGGCCGGGCAACGGCGGCCGGGACCGGATCAGCGAGCTCTCCTGATGCGGCGGGGCAGGCCGATGACGCCCCACAAGGTCACCCGCCACAGCGCCTCGGCGACGATGGCGCGGCTCATCTTGCTCGCCCCGACCGTGCGGTCGACGAACGTGATCGGCACCTCGGCGACCCTCAGGCCGTGCCGGATCGTGCGCAGGGTCAGGTCGACCTGGAAGCAGTAGCCCTCGGACTCCACGTCGTCGAGCCCGATCTTCTCCAGCGTCGAGGAGCGGTAGGCGCGAAAGCCCGCCGTGGTGTCGCGCACCGGCACGCCCAGCACCAGGCGGGCGTAGGTGTTGGCGCCCCGCGACAACAGCTCGCGTGAGACCGGCCAGTCGACGACCTTGCCGCCGGGCACCCAGCGTGACCCGATGACCAGGTCGGCGCCCTCGCCGAGCGCGTCGAGCAGCAACGGGAGCTGCTCGGGCCTGTGGGAGCCGTCGGCGTCCATCTCGACCAGCACGTCGAAGCCCTCGGACAGGCCGTGACGGAACCCGGCGATGTAGGCGGCGCCCAGGCCCTGCTTGCCCGGGCGGTGCAGCACGTGGACGTGCTCGTCGCCGGCGGCCAGCTCGTCGGCGATCTCGCCGGTGCCGTCGGGGCTGCCGTCGTCGACGATCAGCAGATGGGCGTCCGGCACGGCCGCGCGCACCCGTCCGGCGATCGCCGGCAGGTTCTCGCGTTCGTTGTACGTCGGAACGATGACGAGCACCCGCCCCAGGATCCGCTCCATCACCCATCCTCTTCTTCGGTGGAGAACTGTTGAGGCGCCGGGCGCCGCCGCGGGAGGGCGGCGGCCAGGGCACCCGTGGCGACGAGCAGCAACGCCCACTCCGGCAGGGCGCCGACCCGGGTCGCGAGGGTCTCACCCGTACGGACCGGGACGTTCAGCACGGCCATGTCCGCCACCCGCTCGGGAGTCTGCCAGCGCACGTCCCCGTGCGGGTCGACATATGCCGAGATGCCCGTGGTGGCGGCGATGACCACCGCGCGATCGTGCTCCACGGCCCGCAGCCGCGACATGGCGAGCTGCTGCGGCGGCAGGCTGGTCAGCGCGTAGGTGGCGTTGTTGGTCTGTACCACGAGAGGGGTGCCGCCGGCGCGAACCGTGCTGCGCACAATGTCGTCGAAGGCGACCTCGTAGCACTCGACCGCGCCCACCGTCACCGGCCCCATCCTCAGATCGCCGTCGCGGGTGCCGGCCAGCGACTGCAGGCCGACGAGGTTGACGCGCTCGATGAACTTCGCGAGAAGGTCCCTGAAGGGGACGAACTCCCCGAAAGGCACGAGTTTCCGCTTGTCATAGTAAGCACCCGGCCCGCTCACCGGATCCCAGACGATGCCGCGGGTGTACCTGTGCCCTCCGTCCGGCGAGCGTACGACGGCACCGACCAGTACGGGCACCCCTATGTCGCGCACGGCCGCGTCGATCACCCCGTAGGCGTAGGAGCTGCGGTAGGGGTCGATGTCGGTGGAGTTCTCCGGCCACACCACGATGTCGGGCCGTGCGACCTGGCCCGCGCGGACGGACCGCGCCAGCTCGTGGGTCTTGTCGGCGTGGTTGCGCAGCACGACCGCCGGCTCGTCGCCGAGGAAGCCCAGGCCCTGGCCCGGCACGTCGCCCTGGATCACGCCGACCCGGACGCTCCCGGCCCCTTGGTCACCGGGCCTCGGCACGGCGTACCCGAGCAGCGGGACCGCGACCACGCCCGCCAGCAGGACCGCGACCGGCCCGGTGAACCGCCGGGGCGTGAGCCGCACGGTCAGCAGGGCGAGCAGGGTGCCGCACAGGACCACCGTGAAGGTGACCAGCGGCGCGCCGCCGAGCGCGGCGTAGGGGGTGAAGACCGACCCTCCCTGGCTGAACGCCACGCGCACCCAGGGGAAGCCGCCCACGGGGAACAGCCCGCGTGCCCACTCCTGGGCGACCCACAGGGCGGCCACCCACAGCGGCCAGCCCCGCAGCCGCGTCACCAGGGCGACCCCGGCCGACATCGCGGCGAAGAACAGGCTCTCGACCGCCACCAGGATCAGCCAGGCGTCGTCGCCGATCGGCCGCACCCAGGCGAGCGCCGGGAGCAGGAAGGCGACGCCACCGAGGTACCCCAGCCAGGCGGCGCGACGGAGGCCGGCCCCGCGCACCGCGAGCGTGAGCAGCGCCACGCCGGGCGGGGCGAGGAACCACAGCTCCACGGGCGGGAAGGCGAGGAACAGCAGCACCCCTCCGGCCAGGCAGGCCGCGAGTCGTATGAGGGCACGCGAAGGGGGCGGGGCGCCGGAGACGGCCGGCGCCCGCTCGTCTTCCTGCAGCATCTGGTCGACCACAGTTGGCGGGATCTTCTTTCGCGGGTCCTTGGGTAACCACCGAACGCTACCGCCCGGCGGACCCGGCTCCAACCGCCGGGCTGGCGCGGCGGTGAAAGATCACGCATGGTGATCCCCGGGTCTCCCCTTGTTCTGCGGGGAACCCAGGAACCACGCTGCGGCTCTGGCACGGGGCGGGAAGAGGGCCCGGACGACCCTTCGGACCGGATCCGTCCCGTCGGCGGCGGGCGCGGATTTCCGTTGTCTACTGGGTGTCCAGGCCCCTCCCGGGTCCAACCCCCCATCCGGCTGGGGTGCCCCGACTCGACGGAACGCCAGCGCTGCGCCTGGCTGAGCAGACGGAGTCGTGCTCCGTCATGACGCAGAATCCGACGATGTCAAAAGACGGCCAACCGGTTAGTCCCGTGCTGGACTGTCCAGCAAACTACCGACCTCAGCTCAGATGTCAACCGTGTCCCGATCAGCGGAAACACCAAGTTTTCGCAGCTAGGACAGGAGACGTGAGTGCCGTCAATGCCGTCATGTGCAGTGATGTCCGCACTCCGGGGCGGTCAGACCACCTCTTTCCGGCGGTCGTCCCACCTCAGAGCGGTGCGCTCGGCCCCGCAAGATCACTCGCCGAGGCAGCGGGACAGGACCGCGGGGAGGTCGCCGGTGTGCACGACCCCAAGCCTGCGGGTGGCGCGGGTCAGTGCCACGTAAAGATCACTGGCCCCGCGTGGCGACTCGTCCAGGATCTCGCGCGGTTCGACGACGATCACTCCGTCGAACTCCAGGCCCTTGGCGTCGGCGACGGTCAGCACGGCCACCGGAGCCTCCAGCGCGTCGGCGCCCGGGCCCGCCACCGCGCCCGTGACCGACGAGGTGACGGCCCGGCCGAACTCGGCCGCGCGGGAGGCCGGGACGATCACGACGAGCCGCCCGCCTTCGACGATCTCGCCGCTCACGATCGGCCCCAGCTCCCGTGTGCCGCCGATCCGGCGCGCCCACGGGTGCTCACCGGTCTCGCGTACCGACTCGGGGGCCTTGAGGTCGGGGCCGACCAGCCTGAGCACGTCCGCGGCGACGGCCATGAGCTCGACGGGGGTGCGGTAGTTGACGGTGAGGGTCTCCTCGCGCCAGCGGCCGCCGGCGTAGGGGTCGAGGACCTGCCCCCAGGAGCCGGTGCCCGCGACCGAACCGGTCTGGGCGATGTCGCCCACGATCGTCATCGAGCGGTTGGGGATGCGGCGCATCAGCATCCGCCACGCCATGGCCGACAGCTCCTGCGCCTCGTCCACGATGATGTGCCCGTACGCCCAGGTGCGGTCGGCGGCGGCGCGCTCGGCGGTCGTCAGGTGGACGTCGTCGCCCCGATGCCGGGCCGCGAACCGCTCGGCGTCCATGATGTCGGACATCCCCGTCAGCTCGAGGACCTCGCGGGCGTAGATGAGCTCGGAGTCGCGCTCGGTCTCCTCGGCGCGCCGCGCGGCGGCGAACTCCTCCTCGGCGTGCAGCGCCGCGGCGCGCAGCACCCCCGGGTCGATGTCACCGAGCAGCTCGGCGGCCTCGTCGAGCAGCGGCACGTCGGCCTCGGTCCAGAAGTCGCCCCGGCCACGCGGGACCTGGCGGAACAGGGCTTCCCGCTCGTTGGCGGACAGCCCGGCGTAGGTCATGCGCTCGTGGGAGGCGAACAGGCCGATGAGCAGTTGCTGGGGGGTGAGATAGGGCCACAGGCGGTTGAGCGCCGTCTTCACCGCGGGCTCGGTGCGCAGGTCCTCGCGCAGGTCGGCGAGGTCGCCCTCGTCGAGCATGCCCCGGCCGAGCGCCTTGGCGGCCTGCTTGGCCAGGGCGTTGAGTATGTGGCGCACGAAGACGGATCTGGCCTGGTTGTGGGGGCGCCGGCTGCGCGCCGCACGGTTCCTGGCGGCCTCGCAGGTGCGCTGGTCCAGCCGGAGGGTGTACCTGCCGAGCTCGATGTCGACCGGCCGCAGGGGCACCCGCTGGCGATCCTGGACGGCCTTGGCCACCACGCCGGTCATGCGGAGCGACCCCTTGATCGCGGCGGCCTCCGCTGACTCGCGCGCCTTGGCGGTGACGCCGGGGTACAGCTCGGCGACGGTGGACAGCAGGACGTCGGTCTCGCCCAGGGAGGGCAGCACCTGCTCGATGTAGCGCAGGAAGGTGAGGTTCGGCCCGACGATCAGCACGCCGCGGCGGGCCAGCCGCTCGCGGTGGGTGTAGAGCAGGTAGGCGGCGCGGTGCAGGGCCACGACGGTCTTCCCGGTGCCCGGGCCGCCCTGGACCACCAGGATGCCGTTGAGGTCGCTGCGGATCACGCGGTCCTGCTCGGCCTGGATGGTGGCGACGATGTCGCGCATGCGCCCGGTGCGCTTCTCGTCCAGGGCTGCCAGCAGGGCGGCCTCGCCGTTGAGCGTGGCCCGGTCGGCCTCGGTCAGCCGGGCGAGGTCGAGCAGGTCGTCGTCGACGCCGATGACACGCCGCCCGCGGGTCTGCAGGTGGCGCCGCCGCGTCACGCCCATGGGGGCGGCCGGGGTGGCGCGGTAGAACGGCTGGGCGACGGGGGCGCGCCAGTCGATGAGCAGCCGGGCCTGGTCGTCGTCCGACAGTCCCAGGCGGCCGATGTAGAGGGGCTTCTCCCCTGTCAGATCGAGGCGCCCGAAGCACAGGCCGTTCTCCACGGCCCACAGCCGTGCCAGCCGCTCGGAGTACATCCCGGCGAAGGAGTCGCGTTCCGACCGGTTCTGGTGGGTGCCGCCACCACCCTGGGCGAGAACCCCGTCGAGCTGCTTCTGCGTGCGTGCCCGCAGCAGGTCGAGCCGCTCGTACAGGCCGGTGACGTATCCCTGCTCCTTGGCGAGCTCGATTTGACGGGTAGCCCCTGCTTCATTATTATTGGTAGTAATCTGAAACTCCGGGCTTTTTTGCTGTTTATGTTTAATGTGACGACAAGGCCCAAGAATAGCAGATCCACAACGGCTCACTCCGTTATCTACGCCGCCCTCAGAGGCGGCGTTTTTCGTTTCTCCCCTCCGGGTCCGGGCACGTCAGCCCGCTTGCCGTGCGCTACCAACCAGGTCACAGGTTGGTAGCGCCTATTGACCCTGCTCGGGGACGTGCCTGTAATTTCCTTACAAGTTAGGAACCTTTCCTAACTACCGCAGGCACGTCCGGCGCGCTCGCGGAGCGAGGGCCACGAGCATGGAGCGAGCGCCATGAACACCAGCACGCAGCCGGGGACCCCGAGCCTGCTGCGCGCGATCAACGATCGCGCCGCGCTGCAGGTACTGCTGGAGCGCGGCCCGCTGACCCGCCCCGAGCTCGGGGCGCTCACAGGCCTGTCCAAGCCGACGGCCTCCCAGCTCCTCGCGCGGCTGCAGGACGCCGGCCTGGTCGTGCTGGACGGCATCAGGGAGGGCCTGCCCGGCCGCACCGCTGAGCTGTACAGGATCAACCCGGGCGCCGCGCACGTGGCCGCGCTGGACGTGACCCCCGCGCGGATCGCGGCCTCCGTGGCCGACATCACCGGCGCGGTGATGGCGGAGTACCGCCTCCCGACCCCCGGCAGGAGCGCCGGCGACGTCGTGGAGCGGGTGCGCTCGGCGATCAACGGGGCATGCCTGCAGGCCGGCGTGGACCCGGCGGCGCTGCACCGGGTGGTGATCGGTATCCAGGGGGCCGTCAACCCGGTCACGGCGCGGCTCGGCTACGCCGCCCACATTCCCGGCTGGCACATCCCCGACCTCGTCGGAACCCTGCGCGACGGTCTCGGCGTGGCCGTCGACGTCGAGAACGACGTGAACCTCGTCGCCCTGACCGAGCAGGCCCACGGCATCGCGCGCGGCCACGAGGACTTCGTCCTGCTCTGGGCCGACGAGGGCATAGGAGCGGCGCTGGTGCTCGGCGGGAGGCTGCACCGCGGGGCCACCGGCGGCGCGGGCGAGGTCGGCTACATGCCCACCGTCGGCGCCCCCACGTCCAGGGAGACCGGCAAGCGGGGCGACCACGGCTTCCAGGCCCTCGCCGGCGGACCGGCCGTACTGAAGGTGCTGCGCGCCCACGGGCTGCGCGGCACCGACCCGGCGCAGGCCATGCGCAACGCCGTGCGGGACGCGGCCCTGGGCGGCGTCCGGGCCGAAAGGGCCGGAGCGGCGCTGCGCGAGATCGCGGCGCGCCTGGCCATGGGGCTGGCGCCGATCACCGCGGTGGTCGACCCCGAGATCGTGGTGCTGACCGGCGGGATGCTGCTCGCGGGCGGGAACGTCCTGTCCGAACTGGTCGAGCAGGAACTGCACGCCCTCACCTTTCCCCGTCCGCCGGTGCGGATGTCCATCGTGGAGAGCAATCCGGTGCTGACCGGCGCTCTCGGGCTCGCCCTCGCCACGGCCCGTGACGAGATCTTCAGCTCCACCGTTCCCTCCTAGCGTCACCGTCTCTGCCGACCCTCCTGATCCCCCACCCCCATAGGAGGCATCCCCGTGAGAACACGTCTGCTGCTCGTCGCCGCAGGGCTCGCCGTACTCGCGTCGTCCGCCTGCACGGCGGGCACCGAGCGCCCGCCCGGCGTCCCCGCGGCGGGAAGCACACCCGACAAGAAGCCCGTGACCATCACCATGTGGCACGGCTTCAGCGCCGACAACGAACTCAAGGCGTTCGACGACGCCCTGGCCGCGTTCAAGCAGAAGTACCCGTGGATCACCGTCAAGACGACGAAGGCGGTCCAGGACGACCAGATCATCCAGTCGGTGCGCGGCGGCAACCCTCCGGACGTGGCGCTGTCCTTCACCACCGACAACGTGGCGACGTTCTGCAAGACCGGGATCTTCCAGGACCTCAAGCCGTACCTGGCGGCGAGCAAGGTCGACGAGTCGATCTTCCCCAAGGTGATCGCGGAGTACACGCAGTACGACGGCAAGCGGTGCGTGATGCCGATGCTCGCCGACACCTACGGCCTGTACTACAACAAGAAGCTCATGAAGGGCGCCGAGCCGCCCAAGACGCTGTCGGAGCTCACCGCCCTGGCCAAGAAGCTCACCGTGCGTGACTCCAACGGCGACATCAAGGTCGCGGGCTTCGTCCCGAGCAGCCAGATGTACGAGAACGCCCCGATCCACACCGGGACCATGGTCGGCGCCAAGTGGACCAACCCGGACGGCACCTCCGCGATCGGCTCGGACCCGGCGTGGAAGCAGCTCATGACCTGGCAGAAGGACCTGGTCGGCTGGTTCGGATACGCCAAGCTGGAGAAGTTCCGCAAGAGCCTGGGCGACGAGTGGTCGGCGGACAACCCCTTCATGAAGGGCAAGGTCGCCATGGCGATCGACGGAGAGTGGCGCAACGCCATGATCGCGGCCGATGCCAAGGACCTCGACTACGGCACCGCCCCGCTTCCGGTCGCCGACGACAAGCCCCAGCTCTACGGGGGCGGGTTCATCGCCGGCACCGTCATCGGCATCCCGCGCGGCGCCGAGCACCCCGAGGCGGCCTGGGACCTGGTGAAGTACCTCACCACCGACACCGACGCCCTGGTCAGCCTGTCCAACGCGCTTCGGAACGTTCCCAGCACGCTGCCGGCCCTCCAGTCCCCCAAGCTGGAGAAGGACCCGAACTTCCAGACCTTCATCGACATCTTCGCCAATCCGAACAGCAGCACGCTGCCGGCGCACATCAACTCGGTGTTCAACCAGCAGACGCTGCAGGAGGCCCAGATCAAGTGGGAGTCGGGCCGGGCGCCCGACCTGGACGCGGTGCTCGCGGAGACGGACAAGAAGATCAACGACAAGCTCAAGCTGACCGCGGGCGACTGATCATATGGCCACGACGACGCTCGGGCGTCGAGGGAGCGTGGGGCCGGCCAGGAACAAGGGCCGGCACCGCGCGAACCTCAGGGCGCTGCTCTACCTCTCCCCCTGGCTGGTCGGGTTCTCGGTCTTCTTCGCCTATCCGCTGATCGCGACCGTCTACTTCTCCTTCCAGCGGTACGACATGTTCACCCTCGAATCGGTCGGCCTGCTGAACTACAAGTACTTCTGGCAGGACGAGGCGGCCTGGACCTCGATCAGGAACACGCTGTGGCTGGTCGTGGTCATGGTGCCGCTGCGGGTGCTGTTCGGCCTCGGCGTGGCGCAGCTGGTCACCAAGCTGAAGTCGGGCGTCGGCCTGTTCCGGACGATCTTCTACCTGCCCTCTCTGGTGCCGCTGGTCGCCGGGACGCTGGGGTTCGTCTTCCTGCTCAACCCCAGCACCGGGCCGGTGCCGACCATCCTGTCGGCGATCGGGATCCCCTCGCCCGACTGGTTCGGCGACCCGGCCTGGTCCAAGCCGGGGCTCACCCTGCTCGCGCTGTGGTCGGTCGGCGACCTCATGGTCATCTTCCTCGCGGCGCTGCTGGACGTGCCCAAGCAGCTCTACGAGGCCGCGGCCCTGGACGGCGCCGGAGCGTGGCAGCAGTTCTTCCACGTCACGCTGCCGGTGATCCGGCCGGTGCTGATGTTCGCCGCGGTGACCGGCGTGATCCAGACACTCCAGTACTTCACCCAGGCCATGGTGGCCGCCCGGGTCGCCTCCGGCGCCACCGACTCCGCCGGGTCGGTGTTCACCCCCGGATACCCCGACCAGTCGACCCTCACCTTCCCCGAATGGCTCTTCCATCAGGGCTTCCGTGACTTCGCGATGGGCTACGCGTGCGTACTCGCGCTGATCCTGTTCGCGGTGTCGATGGTGTTCACCCTGTTCCTGCTGCGCCAGTTCCGCGGCCTCGCCGAGGAGGAGGCATGACCCTGACCCTGACGCCGTCGTCCACGGCGCGCAAGGCCCGCACCCACCGCACGCGCGACCACCGCAGGCGTGCCACGCTGGGGTGGATCGCCACCCACTCGCTCGCGATCGCCCTGGCGATCATGTTCCTCGGCCCGCTGGTGTTCATCGCCCTGACCGCGGTCATGACCGACCACCAGGCGCTGACCGCGCAGCTGTGGCCGCAGGACTGGCAGTGGGGCAACTTCGCCGACATCTTCCAGAAGGCGCCGTTGCTCACCTGGATCCTCAACACGCTGATGTACTCGGTGCTCGCCACCGTCTTCATGCTGATCTCGTCGATCCCGGTGGCGTACGCCCTGGCTCGGTTACGCTTTCCCGGACGCAGGCCGGCGTTCCTGCTGGTCATCTCCACCATGATGCTGCCGCCGCAGGTCGTGGCCGTGCCGATCTACCTGGTCTGGGCCCGGTTCGAACTGACCGGGACGCTGTGGCCGCTGATCCTGCCCATGCTGCTCGGAGACGCCTTCTCGATCTTCCTGCTCCGGCAGTTCCTGGTCACGATCCCGAAGGAGTATTCCGACGCGGCGCGTGTGGACGGCTGCGGGGAGTTCCGCACGCTCATACGGGTCATCCTGCCGATGGCGCGGCCCGCCATCGCGGCGGTGGCGCTGTTCCAGTTCTTCTACTGCTGGAACGACTATTACGGGCCCCTGCTGTACGCGGGGACGGATACCTCCCACTGGACGCTGTCCATCGGGCTGTCATCCTTCAGAGCAGTGCACCATGTCCAATGGAACCTGACCATGGCCGCCACCCTGCTGGCCATGGCACCGGTGATCGTCGTCTTCTTCTTCGCCCAGAAGGCGTTCATCGAGGGCGTAAAGCTGACGGGAGTCAAGTGATGAAGCTGGCCGTTGTCGGGGGCGGCTCCACCTACACGCCGGAGCTGATCGACGGTTTCGCCCGCCTGCGTGATGAGTTGCCACTGTCGGAGATCGTGCTCATCGATCCCGACGAGCGGCGCCTGTCCCTGGTGTCGGCGATGGCCTCGCGGCAGTTGCTGCGGGCCGGCCATCCGGGCGCCGTGAACACGGCCACGAGCATCGAGGAGGGGGTCGCCGGCGCGCAGGCCGTCCTGCTGCAGTTGCGGGTCGGCGGGCAGGCGGCGCGCAATGTCGACGAGACCCTGCCGCTGGAGTGCGGGTGCGTCGGGCAGGAGACCACCGGGGCGGGGGGTCTGGCCAAGGCGCTGCGCACGGTGCCGGTCGTGCTGGACATCGCGGAACGGGTCGCCAAGGCGGCTCCGGACGCGTGGATCGTCGACTTCACCAACCCCGTCGGCATCGTCACACGGGCGCTGCTGCAGGCGGGGCACCGGGCGATCGGGCTGTGCAACGTGGCCATCGGGTTCCAGCAGCGCTTCGCCGCCGCCCTCGGGGTGACGCCGGACCGTGTCTCGCTGGGCCATGTCGGGCTCAACCACCTGACGTGGGAACGGTCCGTCCACCTTGACGGCGCCGACGTGCTGCCCCGGCTGCTGGCCGACCACGGACAGCGGATCGCCGACGACATCGGCCTGCCCGTGTCGCTCATCCGCAGGCTCGGCGTCGTCCCGTCGTATTACCTGCGCTACTTCTACGAGCACGACGCGGTGGTCGCCGAGCAGCGGTCCAAGCCGTCGCGGGCCGCCGAGGTCGCGGCCATGGAGGAGTCGCTGCTCGCCATGTACGCCGACCCCGCCGTGGACACCAAGCCTGAACTGCTGGAGAGGCGCGGCGGCGCCTACTACTCGGAGTCGGCGGTCGCGCTGATCGCCTCCCTGGTCAACGACCGGGGCGACACCCAGGTCGTCAACCTGCGCAACGACGGCACGCTGCCGTTCCTCGCCGACGACGCGGTGATCGAGGTGCCCGCGCGCATCGGGTCCTCCGGAGCCGTGGCCCTGCCCGTGGACCCGGTCGAGCCGCTGTACGCCGGCCTCATCGCCCACGTCACCGCCTACGAGGCGCTGGCCCTGGAGGCCGCCCTGCACGGCGGGGTCGACCGCGTCACCGACGCGCTGCTCGCCAACCCGCTGATCGGGCAGGCCTCGGTGTCGCTGGAGCTGGCGCGGCGGCTGGTCGAGGCCAACCGCCGGTTCCTGCCCTGGGCCGGCGACGGGGCGGTGCCGGCGTGAGAACGGTGCTCGCTGTCGACGGGGGGAACAGCAAGACCGACGTCGCACTGGTGGCCGAGGACGGATCGGTCCTGGCCCGGGGCCGGGGCGCGGGGTTCCTCCCGCAGAGCGCGGGCGTGCCGGCCGCGGTCGACGTGATCGGCCGGACCGTCCGGCTCGCGCTCGGCGACGAGGCGGCGGCGCCGTTCGCCGACCACGTCGCCGCCTACGTGGCCGGAGCCGACCTGCCCGTCGAGGAGGAGCGGCTCCGCGAGGAGATCCTCACCCGCGGATACGGCCGCGAGGTCGTGGTCGGCAACGACACCTTCGCGCTGCTGCGGGCGGGGGCCTCGCGGCCGTGGGGCGTCGCGGTGGTCTGCGGCGCGGGGATCAACGCCGTCGGGGTCTCGCCGACCGGCGAGGTCGCCAGGTACCCCGCCCTGGGCAAGATCAGCGGTGACTGGGGCGGCGGTCTCGGGCTGGCCGAGGAGGTGCTCTGGCACGCCGTGCGCGCGGAGGACGGCCGCGGTCCCGCGACCCTCCTGCTGGAGGCGGTCCGCCGTTCGTTCGGCACGCGGCGGGCCGAGGAGGTCGTCCTCGGCCTGCACTTCGGCGACCTGCCTGCGGACCGGCTCCACGACCTCGTCCCCCCGCTTTTCGCGGCGGCGGCCGAGGGGGACCCCATCGCGAACGCGCTGGTCGAACGCCAGGCAGACGAGATCGCCGTCATGGGGGTGGTCGCGCTGCGCCGCCTCGGCCTGCTGGCGGAGCCCTGCGACGTCGTGCTCGGCGGCGGCGTGCTGACCGCCCGCGACCCGCTGCTGATGAGGCTGGTCGGGGAGAGGTACGCCGCGCAGGCCCCCCACGCCACCCTGGTGGTCGCCGACGTGCCGCCCATCGTCGGCGCCGCGCTCCTCGGCCTTGACCGCCTGGGCGCGGGCCGCGCCGCGATGGACCGCCTGCGGGCGAGCTTCGTGGAGACCGTGTCGGCGCCCGCCTGAGCGCCGGGTGGGCGCGGGGACCACCCTTCCCCGGTTTCCCGCGCCGCTCCGGTGGAGCCCTCCCCCGGACGCCGGTGTTCCTGTCAGGCGGTTCCCGCCGTGAGGTCGGGGGTGCGGTGCTCGTACGGCGTGCTCAGCACGATGGTCGTGCGGGTGGAGACGTTCGCCGACGCGCGGATCTGCTGCAGCAGGTGCTCCAGCGCGATCGGGGAGTTCACCCGCACCTTGAGGATGTAGCTCTCGTCACCGGCGACACTGTGACAGGCCTCGATGGCGGTCAGATGCTCCAGCTTCTCGGGCGCGTCGTCGGGTGCGGAGGGGTCGATGGGCTTGATCGACACGAACGCCGTGAGCGGGAGGCCGATCGCATCGTGATCGACCAGGGCCGCGTAGCTCCTGATCACGCCGCGCTTCTCGAGCCGGCGCACCCGCTGGTGCACGGCCGACACCGACAGGCCGGTCTCCTTGGCGAGGTCGGTGAAGCTCATCCGGCCGTCCGCGGCCAGCAGCGTCACGATTTGCCGATCGATCTCCTCCACTCCGTAAACGGTAGCGTCCTGTGAGCCCGTTTCGTCACCCAAGTGGTCACGGCATGGTCCCAACCGGCGCCCGGGGCCGAAGTTCCCGCTCGACAGGCGGCGCCGGGTGAAGGCCGCATGCGGGCGCGGTCCCGCGAGGTTCGGGGCACGTCTGACGCTCGGGCCGTGAATCGCGCCGGTGAACCGTGACAGAGCGGATCCGATCTCCTAGGGTCAAGATCAGCCGCCTGGTCCGATGAGGTGGCGGTGTCGCCTTTTGCATGACGTATGGCGTTAACGAGGGAGTCATGCTCCTCGGCAAGGCTGCGGGCGTCCCACTCCATGATCTCCCGGGAGCCCTCCATGCCGCATCTCGACCGACGATCGTTCCTCGTCACCGGGCTGGCCGCGGGCGCGGTCGCCACCATCCCCGCGTCCGCCGCCCTCGCCGCCCCGGACCCCGCCACCGAGACCGGGCAGAGCCTGGCGGGCAGGGGCCTGCGCACCGATCCCTTCACCCTCGGCGTGGCCTCGGGCGATCCGAGCCACGACGGCTTCGTCATCTGGACACGGCTGGCCACCGCGCCGCTGGCCGAGGACGGCCTGGGCGGCATGCCCGCGCGGCCGTTCCCCGTGCTGTGGCAGGTGTACTCCGACGCGGGGTGCCGTCGCACGGTGCGCGCGGGCGTGGCGATGGCGGCTCCCGAGTGGGGGCACAGCGTCCACGTGGAGGTGGACGGCCTGTCCTCGGACCGCGAGTACTGGTACCGCTTCCGCGTCGGCCCGTACCTCTCCCCCGCCGGCAGGGCCAGGACCGCGCCGCATCCGATGTCGTTCGGCGGGCCGCTGGCGATGGCGTTCGTCTCCTGCGCCCAGTACGAGCACGGCTACTTCACCTCCTACCGGCGCCTGGCCGAGGAGAACCCCGACCTGGTGCTGCACCTGGGCGACTACCAGTACGAGTACACCAGGGACACCTACACCATCCCCGGCGGCAACGTGCGCGACCACGAAGGCCCCGAGACCGAGACGCTCGCCGGCTACCGCCAGCGGCACGCCCAGTACAAGGCCGACCCCGACCTGCAGGCCGCGCACGCCGCCGCGCCGTGGCTGGTCGTCTGGGACGACCACGAGGTCGACAACAACTGGGCCGACGAGGTGCCCGAGAAGCCGGAGGTGCCGCAGCCGGACTTCCTGACCCGCCGGGAGGCCGCCTTCCGCGCCTACTACGAGAACATGCCGCTGCGCCGCGCCTCCATCCCGCGCGGCATCGACATGCAGCTCTACCGGCGCGTCCGGTGGGGTCGGCTGGCCACCTTCCACATGCTCGACACCCGGCAGTACCGCGACGACCAGGGCTGCGGCGACGGCTACCGCGACTGCCCGGCGGCCGTCGACCCGGCCCGCACGATCACCGGCGCCGAGCAGGAGAGCTGGCTGCTGAACGGCTTCCGGGAGTCCCGCGCCCAGTGGGACGTCATCGGCCAGCAGGTTTTCTTCGCCCAGCGCGACAACAACGCCGGGCCGGCCAAGGTGACCAGCCAGGACGCCTGGGACGGCTACGTCGCCTCCCGGCGGCGCATCACCCAGGGCTGGGTGGACGCGAAGGTGCGCAACGCCGTCGTGCTCACCGGCGACGTGCACGCGCACTGGGCGGGCGACCTGAAGCTCGACTACGACGATCCGACCGGCCCCTCGGTCGGATCGGAGCTGGTCGCGACCTCGATCAGCACCGGCGGCGACGGAGCCGACTCCGACCCGGCCGCGCATCCCTTCCTGGCGATCAACCCGCACCTGAAGTTCTACAACAACCAGCGCGGCTACGTGATCACGAAGATCGAGCGCGAGCAGATGAGCGCGGACTTCAAGGTGCTGCCCCACGTGCAGGTGCCCGGCTCTGAGGCCTACACCAGGGCCACCTTCGTCATCGAGGACCAGGTGCCGGGCGTACAGCAGACCTACCTGCGCCCGCTGGACCCGGCGCTCAGGCGATCCCGCCCGATCACCGTCGAGGAGACCGTGGAGCTGGAGACCAAGCGTCCCTGAGCTTGCGATCGCATCGACGGCCGGGCCCTAGGCGGCGACCTGGTCCCAATTGATCCGGTACCGCTGCTCGGCACCGAGGGTCCGCTCCGGATCGAGAAAGGTCCGCATGGCGATGGGCATCATCAGCCGCATCATCGTGACGGCCACCGGTCCGAACGTCTTGCTGTTGTTGGTCTTGGCGGCCCGTGCGGCGACCTTCTCGACCCGGGGTCGCCGCAGCCGCTCGTAGGCGGCGAAGGCGCTCGGCGCATCGGGCAGGTCGCGCAGGCAGCGGGCCAGCTGGACCGCGCTCTCGGCGGCCAGCGACGCGCCCTGGCCCGAGCTTGAGGACGGCGCGTGGACCGAGTCGCCGACCAGGACCATCCGCCCACGGTGCCAGTGCGGCACCCTGGGCATCATCTCCATCGACCCCAGGACGGACAGCCGCTCGGCGCTGGTGTGCCGGAGCAGGTCGCGGCCGGGCACCTCGTCGGCGAACACCTCACGCAGCCGCCGCAGCCAGTCGGACGCCGGCGTCTCCCGGGCCTCGGCGATCGTCATCGGCTCGTCGTGCGGGAGGTTGGCGAACCACGCGGTGCTGCCGTCGGGCTGGGCCCAGTACCCGAGGAACGCCCGCCTGCCGAAGACGAAGTACGTGGCGTCCGGCCGTGCCGACACCGCGATGTCGGCGGCGGCGCCGAAGTTCAGGAGCAGGACGTCGTCCGGGGCGGGCGCGTCCGGATCGATCAGCGTGCGGACCGTGGACCGGACGCCGTCGGCGCCGATGAGAACGTCACCGCTCTCGGAGGTGCCGTCGGCGAACCGGGCGGTGACGCCGGCCGGGGTCTCCTCGGCACCGACGAGCCGCTTGCCGTACTCGATGCGGATGCCGTCGGCCACCGCGTGGTCGTGCAGCGCGCGGTAGAGCTCCGAGCGCCACATCGCCTGGCTGGGCGGCAGGCCGTCCAGGCCGGGGATCTCGCCGATCCGCCTGCCCCGGCCGTCGGTCATGACCATGTGCTCCATGGGCAGGCCGACGGAGCGCACCGCCTCGTCCGCGCCCACGATGCGCAGGGCGTCCAGCCCGTTCGGCGCGACCGTGAGCATGCCGCCGATGCCGTCCGCCGTGCCGGCGTAGGCCTCGTAGACGGTCGCCTCCACCCCCGCCTTGCGCAACGCCAGCGCCGTGACCGGCCCGGCGATGCCGCCCCCGATGACCAGCGCCGTCTTCACCTTCGTCATGTGTGCCTCCCGAAGATCTCCTGCCAGGCCCGGACGTACTCCGGCTGCTCGAGCGACCCGATGAGTTTCGTGACGAAGCGGCATTCCGCCTCCAGCACCGCCAGCCGGTACTCCTCCTCGACCAGGAACACCCACGGCACGCCGCCCTCTTGTGTGGCTCGTACGTCCGCGCGGATCTCCTCGGTCTCGGCGGTCAGCGCCGCCAGCCGCCGCGTGAGCAGCTCGGCCGCCTCGGCGGGCGGGAGCGCGCTCAGCAACGACAGCGCGACCCCGAAGTGCGGGTACTCCTGCCGCGGCTCGGCGACCAGCTCGCGCATCCAGTCGTGGAACTCGTGCCGTCCCTCGCCGGTGAGGGCGTAGACGGTGCGCTCGGGCCGCTGGGTGTCGCGCAAGGTCTCCTGCTCGGTGAGGAAGCCGGCCTTCTTCAGCTGCTCCACCACCATGTACAGCGAGCCCCGGTTGTACTTGATGTTGCGGTCCTTGCCGTGTTCCTTCAGCCGGCGGCCGATCTCGTAGGGGTGCATCGGCTCCACCAGCAGCTCTGCCAGCACTGCCAGCGCCAGCGGGTTGGCCACCTTGCGCCGCTTCTCCACGACGTCCTCATCTCTTGGTCAGGATCAACTATCCAGTTACGACTAGTCGATGTCAACTATATTGCCGAGCGGGCATGCGACGCTGGACACGAGGGAAGCGCCCGCTCGCCTTTGCCTTGCTTGGCGGGTTCGTGAACCCGTCGCAAGGGTCCGGAGCATTCCATAGGCCGCCGTGAAGATGTGCATTACGGAGCGGTGGAACCCCGCCGGGTAGCGTAATCCGGACAACGACCCCAAAGAGCGCGAAGGTGCACATATGACAGCGCAGTTGGAGCTTTCCGTAACCCATCACCGGCCGACCACGGTACTGAAGATCACCGGTGAGCTGAGGACCGCCACAGCGGACGCCTTGACGGCACGGCTAGGGGAACTGATCGGCCGTGGACACACCGCCCTCACCCTGGACGCTTCCGAACTCCGCTTCTGCGACTCGGCGGGCCTGGAAGCCCTCCTGCAGTGTCACGACGAGGCCTGGAAGGCGAACGGCTGCCTGCGGCTGATCGGGGTCCACGGCGCCCTGGCGCGCATGCTGGACGCGACCCGGGCGTGGCAGATCTTCGAGATGGACGACCTTCACGGGCTCGCCTGAGCCCGTCACGGGAGCAGCAGGCCCCAGTAGAGGTCCCAGGGAACGAAAACCACGCCACCGGCCGCCCGGCCACCACCGGACCCGGGTCCGCCGAGCCGTCCTCGATGGCGGCGGCCAGGAAAGGCGCTCGGCGTCTCCCCCAGAAGCTCGGTGAATCGCGAGCTGAACGAGCCGAGCGAGGTACAGCCGACCGCCATGCACGTGTCGGTCACGCTGGTACCCGCGCGCAGCAGCGCCATCGCCCGTTCGATGCGGCGGGTCATGAGGTAGCTGTACGGCGTCTCGCCATAGGCCGCCCGGAACTGCCGTGAGAAGTGCGCCGGCGACATGAGCGCGTGGCGAGCCATCGTCGGCACGTCGAGCGGACGTGCGTACTCCCGGTCGATCAGATCCCGCGCTCGGCGCATGTGCGCGAGATTGGCAAGGTATGGAGTATCGCCACCCGCTCGGTCAGGCGGGCGTTCTCGTCCAGCAAGGCACGCGTCAGGTCGAGAGGCTGGCCGGAGACGTGGCCGCCGCCCTGGACCACCAGGGAGCGCTCGCCGAGGTGGTGCCGGGCGCCTGGCCCGACTACGTCCCGGGCTACCAGCTCCGGCTGAGCGGCCGGAAACCCGAGGCGCGGCAGCGCCTGTGCCGCTCGCTGGCGACGGTCAGGGACGGCACCGGCACTTCCGCGGTCGATCCGCCCGACCTGGAGGCTCGTGTCGTCACGCAGCTGGCGATCACCGCGGTGGTGACCGCCTCGTATCCGGAGATGGCCGGCTCCAGGCCCTCCCGATCCGCTGGCCCCTTCGCCCACCTCACCCGCTGCCGGAAAGCCGAATCGGCGGACCGGTTGCCGGCGGCTTCGCGGAAGTGGCATGGTTGGCGCATGGCTGACAGAATCGAGTCTCCCGTTCAGCGGTGATCGTGGCAGACGAGCGCGGTGCGCTCGCCCACCGGTCGTCCTTTTTCGAGCACGCGTCCCGCCTTCACGAGCGGGCACCTGACCTGCCGCTTCCCGATGGCGGCCGTCCCTATCCCGACCAGGCCGGCCATCTCCGCTGCCCTGCCGATTCCCCTCCCCTCAGCGTGTGTAAGGATGCCCTGGCCGGCGCGCTGGCGGCCTTCCTCTCAGGGCGTCGCTCCCTGCCCGAACTCCACGACGACCTGCGCGACTCGCGGGTCCCCCACTGGATCTCCTTCGCCGCATCACTGCGGAAGGTGCCCGGGCTGACTCCGGACCGGGCACGGGAGATCGGGGTCTGGCTGGTCCGCAACTCGACCGACCGCACACCCGTGGCGGCCGGACTTGCCCTGCTGGCCCGCACGGGCAGGCCAGAGGATTTCCCCCTGCTCAGGACCATCGGGCTGCTGCGGCTCTTCGGTCCCGCGGCGGTCAAGGCGCTGAAGCCGATCCCGGGCTCGGCCACCACGCTGGTCTGGCTCGCGGAGCGATCGACGGGCCACGAACGGATGACGGCCGTCGCGGCGCTGTGCCGCTTGGGCGACCCCGCGACCCTACCCTGGCTGCTGCGGCGGGCCCTCGACGGCCGCGCCGTGGAAGGCGGTCTCGCTCGCCAGGTGGCCGAGACCGTGTCGCTGGCGGAGGCGCTCGAAGGCGAGCGTGTCGGCGACGAGGTCCTCGTGCAGGCGGGCAGGCTCCTGCGGGCGCTCTGCCAGCCCTGCGACGACTCCGGCGCGCTCAGCGGGTACGCCGATGCCTGCCGGGCGATCACGGCGTTCGCCCGGCACGCCGGACTAGCCGCCCCGACGCTGGACCTCGTCGCGAGCGTCGTCACGCTCGCCGAAGCGGTGCGCACCGGCGACGCGTTCTTCCTGCCCTGGGCCGAAGGCGAGCGCCGGGCCGTTCTGGACCGCCTCGGCCGGGCGCTGGCGTCTCCACACTGGACGGAGGTCGTGGACCAGGCCCGTCGCTCTCCCGATCCGCGAACCCGGTGGCGAGCCTGCTGGGCGGCGCGGGCCATCGCCGATACCGGCTCCCCCGCAGCGGCGCCCGCGTCGTACGACGCGGTGGCCGGGCCGCACGACGCAGGGGCCGGGCCGTACAACGAGGTGGCCGTCCACGTGGC
The DNA here is from genome assembly GCF_039537005.1 of Sphaerisporangium flaviroseum. Taxonomy (NCBI): domain Bacteria; kingdom Bacillati; phylum Actinomycetota; class Actinomycetes; order Streptosporangiales; family Streptosporangiaceae; genus Sphaerisporangium; species Sphaerisporangium flaviroseum. The sequence continues at coordinate 205,545 of NZ_BAAAZR010000010.1, read as the reverse complement.
CGTCCCCGACCCCCTGAACTTCTCCCAGGTCCAGACCCGGCTCCTGGTCGACGGCCGCCCGGTCGCGACCGAGGCGTTCCGCAAGGGCCCGATGTTCGACCCGGAACATCTCCTCGCCACCGGGATGCTCCGGGCGACGGCGACGCCCCGGGAAGTGCGGCTCGCCGAGGCGCACTGCACCGAAGGCTGCTGCGGAGCGCTGTACGTCACGATCGCCCGTGACGGCGGCACCGTCGTATGGGACCGCTGGCGCGACTCCGGGGGCACGGTGCGGATGGAGGCGTTCCGCTTCGAAGCGCGGCGGTACGCCGACACGATCGCACGCGCCGAGCGGGACCATCGCTGGGAGTGGCCCGCACGCTCGGTCGCGCGCAAGCTCAGCGAGCACCTGCGAGCGGACCCGGGCGTGCTGTCGCGCTGGCGATGCGAGCTGCAGACGGTTTACGCACAGGTCGACGAGCAGGACCGGATCCGGATGATGTTCTGGCACCCGCGCCGACCCTCCGGCGGGGAACCGGACGACCCGTGGCTCCAGTTCGAGTGGATCATCCCCCTTGATCCCGGGGACGCCGCCGACCTCGGCGAGCCCTGCGACCCCGCAGACGCCGGCCACCCCACCGACGCAACGGACGCCGGCGAGCCCGCCGAGCCCGGCGACGCTCCCGTCCCCGGTGACCCCGACCCCGCCGACCGGGCCGCCTCCCTGATCGAACGGCTGCGCCGCACCGACCCCCGGACCTTCTCTCGCGTGGTGGGCGGCTCGCCGTGGCACGCCGAGCGGCTCGGCTATCCCTGGCCGTCGTCCTGCACCGGCTGACCTTCGCCCGGCTGACGTTCGCCCGGCTGACGTTCGCCCGGCTGACCTTCACTCGGCTGACCTTCACTCGGCGACAATCCAGCGCCTTTACATTGTAGATTCGGCCGATGGCCGTAACGAGCGGCTCGGGATGGTCGTGCACGCCGAGCCGCTCGGCAAGGTACGACCGTGTCCGTCCGCCTCTGGCGAATAGCCCTCGCATCGCTTGTCGTAGATGAGCACGGACACTTGTTCCGGCGGGCGAACTCGACGGCCTCTCCCATCAGCTTCTCGCGCGGCGTGCCCGTTCCCGCGCCGTGCACCAGGACCATGCCCGGTCGCGCGGGCTTCGCCGCGGCGGGCGCGAGGACCGTCCCGTGCATCGCGAGGCCTACATGGCACTGCTGATGAGATACAGCCACCGCGCCGAGGACGCGCGCCCCCTCTACATCCGGCTCTTCACCCTTCCGGCCGACGAGGAATGACCGAGGGCGTCCACCTCGACACCGCATCCAGGGCTGCCTACCGTGATACGGGCAGGTCCCCATCCCCGTGATCGCGTGCGGGAGCGCACCCCCGGGGACGCCACTCGACGGCACCAGGCGGTGCCGGGAGGAGGGCGCTCGTGAGAGGCAGGGCCGCCGGTGGGCACTATGGCGAAGGATTCGTCGGCCGGGAACGTGAGCTGGCCCGGCTGCGCGAGGCGTGGGAGGCGGCCACGCGCGGGGAGGCCAGGGTCGTCGGCGTCGCGGGCGACCCGGGAATCGGCAAGACCACCCTGGTCAGGCACTTCCTGCGCGGGGCCGACCCGAAGACCGTCGTGTGGGCCAGTGGCGACCAGGACGAGGCCGCCCTCCCGTGGGCGGTGCTGACGCAGATCACCGGGGCACTGCCCGGGTCGATGGCGATGCCGCCCGGCGGCCCGGTGGACCCGTGCCTCGCCGGCCAGGCACTCGCACGCGACCTCCAGGACCGCGGCGGCCTGATCCTGGTGGTCGACGACGCGCACTGGGCCGACCACCCTTCGATGAGCGTGCTCCGCCTGGCGGCGCGACGGCTGGCGGGCGGCGCGGTGCTGATCATCGTGGCCTACCAGACGCCCGGAGAGCTCTCCACCCTGACCTGCCAGGGCCCGTTTCCCGAGCTCGGCGACGCATGGGGACGGCTGCTCGACTCCGACAGAGGGCTCCTGCTGACCCTGCCGGGGATGTCCGCCTCCGAACTGGTCCGGCTGGCCGTCGCCTGCGGCCACCCCCACCTGTCCCCCGCGGGCGCCGCCCGGCTGCACGAGCACACGGCCGGCAACCCCATGCACGCGCGGCACCTGCTCGACGAGCTCCCGATGCGTTCGATCACCTACGGGCACGGGCCGCTGCCCGCGCCCCGGAGCGTCGCCGCGGCGGTACGGGCCCGGCTGGCCTCCTGCCGTCCACCGGCCCGCGAGCTGGTCGCCGCGGGAGCGGTCCTCGGACGGAGCTTCAGCCTCGCGCGCGTACGCGAGCTGACCGGCCGCGCCGGCACGGCCGAGGCCGCCGCCGAGGCGATCCGCGCGGGACTGCTGGAGGAGGTGCCCGGCTCAGCCGGTCACGAGCTGGCGTTCACCGGCACGCTCGTCCGGGGGCTCGCCTACCACGACCTCGACGTGGCCGACCGGCGCGAGCTGCACCACCGGGCCGCGGCGCACGGCGGCCCCGCAGCCCTCTGGCACCGCATCGCCGCGGCCGAGCGCCCCGACGAGCGGCTCGCGGCCGACATCGAACGCGAGGCGCACGCGCGGCTGGCCCGCGGCGAGATCGGGCTGGCGGCCGTCTACCTGCGCCAGGCGCTCGACCTCACGCCCGAAGGCCCGGCGCGTGCTCCCCGGTTGCTCACCACCGTCGAGACGCTGCTGGTGGCAGGGGACGTGGCCGCCGCCCTGGACCACCAGGGAGAGCTCGCCGAGGTGGCGCCGGGGGCCTGGCGCGACTACGTCCTGGGCTACCAGCTCCTGCTGAGTGGCCGTATCCCGGAGGCGCGGCAGCGTCTGCGCCGCTCGCTGGCGACGCTCCGGGAAGGCACCGGCGCCTCCGCGGCCGATCCGACCGATCTGGAGGCCCGCGTCGCCACCCAGCTGGCGATCATCGCGGTGGTGACCGCCTCGTATACGGAAATGGTCGAGTACGGCTCGGTCGCGGTGGCCACCGCACGGGAACCCTGGGTCGCCGCCTTCGGATGGTTCGCCAGCTCGGTCGGTCTCGCGCTGGCGGGACGCGCCCCCGAGGCCCTGGCCGCGCTGGCACGGGCGGACGCCCCTGGCGCGCCCTTCGGACTCGACGGGCTGGTCGCGCGGGGAATGATCCGGTTGTGGACCGACGATCTGGAAGGGGCCCGCCGCGACCTCACCGCCGCCGTGCGCCGGGCGGCGCATGGCGAGACCCTGAGGATCGGCCAGGCGCTGGGCTTCCTCGGCGAGGTCCAGTACCGCATGGGCGCGCTCGGTGAGGCCGTCCTGCACGCCGAGCTGGCGGTCGGCGACGCCGAGGAGAACGACCGGGTCTGGGACTACGCGATGGTCCACGCCCTGGCCGGCTACCCGCTGGCCGCGCAGGCGGCGTGGGAGCGGGCCGAGGCGCACGTCGAGCAGGCCGCCACCTGGGCACGGACGGTCGGCACCGCGGCCGGGCTCACCTACGCCTCCGCCGGTGAGGCGGCGCTGGCCCAGGCCCGCGGCGACGCCCCGAGGCTGCTGGCGGTGGCGGAGGGCGTGCCGGACGCCTACCCCGCCCCCGAACCGGGCACCCACCTGCTCGGACCGCTGCTGGCCGACGCGCTGTCCCAGCTGGGCCGTCCCACCAAGGCCGCCGAGGCGCTGGACGCGTTCCTCGCCCGGGCCGGGCCCACGGGGCGGCTGTCCATCCAGGTCTGCGTCGCCCGGGTCAGTGCCCAGATCGCCATGGCCCAGGGCGATCCCGACAGGGCGCTGCGCGAGTGCCGTCGTGCCATCCCGCTCGCCCGCGCCGCCGGGCTCCGCCTGGAGGCCGCCCGGCTCCACCTGCTCATGGGCGGGTGCCTCGAGGTGGCCGGTCGCAGGGCCGCCGCCGAGCGGGCGCTGCGGTCCGCCCTCCACCAGTTCACCGCGATGGGCGCCGCCGCGTACGTCGCCCAGACGCTCCAGGCGGCCGGGCACGCGGGGCTGTCGCTGGACGGGCCCCCCGCCCCGCTCGGCACGCTGACACCCGCCGAGCGTGCGGTGGTGACCCTGGTCTGCCAGGGGCTGTCGAACCGCGAGATCGCCGAACGGCTGGTCCTCAGCCGCAAGACGGTCGAGTTCCACCTGACCAACGTGTACCGCCGGCTCGACGTCACGACGCGGCGCGACCTGCGCCAGGTGGTCACCGGCCCGGGATGAGCGAGGCCGGCGAACCAGGGTGCCCGCCACGCCATCCCAGGGCAGGGCGGCGAAATGTCTGGGGATCGCCCCGGAAGCCGCGGGCCGGACCGCGATCTACGCTGGTCGGCGCCCCCCTCCCACCTGGAAGGCCTGACCTGGCATGCGCAGAAGCGTAAAGCACACGATTCGGGTGCTGGCGGCCGTCGCCCTGGCCGCGTCGACCGGCATGGCCGCCTCCGGCCCGTCGCCGGCGGGCGACGGCGACGCGACGCGAGCACGACGTCACCCGACGAACGGCTTCTCCCCCACCGGCGTGTGGAACACCAAGCTGCCGCGCAACGTGGCGCTGGCCCCCAACTCCCAGGCCATCGTCGACAACATCCAACTCGACAAGGTGAACAACTACGGCTCCTGGGCGATCAACACCGACACCTACTCGACGCCGATCTACCACGTCGGCCCGCACACGCCGCGCCGGCGCTGGACCTTCTCCGACTGCCTGAACATGCCTGAGCTGGCTCCGGTCATCGCGGACAGCATCGCTTCCGTGCCGACCCCGCCCGACATGATCGTGTCCCAGGGCACCGACGCCTCCGTCACCATCTACCAGCCGTCGACCGACACCTACTGGGATTTCTGGCGCGCTGAGAAGGACACGAGCGGGAACTGGTCGGCCTGCTGGGGCGGCAAGATCGAGCACTACTCCAAGAACCCGGGGATCTTCGAGAATCCGCTGGGCGCCACGGCCACCGGCCTGCCCTTCGGCGCGTTCACGATCCGGATCGAGGAGCTGCGGCGGGGGTACATCGACCACGCTCTCAACATCGTCACCGTGCGCACCAGGGCCGGATGCCACAGCTGGCCCGCCACCCGAGACGACGGCTACGTCGAGGGCGAGGACATCCCGTGCGAGGGCCAGCGGTTCCGGCTGGACCCGGCCTTCGACGTCAACACGCTGACCAGCCCGGGCGCCCGCACCATCGCCCGGGCGATGCAGGAGTACGGGCTGATCATGACCGACAAGGGCGGCGCGCTGGTCACCTACGCCGAGGACCCCCGGCCGTACATGGCCCGCAACGGCGGCGTGGACCCCTACACCAAGCTCTTCGACCCCGACGACCTGGTCCCCGACGGCTCGGAGAAGTACGTGGTGCTCTCGGAGATCCCGGTCGACCGGCTCCAGGCCCTCCCGATCCGCTAGGCGCGCCCGCCGGGCGGTGACCGAAGCCGCCAGGCGGTGACTGGAACCGCTAAGCGGTGACCGAAGCCGCTTGGAGCTTGACGAGAAGGTCGTCGCGCATCGCCACCGGCCGGTCGGCTGGGGAAGATCCGTGAGTAGTCTTACCCCCACCTACTGGACAAAGTGAGTGTAGAGGTGAGCCATGCATCCCTTCCGTGCCGCGGTGGAAGCACGAGACATCGACGGCCTGCTGGATCTGCTCGCCGACGACGTCGTCTTCCGCAGTCCCGTCGTGTTCAAGCCGTACCAGGGCCGCGAGGCCGTCGAACCCATTCTTCGGGCCGTATTCCAGGTGTTCGAGAACTTCCGCTACGTGCGGGAGATCGGATCGCCTGAATCGGCCGACCACGCTCTGGTCTTCCACGCGAACATCGGCGGCCGGGAACTAGAAGGGAGCGACTTCATCCACGTCGACGAGAAGGGCTCGATCACCGAACTCACCGTCATGACGCGGCCGCTCAGCGCCACACTTGCCCTGGCCGAAGCCATGAACGCGCGTCTTGGCGGCATCGGCGACCATTCCTCTGCCTGAAGACGCCACGTGCTCGTGGTGGGGCCAGCGTGATTGCGCCGGGGGGGGTGTGGTGGGTAGGTCGAGCGTTTGACCTGACGGTGTGGATGCCCTCCCGGCACCCGTTTGATCGGGGTACCCGGTTACCGCCCACCCAGCTGTGAAACTGGCACACGACCGCAGCGCGGTGGGGACAGCGTGATGGCGACAGGCGGGGACATCGAGGGGTAGGTCAAGCAGTTGACCTGAGCTTGTGGAGGCCCTCCCGGCACCCGTTTGATCAGGGTACCCGGTTGCCGCCCACCCAGCTGGGGAACTGCCACACGACCGCAGCGCGGTGGGGGCAGCGTGATGGCGACAGGCGGGGACATCGAGGGGTAGGTCAAGCAATTGACCTGAGCTTGTGGAGGCCCTCCCGGCACGCATTTGATCGGGGTACCCGGTTGTCGCCCGCCCAGCTGTGGAACTGGCACACGACCGCAGCGCGGTGGGGGCAGCGTGATGGCGACGGGCGGGGACATCGAGGGGTAGGTCGAGCGTGTGATCTGACGGTGTGGAGGCCCTCCCGGCACCCGTTTGATCGGGGTACCCGGTTGCCGCCCACCCAGCTGGGGAACTGCCACACGACCGCAGCGCGGTTCAAGGGGTGCGTCCCACCCGCGTTGGGGCGCCTCACGCCCCGGTCGCGACAGCTCGCTCCGACCACGCCCCCGTCTCGCGGCAGTTCCCGACCCCGGCGGGTCGACTCCCTCCCACCCCACGCTCCCGTCCGTGGAAGGTCCCCATCCGGGTGGGCAGCACCCGGGTACCCCAATCAAACGGGTACCGGGAGGGCCTCCACCAGATCAAATCAATGCTCGACCCAACCCCGCGGCCCCCAACCCCCGCCCCCGTCTCGCGGCAGTTCCAGACCCCCGGCGCGTTGATCCCGTCCCACCCCACGCCCCCGTCCGTGGAAATCCCAATCCGGGCGGGCAGCACCCGGGTACCCCGATCAAACGGGTACCGGGAGGGCCTCCACCAGATCAAACCAAACGCTCAACCCAACCCCCCACAGCCCCACTACCTCCACCCCCATCTCGCGGCAGCTCTTCCCGCTGCTGGCCCCCATGAACGCGACCGTCGGCATCCTGACCTTCGTGTGGGCGTGGAACGACTTCCTGCTCCCTCTGGTGGTCCTGTCGAGCCCTAGCGCCCGGACGCTCCCGCTGGTGCAGTACGTCTTCCAGAGCCGGTTCAACACCGACTACACCACGGCCTTCGCCTCATATCTCATGGCGCTGGCCCCCGTGCTGCTGGTGTACCTGCTCGCCCAGCGGTGGGTGATCTCCGGAGTGCTCCGGGGCGCGATCAAGTGAGCACGCCGCGCATGCGCGACCGGGCCGGGGGCACATTGACCAGGTGAGCGGGCACGTACGGGTCGATGTGCGGGTGGAGGGCGTCGTCCAGGGCGTCGGCTTCCGGCCCTTCGTGTATTCCCTGGCCACCGCACTCGGCCTGGCGGGCCGGGTGGGCAACGACGTCGAGGGCGTGTTCGTCGAGGTCGAGGGACCCAAGCCGCAGGTCGACGAGTTCCTCAGGGCCCTGGAACGCGATGCGCCTCCGCTCGCCGGCATCGAGCGGGTCAGCGTCGTGGCAGGGCGGCCGGGCTCCGCCGGCGGGTTCACGATCGTGGACAGCGACGCGTCCGGCCACCGGCGCGCCCTCGTCTCCCCCGACGGCGCCACCTGCTCCGACTGCCTTCGCGAGCTCGCCGATCCGGCGGATCGCCGGTTCCGCTACCCGTTCATCAACTGCACCAACTGCGGGCCGCGGTTCACCATCGTGCGGGACGTACCCTACGACCGCCCGCTGACGACGATGGCCGGGTTCACGATGTGCGCCGCCTGCGCCGCCGAGTACCACGACCCCGCCGACCGGCGCTTCCACGCCCAGCCCACGTGCTGCCCCGCCTGCGGGCCCCAGCTGCGCCTGCTGGAGGCCGGCGGCAGCGAGCCGCCGGGTGACCCGACCGGCCTGGGCGCCGCGGTGCTGCGCGCCGGGGAGGTGCTGGCGGTCAAGGGGCTGGGCGGCTACCACCTGGCGGTCCTGGCCGGCGACGAGGCCGCGGTGTCGGCACTGCGGCGGCGCAAGCACCGTGAGGACAAGCCGTTCGCGGTCATGGTGCCCGATCTCGGCCGGGCGGCGCTGCTCTGCGAGCTGGACGGGACCGCCGCGGCGCTGCTCACCGGCAGGGGGCGGCCCATCGTCCTGCTGCCGCGCGCCGGCGACGCCCCGGTGGCGGAATCGGTGGCGCCCGGGAACCGCCGGATCGGCCTCATGCTCCCCTACACGCCGCTGCACCACCTGCTGCTCGCCGCCGTGGGCGAACCGATCGTGCTGACCAGCGGCAACGTCTCGGACGAGCCGATCGCCTACGTGGACTCCGACGCGTTCACCCGGCTGGCGGGCATCGCAGCCGCGTTCCTCACCCACGACCGGCCCATCCACATCCGCACCGACGACTCGGTGGTGCGCCCCTTCCTGGGCCGGGAGTCGGTGCTGCGCCGCTCCCGCGGTTACGTGCCGGAGCCGGTGACGCTGCGCTGGGAGGCGCCGCGGCCGATCCTGGCCTGCGGCGCCGAGCTGAAGAACACCTTCTGCCTGGCCAAGGAGCACCGCGCCTTCGTGTCGCACCACATAGGCGACCTGGAGAACTACGAGACCCTGCGATCGTTCGCCGAGGGGATCGACCACTTCGCGCGGCTGTTCGGCATCGAACCAGAGCTGGTCGCGCACGACCTGCACCCGGAGTACCTGTCCACCAAGCACGCCAGGGACATGACGGCCGCCGAGCCGGTCGGCGTGCAGCACCACCACGCGCACATCGCGTCCTGCCTCGCCGACAACGGCGAGCCGGGACCGGTGATCGGGGTGGCGTTCGACGGGCTCGGGTACGGCACCGACGGCACCATCTGGGGTGGCGAGTTCCTGCTCGCCGACCTGGTCTCCTTCGAGCGCATCGGCCACCTCGCCCCCGTACCGATGCCGGGGGGCGCGGCGGCGATCAGGCAGCCCTGGCGGATGGCCGCCGCCTACCTCGACGAGGCGTACGACCGGCGGCCGCCGGAGCGGCTGGAGGTGGCGCGTCGTAACCACACGCGCTGGGAGGACGTCGTGTCGATCGGCCGTGCCGGGCTCGGCTCCCCGCTCACCTCGAGCGCCGGCCGGTTGTTCGACGCGGTGTCGGCCGTCCTCGGCACGCGCGACACGATCACCTACGAGGGCCAGGCCGCGATCGAGCTGGAGCAGCTCGCGGATCCCGCCGAGCGCGGCGCCTATGTCGCGACGGTCTCCGGCGGGGGGCCGCTGGTGGTGTCCGGCGCCGACCTGGTGCGCGCCGCGGCGGAGGACCTGCTGGCGGGCGTCGCCCCGGCGCTCATCGCCGCCCGGTTCCACAACGGGGTGGCCGAGGTCATCGTGCGGTGCTGCCGCGCGTTCCGGGACTCCACCGGGGTGACGGCCGTCGCCCTGTCGGGCGGGGTGTTCCAGAACGTGCTGCTGCTGGAGCGGGCGGTGGACCGGCTGCGCGCCGGCGGTTTCCGGGTGCTGACCCACTTCCGGGTGCCGGCCAACGACGGCGGCATCAGCCTGGGCCAGGCCGCGGTGGCGGCGGCCAGAGACCGCGCGGGAGTGCTCACCGGCGCGGGCTAGAGCCGCGCAGCCCTTGCCGGGCACCGCGAGCCGCCCGCCCGTCCGGCCGCCGGGCCGGAGCCAGGCCGGGCACGGACGACCGGCCGCACCGCCGGGCCGGAGCCAGGCCGGGCACGGACGACCGGCCGCACCGCCGGGCCGGGATCAGGCCGAGTCGCGGACGACCAGCGTCGTCGGCAGCGTCACCGACTCGACGTGTTCGGCGCCGTCGATGAGGTCGAGCAGCAGGCGGACCGTCTCCTCGGCGATGTCGCCGAGCGGCTGGCGGATGGTGGTGAGCAGGGGATGGGTGGAGATCGCCACCGAGGAGTCGTCGAACCCGCCGACCGCCACGTCGTCCGGCACGCGGCGGCCGGCCGCGCGGAGCGTGTGCATCGCGCCGGACGCCATCACGTCGGAAGCCGCGAACACCGCGTCGAGGTCGGGGACGCGCTCCAGCAGCCGGGCCATGGCGAGCTCGCCGCTCGTATGGGTCCAGTCGCCGTGCTCGACCAGCTTGGTGGAGGCTTTGCGGCCGAGCACGTCGGCGAAGCCTTCGAGGCGCTGGATGCCCCCCGGGGTGTCCATCGGCCCGGTGATCATGGCGATCTTCCTGCGCCCCCGCGAGATCAGGTATTCGGTCATCTGGCGCGCGCCGCCGCGCTCGTCGCAGGCCGCGAAGGGGATCACCGATTCCCTGCCGATGACGGCACCGCACGACACCGCCGGGATGTGGCCGCTGTGCAGGCTGTCGACCAGCGGGTCGCCCGCGTGGGTGGACAGCAGCAGCACGCCGTCGGCGTGGCCGCCGCGCACGTAGCGCAGCACCTGCTCGCGGTCGCGGTCGTCACCGGCGATCATCATGACCAGGGACAGGTCGCGCTCGCCGAGACGGCGGATGGCGGTGCGGATGGTGGTGCTGTAGTTGGGGTCCTCGAAGAGCTTCTCGTGGGGCTCGGACAGCACCATGACGACCGATCCGGAGCGCTGCCTGACCAGGTTCCTGGCGTTGCGGTTGACGACGTAACCGGTCTCCGCGATGGCGCGCTCGATGGCGGTGCGAGCCGCGGGGCTCACGTAACGGTCACCGTTGAGGACGCGCGAGACGGTCCCCCGGGAGATCCCCGCGGCCGCGGCGACGTCATGGATGGTCGGCCTCTTCACACGCACAGCATCTCACGGCTCATTCCCATAACTCTGTGAGCGTACACAGCCCATCTCGGCCCGTCTTGACCGCACCTTAGGGCAGTTAACAGGACCGAAACGAGGGGTTGACATCGATCTGGGATGCCAACACGCTGTGAACGTTCACGGAATCTAGGACTTCCAAACTACAGATGGCCCCCAACCCCCCACAGTCGAGGCCCACATGCATGTGAATAGGCTTGCCGCCATAGCCGCCGCCACCCTCGCCGCCGCCGTCGTGGCGGGCTGCTCGGGTGGCGCCGGACAGAGTGCCGCACCCTCGAGCGCCGCCCCGTCGTCGAGCGCCGCGGCCCAGAAGGTCTCCCTGACCTACTGGAACTGGGTGCCGAACATGGACAAGGTCGTGGCCGCCTGGAACAAGTCGCATCCGAACATCCAGGTCACCTCCAGCACCCAGGCCGGCGGCGACGACGCGGCCACCAAGTTCCTCACCGCGGCCAAGGCGGGCAACCCGCCGGACCTGATGCAGGCGGAGTACCAGGCCCTGCCCTCGTTCGTGGCGGCCGAGGCGGTCGCCGACATCAAGCCCGCGGCCGACGCCGTCAAGCCGGAGTTCGGCGAGGGCATCTGGGGGCTGGTCACGCTCGGCACCGACGCGGTCTACGGCATCCCGCAGGACAGCGGGCCGATGATGCTCTACTACCGCGAGGACCTGTTCAAGAAGTACGGCATCGCGGTGCCCACGACCTGGGACGAGTACGCCGAGGCCGCGAGGACCGTTCACCGCAAGGAGCCGAAGGTGTTCCTCGGCACGTTCTCCAGCAAGGATCCCGGCTCCTTCGCCGGTCTCGCCCAGCAGGCAGGTGGCCAGTGGTGGTCGATCAACGGGGAGTCGTGGAAGGTCGCCGTCGACGACGAACCCACCAGGAAGCTCGCCGACTACTGGGGCGGCCTGGTCAAGGAGGGGGTCATCGATGACATGCCCTACTTCACCCCCCAGTGGAACAAGGCGCTCAACGACGGCACGCTGCTGACCTGGCCGTCGGCGATCTGGGCCCCCGGACCGCTGACGAGCAACGCCCCCAAGGCCAAGGGCAAGTGGGCCATCGCGCAACTGCCGCAGTGGAACGCCGGCGAGAACCACAGCGGCTTCTGGGGCGGCTCGGCGGTCGCCGTGGCGGCGGCCTCCAAGCACAAGGAGGCCGCGGCCGAGTTCGCCACCTGGCTCAACACCGATCCCGAGGCCCTCGGCCTGCTGGTGAAGCACGGCCAGGTCTACCCGGCCGCGACCAAGGGCGCCGCCCTGCTCACCGAGCCGCCGGCCTACTTCTCCAACGTCCCCGGCTTCTGGCGGCAGGCCGCCACCTTCACCGCCGGGGCGCGCGGCTTCACCTTCGGGCCCAACGTCAACGTGGCCTACAACGCCTTCAGGGACGCCTTCGACAAGGCCGTGCTCAGCAAGACCTCCTTCAGCGACGCCCTGCGCACCGTCCAGGACGCGACGGTGGCGGACATGACCAAGGCCGGCTTCCGGCTGGCGCAGTGAAGAGCGCGAACGGCGGCGCCCGCGTCAACCGCGCGGGCGCCGCGCCCTATCTGTTCCTCGCCCCCGCTCTGACGATGTTCGCGCTGTTCCTGCTCGTGCCGATCGGCTACACCGTCTACCTGAGTCTGCGCAGGACCAAAGTCTCGGGGCTCGGTTTCGGCAAGGGCTCCAGGAAGGAGATCTTCGTCGGGCTCGACAACTACGCCACCGCGGTGGGCGACGGCGAGCTGTGGGCCGGCTGGCTGCGGGTCCTCGGCTACGGCGCGCTCGTGCTCGCCGTCATGCTCGGGCTCGCGCTGGTGTTCGCGCTGATGCTCGACGCCGCGCGGGTACGGCTCGCGCGGTTCTCCCGCGTTGCGATCTTCATGCCGTTCGCGGTGCCCGGGGTGGCCGCCGGACTGATGTGGGGTTTCCTGTACCTGCCGAGCGTCAGCCCCGTCCACGAGCTTTTCGGCGTCGACCTGCTGAGCCCCTCCACCGTGGTGTACTCGATGGCCAATGTGGCGGTCTGGGGCGGCACCGGCTTCAACATGCTCGTGCTCTACACCAACCTGCGTGCCATCTCCCCGGACCTCTACCAGGCGGCGCGCATCGACGGGGCGTCCGAGCTGCAGATCGCGATCCGGATCAAGATCCCGATCCTGGCGCCCGCGATCATCCTGACCACCGTCTTCTCGATCATCGCCACGATCCAGGTGTTCACCGAACCGACCGTCCTGCGGCCGCTGACCAACACCATCAGCTCGACCTGGAGCCCGCTGATGAAGGTCTACCGGGACGCCTTCGTGACCGGGGACCTGTATTCGGCGGCCGCGACCGCCATGGTGATCGCCGGAATCTCCCTCGTCCTGTCCTTCGCCTTCCTGCGCGTGGTGAAGAACCGCGCCTTCGGGGAGGCGTGATGGCCACCTCGACGCTGAGCGGAGCCGATCAGGGCGTCTCCCGTCACGCAGTCAGGGCCGCGCGCGGGCCGCACGGGATCGTTCCGACGGGGATCCTGATCCTCGGCGCGCTGTACTGCCTGTTCCCCGTCAGCTGGGTGGTGCTCGCCTCCACCAAGACCTCCGGCGAGCTGTTCTCCACCGCGACCTTCTCCCTCGGCACCGGGTTCTTGCAGAACCTGGCCGACCTGGCCGCCTACCGGGACGGGGTGTTCTGGCTGTGGATGCTCAACACCCTGCTGTACGCGGGCGGCGGCGCGCTGCTGTCGACGGCCGTCTCCGCGGTCTCGGGCTACGCCCTGGCCAAGTACCGCTTCGCGGGACGTGACCTGATCTTCAACCTGCTCATCGGCGGCATCCTGGTGCCCTCGGTGGTGCTGGCGATCCCGCAGTACCTGCTGTTCTCCAAGGTCGGGCTCGCCGGCACCTACTGGTCGGTGCTGCTGCCGCAGATCCTGCACCCCTACAGCATCTATCTGGCCCGGGTGTACGCCGGCGCCGCCATTCCCGACTCCCTCCTGGAGGCCGGGCGCATCGACGGGGCCTCGCACTGGACCCTGTTGCGACGGGTCGCGCTGCCGCTGATGACACCGGGCCTGGTGACCATCTTCCTGTTCCAGTTCGTGGCCATCTGGAACAACTTCCTGCTGCCCTTCATCATGCTCGGCGACGACCACAGGTTCCCGCTGACGGTCGGGCTCTACACGATGCTGGCCGCCGGGGCGAACAACCCGGCGCTGTACAACCTGATCCTCATCGGCACCTTCGTGGCGCTCATCCCGCTGATCGCGCTCTTCCTCACGATGCAGAGGTTCTGGCGCGCCGACCTGAGCAGCGGCGCCGTCAAGGCGTGACCCGCAGACGTTCGCATACCTTGGGGGAGATCGTGAGTGAATACCCGGCCCTGCCGGAGGGCATCGCGTTCGGCGGGGACTACAACCCCGAGCAGTGGCCGCGCGAGGTCCAGGAGGAGGACGTGCGCCTGATGCGGCAGGCGGGCGTCAACCTGGTGAGCCTGTCCATCTTCTCGTGGGTGCTGATGGAGCCCAGAGAGGGCGTGTACGAGTTCGGCTGGCTGGACCAGATCGTGGACCGCCTGCACCACGCGGGGATCTCGGTCAACCTGGGCACCCCCACCGCCGTCCCGCCCGCCTGGTTCTCCGCGAGGTATCCCGGCGCCTTTCCTGTGACCCGCGAGGGGGTGCGCGTCGGCTCGGGCGGGCGCCAGAACGCCTGCTCCAGCGACCCCGACTTCCGCGCGGCCGGCGCCAGGCTCGCCGAGCAACTGGTCACCCGCTACGGTGACCACCCGGCCGTGGTCATGTGGCACGTCCACAACGAGTACGGCGCGCCGCTCGGTGAGTGCTACTGCCCGTCGAGCGTGGCAGCCTGGCGGGAGTGGCTCCGGCACCGCTACGAGAGCCTCGACGCGCTCAACACCGCGTGGGGCACCACCTTCTGGGGCCAGCGCTACGGCGAGTGGGACGAGATCGACGCCCCCCGCTGGAGCCACACCGTGGTCAACCCCGCCCAGCGTCTGGACTACGCCCGCTTCGCCAACGAGGAGCACCTGTCGCACTACCGGCTGCAGCGCGAGATCCTGCGGCGCTGCGGCAAGCCGGTGACGACCAACTTCGCCGGCACGGTCAACTGCAAGTCGATGGACCTGTGGCGGTGGGCGCCGGAGCTGGACGTGATCGCCAACGATCACTACCTCGACGGCGAGCGACCCGACAACCACATCCAGCTCGCCATGTCGGCCGACCTGAGCCGCTCCCTGGCGGGCGGCGGCCCCTGGATGCTGATGGAGCACTCCACCGGCGGCATCAGCTGGCAGCCGCGTGGCATCGCCAAGCGGCCGGGCGAGATGCGCCGCAACAGCCTGGCCCACGTCGCCAGGGGGTCGGACTCGGTGCTGTTCTTCCAGTGGCGGGCCTCACGGTACGGCGCCGAGAAGTGGCATTCGGCGATGGTCCCGCATGTGGGGACCGACTCCCAGATCTGGCGGGACGTCGTCGCGCTCGGCCAGGACGTGCGCCGCCTGTCCCCGGTCAGGGGCAGCCGGGTGACCGGTGAGGTGGCGATCGTCTGGGACTGGGAGTCGTACTGGGCCATCGAGCTGGAGTGGCGGCCCTCCGCCGACCTCAGCTTCCGGGAGCGCGTCGACGCCTTCTACGAGGCGCTGTGGCGCGAGCACGTGACCACCGATTTCGTCCATCCTTCCGCTGACATCTCGGCGTACAAGCTGGTCGTCGTCCCCTCCTCCTACCTGCTCACCGAGGGGTCGGCCAAGAACCTCCAGCGCTACGTCGAGGCGGGCGGCCACCTGCTGGTGTCGTACTTCTCCGGCATCGTCGACGAGAACGACACGGTCCACGAGGGCCCCTATCCCGGGGCGTTGCGTGAGGTGCTCGGGCTCGCGGTGGAGGAGTTCCACCCGCTGCGCGAACGCGAGACCGTGGCGCTCACGGGCGGGGCCATGGGCAGGATCTGGTCCGAGCGGGTCCGCCTCGCGCGGGCGGTGGCCGTACGAGAGTTCGCCGACGGTCCCGACGCCGGGCATCCCGCGGTCACCGGCAACGGGTTCGGGGCGGGGACGGCCTGGTACCTGGCCACCGCCCTCGCCGGGGACGACCTGCGCGGCCTGCTCGGCGAGGTGCTCGACCGCGCCGAGGTCCGGCGTCCACGCGGACTGCCCGACACCCTCGAGTTCGTACGGCGCGGCCCCCACGTCTTCCTCATCAACCACGGCGACGCGCCCGTCACGGTGGCCGGTGTGAGCGGGACGGACCTGCTGACCGGCGCCCTGTTCCCCGGATGGGTACCGCCGGGTGGGGTCGCCGTCGTCGAGACCCCCGCCGGATGACGGGGGCGATCCGGCGCGCCCAGTCCTGTCGTAACCACGAAGCAAGGAGATCGGCTCGTGAGAAGTCATGGGGAGTTTCCGCTGTCCCGCCGCCGGCTGCTGCTCAGCGTGCCCGCGGCCGCGCTGCTGTCACCGGTCGTGCTCTCCGCCGAAGCCTGGGCGGACGGGCAGCGGCAGGGTGCCGGACGCGGCGACGGCGGCGCGCTGCGGATCCGCGGCGCCGACCTGTCGTTCACCCTTCAGGAGTACGCCGCCGGCGCCCGGTACCGCGACCGCGCCCACACGCGGGTCCGGCCGGTGGAGGAGATCCTCGCCGGCCATGGCGCGAACCACTGCCGGCTGCGGCTGTGGGTCGACCCGCCCGCGGGCTGGAGCGACCTGCCCTCGGCCATCGAGATGGCACGGCGGGCACGGCGCGCGGGGCTGAAGGTGCTGCTGGACCTGCACTATTCGGACTTCTGGGCGGACCCCGCGCACCAGACGACCCCGAAGGCCTGGCAGGGACAGGACCTGGCGACGCTGGCCGCCACCGTGCACGACTACACGCGCACGACCCTCCAGCGGTTCGCCCGCGCGGGCGCCCCGGTGGACATGGTGCAGATCGGCAACGAGGTCACCGCGGGGATGCTGTGGCCGGTCGGACAGCTCTACACCTCCGACGGCCTGCAGCACTGGGACGAGTTCACGACCCTGCTCAAGGCGGGCATCCAAGGCGCCAGGGACGCGAGCACCGATCACCGGCCGGTCAAGGTCATGGTGCACATCGACCGGGGCGGCGACCTCGGCGGCTCGCGGTGGTTCTTCGACCACATCCTGGACGCCGGGGTGGAGTTCGACGTGATCGGCGAGTCGTACTACCCGTTCTGGCACGGCTCCCTGGCCGATCTGCGGGCCACCCTCGACGACCATGCCGTCCGGTACGGCAAGGACATCGTCGTGGTCGAGACCGCCTACCCGTGGATCCTCGGCAACGGCGACGACCTGGAGAACCTGTTCGTCGACGCGGCCACGCTGCCGGACGGCGACCGGTTCCCCCCGACGCCCGCGGGCCAGGCCGCCTACTTCGAGGCCCTCCGCCAGGTGCTGCTGCGGGTCCCCGACCGGCGCGGCGCCGGCTTCATCTGCTGGTCACCCGAGTGGATCCCCGGGGTCGGCTGGGAACCGGGAGCCGGCAACCCGAACGACAACCTCACGATGTTCGACTGGACCGGCACCGGCCTCCCCTCACTCGCCGCCTTCCGTCCACCACGCTGACCCCGGGCCGACTCCGAAGGGGCCGTCCGGCGCGCCGCTCCGCGCTGGACGGCCCCGCCGGATCGCGGGCGTCCTCACCGTGGCTCGGCCCGGGGTTCACAGGCGGGCGGTGGCGAACTCGTGCAGCGTCTGCGGAGGGCTTCCGCCGATGCGCTCGATCGCTTCGGTCACCCGGTAGAGATCGTGGCCGCTGCCGATGGCGCGGAAGAGCTCCCACAGGTGGGAGAGGTGCTCGACGGCGGTGGCGTCGTCGTAGAGCGCCATCGCCTTGAGCCGCCACTCCCCGGGGTCCTGGTCGACGTACACCAGGCCGTCGCCGAAGGTCTTCGCGGCCTGGCCGATGGTCATGACCTCGCCGGTCAGCCGGCAGATCGGGTCGGCCTCCCCGCTGGGACCGGTGAGCAGGCCGGCCGCCACCCGGGCCACGTCGATCGCCCCGATCAGCGGCAGCACCGTCTCCGGCGAGCCCAGCGGAAGCACGAGCTCGCGCCCGCCGCCCGCCTCGACCAGGACGGCCAGGTTCTCGAAGAACACCGCGGCCCGCAGGTGGACGGCGCCCACGCCGGCCCGGTCGAACACCTGCTCCGCCACCCAGTGCCGGCGCATGTGCGGGGTGCCGGCGTAGGGATCGGCCGCGAGCTGCGACACCGCCACCACCCGCTCCACACCCTCCTGGCGGGCGGCCGCGGCGAAGACGGCTGCGGCGTCGAGCAGGCCGTCGGTCACCGGGTAGGTGAAGAACGCCCGGCGCACGCCCTGGAAGGCGGGGATCACCGAGGTGATCTCCCGCAGGTCGCCGACGACCACCTCGGCTCCCCACGCCCGCAGCTCGGCGGCCCTCGCGTCGTCGGAGTGCACGAACGCCCGTACGTCGTGGCCGCGCTCCAGCAGCATTCGGGTGACATGGCGGCCGGTCGACCCCTGTCGGCCGCCCGCCGCTCCCGTGACCAGCACCGGTTCCATGGTGGCTCCTTGATGGGGGTTCACAGTGTGATGGTGAACGCGCCGAGGCGTTCGAGTGTGCGCAGGAAGGGCTCGGCGGCGAAGGCCTCGGCGGCGCTGAGGACGCCGCTCTTGGCGGGCCCCTCGTCCCCGGCCAGCCGCACGGCCGCCTCCACCGAGGCCAGGGCGCCGGCCCGCCACAGGTCGTGCCCGGCCACCTGCCCGGCGCGGCCGCCGCGTCCTCCGATGGCCTGGACCGCGACGGTGAAGTCGGTCCGCGACCGGGCCTCGGCGTCGAGATCCTCGCTGTCGAACACGTGCTCCTCCTCGAAGGTCCTGGCGGTGAGCATCGCCTCGACCTGGCGGACGGGAAGGTGCCGCGGGATGGTGACGACCTCGGGGAAGGGCACGGGCGCGATCATCGAGCGGGGACCGAGAGGCGGCGGGAAGGCGAACACCGCGTTGCGGGGCTCGACGTAGCCCACGCTGAGGGCGCCGTCGGAATAGCTGATGCGGTCGGTCTCGGCGAACAGCTGCCTGGCGGTGTGCAGCGCTCCTGTGGTCAGCCGCCAGCCCGTCACCGCGTAGGCGATCGTCATCCGGTCGATGAGGGACATGCCGTCGGCCACAGCGGCGGCGAGCAGGTCCCCGAGGCCGCCGTAGAAGCTCAGCGCGGGGATCATGGTGGCTCCGGTGCGCTGCGCCGGCGCCTGGAACGTGTCGAACATTCGCTTGACGTGGTGCGGCTCGACGGCGTGGTCGACGTAGTGGCATCCGGCCTCGGCCGCCGCCGCGGCGACCGGCTCGCCGGTCACCGAGAAGGGACCGGCACAGTGGATCAGCACCGACGCGCTCTCCGCGAGCTCGCGCAGGGACGCCGGATCGTCCAGAGTGGCTACATGCGCGCGTGCGCCGAGCTCGTCGGCCATGGTCCGCAGCGCGGCGGCGTCGCGCCCCGCCAGCACCACCTCGTAGCCCCGGGACCGCAGTTCGGCGGCCACCAGACGACCGGTATGCCCGTTCGCACCGTAGATTGCGATAAGTGGAGTGGTCACGACCAGCTCACTTCCATACCGAGGGTATGTAACTTTTCGAAGGTACGTTCGCCTTATAGGGGTGTCAATAGGGGGGACATGATTCGCCGGACCCAGGCCGAGCGTTCGGACGCGACGACGTCCAAGCTCGTGGCCGCCGCACAGCAGCTGTTCGGCCGGGATGGTTACGCCGCCACCACGATCGGCGCGGTCGCCACCGTCGCCGGCATGACCAAGGGCGCGGCCTACCACCACTTCCTGAACAAGGCGACGCTGTTCCGTGAGGTGTTCATCCGCGAGCAGGAGGAGATCTCCGCCGCGTTGCTGAGTGCCGCCGCCCAGGAGCCCGATCCGTGGGCCGCGCTGCTCAGGGGGTGCCAGACCTTCCTGGAGCACTGCCTGGACCCGGGATTCCGGCAGATCGTGCTGCTGGACGGGCCCGCCGTCCTCGGCTGGGAGGCGGTCCGCGAGATCCAGCGCGATCACACGCTGCGGGTGCTCACCGAAGGCGTGCGGGCCGTCACCGCAGACGGCGGCGACCCGGGCATACGCTCGCAACTGATCTTCGGCGCGTTGTGCGAGGCGGGCATGCTGCTCGCCCGGTCCGGCGACCCGCGCGGCGACCTCCCCGCGGTCGTCACCGAGGCGGCCCGCCTGCTCAGCTCGCTGAGCCTCGAGCCCCACCGGACCTAGCCGTCCACGGCACGGACCCTCCGGTCACAGGCGCAGCCGGCGGTGGGCGGTGCCGTGCCATTCGACGAGCAGGACGGTGGCGTCGTCCTGCAGGTTGCCGTCGTGGTAGCTCAGCACGTTCCTGATCAGGCGGCGGAGGGTCTCCGGCACAGGAAGGCCGTCGGCGGTCGCGCGGATGATGAAATCGGTGAAGCGGGTCAGGCCGAATTCCTGTCCGTGCCGGTTCCTCGCCTCGGTGATGCCGTCGCTGTAGAGCAGAACGCGGTCGCCCGGCTCCAGCTGCTCATGGCAGAGCGTCACCGGTATGCCCAGGTCCAGCCCCATGGGGTGGGCCGGCGGGCACTGCAGGGTGGTGACCCATCGTCCGCCGCGGATCACCACGGGCAGATGGTGTCCGCGGTTGACCCAGCTGAACACCCCGTTCGAGGTGTCGAGACGGGCGAGGATCCCGGTGACGAAGCGTGTGTCCTTCCCGAACTCCGCTATCAGGACACCCTCGATCGCCTCACTGGCCCTGGCCAGGTCAACGCCCTGACGCCGGTTGTTGCGGCAGGCGGCCACGGCCAGGTTGGCCGTCAGACCGGCGGTGACGTCGTGGCCCATCGCGTCGAACAGGCTCAGATGGATGATGTCACCGCCGATGGCGTAGTCGAAGGCGTCCCCGCCGACCTCATAGGCCGGTTCGACGACCGCGGCGACCACCACGCCGGAGGTGGCGAAGGTCAGCGGTGCCATCTGGTTCCACTGCATCTCCGCCGCCACGTTCATCGGACGGCTCCTGACCAGCCGCGCGTAGGAGTCGCTGTAGAAGCGCTTGCTCACCACCATGAACGCGATCACCGTGGCCAGACTGAGCATCGAGCGCTGGGTCCGCTCGTCGGCGTCCTTCGCGCTGACGCAGAGCACGCCGAGCCGTTCGGTGCCGTCCAGGAGCGGCAGCCACCACCGATCCGGTTCATCCCCGGCGCCGGCCTTGCACAGAACCCGCACCTCGCTGAAGGCCCGCCCGGCCAGCGTGCCCTCGACCCGGAGCTCGCCGGCCTCGGTCGCGCCCTCTCCGCCGCTCTCTCCCCTGCCGGTCAGCTGGCGCAGCACCTCCTGCTGCAGGTCGACCAGGTAGATCAGCACCTCGCCGAGTCCCGCGTGCCCCGCGTGCTCCGCCACGATGGCGGGCACCTGCTCCAGTGGCGTCAGATGACTGGCCTCCAGCAGCCCGCTGAGCATGAGCTCGACACGTGAGGCGCTGCTTGTGCCCGGCATCGCCACCTGGTGGTTCGTCATGGACGTCCTCACCTACGTTACAAAGCTCGCCCTAACGCCATCCTTCACTCATTGCGCAGCTTGAAACCCCTGATCAGAGGCGGTTGAGGCCCGATTGGGCGGGACTGTCGCAGGCGGCCGCTAGGGTCCTGTGGTGAGGTGCACGCCCATGATCTCGGGGAGCCGACGGTGACCGTGCTCGCTAAACCGTGCGTGACGGAGGTGGAGGTCTCCGTCGAGCAACTGGTGTACGTCCGTGAGGATGAGTACACGATCGCGCGGATGAGCTCGGACGGCATGGCCGGGTTCGTCGCGTCCGGCCGGGCGCTGGCCGGGGTGCAGCCCGGGGAGACGCTGCGGCTGTCCGGCGCCTGGGAGGAGCATCCGCGCCACGGCGGCCGCCTGGTCGTCGAGCGGTGCGAGCGGGTGGCCCCCTCCAGCGTGCGGGCCATCGAGCTCTACCTCGGCTCCGGTCTCATCCGCGGCATCGGGCCGCGGCTCGCCCACGCCATCGTCAGCCACTTCGGCCGCGACACGCTCACGATCATCGACACCCGGCCGGAGCGCCTGCTGGAGGTGGTCAACATCGGCGCCGTGCGCCAGGCGCAGATCGTCGAGGCGTGGGCGGAGCAGAAGGCGGTGGCCGCGCTGATGGTCGTCTTGCAGGGCTTCGGGATCAGCCCGCTGCTCGCGGCCAAGGTCTACCAGGTGTACGGCAACGACTCGCGCGAGCTGCTGCTCTCCGATCCGTATCAGCTGATCGGCCGGGTCCGGGGGATCGCCTTCCACACCGCCGACCGCATCGCGCTGCGATCGGGGGTGCCCGAGCACAGCCCGCAGCGGATCAAGGCGGCGATCATGGACAGGCTGGAGGCGGCGGCCGCCCGCGACGGGCACTGCTTCCTGCCGCTGCCCGTCCTGGTCGCCCAGGCCGCGAGCCTGGTCGAGCAGGACGAGGAGCTCATCCGCCGGGGGGTCGACGCGCTGCTCGCCGATCGCCGGGTGGTCGTCGAGGCCTCGCCGGCCGATCCCGGCCAGGCGGTGATGTACGCCAAGGAGCACCACAGCCGCGAGGTGGTGCTGGTGGCGAACCTCACCCGGCTCTGGCAGGCCCGCTCGACGCTGCCGCTGCGCCCCTTCACCGAGGACCAAGGGCTGCACGACGACCAGCGGGCGGCCGTGAACCTGGCTCTGACCAGCACCGTGTCCGTCCTGACCGGTGGTCCGGGCTGCGGCAAGAGCCACACGGTGAAGGTGATCGCCGCGACGGTGCGGGCGATGGGCGGCACCGTCACCCTGACCGCCCCCACGGGCAAGGCGGCCAAGCGCCTGTCGGAGCTGACCGGCCTGCCGGCGATGACCGTGCACCGCATGCTCGCCCAGCGGCCGGAGCCGGAGGACGGCACGCTCTTCCAGCAGTCGCCCGCCGAGGCCGACCTGATCGTGGTCGACGAGGCGTCGATGCTCGACCTGCAGCTGGCCACCCGGCTGACCTCGGCGATCCCCGCGGGCAGCCACCTGCTGCTGATCGGCGACAGCGACCAGTTGCCCAGCATCGGCCCGGGCAACGTGCTCGCCGACCTGCTGAACGTGGCGGAGATCCCCCGCATCCGGCTGACCCACGTCTTCCGGCAGGCGCAGGACAGCGGCATCGTCCAGGCCGCCCACCGCATCCGGGCCGGTGAGCTGCCGTCGCTGCCCGGCAGGGGCGGCTTCTGGTTCGAGGAGCTCGACGATCCCGACCGCGTCGCCGAGCGGGTCATCCACCTGGCGACCGAGGCGATCCCCCGCAAGCAGAACATCGGCGCCGACCAGATCCAGGTGCTGTGCCCCATGCGCAAGGGGGCGACGGGCACCGCCGAGCTCGGCCGCAGGCTGCAGGAGCGGCTCAATCCCGCCCGCGAGGGAGCCGCCGAGCACTGGTCGGGCCCGTCGGTGTTCAGGGCGGGCGACCGGGTCATGCCCATCCGCAACAACTACGACAAGGGGGTGTTCAACGGCGAGAGCGCCACGGTCACGGCGGTGGACCCGCAGGAGCGGCGGGTGGAGATCCGCACCGACGACGGGCAGGACGTGGAGTACACCTTCGGCGAGCTCGACGAGCTGACCCACGCCTACGCGATCAGCGTGCACCGCTCCCAGGGCAGCGAGTACCCCTTCGTGGTGGCGCCCATCGTGGCCGAGTCCGGGGGCGTGATGCTGCGTCGGAGGCTGCTGTACACGCTGGTCACCCGGGCGAAGTCGTGGGTGGTGCTCGTCGGCCAGCGCGAGGCGCTGGAGCTGGCGGTGCACCGGCTCGGCTACCGCAGGAACACCGGCCTGGCCCCGCGGCTCGCCCTGAGCCTGAGCGGCTGACCATGGTCGATGCCGGCGGCTCGGCTACCGTAGCCCGGTGAATACCGAACGAATCGACCCCCCACTGACCGCGGGTGAGCGCGAGACGCTGCGCGCCTATCTCGACTACCACCGCGCGACGCTCGCCATGAAGTGTGACGGGCTCTCCGACGAGGACCTACGCCGCCGGTCGATGCCGCCCTCGGCGCTTTCGCTGCTCGGATTGGTACGGCACATGGCCGAGGTGGAGCGCACATGGTTCCGCAGGGTGATCAACGCGGAGGATATCCCGCTCGTGTGGTCCGACGAGGGTGACTACCAGGTGGCGTACGACGCGAGTTCGGCCACGCGGTCGGAGGCGTTCGAGGCCTGGCGGGCCGAGGTCGAGCACTCCCGCCGGATCGAGGAGAACGCGGTGTCGCTCGACGTGACCGGCCACCAGCCCAGGTGGGGCGAGGACGTGTCGCTCCGGCTGGTGATGCTGCACCTGATCCACGAGTACGCGCGGCACAACGGGCATGCCGACCTCCTGCGCGAGGGGATCGACGGGACCGTCGGCGCCTGAGGCCCTACCTGCGGGCACGGGGGACGCTGAGGGCGATCACCGCGGTGTCGTCGTCCACGCCGTCGCCGAGGGTGGTCAGCAGATCGGTCACCGCGGCGACGGCCGCGGATGCGGTGGTGGGGGCCAGGCCGGTGGCGAAGGCGTGCAGGTCCTCCTCGCCGTAGCGGTCGCCGGTGGCGCCGCCGGTGCGCGCCTCGGTGAGCCCGTCGGTGTACAGCAGCAGGGTGTCGCCGGGAGCGAGCCGCAGGGTGGTGGCGGTGAAGGGGGCGTCGGGCACGATGCCGGCCAGGAGCCCGCCGGGGGTGGGCTGGTAGCAGGCGGTGCCGTCGGCGCGCAGCAGCAGCGCGGCGGGGTGGCCGCCGCTGGCGAGGGTGGCGCTGAACCCGTCCCCGTCCGGCGTGAGCAGCCCGAAGATGACGGTGCAGTAGCGCGGGTCGTCGCCCTTGTACTCCTGGTAGAGCACGGCGTTGAGGTTGCGGAGCACGGCCAGGGGGTCGGGGGCGTAGACGGCGGCCGCCCGCAGGGTGTAGCGAGCCAGGGAGGTCACGGCCGCGGCGTCGGGCCCCTTGCCGCACACGTCGCCCAGGAAGACCCCCCACCGGCCGTCACCGAGCGGGAACAGGTCGTAGAAGTCGCCGCCGAGCTGGTCGGGAGAGGCGGGGTGGTAGTGCGCGGCGACCTCCATCCCCGGCACGTCCAGCAGGACCGGGGGCAGCAGGCTGCGCTGCAAGGTGGCGACCAGGCGCTGCAGGCGCTCGCGTTCGAGGTCGGCTTCCTGGCTGGCGCGCAGCAGCTCGCGTTCGTAGGCGCGGCGGTCGCGGGCGTCGAACAGGGTGGTGCGGATCAGCAGCGGCTCGCCGTCGGTGCCGGTCTTGAGCGTGGAGGTGACAAGGACGGGCAGCCGGGTGCCGTCGGCGGCCCGCAGTTCGAGCGCGACCCCGCCGATCTCGCCTTGCATGCGCAGCAGGGGCGCGAAGTGGGTCTCGTGGTACAGCTTGCCGCCGACGGTGAGCAGATCGGCGAAGCGGCGGTGTCCCACCAGCTGGTCCCGGGTGTAGCCGAGCCACCTCAGCAGCGTGGAGTTGACCTTGGCGATCTGGCCGTCCAGCAGCGTGGACAGGTAGCCGCAGGGCGCGTTGTCGTACAGGTCCTCCGCGCTGTCCTCCAGCAGCGCGGTGAAGGCCGTCTCCTGGGTGTTCCCGTCCTCCGGGTCGGTCGGACCGGAGGACGGCCCGGTCCGGGTCATCACCGGGAGGCGCCCGCGAAGGAGGCGATCGCGCGAGTGGTGATCTCAGGAGCGCTCAGCTGGGGGCAGTGCCCGACGGCGTCCAGGGTGACCAGTTGGCTGCCGGGGATCTGCGCGTGGACGAACGCGCCCACCTCCCGCGGCGCGATGACGTCGCTGGCGCACTCGATCACCAGCGTCGGCACCGTCACCTTGGCCAGGTCGGCCCGGCTGTCGGACAGGAAGGTGGTCCGCGCGAAGACGCGTGCCATCGCCGGGTCGGTGCGGCAGAAGCTGTTGGTCAGCTCCTCGCCGAGCTCCGGGCGGTCGGGATTTCCCATGATCACCGGTGCCATCGCCGCGGACCAGCCCAGATAGTTGCTCTCCAGGGACTCCAGCAGCTCGTCGATGTCGGCCTTGCTGAAGCCGCCGCGGTAGCCGTCGTCGTCGACGTAGCAGGGCGAGGGGGTGAGCAGCACCAGCTTGGCGAACCGCTCGGGCTCACGTATCGCGGCCAGCACTCCGATCATGGCGCTGACCGAGTGCCCCACGAACACCACCTGCCGCAGGTCCAGCTCCCGGCAGATGCGCAGCACGTCGTCAGCGTACCCGTCGAGCTCGGAGTACCGCTCGGCCTGCCAGGCCGACGGATCCGACTTGCCCGCCCCCACATGGTCGAACAACACCACCCGGAACCGCTCGGCCAGGGCCGGCACCACCAGGCGCCACATGTTCTGATCGCATCCGAAACCGTGCGCCAGCATTACCACCGGCCCGTCGCTCTTACCGGTCACAAAGACGTTATTTCTATTACTTACATCCATGCCGTATATCTTTCCATTTCGCACCCCTCCAGTTCTTCTCCACCGCCTCACGGCGGACTCTCAGCGCGCATCGTCGTCCGGCGCCTGAGCGGCCATGGCGGCTTCTGCCTCGGCCATGGTCGGGTAGCTGGGGATGATCTGGTGCAGGCCGGTGCGGTGCAGCATCCGCTGAGGCATGCCGTGCACGCCGGTGAGAGCCAGCCAGCCGCCCGCCTCGTGCGCATGCTTGTAGACGCCGACCAGCGCGCCCAGACCAGAGGAGTCGCAGAAGGACAGCTCGGTCAGGTCCAGGATCACCCGGGGGCGGTACGGCTCGGCGAAGACCGGCCGAAGCTCCTCGCTCAGCCGCGCGGCCGTGCCCATGGCCAGCTGACCTCTCAGCCCCAGGACCACGCCCGACGGGGACGAACGAACCGTTATCTCCAGCTGTCGCCGGTCAGGCTCTGGGCTGCTCACGGAATTCATGGTGCTCACCTCCAGTCGGCGAGTCACTCCTTCCCGGTCAGCCCCAAAAATGCGCAGTTCATGCTTCGTATCAAGCGAACTTCGCCGATCGATCGGCCGCTCCATGCCCCGGCAGGCGGTGACCTCACCCGGCAAGCTTCTTCCTTCGACTCTGGTAAGCAGTTGCATGAAGTCGTGGACGACGCTAACATACAACTGAAGTTAGAGGTTTTCCTCGGCACCCATTCAGCGAGGAGGTTCCGGAGATGCTGTTGACGTCGATCGATCCCTTCGTCCAGGAGGTCGAGCGCCAGTTCGACCGGCTGAGCCGCGGCGCCTTCACCTGGGGAGAGGGAAGTGGCAACGGAGTGATGCCGCTCGACGGCATCCGCCGCAAGGACGACGTGGTCCTGCGCTTCGACCTACCCGGCATCGACCCCGATTCGATCGAGGTCACCGTCGACCGAGGCGTGCTGTCGGTCAGCGCCCGCCGCGAAGAGGAGCTCGCGGAGGACGACCGGCTGTTCGTACGCGAGCGCGTCATGGGCACCTTCACCCGCCGCGTCTACCTCTCCGAGCATCTCGACAGCGAGCACGTCGACGCCGGCTACCACAACGGGGTGCTCCAGATCCGCATCCCGGTGATGGAGAGGGCCAAGCCGCGCAAGGTCGAGATCCAGCGCGGCGGCGACACCAAGGCGATCCGTGCATGACCTGAGCACAAGTGACGAGCCGGCGCCCCGTCAGGCGGCGCCGGCCCGCTTCCCGTGGAGGCGAAAATGGCCCGGCTTCCGATCGACGACCACAACGCACCGTTGTACTCCTTGGGCCAGGTCGCTGACATGCTCGAGGTCCAGCAGGCCTTTCTGCGCCGTCTCGACGAGTTCGAGGTCGTCCGCCCGCGCCGGTCGTCCGGTGGCCAGCGGCGCTACTCACGTGCCGACATCACCCGCGTGCAGTACGTCGCGGAGCTGTCCGACGAGGGCATGACGCTGATCGCCATCCGCCGGATCCTCGAGCTGGAGCAGGAGGTGAAGGCCCTGAAGAAGGAACTGGAGGCGACGCGCCGCCTCCTGCCTCCCGCGGACCACTGACCCGCCTTCCGCCTGCTCGTGCAGGCACCCCGGCGCTAGCCGAGGGCGTGGTCGAGGTTGAACGCGGCGCTGATCAGCGCGAGGTGGGTGAAGGCCTGCGGGAAGTTGCCGAGCTGCTCGCCGGTGTGCCCGATCTGTTCCGCGTACAGGCCGAGATGGTTGGCGTAGGTCAGCATCTTCTCGAAGGCCAGCCTGGCCTCGTCGACGCGCCCGGCGCGGGCGAGCGCCTCGACGTACCAGAACGAGCAGATCGAGAACGTGCCCTCGATGCCCTGCAGCCCGTCCGGGCTCACGCCGGGGTCGTAGCGGTACACCAGCGAGTCGGAGACCAGCTCGACGCCGAGCGCGTCGAGGGTGGACAGCCACTTCGGGTCGGTGGGCGAGACGAACTTGGCCAGCGGCATCATCAGCACGGAGGCGTCCAGGACCTCGTCGTCGAAGTGCTGGACGAAGGCCCGCAATCGAGGCGACCAGCCCCGCCGCATGATCTGCCGGTAGATCGCGTCGCGGGCGTCCCGCCAGCGCTGTATGTCGGCGGGGAGCCCGCGATGGATGGCCACGCGCATGGCCCGTTCGATCGCCACCCAGCACATCAGCCGGGAGTACACGAAGTTCTTGCGCCCGCCGCGCGTCTCCCAAATGCCTTCGTCGGGCTTGTCCCAGTTCAGACAGACCCAGTCCACCACGGTGCAGACCTCGTCCCAGCGGTCGCTGGAGATCGGCTGGCCCCATTTGTCGTAGAGGTAGATGGAGTCGATGAGCGCTCCGTAGATGTCCAGCTGGAGCTGGCCGACGGCCGCGTTCCCTACCCGGACCGGGCCCGATCCCCGATAGCCCTCCAGGTGGTCCAGCTCGTGCTCGGGCAGGTCGGTGGCTCCGTCGATGCCGTACATGATCTGCAGCGGTCCCGAGGGACCGTCGCCGCTGAGGGTGACGTTCTCGGACAGGAAGCCCATGAAGGCCTCCGCCTCCTCGGTGAATCCGAGCCTCAGCAGCGCGTAGACGCAGAACGCGGCGTCACGGACCCATACGTAGCGGTAGTCCCAGTTGCGCTCGCCGCCCACCTGCTCGGGGAGGCTGGTCGTGGGCGCGGCGACGATCCCTCCGGTCGGGGCGTAGGTGAGCAGCTTGAGCGTGAGCGCGGAACGGTGCACCACCTCCCGCCACCGGCCGCGGTAGCGGGAGGCGGACAGCCAGCGCCGCCAGTAGCCCACCGTGGCGACGAACTGCTCCTCGGCTTCGGCGATCGGGCACGACCGCGGAGACACGCCGTTGCCGACCCGGTCGAGGGCGAACACCGCGTGCTCGCCCTCGTGGAGCTTGAACTCCGAGCGCACGTCCTGCCCGTCGCCGTCCATCGGCACGCTGGCGGTCAGGGTCAGCGAGAGCGACGGCGACTCGAAGATCGCCCGGCCCTCTCGCATGGTCACGGTGTGCGGTTCCCGTGCGTAACCGAATCGTGGCGCCACGAGGGCCCGGAACGGCAACGTCCCGCGTACGCACACCACCCGCCGGATCAGCCGGTGCCGATCGATCTCGCGTGAGTCGCCCGCGATCGGCATGAAGTCCTGGATCTCGCCCACTCCGTCGGCGGCGAAGAACCGGGTGATCAGCACGTTGGTGTCGGGGAAGTAGAACTGCTTGGTCCTGGCCGGCACATCGGTGGCCAGCTGGAATGATCCGCCGCGGTCGGCGTCCAGGATGGAGGCGAACACGCTCGGGGCGTCGAAGCGAGGGCAGCAGTACCAGTCGATGGTGCCGTTGGTGCCCACAAGGGCGACGGTCCGCAGATCCCCGATCAGGCCGTGCTCCTCGATCGGCAGGTAACGGGTGCCGTCGGACGGGCCGCACCCTCCAGCCATCTCACCCTCCTTGCGAATCCCCTTCCTCGAGCTTTGCATTAAGGAGATATGTACGGGTCTGTCGTACGCCAAGCGGGCGGCAGGTTTCCGTCAGGAAGCTCAGATCGCCGGCCGTGGCCGGCGGACCAGGTCAGGCGGAGTTCACCGTGACCATCCACAGGTTCTGGTGGTAGGCCTGCGCCTGCTCCATGAACCGCTCGGTCCGCTCGCCGATGATGAGGCGCCGCCCGTTGGGGCTCAGTCTCAGCAGCGCGATCTCACCGGTCCCCACCCTGATACGGCCGGCGGGAACGTCCCGGTCGCGGGTCCACGCGAGGACCTCGCCGGTGTTCAGACCGGCGAGGAGCATGGAGGCGTCGTCGTTGATCGCGGTGTCCCCGATGTAGGAGCCGGGCGCGGGGGCCGCGGTCACGTCCCTGGTCGTCATGCCGCGCGCCCCGTCCCGGATCAGCACGTGGCCGTCGGCGGTGCCGAAACCGGCCCATCGTGCGGTCGCGCTCCACCGCAGCGGGTGAAAGCAGCCGCATCGGAAGCTCGATCGCGCCTTCCATCCCTGGACACTCCACGTCTCGGTCCTGAACGTGTCACTCGCGTACAACGTGGCGGTGTCCGGGGTGAAGGCGAGGCTCTCGTACTCACCGCGTTGCTCATGGCGCCCGGAAGGGGGCGCGGTCAGCGTGATCGCGCGGCGGCCTGTGCCGAGGTCGTAGACGGCGACGTCGAGCCGGCCCACGGCGAGCAGCCGCCCGTAGGCGTCCAGGGCGAGAGACCGGATCCCCGCCTCATCCGGGCCGGACACCTCGATCCGGTCGCGCACCTCCAGGCCGGGGCGGCTGAGGACGTAGACGGATCGGATTGTGGCGGCGGCCACGGTCAGCCCGTCGCGTGACGACGCGACCTGGACGATCGGGGAGGCCGCCACCTTACGGGCGTGAGCCGGCGCCGCCGCGCCGTTCGCGTCCCGCAGCTCGACCGTGCCCGTGGCCGTGCCGGCGACCACCTGGCCGTCGGCGGTGAAGGCGATCGCCGTGACCGCGGAGCCGTCGAGACCGCCCGGCAGCCGTACCGCCCGTGCGCCGATCAGGTCGGCCGCCGGCACTCCCCCAGCAGGGCTCCAGCCGGGCGCCAGCGCGACGAGCGCGCCCACCGCGATGCCGGCGAGAGGGATCAGCAGCCGGACGCGAATCATCTGGACACCTTCAAGAAGGGCGCGGCAGCGCCGAACCGGCGGGGACCTCACGCACGCGCGGCATGCTGCCGCCGGCCGGCTGGAGCTGCCAGGCGTCCTGGAAGTTCCACTCCCAATGCCGTTTCCCCAGGACCGCCGTCGTGGTGAAACCGTTGGGCGGCCCCAGCGCCAGCGTTCTCCGCTCCCCCTCGACGACGACGTCGACGACCGGCCGCCACCGGTAGGCGGCCTTCCGGCCCCGCACCGTGAGGGTGAACGCCTCGGTCTCCCCCTTCGCCAGGGTGAACGCGAACGGCGCTCCCGAATTCGACTCATCGCTCAGCTTGGGCGGGGAGGCGTCCAGGTCGACGGAGAACGCCCGGAAATGGAGATCTCCGGCAGTGGGGCAGGAGACCGGGATCCCCCGGCTCGGAGATCTCTTCTCCAGCACACGAATGGTGAGGCCTGTTATGGCGACCGCCTTATCCGACGTGCCCTGCGCGAATACGCGGATGACGGTGCGATCGCCGTCGACCCCGCCGTTCCGGACGGCCCAAGTATGGAAGTCGTCACAGCCCGGCCCGGGAGCGCCGGTCGTGCGGGCCGTCGCGGGAATGACCATGAACTGGCCCGCGCCGCCGACGCCGCTCATGCGGCCGGGTTCGGTCTCCAGCGAGAACGCGATGGCGTCCTCAGGCCGGACCTCGCCACCGAGCCGGGTCAGCAACGTGGTCGCCCCCCAGGAGACAGCGGTCGTCAACGCGGTCGTCACGACCAGGCCGGGGACCGTCAGCAGGCGCCTCACGAAGGACTTCTCCGGTGGCGAACCGTGATCGTCGAGCGTAGAGGTCACCGGCTCACCCTTCAAGACGATCGTTCTCCGCGGAAGACGTGCAGGATGCCAATGGCCACCGTTCCGGATTCGGCCACTCACCGGCGACGCTTCGGTGATCAGGACGAAACGGCACGCCTGAATCGCCTGTGGCATCGATGAGTAACGATGAACCACAAAGAAAGTGCGGGTTCTCCGAGCGGTTCACATCGTACATTGACCGACCTTTCCGGTCGCCGCACCCGCGTCAGGGGCGCTTGCGGGCCCGGAGCACGGCGTCGTGGATGGTGATCTCCCGGCCCTCGGGGTCGTTGACGGCACGTGGCCGGGTGTCGGCGACCAGGACGTCCCACTGTGCGGGGTCGAGGGAGTCCCCGACCTGCTCCGCGGTGAATAACATGTCCGACATCGACGGGCGGGACATCGTCGTGTGGCGGTCGGAGGGGTGGTGGCCGACGATGAGCAGGGTCCCGCCGGGGGCGACGGCGGTGGCCAGCCGGGCGAACAGCGCCTGGCGCGGGGCCTCCGCCAGGTGCATGAACTGGGCGGAGACCAGGTCGAAGTGCCGTTCCGGGGGTGCCCAGGTGGTCAGGTCGGCGTGCACCCAGTGGATGCGCCCGGCCACGTCGGCGCCGAGGGAGCCGGCGTGTTCCGCGCCCCGCCGCAGGGCGGTGGTGGAGAAGTCCACCGCCGTGACCTGCCAGCCCTGTGAGGCCAGCCAGAGGGCGTCGGCCCCTTCGCCGCTGCCGACGTCGAGCGCCGCGCCCGCGGCCAGATCGGAAGCCTCGGCCACGAGCTGGGGGTTGGGACGCCCGCTCCAGACCGCCGCGTTGGAGCGGTAGCGCTCCTCCCAGAAAACCTCGTCGAACAGGTCCATTCGTGCTCCTTACCAGCGTGGTGATGAGGTGAGTGGCGGTCTTACAGGCCGTGGCGGCGGCCGCTGAGCACCCGCTCGGAGTTCTCCCGCTCGGCCCGAGCGGAAAACGGCTCGTGGAGAACTGTCCATCCTGAGTGCCGGATTTGACAAGCGGCGTTGCCGAGGTGGCAAATTGTGGGCGTGACCGACAACGCTCCTGCCTTCGACGATGTCCTCCAGGCCGTGGGCCCGCGGCTGCGGGCCCTGCGCCGGCAGAGCGGAGCCACGCTGGCCCAGCTCTCCAAGAACACCGGGATCTCGGTCAGCACCCTGTCCCGCCTGGAGTCCGGTCAGCGCCGGCCCACCCTGGAACTCCTGCTCCCGCTGGCCCGGGCCCACCAGGTCCCGCTGGACGAGCTCGTCGACGCGCCCGCGACCGGCGACCCGCGCATCCACCCCCGCCCGATCAGCCGTAACGGCGCGACGTTCGTCCCCCTGACCCGCCGGCCCGGCGGGCTCCAGGCCTACAAGCTGATCCTCCCGGCGCACTGGCCGGCATGCGAGCCGGAACGGAAGGTCCACGAGGGCTACGAGTGGCTCTACGTCATGTCCGGGCGGCTGCGCCTCCTGCTCGGCGAGCATGACCTGATCCTCACGGCGGGAGAGGTGGCGGAGTTCGACACCAATGTCCCGCACTGGTTCGGCAACCCCGCCCCCCAGCCGGCGGAGGTCCTCAGCCTCTTCGGGCCCCAAGGTGAGCGCCTGCACGTTCGCGCTCGCCCGTCCGGCAGGTGAGCCGCGGAACGTGATCTCCGGCAGGTGAGCCGCGGAACGTGATGGAACGGATCGTCACGCCTCCTCCTGGGGCCAACGGGTATCAGGGCATGGAGCTGGATGTTGACCGAGACGATTTCGACGTCGCAGGGTGGTGGCGTGCCGCGAGGCCTGGATCGCGGCACGGCGGAGCACGGCGGCCGACATCCCCGGCGACCGCGCCTCCCCGCGTTCTCGGCCGCGGCCGCGCTCTGGCGGCTGAAGTCCTATCTCCGGCCCTACGTGATCCATCTGATCGTCATCTGGCTGGCCGCGTTGCTCGGCACCGGCGCCGCCATCGTGATCCCCCTGATCGGCAAGGAGGTCGTCGACGGGCCGGTCGCCCGGCATGACCTGGCCGCGCTGATCCCGCTGGGCCTGCTCGCGCTCGCGCTCGGCGTGGCGGAGGCCTTCCTGCTCTTCTTGCGCCGCTGGACGCAGACCGTCTCCGTCCTCGGGCTGGAGACCGCGATCCGTGACGACATGTACCGGCACCTGCAGCGCCTGCCGCTGCGCTTCCACGACGAATGGCAGTCGGGACAGTTGCTGTCGCGGACCACCACCGATCTGTCGACGATCCGCAGGTTCTTCGGCTTCGGCCTGCTCTCCCTGGTCACCAGCGTTCTGCAGGTGGTGGTCGTGACGGCCGTGCTGCTCGGCACGTACTGGCCGCTGGGGCTGCTGGTCACCGTCTCGATCGTGCCGATCATCTGGCTGTCGCTGCGGTTCGAGCGTCGTCACCTGGTCGCCTCCCGCCGGGTCCAGGACCAGCAGGGCGACCTGGCCACGCTGGTGGAGGAGTCGGCGATCGGCATCCGGACGATCAAGGCGTTCGGCCGCCGCGCGCACGTCTACGCGGGCTACGACGAGATGGCCAGGAAGGTGCACGGCAGCTCGATGGCGAAGGTGCGGCTGTCGGCGCGGTTCTCCATGCTCCTGGAGATGATCCCCAACCTCACGCTCGCGCTGGTACTGCTGCTCGGCGCGTCGGCCGTGGGCACGGGCGTGCTGACGCTGGGCACGCTGGTGGCCTTGACCACGCTGGCGCTCCAGCTTGTCTGGCCGGTCGCGTCCCTGGGGTACCTCCTCGCGATGGTCCAGGAGGCGATGACCTCGGCCGATCGGGTGATGGAGGTGCTGGACACCCCGCCTTCGATCGTGAGCGGCACGACCGTGCTGGAACGGCCGCGGGGACACCTGCGGTTCGAGGGTGTCGAGGTCCGCTTCCCCGGAGCCGCCGAGCCGGTGCTGCGGGACCTGTGGCTCGACGTGCGACCGGGCGAGACCGTCGCCGTCGTGGGCGCCACGGGCTCGGGCAAGACGACGCTGACCGCGCTGGCGCCCCGGCTGCGCGACGTCACCGGCGGCCGGGTCACGATAGACGGCCAGGACGTGCGCGACCTCACGCTGCCCTCGCTCCGCGCGGTGGTGGCGACCGCCTTCGAGGACGCGACGCTGTTCTCGATGAGCGTCCGGGAGAACGTCACCCTGGGGCACCCCGGCGCGGGCGAGGAGGAGGTCCGCGCGGCTCTGGAGGCCGCGCAGGCCACCTTCGCCTACGACCTGCCCTGGGGGCTGGACACCCGCATCGGCGAGCAGGGCATGTCCCTTTCCGGAGGGCAGCGTCAGCGCCTCGCGCTGGCTCGCGCGATGCTGGGCGGGCCGAAGATCCTCGTGCTCGACGACACGCTCTCGGCGCTGGACGTGGACACCGAGGCCCTGGTGGAGCAGGCACTGCGGCGCGTGCTGGCCGGCACCACCGGCATCGTGGTGGCGCACCGTGCCTCCACCGTCCTGCTGGCGGACAAGGTGGCGCTGCTGCGCGACGGCACGATCACCCATGTCGGCACCCACCGGGAACTGCTCGCCGAGGTGCCCGAGTACCGCGAGCTGCTGTCCATGGACATCGACGACCTCGACCGGGTGCCGCGGTGACCGAGGCGAAGGCCTGGCGGGGCGTCGCCGCGGAGTACCGGGATGCCCCGGCGGAGAAGGTGTCGTCCCTGCTGAGGGCACGCTCGCGGCGGCTGCTCGCCGACCTGCTGCGGCCGCACCGCCGGGGCATCGCCACGCTGGTCGCGGTCATCATCGTCTCCAACGGCGCCGGGCTCGTCATCCCCTACCTGGTGAAGGCCGGCATCGACAGCGGCATCCCGCCCATCCTGCGCCACGAGGGGACGGGAACGCTGCTGAGCGTGGTGGGCGCGATCATCGCGGCCGTGCTGGTGCAGGCTTACACCCGGCAGGCGTTCCTGCGCCTGTCCGGCAGGATCGGCCAGGACATCCTGCTCGACCTGCGCCGCAGGGTCTTCGGCCACTTCCAGCGGCTGTCGCTCTCCTTCCACCAGGACTACACCTCCGGGCGGGTCATCTCCCGGCTCACCTCCGATGTCGAGGCCATCTCCGAACTGCTGCAGGCCGGCCTGGACGGCATCGTCAACGCGGTGCTGACCGTGTTCGGCACGGCCGTGCTGCTGCTGATACTGGACGTGCGGCTCGGCCTGGTGGCGCTGGTGCCGCTGCCGTTCCTGTGGCTGCTCACCCGGTGGTTCCGGCGCGAGTCGACCCTGGCCTACCGCAGGACCCGCGAGACCGTGGCGTTGATGATCGTTCACTTCGTGGAGTCGATGACCGGGATCCGCGCGGTCCAGGCCTTCCGCAGGCAGGAGCGCAACCAGGAGATCTTCGCCGGGCTCAACGCCGACTACCGCGACGCCAACGCGCGCAGCTTCCAGCTCGTCGCGATCTTCATGCCGGGCATCAAGCTGATCGGCAACGTCACGATCGCGGTGGTGCTGCTCTACGGCGGCCTGCTGGCCACGCGTGACCTGGTCACCGTCGGGGTGCTGGCCGCCTTCCTGCTCTACCTTCGCCGGTTCTACGAGCCGATGCAGGAGATCAGCCAGTTCTACAACACCCTGCAGTCGGCGGGGGCGGCGCTGGAGAAGCTATCGGGCGTCCTGGACGAGGTCCCCGACGTGGCCGAGCCGGCCCAGCCGATCACGCCGGCCGCGGCACGCGGGCGACTGCGGTTCGACGCCGTGGAGTTCTCCTACGCCGAGGGGGTGCCGGTCCTGCCCCGCCTGGATCTCACGATCCCCGCGGGCCAGACCGTGGCGTTGGTCGGCGCGTCGGGTGCCGGCAAGACGACCCTGGCCAAGCTCATCGCCCGCTTCCACGACCCGTGTGCCGGGCGGGTCCTGCTGGACGGCGTGGACCTGCGCGACCTCGGCGAGGACGCGCTGCGCCGCGCGGTCGTCATGGTCACCCAGGAGAACTTCCTGTTCGGCGGCACGGTCGCGGACAACATCCGGTTCGGCCGGCCAGGCGCGCCGATGGAGCAGGTCGTGGCCGCGGCGACGGCCGTCGGCGCGCACGCGTTCATCTCCGCGCTGCCCGACGGCTACGACACCCGGGTCGGACAGCGCGGCGGCCGCATGTCGGCCGGCCGGCGCCAGCTTCTGGCCTTCGCCAGGGCGTTCCTCGCCGATCCCGCCGTACTGATCCTGGACGAGGCCACCTCCAGCCTGGACGTGCCCGGCGAACGGCTCGTCCAACGGGCGCTGCGCACGATCCTGGCCGACCGGACCACCGTGATCATCGCGCACCGCCTGTCCACGGTGGAGATCGCCGAACGGGTACTGGTCGTGCAGGACGGCCGGCTCGTGGAAGACGGCACACCCGAGGAGCTCATCGCCCAGGCCGGCCGTTTCGCCGGTCTGCACCGGGCCTGGCTGGACAGCCTCGCCTGAGCCCGCTCGGTTGCGTGGAACGCGATGGAACCCGGCGTCACGCCCTGAGTGGTGAGGCGCGTACCGGCCCGGTGCGCGCCGGTCGCCACCGGGGCGCGGGGTGTACCCAGTTCAAGCGAGGAGATTGAGTGTCCAAGTCCATTTCCAGCCCGTTCGCCGTGTTCGTCCTTGGCTCGCCACGCTCGGGGACGACGCTCATGGGGGCCTTGATCGGGTCATGTTCCAATGTCGCCGATCTCGGGGAGTACGGGGGGTTCTATCTGAGTCACGCGGTCGCGCACGAAGAGCTCGGCACGATGCCGACCCCCTATCTCGCGGACTATCTGTCATCCCTCCGCGAGCACTCGGAGGTCTTCGCGCAGTCCGTCGCCCTGGCGGGGAACGCGTCGTGCTACGTCGATTCCACGCCGTGGAACCTGCTGGTCGCTCACGAGCTGGCCAGGCAACTCCCCGACGCCGTTTTCGTGCTGATGCTGCGGCACTACGGCGGTGTCGTCCAGAGCCTCGCGCGTTCCGATGTCTCCAAGCACTCCTGGGCCGGCCGGAACTGGCGGGAACGGGCGGCGGTGTGGCGCAACGTCTACCAGCATGCCCTCGACCTTCCGATGGATCGCACGATCCCCGTCGGCTACGAGGCGTTGTGCCGTGAACCGGCCGGCACGATCGGCACGCTGAAGAACGCCCTGCGGGCCCGGGGCGTCATGGCGGACACGATGGATCTGGGGATGCTGGCGATCAGCCATGCCACCGACCCCCGCCACGCGCGGCCCGTGATCGGGCGCCGGAGCGGTGACGGCGCCGTCGCCGTGCGCCCCATCCGGACGTGGGATCCCAGCGGGTGGTCCCGTTCGATCCGGCAGGAGGTCGAGGAGGAGGTCGCCGACGTCGACGCGATGCTCAGGAGCCGTTTCCCATCCGCCTATTGGACGCCATCAGGGGGCGAGGCATCGTTTTTCAGGAGTCGTGAAGGGGCCTTACACGGCAGCCGGTGAAGCCGGGAGCGCGGCAGTGTCCGGGCCGTGTCCCGAGCATGATGGGAGCACGGCCGGACCGCCGCCTGGCACCGTGACCGGCCTGTGGGCGGGAGTGGCGACGATGCGCCGATGGACGGGTCGCGTACGGCACTTTCCCGTCCGCCTGGCACGCTCTATCGTGAGGCCCTTCACACCCGTTTCACGAGCCGACGAAGAGGTGGGCCGTGCGCCCCCGTTCCCTGGATCCGGGAGAGCCTGAGCAGATAGGCGACTACCGGCTGAGCGGCGTGCTCGGTGAGGGAGGCCAGGGCGTGGTCTACCTCGGCCAGGCGGCCTCGGGCGTCCACGTCGCGATCAAGGTGTTGCACGCCAGGGCCGCGGTGGACGCGAAAAGCCGCCAGCGGTTCATGCGCGAGGCGGACACCGCCCGGCGGGTCGCCCCCTTCTGCACGGCCCGGGTGCTGGACGTGGGGACCTTCGATGGGCGCCCCTATGTCGTCAGCGAGCGCATCCCCGGCGTCTCCCTGGCCGAGGCGGTGGCGACCGACGGTCCCCGAACCGGCAGCGGGTTGCAACGCCTGGCGGTCGCCACGCTGACGGCTCTGGCGGCGATCCACCGCGCGGGGGTCGTGCACCGCGACTTCAAGCCCAGCAACGTGATCCTCGGTCCCGAGGGCCCGGTGGTCATCGACTTCGGCATCGCCCGCGCTCTCGACCACGCCACCACCGGGACCGGGCTGGTGGGGACCCCCGCCTACATCGCCCCCGAGCAGTTCGCCGGGCAACCCCCCGGCACCGCGTCCGACATGTTCAGCTGGGCCTGCACGATGGTGTTCGCCGCCACCGGGCGCCTGGCCTTCCCCGCCGAGACGCTCCCCGCGCTGCTGCACGCGATCTCGACGGCCGATCCCGACCTGTCCGGCGTGCCCGATGAGCTGCGCCCGCCGCTGGCGGCCTGCCTGGACAAGGATCCCGGCGCGCGGCCCACCGCCGCCGGCCTGCTGCGCCACCTCACCGGGCACGACGCGCCGGACACCGGCCGCCCGGCCGAAACCTGGGCGGACACCAGTCCCGTCGCGGACGTCTCGCCGCCGGTGACCGCCCGACCGGCCCTCGACACGGTGGGAGAGACGCGATCCGACGCCGTGCCGCCCACCGTCCCCGTCGAGCAGGACATCGTTCGTGGCGGCGTGCCGGGTCCGGTTCGCCGGAACAGGTCCGTATCACGGCGGTGGATCCTCGGACTGGGCACCGGCCTGGCCGGGCTCGCCGCCACCGTGATCCTCGTGCTGCAGTTCACCTCGCGCGAGTCCCCGCCCGTGGACGGGACGCCGCTGTACAGCGACGACTTCAGCGAACAGGGCAACTGGGACGGCTACACGTTCAACCCCGACAGCCAAGGAGACGATCGCGTCACCCGCGGGTACGAGATCGATCGAGGTGTCTACTCCATCCACGCCGACGCCGCCGACCCGAGCGGTCCGGCCCTGTCGCCGGTGCCGGCCAAGGAACCAAGCTCGCCGTCGGCGGTCGAGCGCAACGTGCTGATCGGGGCGACGGCCGAGGTACGGGAAGGCTCGACGGGGCCGGGCTCCTTCGGTCTGTTGTGCCGCTGGGACGAGAACACCCCCAACGGGTATGTCTTCCTGCTCGGCCTTGACGGTGTCGCCCGGGTCGTCAGGAACGCCCAGGGCACCCGTCTCGACGTTGGACCTCGCGCACAGGTCGATCCGGCAAGCGCCGGGCGGAAGGTGCGCCTCCAGGCCGCGTGCCGTCAGGTCGGCGCCCGGACCCGCCTCACGCTGTGGATCGACGGAACCCAGACGATCGACGTCACCGACGACCGGACGCTGCCCGACAGCCCGCAGAGCCAGGTCGGTCTGATCGCCCAGGTGCCGGACGCGGGAAGCGGTGACATCACCGTGTCCTTCGACGATTTCACCGTCCACCGCACCGGCTGACCCACCGGGCCGGCCGCCACGGTTCTCTCATGGACCGGCGGACCGCATACGGCTGCCGACACGCGGCTCCAACGGGACCGAAGCGGTGGCCGGTCTCATTTGGGCGGGCCGAAGGCCTCGTGGAGTTGCCGGCGGTTGCTGATCGCGAGTTTGCGGTAGGCGCGTGCCAGATGGGTCTCCACGGTCTTGGTGGTGACGAACAGGGCTTGGGCGATCTGGTTGTTGCTGTGCCCGTGGAGGGCGAGGAGGGCCACCCGGCGTTCGGCCGGGGTGAGGGCGTCGATCCCCGCGACGGCGGTCCGGCGCGGCCGCAGGCCGGCGGCGCGCAATTCGGCGCGGGCGCGTTCGGCGAGCAGGCGCGCGTGCATGCGGTCGGCGAGGGCGAGGCCCTGCCGGAGCGGTTGCCCGCACTCGCGGGCCCGCCCGGCGCGCCAGAGCGCGGTGCCCAGGTCGACCAGGGCGCGGGCGTGTTCGAGCGCCGCCGGAGTCTGCCGCAGCGTGGCGACCGCCTCACTCAGGAGGGTGATGTCGGGGCGCGGGCGGGCGACCCGGCCGGCGACGCGTAGCGCGGCGCCGACGCCCTGCGGCACGCCGACGGCGCGGGCACGCTCAAGGCCCTGGGCCGCGAGCTCTTGAGCGTTCCGGTGGTCACCGAGGTGGTGTGCGGCCAGGGCCGCCGTCGCCCGCCAGGGAAGCACGCCGGGGTGGTCGATCTCGTAGACCTCATCGAGCCGGCGGCCCGCGGCGCGGGCGGTGTCGAGCGCCGTCGCCGGCTCGCCCCGCAGCAGCGCGAGGCGAGCGCGGCAGTCGAGCACCAGCGCCGCGTCCATGCCTTCGGACGAGCGGTGGGAGCCCATGTGAAGTGCTTCCTCGGCGGCGGCGTAGTCGCCCTGTTCGAGGTGCACCAGGGCGAGCAGGAAACCGATCCAGCCGCCCGCCGCGGTCCAGCCCTCGTCGTAGGGCACCCGGGCCGCCTCCAGATCGGCCAGCGCCGCGGTGAGGGCTCCCTGGTGGTACCGGGACAGCGCGCGGTGGAAGCCGGCGTAACCGTAGGCGAGCACGTCTCCGCGCTGACGGGCGGCGGACAGCGCGGCGTCGGCGGCCTTCTCGGCGGCGACCAGTTCGCCGGCGATGACGAGGGCGTGGACGACGACGCCCATCAGCGCGCCGTGGCCGACCGAGCCGACGAGCGGGTCGCCCGCGAGCGCGCCGGAGGCCATACGGCATATCTCCGGCGCCGGGTCCCCGGCCAGGGCCAGCTGCAGGGTGACGTGCGCCAGCAGGCCCGGCCTGCTCGGCGGGCGGCCGAGGCGGACCTCCTGGAGCACCGGTGCCAGCAGCCCGGCGCCGTGGCGCCGAAGCGGAGGATGGAACGTCGCGATCATCAAGTAGTCGGCGAGGATGTCCTGCCACATCGGGTCGCCCGGCTGGAACAGGTCCAGTGCCGCGTCGTGGGCCGCGGCGGCGCCGGAGAAGTCCCCGCGCCCGTGGCGTATCCAGGCGAGCAAGGTCATCGCCTCGGCCCTGACCTGGAGCGGAGCCTCGCCGAGCAGGGCGAGCGCTTCGGTGATCGAGGCGTGGGCGGTCATGTCGCCCGCGGTCATCTGGGCTCGGGCCAGCTCGACCAGGAGTTCGCCGAGCCACTGCGTGGGCGGCGCGTCCAGCACGGCGCGGCG
Organism: Sphaerisporangium flaviroseum; assembly: GCF_039537005.1. NCBI lineage: Bacteria > Bacillati > Actinomycetota > Actinomycetes > Streptosporangiales > Streptosporangiaceae > Sphaerisporangium > Sphaerisporangium flaviroseum. The sequence continues at coordinate 163,894 of NZ_BAAAZR010000010.1, read as the reverse complement.
GAGCAGCCGGGCCGCGGCGGCCGGGTCGCCGCGGCGCAGCGCCCGGTCGGCCGCCTCGCGCAGCACGCGGGCGACGCCGGGATCGCCCTCAGGCTGGGTGGCCAGCAGGTGACCGGCCACCTTCTCGACACTCTCGCCGTCCTCGACGAGCAGATCGGCGGCCCTCCGGTGCGCGCGGGCCCGGGCGAAGGCGGGGAGGTCGGCGTGCACGGCCGCGGCGATGAGCGGATGGACGAACGCCAGCGGGTTGCCGGGCTGCAGCAGGTGGGCCCCTGCCAGTGTGTCGGCCGCCCGCTCGGCCGACGGGAGGTCCAGTTCCGCGTGGACGGCGGCGCGGCGCAGCGGGGTGCCGTCGCCGAGGATGGCGGCGGAGGCGGCCAGCCGGCCGGCCTCGGCGGGCAGCCTGGCCAGTCGCGCCAGCACAGAGCGGAGCACCGTGCCGGGCACCATGCTCGCGATGGTTCCGGCCGCCGGGGTGCGCCCGTCGGCCTGCAGCGATCGCAGCAGCTCGCCGACGAAGAACGGGTTGCCACCGCTCGCGTGCGCGACGGCGGCGGCGAGCTCCGCCTCGGCGGACGGGAACACGCGGGTCACCAGCCGGTCGACCGCCCCGGCGGTGAGCGGCGCGGGGGCGAGCAGGCGGTTGGGCGGATGGGCCGTCAGCCGGCGCAGCGCCGAAACATCGGACCCGCCATCACCGTCGCGCACGGCGACCACCAGGGCGACGGGCAGCGTGGCGACCCGGTCGGCCAGCATGGCCAGGAAACGCAGGGACGCCTCGTCGGCCCACTGCGCGTCGTCCACGGTGACCAGCATGGGGCGGGCCGGCACGCCGGTCCGGTCCCATCCGGTCAGGTTGGCCGCCAGCCAGCACATCCCCCGCAGCATGGTGTCCGTGCTCGGATTCGCCGGGGAGCCGGCCTCGGGGAGGACCCCGGGGAAGAGCCGGGCGACCGGCGCGGCCGGGCCGCTCGCCAGCCGGGCCCGCTCACCCGGGTCCGCAGCGGTCACCGGCGGCGAGAGGAGCTCCAGCGCCACGCCCAGCGCGATCTCGCGCTCCAGCTCCCGGCCACGTCCCGCCAGCACCCGCAGTCCGGCCGCCTGACCGCGGTCCCCGGCGGCGGCGAGCAGCCTCGTCTTCCCAGCACCCGGTGGCCCTTGCACCACCACCAGGGAGCCGTCGCCGGAGCGGGCGGCGTTTACGGCCTCCCCTAGCGCGGCCAGCTCCTTGTCACGTTCCAGCAGGGACCCCTCAGTTACCCGCTTCGTCACGCCCTCACCGTATGCCGACCAGCCGGTACCGGTCATGGGTTCCGTATCCGTCAGGGGCGTAAATATCGCTAAATATCAGGGTAGCTACCCTGACGCTAGGTGCCCCGCCGCCGCAGCAGACTGCGCTGGTGAGCGACTCTGGGCACCGCACCCGGCTGACCGTGGACGTCGATCTGGCCGCGACCCCCATCGAAGGCGTACTGCGCCACGAGCACGGGGCCGACAAGCCGTTCGCCGGCTGGGTGGCGCTGATCCGCGCGCTCGAACTCGCCCTGGACGACGAGCGGCTCCGCCCCGCGCCCCCTCCGTCCGGCTGACCGGCCGGTCCACCCGCACGAGCCCTTCTGGAGGTTCGCCATGCCCATCGACCATGCCTTCCCCCTGCGTGTCGACTGCCATTCCCGCCTGTCCGAGGACGTCTTACCGATCACACCGCTGAGCGTCGACCCTGCGGCGCACAACCACACGTCCATCGTGCTGGACCCCCACGGCGAGCCGCTGCTCCTCGCCATCACGCCGGGTGCGGGGGTCGCGGAAGTACGGTCGCCCACGCCTTCCGCGCCCGGCTACTCCCTGCGTCCTCTTCCGGACGGGGCACGCGCCCGGGAGGTCGTGTCCCTGGTGGACGCCGACGGCCTGGTCAACGCGTTCTACGTCACCGGCTCCGCCGTGCTGCACTGCGTCCGTGACGGCCACGGCGAGTGGGGCGAGCCCACCGAGCTGCCCCCGAGCACCGGGCTGAGCGTCGCGGAGGTGCCGCTGGCCGGGACGTTCACGGTCAGCGGGATCGACGCCCGCGGCGACCTGGCCCTCTACACGGCGGACGGCGGGAAGTGGGCGGCGGGCTCGGTCGACGTGGGCGGCGCGCTGCTCGGCGGGGAGGCCCGGCTGGCGTACACGAGCCCGGACGCGTGGGTGCTCTTCGGCGCGGCCGGGGGCGTGCTGCGCATCTGGCCGGGCGCCGAGGACAGGGTGGCGGCGGACCCGGAGGTGGTCAAGGTGGCGGCGCCGGTGGCGCGGCTGGTGGCCACCTACCCGCACGCGAACTCCACCATGGTGGTGTTCACCGACGAAGAGCACAACCTGTACTCCTCGGCCGGGTTCGGCGACACGCCGGTCCGGGTCCCGCTGGGCGAGCTCGTCCAGGGCTCGGCCGTGGTCGACGGCGACGGGATGGTCCGGTGCTACGGGTGCGCTCCGGACGGCCGGCTCTGGCAACTACGGCAGACCGCCTGGGCCGAGGACGACACCCCTGTCTGGGCCCCGATCTTCCCGCTGGACACCGACGCGCTCCAGGTGCGTACCCCTGCCACCGGCTCCGGCGCCCTCGTCGTGACCCGGGCGGACGGCACCGTCGACCTGCTCAGCCGCCCTTCCGGCGGCCGGTGGACCCGGGTGGCGGTGCACAGCGAGGCAGAGGCGGCACCGACGCCGGTCTCCCGGTACCGGACGCGGGTGACGGTCACCGACGCGAACGGGCTGCCCTGCCGCGATCGTACGGTCGAGCTGACCCCCTCGCGCTTGGTCGGCCTGAGGAGCCGCGGGAGCACGGTGATCGCCAGGCCGGGCATGCTCACGACGTTCACGACCGACGAGACCGGCGGTGTGGAGTTCAGCCAGCCCGCCACCGGCTTCGACGCGATCACGTTCACGGCGCGGGTCGACGGCGCCGCCGAGGCCCTGCCGATCACCCCGCACGGTTACCTCTACGACACGCTCGCCGGCAGGGCGCCGTTGTTCAACGGCACGACGACGATCCCGCCGATGAGCGGGGACATGCTGCGCGCCGCGCGGGTGAAGGACGGCCCGCTCGCCCCCGGTCTCGGGCCCGACCTCGCCAAGGTGGTCGCGAGCGCGGTCATTCAGGTGGCCCGCCTCGGCCCCGGGGGCGCCAAGCCGGGCGGCGGTTTCGAGATGGACCTGCGTGACCCGGAAGCCCCCCGGTTCATCCACCATGACACCGCTGACGCCGTCGCGGGGCGGCTGGCCGAGCTGCGCCGGGCGGCCGGCCATGTGGTACTCACGGCGCGGGGTCCGGTGGCGCTCGCGACGCCGGGCTTCGCGCCACCGGAGGCCCTGGCGGCCGGGATCCTCGCGAAGGGCCTCGGGGACTGGCTGGTGGACGTCTGGCAGGCGCTCGAATCGGGCGCCGCCAAGCTCGTCAACTTCATCGTCCATCCGGACGGGCAGACCGCGTCCGCCCTCGTGGAGTCCGCCAAGGGGGTCTGGACGGCGGTGGAGGGCCTCGCGCTGGTGGGCCTGGCGGAGATCGGCTCGCTGGTGCAGGGCGTGCTCAACGCGATCGAGGTCGACTTCGACAAGGCGCTGGACCTGTTCCGGGACGCCCTGCACTGGAACTCGATCTGGCGCACCATGGAGGTGTTCTACGGCCTGGTCACCAACGGCCTCTCCGACCTCTCCGGATGGATCGAGAAGTCCGCCGTGGTGACGACGGGGCGCTTCTTCGCCGACCTGAAGTCCGAGCTCGGCACCGGGATGGACGCCGCCGTGGCCGTACTGGGAAACACCACCATCGGCGAACTCGCCGACGGCAGGGCACGACTGCTGCCCAGCCGTGACCGGGGCCGGCCGGCCGGGCTCGCGGCCGCCCTGCCGGGTGACCCCTCCCAGCTCAACTACGCGCTCTCGACCCTCCTGGACAACCTGCCGGGCCATGCCCTTCCGGCGATCCCGCCGCTTCCCGACGGCCTGCTCGGCAGGCTGGGCAAGGCCGTGGAGGACACGGGCCTGCTGCGGGACGGCGCTCGGGCGATGACGGACTTCGGAAAGCTGTTCACCTCGATCGTCCACGACCCGTCCAAGGTGGGGGACATCCGCGTCGCGGACCTGCTGGCGGCACTGCGCGACGCGATCGACCTGGCCATCGACTCCTGCGACGTGCTGGCCATGGCCCTGCTGGAGTCGGCGCGGGAGGTGGTGGGGGGCATCCGCGATTTCCTCACCGCGCCGATCACCGCGAACTCCGTGCTCACCTGGTTCTGGGACAACGTGGCGCGGCCCAGAGGCAGCCGGGAGGAGATGTCGCTGGGCAGGCTCCTGTGCCTGGCGCTCGCCGCCCCGGTCACGATCGCGTGCCTGGCGGAAAGGGGCCGGGGCCCGTTCGACCCGGAGAAGAGCCGGGAATCCCTCGGCAAGGCGGTGACGACGGCTCGGCTGGAGGTGAGCCAGGCGAGCCTGGACACGGCCGAGTACTACACCTGCCTGGCGCTGATCGGCGTCGACATGATCAACGACACGATCAACATGGGGGAGGCGGCGGCGAAGGGCGGCGCCTCCGGCAGCGGGATTCCGGTGTACGTCAACTGGTTCGACATCGTGACCACCGTCGTCGTCCAGGCCCTGGCCCGCCCGCAGACGGACTGGAACTGGCCGGCCATGAGCAGGGGCACCAAGATCACCAATGCGACGTGGATCGGCTACTGGGTCCCCGTAGCCGTCGACGGGCTCTTCACCCTGTTCGGCAAGTACATCCCCCAGTCCTTCACGGTGAACGCGGTGGTGGACACCATCCTCGGCCGCCTGCTCATCGCGGCCGGGGTGACCGGCGCGGTCTTCCAGTTCCAGGACCACGAGGCCGGCGCGACGTGGTTGCAGATCTTCGAGGCCGCCACCGGGCCGCTCCCCTGGGTGGGACAACCCCTCCTGGTGCCCGAGGTCGTCGAGGTGACGGCCGGCGTCTCGTCCGCCGCGCAGATATTCGTGCTGGACCCGTTGGGCGACTTCGACTGGGAAGGACCGGTCAAGGCATGACCACAAGACCGGCGAGCCCGGACGAGATCGTCCGGCGACTGCAGGGCAAGGGCGTGACCCAGGGCTGGGACGTGGTGTACGCCCTCTCCGCGCACAAGATCAACGAGCTGTTCCAGCGCCGGTTCGTGCTGGACCTGCTGAACGGGGACCACCTCCCGCCGGTGACGGGCACCGTGCCCGTCATCGGGGACTACGCGGTCGAGTTCGGCGACGTCGTCCTCGGCCATCCGCTGATCACCTTCGATCCGGAGCGGGACCCGCAGGCGGCGCGGCTCACGATCCCGGTCATCTCCGGGATCGCCCGCACGACCGTCACCTCGGCCGGAGCGACCACGGTCGTCGACGCCCAGTGGATCACGGCGGCGCATGGATACACGATCACGGGCACCGTTCCGCTGGGAAAGGTGAAGGGAGAGGTCGAGCACCAGACCCACATCGGCCTGAGGTTCGAGGACGGGAAGGACTTCTTCGCCGGCCTCGGCACCACGGACGCGGCGGGCACCCTTCTCGGCACGTACTTCGGCGGCCTCCTCGCCGGGTACCGGCGGTACTCGCTGGGCACGCTGGACTACACGCCGAACCCCACCGGCCTGACCCCCGCCGGCGAGTTCGAGATGGCGACCCAGCGTGACCTGACCGACCCCGGCGACGCCGGCCGTCTGCTGCTGTTCATCCCCACGACCTACAACCAGAAGGGCGGCACGCAGACCACGCTACCGATGGCCAACCTGGTCCCCGCCGGGATGGACGCGACGCTGCTGGTGTCCAGCAAGGTGATGTTCGGCGGGATCGTGCGCGACCTGGTGGCCGGCGTCCTCGGGGAAGACCTCGTGGCGGCCCGCGGTGACGCGTCCGACGCCTGGTCGACCTCGATCATCGGCGGGAGCGTCAGCATGCCGGTCGCGTACACCTCGGAGTACGGGGCCGTGCAGGCGGGCTGGTGCGGGAAGCCGGAGGAGGTCTACCTCACCCTGAAAGACATCACTCTGGGCTCCACCTCCGGGTGGCTCACCGCCAAGTGGTCACACCAGTGGACGCAGCCGTGGAGCGTCGAGGCCGGCGTCCCGCCTCTGCCCCCGATCTGCGACCAGGGCCAGGTCACCATGACGATCTCGCTGAACACCGTCTACCGGCCCGCGGTCGACCCGGTCACCGCCACCATCTCCTTCACCGCGGACACGGGCATCGACGTGACGTTCCCGCAACCCGAGGCCTCCGCCTTTCCCAAGATCGACATCTTCAAGGAAGAGGAGGCGAGGGAGGTGACCTGCCGCCTCATCGCCGAGGAGGTCACCGCCAGGTTGGGCGGCCTGCTCGACTTCACCGTCCAGGACATCGGAGCGTTCGCGGTGACCAACCTGCTGTTCCCCGGGCAGCAGACCTCCCGATTGCAGGTCGCGCGGGTGCCCGGCGACCTGGTCGCCTTCGGCACGCTGCAAGCGCCCGACCTCGCCGTGGCCCCTCCCCTGTCCAGCCTGACGACCGCCGAGACGCTGAGGCTCACCGCCGGCCGGCCGGTCACCTGGTCGGTCCCGCGCGGTGGCGGCCACATCGACGCGGACGGCCTCTACACGCCGCCCACCTCGGTCTCGCGGTCCACGGTGGTCGTCATCACCGCCACCGCACAGGATCCCATCGTCGTCGGCGACGCCGTCAGGGAGCCCAGGAGGACCGACCAGCGGGCGTACGCGGCGGTGGTGATCACCCCCGCCCAGATCCAGGTCACCCCGATCATCTCCGTGGTCGAGGCGCGGGACCAGGCCAAGAGGTTCACCGCGCGGCTGCCCGGGTCCACCGAGAAGGCCACCTGGTCGATCTCCCCCGCCGTCGGCTCGGTGAACGACGCCGGGGACTACACCCCGCCGGCCAGGATCGGCGAGCCCACGGCCGTGACGATCACCGCGCGGGTGGGAGAGCGGACCGGCAGCGCGCGGATCGTCGTCTTCCCCGCCTCGCCCGCCGCCGTGCAGGTCACACCGTACGCGCCCGCACCGCTCGGCCCGGGCGCGAGGCAGGCCTTCACCGCGGCCCTCGGCGGCGACCCGGTGCGGGCCGGCTGGAGCCTGCTTCCGGATGTGGGAGCGATCGACCGCGACGGGGTCTACACCGCCCCCGAGCGGGTGACGGCCCCGCAGGCGGTCCTTGTGGTGGCCCGCCACCCTGACACACCGGTCCTCGGCGGCACCGCCGTCGTGCTCCTCACCCCCGACGGCGACGACGCGGCCGCCGTCATGCGGCCCCGCTCCGACGGGCTCCCGACCGAACGAACGGACGGCATCTCATGACTCCTTCTCCTCCTCCGCTGCTTCCCCTGACCCTGGCCCACCAGCCGATCGGTTCCATCGAGGAGCTGGCCGCCCACCTCCAGACGGCGCTGACCATCGAGCTCTCCACGATCCCGCCCTACCTGTGCGCCCTGTACTCGATCACCGACCCCGCCTCGGAGGCGTCCCGCCTGATCCGGGGCGTGGTGATCGAGGAGATGCTGCACATGATGCAGGTCGCCAACCTGATGAACGCGATCGGCGTGGTGCCCTCGCTGGACCGGGAGCACGTGCCCACCTACCCGTCGTACCTGCTGGGCCACGCGGCGGGCGGCCCGTTCGTCCAGCTCCAGCCGCTGTCGCCCGTGCTCGCGCGCACGGTGTTCATGCGGATCGAACAGCCCGAGCCGAGCCCCGACGCGCCCGCCGAGGGCGAGCCGTACGACACCATCGGCCAGTTCTACAAGGCCATCGAGCTGGGCTTCGACGCGTGCGTGAAGAAGTACGGCGCGAAGCGGGTGTTCGGGCGCGACACCGGGTTCCAGCGTGACGACACCTACTTCGGCGCGGGCGGCGGCCGGCTGCTGCTCGTGCACGACCTCGACGGCGCGAAGGCCGCCATCGAGGAGATCGTCCAGCAGGGCGAGGGCGCCCAGATCCAGGCGCCGCCGGTGCCGTACGAGGAGCCGTACGGCGGCTACGACCACTACGGCGACCGGCCGGACGGCACGTACGGCCCGATCATCGGCACTCCCTGGGAGCTGTCCCACTACCGCAGGTTCCAGCGGATCGCCGATGGGGAGGTGGGACTGCCGCCGGTCTACCCGATGCAGGCGAACCCGTCCGGCGCCGGCCTCGACGGCGACACGCGCCGGTTATCCGACCTGTTCGACAACTGCTACACGCTGGTCCTCACGGCCATCGGGGAGGCCGTCGGCAAGCCGGCGCAGCCGAATCCGTTCTTCCAGACGGCGTTCCCGGTCATGCAGGCGGCCCTGCCCGCGCTGGCGACCCTGCTGATGCGGACCCCGCTCAACCCGGCCGCCGACCCCGGGCTGGGCCCGAACGCCGGGCCCGCGTTCGCCTACCGGCCCCGGCCCATCGAGGAGATCGTGGCCGAGGCCGCCGATCTGCTCGCCCGGCCGCCGGGTGGCCTTGGGGGCGACTACCGCCAGGCCTGGCGGCGGAACCTCGGCGCCGCCCACCGGGCGCTGGCCGGAGCCGCCACGGGCGGCCTCACCCTCAACGCGGCGCACGGATGACAGGGAGACCAGCAGCCATGTCGTATCGAATCCATCCGGCCATCGGCGTCGTCCGGGTCGGGGACAGCCCCGAGTTCTACCTCGCCCCCGAGCGGCCCGGAACTCTGCCGGTCCTGCCCGACGGCGGCGTGTTCACCCCGGCCGACTTCCGCGACGCCGAGGGCAGGCTGCGCAGGCAGGGAGAGCGGTTCGAGGTCTACTCCTACCGAGACGACACCGACCCCGGCCGTCCCGTCCGGCCCGGGGAGAACGGGGTGGAGCGCATCGAGTGGACCGTCCACCTCGCCAACAAGAAGGCGATCTGGTACGAGTTCGTGGTCAACGCCGGCGAGTCGGGGTACGCCCCCGACCATCCTCTGCGCAACGCGGACGTGACCGACCCGGCCCTGCGCCAAAAGATGATCATCGACCCCGGTCCCCGCACGCTGAAGGACGCGGGTGAGTCGGTGGCGTTCTCCCGCACCGACAACCCTGGCCGCTACCCCATGACCTTTCCCCCGCCGGATCTGCGGCCGTCCTCGATCGACAGCCTCGGTGAGATGCGCACCGACCGGGAGGGCCGGCTCATCGTGCTGGGCGGCTTCGGCGCCTCGGGCAGCGGCGACGCCGTCCCGGTCGTGGACGACTACGCCAACAACGACACCTGGTGGGACGACACCTCCGACGGGCCGGTGACCGCCCGGCTGATCATGAGCGACGGGCGGGCGGTGGACGTCGGCGCCTCCGCCTGGGTGATGGCCGTCCCGCCTCGCTACGCCCCGGAATTGAGCAACCTCGTCACGCTGTACGACACGATCACCGACATGGCGGTGCGGAACCTCCGAACCCGGCCCGACGTCTTCCACGACGGCCTGTGGCAGCGCGACTTCACCCCCGACTGGGAGGGGGACATCAAGCCGATCCTGGAACGGGCGCACCACTACGGCTGGGTGGTGGCCATCCCCACCCACCCGCACGACCTGGACTTCGAGAAGCTCGGCGACCCCGCCCCCGCCTACAACGGGATGCGGCGGTTCTACCTCGACCTCATCCGGCCACCCGACACGCCCGACCTATTCGCCTCCCCAGACAACGGGCTGCCGCTGATGCCCTTCCTCGCCGGGGACAACTGCTTCCAGCCGGGTCCGCTCGCCTCGCGGTACCTGACCCTGACCAGGACCCAGTTCTTCTTCCTGCGGCAGTGGGCCGATGGGAACTTCACCACTAAGGGACCGCCCGAGCCGCCGCCCGGCGTGCGGCGGGACCGCGCCGCGCTGGACAACTGCGTCGGGGGCGCCTTCTCCCCCGGCATCGAGATGACCTGGATCTGCCGCAACCCGAAGCTGTACGCGGAGCCGTACCGGATCCGTCGCAAGGCCGGCGTGCGGCCGCCGCTCTCGCTGGGCCAGGACCTCGACCTCGGGCTGGAGCCCGGCGACCTGTCCAAGTACATGGCGGTGCCGTGGCAGGCCGACTTCAACGAGTGCTCCCAGCAGCAGATCGGCGACCGGTTCGTGTGGTGGTGGCCGGTGCAGCGTCCCGACTTCGTCTTCGTCCAGGAGGCCGACGGCGTGCGGCAGGTGCCGTGGGTGGGGACGGACGGAGACCAGAACGCCGACGACTACGTGCGGTTCGCCGACGACCTCGACATGGTCGCCCACTGGTCCGGCCTCGGATTCGTGGTCAACAAGGGCACCGGTGAGGACCCGCTCTTCCTTGAGGTGGAGCGGACCCTGCTCCGCGACGCCCCCTCGCCGGACAGCCGTCCGTGAGAAGCGACGTCGCCGTGATCGGGGCGGGACCGGCCGGTTGCGCGGTGGCCATCGCGCTCCGGTCCGCCGGCGTCGCCGTCACCCTCGTCGGTCAGGGCCGCCAGGGACGTATCCGGATGGGCGAGTCCCTCCCCGCCGAAGCACGCCCGATGCTCGGGCGGCTCGGCATAGGGGAGGAGTTCGCGTTCGCCGGGCATGTGCCCTCACCCGGCATCGCATCCGCGTGGGCGACGGCGAACCTGGCCTTCCGGGACGCCTTCACCGCCCCGCTGGGCGGGGGCTGGCTCATCGACCGGGATCGCTTCGACGCCGGTCTGGTCCAAGCGGCCAGGTCGGCGGGGGCCACCGTGATCGAAGGGCCGCGTGTCACCGCCGTACGGCGGGAGGCGGGGGGCTGGCGGCTGTCGATCGGATCCCTGCGGCGACGGGGCGCCACGCCGCCGCCGCAGGGCCGCGACGAACTGGGCGCCCGGTTCGTGGTGGACGCCACCGGGCGGGGCGGCGTGCTGGCCCGGCGTCACGGCGCACCGCGGCACGCCGACCGGCTGATGTGCGCGTTCGCCGTGCTCCCACGACTCCCCCGCCCGCTCGTGGCCCGGCGGGCGGTGATCGAATCGGCCGAGCACGGCTGGTGGTACGGCGCGGACATCGGCGAGGAGCGGACGGTCGCCGGCCTCTTCAGCGACCCCGACGTGATCCGCCGCACGTCGGCCACGGGCCCGCGAGGCTGGCACGACCTCCTCCGGCGTACCCTGCACGTTTCCGGCCTGTTCGGCCGTCTCGATCCGCCCTCCGACGTACGGACGGTCCCCGCCGCCTCCCACTGCCTGACCCGGCTGTACGGCGAGGGGTGGGCGGCGGCCGGGGACGCGGCGAGCGCTTTCGACCCGCTGACCTCGGCCGGCGTCTACACGGCCCTGCGGTCCGGGGCGGACGTCGCGGCCGGGGTCCGCGAGGCCCTCGACGGACGGTACGACGCGCTGGCCGTCCACCAGCGCCGCACCCAGGCCCGCTACACCTCCTACCTGCTGCGACGCCGCGACTACTACGGAATGGAGGCCCGCTGGCCCGGCGCGCCCTTCTGGCTCAGGCGGGCCGGGCCCCTGTTTGAGCCCGGCGCGGCCGGGTAGGCGGTGTGGCCAAGTGATCACTGACCAGAACGCGAGGACCTTCGCCGCAGCTTGCGACATCTCCGTGCGGCTGCGACGCGAGGCCCGCTCGAAGAAAGGTGAGATGGTGGCCAGCAACTCAGGACAGACCGGCTCCAAGGCGGCATCGGACGCGGCCAAGACGCTGGGAGACTCCTCGTCTTCGGACTCGAAGTCGGTCCCGGCGGAGAAGTCCGCGGCGGCCAGCGCGCTGTCCCAGGCACCGGCGAGCAAGGGTGAGACCAGCCCCAAGGCGGCGTCGGCCTCGTCCAAGACGCTGCGGGACCCCGACGCCACCAAGGCGGAGAAGTCGGCCGCGGCCAGCGCCCTCGGCCAGACCCCCGAGCATCCCGACAAGGGAAAGTAGCCACACCCGGTCCGGCCCCAGGGCGAACGTCGACGGCCTCGCCATCCGCCGAGTCCCGCAGCCCGCGGCCGGATCCCGGGGCCGGGGCCGGGGCCGGTCCGCCGTACCTCAGGGCTGGAAGCGGTATCCCATCCCGGGCTCGGTGAGCAGGTGAACGGGGTGGCCGGGGTCGGGCTCGAGCTTGCGGCGAAGCTGGGCCATGTACTGGCGCAGGTAGTGGGTCTCCTTGACGTGGTGGCTGCCCCACACTTCGGTGAGCACCTGCCGCTGGCTGATCAGCTTGCCCGGGTTGCGCAGGAGAAGCTGGAGGATGTTCCATTCGGTGGGCGTCAGCCGTACGCCGCCGGAGACCGTCTTGTCCGTCAGGTCCACCGTGTGGTCGCCGATCTGGACGCGGGCGAGCTCGGGCTCGTGGAAGGTGCGGCGGGTCACCGCCCGGATCCGGGCCAGCAGCTCGTCGATGTTGAACGGCTTGGTGACGTAGTCGTCCGCGCCGGCGTCCAAGGCGTCGATCTTGTCCTGGTTCCCGGTCCGCCCCGAAAGCACGATGATCGGCGCGGCGCTCCAGCCGCGCAACCCGTGGATCACGTCCACCCCGTCGATGTCCGGCAGCCCGAGGTCGAGCAGGACCAGGTCGGGGTGCCAGTGGGCCGCCTCTCGCAGGGCCGAGCCCCCGTCGGCGGCCAGGGCCACCTCGAAATGCCGGGCGACGAGGTTGATGCGCAGCGCCCTGAGGATCTGTGGTTCGTCGTCGACGACGAGGACGCGGGTCACGCGCTCTCCTCCCCGCGGACGGCGTGTGCCCGCGAGGAGATCGGCAGTGTGATGATCATGGTGAGTCCTCCTCCTGGCGTCTCTTCGGGTACGAGCGTTCCGCCCATCGCCTCGGCCAGCCCTCGGGAGAGCGCGAGCCCGAGTCCGACACCGGTGTGGTTGTCGCGGTCGCCCAGGCGCTGGAAGGGCATGAAGACGCGATCGTGCGCCTCGCGCGGGATTCCGGGGCCGCGGTCGATGACGCGGATCTGGACATGGTCGCCGTACCAGCTGGCGGTGACCAGGACCTTGGCGCCGGGCGGGCTGTAGCGCACCGCGTTGGTCATCACGTTGACCAGGATCCGTTCCAGCAGCGCGGGGTCGGCGAGGACCTCTGGAAGGTCGGCGGAGATGTCCCCCTGGATGCGGTCCTTCAGCGGGCCGAGGTCGTCGACAGAGCGCGGGACGATCTCCTCGACGGCGATCGGCTGCAGGGCGAGGCCGAGCGCGCCCGCCTGGAGGCGGCTCATGTCGAGCAGGTTGGCCACCAGCCGGTCCAGCTTGACCAGCGACTCCTCGGCGGTGGCCAGCAGTTCGTCCCGGTCCTCCCGGCTCCACTCCACGTCGGTGCTGCGCAGGCTGTCCACGGCGGCCTTGGCGGAGGCCAGCGGGGTCCGCAGATCGTGGCTGACCGCGGCGAGCAGGGCTGTGCGCATCTTGTCGGCCTCGGCCAGCGGCCTGGCCTGCTCGGCCTCCTCACGCAGCCGCTCCTGGCGCAACGCGATGGCCGCCTCGGCGGCGAACGCCTCCAGCACCCGGCGATCGGAGGCGTCCAGCAGCCGCCCGCGCACCGCCAGCACCAGATCGTCGTCGATGGACACGTCGGAGTCCGCGACGCCGGGAGACTGACAGGGCGCCGCGCCGGAGGTGGCGACGATGCGCCACGCGCGGGGTTCGGACTGGTCGTCCGGGACCGACTGGCCGGTGCGTTCGAGCAGGGTGACCGAGGACAGGCCGAAGGTCTCGCGCAGCCGCGCCAGCAGGGACGCAAGCGCGGCCTCGCCGCGCAGCACGTGCCCCGCCAGGGTGGACAGCACCTCGGCGTCCGCGCTCGCGCGGGCCGCTTCCCTCGTCCTGCGGGCCGCCAGGTCGACCACGGCGCTCACCATGACCGCCACCAGCACGTAGACGGTGAGCGCGAGCAGGTTCTCCGGCTCGGAGACGGCCAGCCGGCCGAGCGGGGGCGTGAAGAAGTAGTTGAGCAGCAGGAAGCCGGTCACGGCGGCGGTGACGGCGGGCCACATGCCACCGACCAGAGCGACACCGACCACCATCAGCAGGAAGAGCAGGATCTCGCTCGGCAGTGCCAGCCGGTCCTTGATGGGCACCAGCACGGCGGTGAGCGCGGGGACGGCCAGCAGCACCATGGCCCAGCCCGCGAACCTGCGCCTGCGGGTGAGCGCCGCCGTCGGGCGGGCGGACCTGGCCCCCTTGCCCGCCTCGGCATGGGTGATCATGTGCACGTCGATGGATCCGGACAGGGCGGTGGTGGTGACTCCCACGCCCCGGGAGAACACCTGGGCGAACCTGCCGCGGCGCGAGGCTCCGAGCACCAGCTGGGTGGCGTTCACGCCACGTGCGAAGTCGAGCAGGGCACGCGGCACGTCCTCTCCCACGACGTGGTGGTAGCTGCCGCCGAGGCTCTCCACCAGCGTGCGCTGGCGCGACAGCTTCGCCGGATCCACCCCGCTCAGGCCGTCGGATCGGGTGACGTGCACGGCGAGCAGGTCGGCGCCCTTGGCCCTGGCGGCGATGCGGGCCGCCCGCCGCACCAGCGTGTCACCCTCGGGGCCGCCGGTCAGCGCCACCACCACCCTCTCGCGGGTCTCCCACGTGCCCGCGATGCCGTGGTCGCTCCGGTAGCGGTCGAGCTGCTCGTCGACCTTTCCGGCCACCCACAGCAGGGCCAGCTCGCGCAGGGCGGTCAGGTTCCCCTCGCGGAAGTAGTTCGACAGAGCGGCGTCGATCTTCTCCGGGGCGTAGACGTTCCCGTGGGCCATCCGGCGCCGCAGCGCCTCGGGGGCCATGTCGACGAGCTCCACCTGGTCGGCCTTTCGTACGACCTCGTCGGGCACGGTCTCCCGCTGGGGCACCCCGGTGATCTGCTGGACGACGTCGTTGAGGGACTCCAGGTGCTGGATGTTGACGGTGGAGATGACGTCGATGCCGGCGTTCAGGATCTCCTCGATGTCCTGCCACCGCTTGGGATTCTTCGAGCCGGGCACGTTGGTGTGCGCCAGCTCGTCGATCAGCGCCAGCTTCGGCCTGCGCGCGATGACGGCGTCGGTGTCGAGCTCGGTGAAGCTCGTCCCGCGGTAGACCATGGTCTTCCGCGGGACGACCTCCAGGTTCTCCACCTGCGCGGCGGTGCGGGCCCGGCCGTGGTCCTCGACGAATCCGACGACCACGTCCGTCCCGCGATCCTGGCGCCGGTGTCCCTCGCCGAGCATCGTGTAGGTCTTGCCGACACCGGGGGCCGCGCCCAGATAGACGCGCAGCCTCCCGCGCGCAGTGTTCATCGCCTCATCCCTTGAGCCGATCGAGTGCCAGGTTGAGCTCCAGGACGTTCACGGCGGGTTCGCCCATGAAACCGAGACTCCGGCCGGTGGTGTACTCGCCGATCAGCGCCCTGACCCTTTCCATTGTCAGGCCACGTTCCCTGGCGATCCGGCCGGCCTGCAACTCGGCGTAGGCGACGGAGATGTCGGGGTCGAGGCCGGAGCCGCTGGCGGTGACCGCGTCGGGGGGCACCACGGCCGTTCCCGTACCGCGGATCGCGACGGTGCGACCGGCGGTGTAGTCCTCGCCGGGCCTGCCGCACTCCACCTTCACGCCCTGGTAGGCGGCGATGAACGGCGCGGCGGGGCAGGCCTGGTTGACGCTGACCGCGCGGACCGGGGTGCCGACGGCCGGGAAGACCTTCAGCACCGCGCCGGCGCCGTCCGGCGTGCAGTACGGCCGGGCGCCGCTCACCCCTTCGAGCTCTCCGATCGATCTGCTCCGCGTGCAGACCTTGGTCAGCAGGCTCTGCCGGCCGGTGTCGGGATCGCCCTTCCCGTCCTTGGCGCCGGGAACCGGCAGGGTGTCCACGATGTCCTCGGGGCCCAGGTTGCTCGCGGAGGTGGCGGTGGGGTCGTACCCGTCGCCGGCCGCGGACGGGCGGCTCTGGAAGTACGACTTCAAAGGCTTGCCGGTGCCGTCGGTGAAGCTCTGGCCGATGAGGGCGCTGCCCACGTCCCTGCCGTCCTTGCGCACCAGTGAGCCCCCGGCGTTGCCGCCGAACACGGCCTGGGCGATGCCCGTGACCAGGAGCGGATAGATCGCCCCGGTCATAAGGGTGAGCACCAGCAGCGCGCGCAGCGCGGCCACGTGCTGACGGATCCAGCTTGGCAGACGTTCCATTTATGACATCCCCGGAAGGAACTGGACGATCAGATCGATGATCTTGATCCCGATGAACGGGACGATGATGCCGCCGAGCCCGTAGAGGTAGAGGTTGCGGGACAGCAGGGTGGAGGCGCTGGAGGGGCGGTACCTGACGCCGCGCAGCGCCAGCGGGATGAGCGCGACGATGACCAGGGCGTTGAAGATGACCGCCGACAGGATCGCCGACTGCGGGCTGGCCAGGCGCATGACATTGAGCGTGTCCAGGCCTGGGTAGACGGCGGCGAACATCGCCGGGATGATCGCGAAGTACTTGGCGATGTCGTTGGCGATGGAGAACGTCGTCAGCGCGCCCCGGGTGATCAGCAACTGCTTGCCGATCTCCACGATCTCGATCAGCTTGGTGGGGTTGGAGTCCAGGTCGACCATGTTCCCGGCCTCCTTGGCGGCCGAGGTGCCGGTGTTCATCGCCACCCCCACATCCGCCTGGGCCAGCGCGGGGGCGTCGTTGGTCCCGTCGCCGGTCATCGCGACCAGCCGCCCGCCCTCCTGTTCCTTGCGGATCAGCGCCAGCTTGTCCTCCGGCGTCGCCTCGGCCAGGAAGTCGTCCACTCCGGCCTCATCGGCGATCGCCCTGGCCGTCAGCGGGTTGTCCCCGGTGATCATCACGGTGCGGATGCCCATCGTGCGCATCTCGTCGAACCGCTCACGCATCCCCTGCTTGACCACGTCCTTCAGCTGGATGACGCCCAGCACCCTGGCCTTGCCGTCCAGCGTCTCACCCACCACCAGGGGGGTGCCGCCCGAGGCGGAGATGCCGTCCACCAGGTGGCCGACCTCCTCTGTCGGGTGGCCGCCGTTCTCCCGCACCCACTTCATGACCGCGGTGGCCGCGCCCTTGCGCACCTGGCGGCCGTCAATGTTCACGCCCGACATGCGGGTCTGCGCGGTGAAGGCGATCCACTCGGCGTGGGCGAGTTCCCCCGACTCCCGCTCGCGCAGCCCGTACGCCTGCTTGGCGTACACCACGATGGAACGGCCTTCGGGCGTCTCGTCGGCCAGGCTCGCCAGCTGAGCGGCCGCGGCCAGTTCCTCCTGCGGGACGCCGGGCGCCGGCGCGAACCCCGAGGCCTGCCGGTTGCCCAGCGTGATCGTGCCGGTCTTGTCCAGCAGCAGCGTGCCGACGTCCCCCGCTGCCTCGACCGCGCGGCCGCTCATGGCCAGCACGTTGCGCTGGACCAGGCGATCCATCCCGGCGATGCCGATCGCCGACAGCAGCGCGCCGATCGTCGTCGGGATCAGGCAGACGAGGAGCGAGACCAGCACGATCCCGGAGACGCCGCCCGCGGTCAGGGCCAGGGAGTCGGGGATGCCCGGGTTCTGCGCCTTGGAGTAGATCGCCAGCGGCTGCATGGTGGCCGTGGCGACCAGGAAGATGATCGTCAGCGCGGCGAGCAGGATGTTCAGCGCGATCTCGTTGGGGGTCTTCTGCCGGTTGGCGCCCTCCACCAGGGCGATCATCCGGTCGATGAAGCTCTCACCCGGCTTCTGGGTGATCTGGACGACGATCCGGTCCGACAGCACCTTGGTGCCGCCGGTGACCGCCGACCGGTCGCCACCGGACTCCCGGATCACCGGCGCCGACTCGCCGGTGATGGCCGACTCGTCCACGCTGGCGATGCCCTCCACCACGTCGCCGTCACCGGGGATGATCTCCCCGGCCTCGACCACGACGAAGTCGCCCTGTTCGAGCTCGGCGGCGCCCACGGTGTCCCACGAGGCGGCGTCGCGCCCGGCCTGCCAAGCGGTGAGCCTGCGCGCCACGGTGTCGCGCTTGGCGGCGCGAAGTGTGGCCGCCTGCGCCTTGCCCCGGCCCTCGGCGACCGCCTCGGCCAGGTTGGCGAAGACGACGGTCAGCCAGAGCCACACGACGATCGCCCATGCGAAGGCCGACGGGGTGACGATGGCCAGGACGGTGGTGAAGGCGGCGCCGATCTCCACGATGAACATGACCGGGTTGCGCCACAGCGTGGCGGGGTTCAGCTTGCGCAGCGCGTCCGGCAGTGACGCGAGAAGCTGGTGGGGGTCCAGCAGGCCACCGCCCACCTTGCCGTTCTTCTGCCGCCCTGGTGCGCGACCCGGCGCCTGGAGCGTTGCCATCAATGGATGCCTTCCGCGAGCGGCCCCAGCGCCAGGGCGGGGAGAAACGTCAGCGCCACCAGGATGATCGTCACGCCGGCGACCATGCCGACGAACTGCGGCCGGTGGGTGGGCAGCGTGCCGGCCGACGCCGGCGCGGGCGACTGCCGGGCCAGCGAGCCCGCGAGGGCCAGCACGAAGACGATCGGCAGGAACCGGCCGAAGGCCATGCACAGCCCGAGCGCCGTGTCGTACCACGGGGTGTTCACGGTGAGCCCGGCGAAAGCGGACCCGTTGTTGTTGGAGGCCGAGGTGAAGGCGTACAGCACCTCCGACAGACCATGGGGCCCGCCGTTGAGCATGCTCGCCCGCCGCTCCGCCGACCCCATCGCCAGAGCCGTGCCGACCAGCACGAGCACCGGTGTGGTCAGGAAGTACATCGACGCGAGCTTGATCTCGCGGGAGCCGATCTTCTTGCCCAGGTATTCCGGCGTGCGGCCGACCATGAGACCGGCGACGAACACGGTGATCACCGCGAGCACGAGCATGCCGTACAGGCCCGCTCCCACACCACCCGGCGCGACCTCGCCGAGCATCATGTTGAACATCGTCACCATGCCACCCAGCGCGGTGAAGGAGTCGTGGGAGGAGTTGACCGCTCCGGTGGAGGTCAGCGTCGTGGCCGCGGCGAAGGTGCCGGAGTCGGCGACGCCGAACCTGACGTCCTTGCCCTCCATCGCGGCGCCGGCCGCCTGCGGGACCGTGCCGCCGTGCGCCATCTCAAGCCCGGTCAGCACCACGATGCTGGTGAAGGCCAGCAGGCCCATGACGGCCGCGATGGCGTAGCCCTGCCGCTTGTCGCCCACGATCCGGCCGAACGTGCGGGGCAGCGCGAACGGCAGCATCAGGATGGCGAAGATCTCCACCCAGTTCGTCCAGCTGCCGGCGTTCTCGAAGGGGTGGGCGGAGTTGGTGTTGTAGAAGCCGCCCCCGTTGCTGCCCAGCTCCTTGATGATCTCCTGACTGGCGACCGGGCCACCGGTGATCGCCTGCCGGCCGCCGGCCAGCGTGGCGACCTCGTGAGCACCCGAGAAGTTCTGGATCAGCCCGCCGGCCACCAGGACGATCGCGCCGATGAACGCGATCGGCAGCAGGATGCGGACCGTGCCTCGCACCAGGTCCACCCAGAAGTTGCCCAGGTTCTCGGTGCGTCTGCGGGCGAAGCCGCGGACCAGCGCGATCGCGACGGCCATGCCGACCGCGGCGGACACGAAGTTCTGCACCGCCAGCCCGGCCATCTGCACCAGATGCCCCATCGTGGCCTCACCCGCGTACGCCTGCCAGTTGGTGTTGGTCACGAAGCTGACCGCGGTGTTCCACGCGATGTGGCCGGGCACCGGGGGGAATCCCAGGCTCAGGAAGAGCCGGTCCTGAAGCCGCTGGAAGGCGTACAGGAACAGGATGGACACGGCGGAGAACGCCAGCACGCCTCGGGCGTAGACGCTCCACCGCTGCTCGGCGTCCGCCTGCACGCCGATGAGCCGATAGATCACCCGCTCCACCTTCAGATGCTTGGAGTCGGTGTAGACGCGGTACATGTAGTCGCCCAGCGGCCGGTGCGTCAGCACGAGGGCGGCGATCAGGGATCCGATGAACAGCAACCCCGCGACGGCCGACGACATCAGAAACGCTCCGGGAACAGCAGGGCGGCGACCATGAAGATGACCAGTCCGGCGGTCACCACCAGCCCGATGGCGTTGACAGCGCTCACAGGCGCTCCACCGCCTTGACGACGAGCCCCAGGATCGCGAACACCGCGATCGTCAGGGCGACGAAGATGACGTCGGCCATCCCCACTCCCCTATCAGACGGATCAGGTTCCCGGCCTCCCGGACGGGTGGCCTCCAGGTAAGCCAACCGCGTGTTTCACGGCATTTCGGCTGCCTTGACGGGTTCCATACGCGTTCAGCCGGATTATTGACGCGATCCTTACGGCGCACCGGATCCCTGTCGGCGCGGGGCGGATATGGGCGGCTTCCTCCACATCCGCGACCATTGGTACGTTGCCGGCAGGTGTGCCGGGAAGTCTGGTCGGCGGTCATTTCGTCGACCCCGAAAGGCCGTCGTGCGCGCTCGCGACCTGTTCACCACCCCCACCACGCTCTCGCCCCAGGCGCTACCTCCGGTGAGCTCGCAGGCGGACCACATCCTGGCGCGCTGAGCGATCTTCCGCCGATCCGTGCCCTGCGTGCCGGCGGCTGCGTAGGCGATCCTTAGGTGTGATCGGCTATCACCGGGTAGAAGACGCGCCCACCGCACGCCCCGCGGCGACCGGCTACGAATGCAAGGTGGCGAATCGAACCATGCGAGTAATGTTCCTACTCACCGTCATCATCGTCGTCGCCGGTCTTGTCTACTTCCTGACCGTCGGCCTGCTGGGCCGATGAAGGACGGGCGAAGAAGGTTCCGGTGACAACACGCTCATCCCGTCCTCGGAACTATGCTGGCGTTCGACCTGAAGAGCCGATGAACGGCCGCGACACGGCCGAGACGCGCAAATAGATACAGGTGGTCGCATGTGGCCGGGAACTTGGCCGGGAACGTGGTGAACGCCGGAACGGCGCGGATGCTCGCCGGCCTGCTGGAGGCCAGCCACCTGGCCGCGTTGGAACAAGTGCCTTCCCTGATCCACAAGCATGCGGCCGAGGCCGGCCTGCACGACGTGCTGATCTACCTCACCGACCTGCAGCAGGACGTGCTCCGCCTACTGACGGGGCGCGGGCAGAACGCCGGTGAGGGCGCGGACCCGGAGGCGGCCGAGCTGAAGATCAATACGACGCCCGCCGGCCGAGCCTTCCAGGAGATGCGGATACTGGCCCGGCCCGGCGTCGACGGCGAGCCCGGCCACTGGTGGGTGCCGATGCTGGACGGCACCGAGCGAATCGGAGTGATCCGGGTCAGCGGCTCGGACGCCGGCCAGGTGGCCGAGGAGGACATGCAGGCCCTGGCCTCGCTGGCCGCGCTGCTGGTGGTGAGCAAGCGCTCCCACAGCGACTCCTACGCCCGGCTGGTGCGCACCCGGCCGATGCACGTCGCCGCGGAGATGCAGTGGAAACTGATGCCGCCGCTGGCCTTCGCCTGCGAGCAACTGGTGATCAGCGCCGCCCTGGAGCCGGCCTATGAGATCGGCGGGGACGCCTTCGACTACGCCATCGCCGACGACACCGTGCATCTGGGGATCTTCGATGCCATGGGCCACGACACCGCCGCGGGGCTGACCGCCTCCCTGGCCGTGGCCGCCTGCCGCAACTACCGCAGGCAGGGCGTGGATCTGGTCAAGACCAGCGAGGCGATCGAACGCACGCTGATCACCGAGTTCGGCCGGGGCACCCGTTTCGTCACCGCGATCCTCGCCGAGCTGAACATCGCCACCGGGGTGCTGACCTGGGTCAACCGGGGCCACCACCAACCGGTGGTCATCCGGGATGGCCGCTGGACGGCCAGCCTGCAGTGCCCGCCGGCTCATCCGATGGGCCTGGATCTCGGCCTGCCCATCGCCCTGTGCCGGGAGCAACTGCAGCCGGGCGACCGGGTGCTGTTCTACACCGACGGCGTCACCGAGGCCCGCGACCCCAACGGCCGCGAGTTCGGCCTGAACCGCTTCGTCGAATTCATCATCCACCACAACGCCGAGGGCCTGCCGGTCCCGGAAACCCTGCGCCGCCTGGTCCGCAGCATGCTGGACTACCACGGCGACCGGCTCCAGGACGACGCCACGGTCTTGCTCGCCGAGTGGCATGGTTCCGGGAACGAAGAGATGACCATGTGACGTCACCGGCCACGTCCAGAGCCGTTCGTCCGGTGTCAGCGGTCGATGGAGTAGATCGACTTCCATTTGTACACGGCGCTGTCGGTCGGCCATGCCGCGCTTGAGTAGAGGCGGCGCGGTGACGCCCGGCTCAGCGCAGGGGCGGTGATCCGGTCGGGATGCGCCAGGCCGGCGGGGTACGGGAAGGACGGTGGCTCAGGCGCCACAGGCCGAACAGCCAGGCCAGGCCGACCACCGCCACCAGGGCGAGCCCCGCCCAGTACAGGATGGTGAACGATTGGAGCTGAGCGGGGCTGGGCTCGGGCATCCACCCCTGCGACAGCAGGTCCAGCTGCCCCGGCGTGCTGGTGAGCAGCAGGGTGACGACCAGGGCGATGGAGTGCATCGAGTCCCACAGGGCGTGCAGCGCCGAGACCCCCAGATAGGCCAGCACCAGGCGTCCGGTGACCAGGAAGTGGTCGCGCGTGCTCGCGCTGAACAGCACGCCACCCAGGATGGCGGTCCACAGCCCGTGTCCGACCGGGGCGAGCAGGCCTCGGAGTACCTCGGTCTGGACCAGCTGCATCAGAGACAGCCCTTTGACCGTGAACAGCGCGGTGAAGGCGTAGCCGGCGGACTCGAAGGCGGCGAACCCGAAGCCGACGGCCGCGCCCAGGATCATGCCGTCGCGTACGGACTTGACGGCCAGGTGGCGGGTGAGGACGGCGAGGGCCAGCAGCTTGACCGCTTCCTCGATCAGGCCGACCCCGGCGAACAGCCACGGCGAGGGGCGCAGCAGATAAGACTCGAGGACCGAGGCGCCGAGGACTCCCAGCACCCCGCCGGTGAGGAAGGTGCTGAACACCAGCGTGGGCGTCAGTTCCCCGGTGTCGCGACGCTCGAAGGCCCAGACGACGAACGTCACCGGCACCAGGAAGCTGCCGAGCAGCACCAGGGTGGGGATCAGGTTCGGGTTGCCGGTCAGGAAGGTGACCGCCACGGTCAGCAGCCACAGCGCCAGCCCGGTGAGCAGGATGCGCACCCAGGGGCGCCGCGCGGGAGACCTCCGGTAGGTGGATGTCGTCATCGGCCCTCCTCGTGCACCCACGGACGCTTTTCGCCATCTCAACCATATAGAGGCAGGTCAGCGCCCTGGTTCGAGCATTGTCCGGGTGATGATGTCCTGCGGTCGG
>NZ_BAAAZR010000010.1:35168-140708 GCF_039537005.1 Sphaerisporangium flaviroseum | reverse complement strand
CCGACCGTGCTCAGCGGGTCGCCGCGTCGCGGCGGGTCAGCAGCAGACCCAGCGCGATCATGCCGATCGCCAGGGCCAGGTGCAGCCAGTTGTCGGCGGTGTTGACCGGGACGAAGTTGGCCGAGCTCTCGTGGTTGATCAAGCTCCCGTAGATCCACAGGACGAGGTAGACCACTCCCCCTCCGACCAGGTAGTTACGGGCGCCCGACCACGTGCGGGCCAGTGCGATGCCGGCGACGCCGAACAGCAGGTGGACGATGTTGTGCAGGATCGAGACCTGGAACACTCCCAGCAGCAGCGCGTCGGAGTCGTGGCTCGCGAACTGCATGGTGTCGTACTGCGTGGTGACGCCGGGGATGAAGCCCAGCACGCCGACCAGCAGGAACACCACGCCGACCACCAGCGCGGCGAGCTGGACCGGCGTACGGCTCGCCCGGGTGCCTGATGTGGCCATGAAAGCCTCCCATGGAATGGGGCCGTTGGGGCCGCTACCGCTACCCCCCGAAACAACGGCAAACGTCTCGCCCATGGAAGTTCTCAAACCTTGATCTGGCCGCACACCGCCTGCTCGTAACCCCTGTACATCTGTCAGGTCCGCGCGGATCGAAATGCTCGGGGATGCCCATCACGTTACGCCAAGCATCCCAGACGAACACTGACGGCTCAACGAGAGGTTCAGAGATGCTCTGATGGGCAGGCCAGAGCAAGGCCGGACCTCGGATCTCAAGCTTGATGCTTATCTAATCCCCCACCAAGCAAGGGTCAAGTTGCTGGGCTCCAACGGAGCATGGATCAACATGTCGGACTTCGGGGACATCTGAAGTCGGCCGCTGTCGGCTGCCAGCGAAACCATCAGCATCAATCTGCAGTCGGGCACCCTGCTCCTTCTCACGGTTTAGGTATCCAATCTTTGATTCTATCCCTTTGCAGTGGAAGGCGATAGCGAGGTAGACCATCACCGCCGACAGTTCGAAATTCATTACCTCTCAAGTTGACCACGGCTGTGCCCGAACGGCCTTCAGATGACCAGTCCAACTCTATATGCCAGCGGCAGTCGCAACTGGCCGTCGAAGCTATTATGTTGAAAATCTCGATTTCTTCCGAGGAAACTTCATAGGGAAACTGAACAGGTGGAGCAGGAAGCCATTTTTCGGTCTCTTCATCCCATTTCTTGTTAGGAAGTGGGGACGCGGACGGCTGTCGCTTGTCTAAATCCACTGCATACATTCGCTCTTCAATAGCCCCTCCACATCCGGTAACAATGTCATACATGAACCCCGAAGAGCGTACAACTCGCGTCACCACAACTCTCATGCGCTGCAATGCAACTACCTTGGAAGTGTAGCCTTGGAGAGAGATACTCACTTGAGTAGCCCAGCCGCCCGTCGCCCCTTTGGGCAGAACTCCCCAGTCGGTCTGACTCACGTCTGGAAGCGGAAATTTGTCTGGCGGTATTTCGCTAAATGCCCAGAAGCAGCCATTTGGTCCTCGTGGATAACCTTCTGGATCGATAATCTGAACGGTCCACCCAAAAGGATCCTTCGGCTCCGAAAGCTTCGCCAAGCCCGATTGGGCAGCATCAACCACCATGGCGCTCACTGCTGCTGACAGTGCCGCCGCGACAGTCGCAATCAACCAAGTTTTCTGTCTGGAGATCCAAGCTGACCATCTCGGCGAAGCCTTGTGCGTCGCCCAAGGGCCAGGCGGATGGTCCGTCATATGACAACGATGAACGCCTTGCTCTAGAGAGTCAATCACCCGAATTGATCCACTTGCCTCACGATTCTTGTGTTTTGAGGCACGGGTTTCCTGTGTCTTGTACCAGCACACTGCAGGGGCGCAAGATCCAGGCCGGTGGAAACTGTCCGCTTACCAGGGCAGATAACGCAGGAACGGACGGATCTCCAGTCTCACTGAGTCCCGCCCGTTCCTATTGCCGCTCGCGGGTTGTCGGTCAGTTGTCGTTACCCAATGCTTCCCCGACTGGACTCAGCTTGGCGCGCGCGATCGACGTCTTCGCAGTTCAGAGGACCAGCAGAGTAGCGATGTCCTCTTGACTCATAATCCGTAGGTCGTGGGTTCAAGTCCCACCCGCCCTACTCGCGATCATGCCCTTCACCTGCGACTTCACATGATCCACTCTTGCTCTGGAGCATTGTTCGGCACTGTGGGGGATCGCTGGGGGATCGTCCGCGCAAGGTCAGCGCGCCGATGATCGTTCCGGCGTAGTCCGGCGGGCGTATGGGGATTGGGACGCTTTACTTGACACGGGCAGGGGAGTCCAACATGCGATGGCCTGCCTGTCAGACCGCGGCCCCGGTATCGCAGATGCCGGCCTCACGCCTCGCCGAGCGACCAATACGGCAGCAGCCAAACTCCACGCGGCTTCCCTCAGCGGTGACGTCATCGCCACGAGCATCCCGCCCATAACGAACAGCCCTCGAGTGAGTCGTCCCCGAGGGCTGTCCCGCTTCGTCGATCAGTCCCGCCCTGATGGCGGCATGTAAGCGCATGTGAATCCCCCGCTTTCGTGTGGCGCTCCTCTTGGCTCAGGCAGCCCGGTCTGAACCGTATGAGACCATGCTAGGCATGGTTTTCGTTCGCTTTCTTTCGATTGGTCTTCTCGCTGGCGCGGTTATCGCCGTCGCCCTCTTATCGCGTTCGGGACACCTAGTGCCGACCGGCGACTTCCATCAGTGGAGTCTGAGTGTGTTGCTCACCCTTAATTTCGGCCAATTCCTCACTGTCCCGACCGCCCTCCTGGTCTTCGCCTGGAAGGGCACCCGCCGTGGCAGGCCTCCGCTGAAGCGCCCTGGTTTGCTATTGGGCATTTGCACTATCGTTTTCGGGCTGTTCGTCATGCGTCTAGGACTGAGCACTGCAGGATGGATCGATACCGGTGCGGTCGCATACGGATTAGGCGATCCGGACGCCAAATATCTGCTGGCGACGTTCAATGTCTTCCTGGGAGCGGTCACCTTGACCATCGGTGCCCTGATATCGGTGGTGAAGATAGTTTCCGTGCTTACCGTCTGGCAGCGACGGCGGAAGGCGTCATAGGGCGTGCCCTCGCTCTTGTACCGGTCAGACGAACGCGGCCGAGCAGGCGTTCCACGTATCCGGTCGGCGGGTGGCTCCTACACGTTATCCGGTACATCACCAATGCGCAGGAACGCGGTCAGCTCGCGGCGCAACGCCCCGCGATTCCTACGACCCAAGTGGCTCGTACTACCTGGTTAACACACGCTTGGCCCATCGCTTTGATGACGTGTTCGGAGCACCCGTGAACTCCCTGACGGCATAAGGCTGGGGCATTGCCCCGCGCGTTCTTCCGTGACCTGCACGAATGGGAGCCGATCCCGCGCAAGTTCGACCCCGCCCACGCCCTAAGTGGGCGTTTGATCCCTTCCCGTGAATGAATGCCCAGATATGTCCAGCCAGCGGAGCAGCGGCATATGCGAAGTCTCAGCGGATTTGCGGGCCCCTGAAGCGCAGCCGCTCGACCGGCTGCTGCCGATCTCGTACCGCAAACTCCTGTCTCATCCCATGACCTCGCGCTTTGGGCCTTACCCGCTGGTGAGGGCCGCCTCAAGAGGCTGGGCCTCCCCCGCACCGAAAGGTACGCCGGAGGTATGGCCAAGCAGCGAACCTACCCCAGCGACCTTTCCGACGCCCGCTGGGCGCTCATCGAGCCGGTGCTGAGCGCCTGGCGGACCGACCGCCGCACACAAGGCCTCGACATCGGCCGCCCGTGCGAGCATGACCTGCGCACCATCATGAACGCCATCCTCTACATCGACCGCACCGGAATCCCCTGGCGCTAGGGACAGGGACCGGCCACGGCGGTCGCCGGGAGTTCGAGGTCAGGGTGGTCAAGGAATGGAATGGATGCGCCGCGGGCGGGTAATGCTGAGGAGTCGCCGTAGGCCTTTCCAGGCGTCGCCTCGACGTCTTGTCACCGGTGACCGGTGGGACGAACCCCCGGAAACGGCAGGCGCCATGTCGACATCGTTCACCTCGGCGACCGAACCCACCCAGCAGGATGCGCTGCTGTCACTGCTGCTGTCCACCGACACCTTTGAGACGTTCCTCCACGAGCTCACCCTGCTCACCGTGGCGGCGCTGCCCGAGGGCAGCATGTGCGGGATCACCATCGTCCGCGACTCCGGCGCGGCGACGGTGGCCAACAGCGACGCGCTGACCCTGGCCGTCGACCACATTCAGTACCGCACCGGCCAAGGCCCGTGTCTGGACACCCTGGCGACCACAGAAAGCCACTACATTCCCGACACCTCCACGGAAGCGCGCTGGCCGGCGTTCTGCGCCGAGGCCTTCGCCCACGGGGTGCGCAGCTGCCTGTCGCTGCCCTTGCAGGGGCCGACCCAGATCGTCGGCGGCTACAACCTGTACAACACCCATGCCGGTGCCTTCGACGACGACGACCAGCAGCGGATGCGCGTCTTCGCCGGCACCGCGGCCGGCGCCGTCGCCCTGGCCCTGCGTGCGTCCGACCAAGCGAGGCTGAACGAGGACCTGCGCGCCACCTTGGACACGCGCAGCACCATCGACCAGGCGATCGGCATCGTGATGGCCCAGCAGCGCTGCTCCGCCAGGGCCGCGTTCGCCATCCTCAGCCGCGCCTCCCAGAACCGCAACATCAAACTCCGCGATCTGGCCGCCGAGATCGTGACCGCCGTGGGCGGCCCGCCCACCGCCTTCGACACCTTCGACCTGCCTGGTTGAGGCGGCACGGGTGAGCCGATCACCCTGCTCGACGAGGGCGGCCCCACCGGGCCCCCGACCTCGGCCTTGACCAGATTCCCCGTAACGCCGAATGGCGGCACGCCCCTGACGAGCCTTACCAGAGGATGTGCGGTCAGTGGCCGGGGGGGAGGCCACTGACCTTCGTGCACGCCCGGTGCGGGATCCCGCGGTCAGCCGGTCAGCGGGCCGAATTCCTTGCGGGTGTCGATCACGTCGCCGAAGAGCTCCCATCGCTCGCCCTTGAACCTCATGAGCTGCATGGACTCGATGGGGAAGCCGTCGTCCGGTCCGGTGGTCATCGTCACTCCCGGCAGCAGCATCTCGACCGGGACGCTGTTGAGCGAACGCATGGCGTCACGCAGTCCCTCGCGTGTCGGGCACTTCGCGGCGTCCATCGCCTTGTGGAAGGCGGTGGCCACCGCCCATCCGAAGGCGTGGTACGGAATGGCGGGATCGGCGTCGGGGGCGTACTTCTTCATCGTCGCGTAGTAGCGCATCATCTCCGTATCGCTCTTCCACGTGGGGTCGATGGGGTCCTTGTAATAGGTCGCCGAGACGATGCCCTGCACGTTCTTGAAGCCGACCGGCTTGATCACGGTGATCGAGGCGGAGACGTTGTTGATGATGTGCAGCGGATTCCAGCTCGCGTTCTTGGCGTCGGCCGCCAGGGCCTGGGAGCCGAACTTGGGCGTCGTCACGTTGAGCAGGACATCCGCCTTGGACCCGGCCAGGTTGCGCATCTGCGGTTCCACGCTCGGATCGGAGACCTCGTAGCTCTGCTCCGCGACCACCTTGATCCCGCTGCCGTCGATGGCCCTCTTGAACCCGCCGAACAGGTCCTTGCCGAAGTCGTCGTTCTGGTAGAGCACCGCCACCTTGGCGTCGGGCCGCTCCTTCTTGAGGTACTGCGCGTACACGCGGGCCTCGGAGACGTAGTTGGGCTGCCAGCCGATGGTCCACGGGTGGTTGGTGTCCGTGCCCCACTTCGACGCGCCGGTGGCGACGAAGACCTGCGGCACCTTCCGCTGGTTGGTGTAGTCCCAGGTCGCCGTGGTCGAGGGCGTGCCCAGCGTCTGGAAGAGCGCGAACACCTGCTCCTGCTCGACGAGCCTGCGGGCCTCCTCGACGGCCTTGGGCGGCTGGTAGCCGTCGTCGCGCACCACGAACTCGACCTTGCGTCCGCCGATCCCGTTCTGCTCGGCGTTGACGAAGTCGAAGTAGGCCTTGATGCCCTTGGGGATGGCGCCGTAGGCGGAAGCCGGTCCCGAGAGCGGGTAGATGCCGCCGAGCTTGATGCTCTTGTCGGTGATGCCGGTGGTCTGCTGTCCCTGGCACGCCCCGGACGCCGCCGCCGTCGAGCCCGCCTCGTTCCCCTCTCGCCCCCCGCACGCCGCCAGGGCGACCAGCAGGGTCGCCGTCATCGCCGTACAGCCGATCGCAGATACCCGCATTCCTTACTCCTTCCGGAGGACCTTTGTGATCGAGCGCGTCACGCGTCCCGCCAGCCCGGCCAGACCAGTCGGAGCGACGTACATCACCGCGATGATCAGCAAGCCGAAGATGACGCCGGGCGCGGCGTCGTTGACGTCCTGGGAGATGCTCGGCACGAACATCACGAACAGACCGCCCAGCAGCGGCCCGGACGCCGATCCGAGGCCGCCGACGACGAGGCCCGCCAGGAGCGTGATCGAGAGGTTGACGGAGAACGAGTCCGGAGAGACGAACCCGATGACCCATGTGTAGACGCAGCCCGCCGCCCCCGCGAGCATCGCGCTCCAGGCGAAGGCGAGCGTCTTGTAGAACGACAGCCGTACGCCCATCACCTCGGCCGCCGCCTCGTTGTCGCGGACGGCGTGCAGGGCCCGGCCGACCCGAGAGCGCAGCAGGCCGTGGGCCAGCAGGAAGGCGACGACGGCCACGGCCAGCGTCAGGAAGTACAGCCACTGGTCCTCGGCCAGTCCCGTCCACGCCGGAGGCGCCGGCTTGGCGAGTGTCAGCCCCATGGAACCACCGGTCACCGGCTCGAACCGCTTGAGCAGCGGGACCAGGAAGATCGCGATGGCCAGCGTCACCAGGGCCAGGTAGAGCCCGCGCAGGCGCATGGCCGGCAGGCCGAGCCCCAGGCCGAGCGCGAACGCCACCGCGGCGGCGATCGGCAAGGTCGCCACGTGCGGCATGTCCCACCGGTCGAGCATGATCGCGGTCACGTAGGCCCCGATGCCGAAGAAGGCGCCGTGGCCGAGGGAGATCTGGCCGGCGTGGCCGACGAGCAGGTTCAGCCCGAGCAGCGCCACCGCGTAGACCAGCACCATGGTGAACTGGAACACGCGGAAGGGCGGGAGCTGGAACGGCGCGTAACACGCCGCCATGAGCAGCGCCGCCATCATGATCCACCGCCAGCGCAGGGTGGCGACACGCGCCAGCGCCCGCCCCCGGGTGGGCGCGCCCGCTCGGGCGGCGTTCTCGGTCACCTTCACCGACCCGCTCATGTCCTGTCCACCACCGCTCGGCCGAACAGGCCCTGAGGCCGCAACAGCAGGATGCAGAGAATGATGACCAGCGGCACGCCGACCTTGAGGTCAGGTCCGATGAAGCCGACGTAGGCGCCGGCGAGCGTCTCGGCGACGCCCACGACCAGGCCGCCCACCACCGCGCCCACCGGACTGTCGAACCCCCCGAGGGTCGCCGCGGCGAAGGCGTAGATGAGGACGCCGCCCATCATGTTGGGCTCGAGGAAGAGCAGCGGGGCCACCAGGATGCCCGACACCGCGCCGACGGTGGCGGCGAGCCCCCAGCCGAGCGCGAGCGTCCAGCCCACGCGGATGCCGACGAGCCGGGCCGACTCGGGGTTGGTCGCCACGGCGCGCATCCCCAGGCCGATCTTGGTGTGCTGGAAGAGCACGTACAGCAGGCCCATCACCACGGCGACCACCACGAGGATGCCCAGCGTCGAGTACCCCACGCTCAGCCCGCCCGCCTCGATGGCGCCGGCGGGGAACGGGTTGGGGAAGTCCTTGATGAGGAACGTCCAGATCCACCCGGCGGCGGCGTTGACGAAGATGAACAGCCCCACGGTGACGATGACCACGGTCAGTTCGGGGGCGCCTTCCACGGGGCGGATGACCAGCCGCTCGATCAGCATGCCTCCGACGAACGACACCGCCAGCGTCAGCCCAAGAGCGGGCCAGAACGACAGGCCCCCGGCGATGAACTGCCAGGCGATGTAGGCGGAGAACATCGCCAGCTCACCCTGGGCGAAGTTGACGATCCCGGTGAACTGGTAGATCAGCACCAGGGCCAGGGCCAGGCTGGCATAGATGGCGCCGGCGCCGAGCCCCTCGACGATCTGCTGCAGGAAGCCGGCCATGCCTAGACCCGGTATCCGAGGTAGGACTGGGCGACCTGTTCGTCCGCCCGGATCTGCTCGGCCGATCCCGACAGGACGATCCGGCCGCTTTCGAGGACATGGGCGTGCTGGGCGATGCCGAGGGCGAGATGGGCGTTCTGCTCGACGACGACCACGGTGGTCCGCTCCTCTTCGTTGACGGCCCGTACGATCCGGAACAGTTCTTGGGTGACCATCGGGGCGAGCCCGAGCGACGGCTCGTCCAACAGGAGCAGCCGCGGCCGCAGCATGAGCGCCCGGCCGATCGCGAGCATCTGCTGCTCGCCGCCGCTGAGGCTGCCGGCCACCTGCGCCAGCCGACTCTTCAGCGCCGGGAAGTAGGTGCAGATGCGTTCCAGGTCGGCGTCCACCGCGCCGCGCCCCCGGCGGACGAAGGCCCCGAGGCGCAGGTTCTCCTCGACGGTGAGCGGCATGAAGGTGCCGCGTCCCTCGGGCACGTGCGCGACGCCCTGCCGGGCGATGGTGTCCGGTGAGCGCCCGGCCAGCTCGGCCCCGTCGAGCCGGACGCCGCCGCGCACCCGGACCATGCCGGACAGCGCCCGGAGCAAGGTCGTCTTGCCCGCTCCGTTGGGTCCGAGGATGGCGCAGATCTCCCCCTGCCCCACCGTCAGGCTCACGCCGTGCAGTACCTGGGCGCCTCCGTAGCCGGCACGCAGGTCCGCGACCGTCAGGAAGGGGTTGTCGCTCATACGGCCGTCCCCAGGTATGCCTGCATGACCCCGGGATCGCGCTGGATCTCCGCGGGCGGCCCTTCTGCGATCTTTCGGCCGAAGTTCAGGCAGACGATGCGCTCGCAGATCCCCATGACGAAGCCCATGTGGTGCTCGACCACGACCATCGTCACGTCGAACTCCTGGCGGATGGCGCGAAGGGTGCCGGAGAACTCCTCGACCTCCCCGGAGTTGAGCCCGTTGACGGGTTCGTCCAGCAACAGCAGCTTGGGGCCGCCGACCAGCGCCCGAGCCAGTTCGACCCGCTTGAGCGTGCCGAACGGCAGCCCCGCCGCCGGGTGCTCGGCGACCCCGGTCAGCGCCAGCCGCTCCAGCACGGCTTCGGTCTCGGCGCGGAGCCGGGCCTCCTCGCGGCGTACCCGTGGCAGCCGCAGTGCCGCGGTGAGGAAACCGGCCTCTCCTCGGTGGTGGGCGCCGACCAGCACGTTGTCGCGCACCGACATGTGCGGGAACAGGCCGAGGTTCTGGAAGGTCCGCGCGATGCCCATCGCGGCGATGCCGTGCGGCGGTACGGCCAGCAGGTTCTCTCCCTCGTACTGGACGGTCCCCGCGTCGGCGTCGTACCGCCGTGTCAGGCAGTTGAACAACGTGGTCTTGCCGGCGCCGTTCGGCCCGATGAGGCCGACCATCTCGCCGCGCCGTACGGAGAAGCCCACACCGTCCAGTGCGGTGATGCCGCCGAAGCGAACGCTGAGATCGTGTACCTCCAGCATCCGGCCTCCTGGGCGCACGAGCGGAAGAACAATGTTCTGAAGTTGTGGTCAGCGTAGAATCCGCCCGTCAGCCACCGCATTGGGTGCGGCCACCCAAAATGTGACAAGCGTGTTGTCCGCCGTGCACAGGGTGTGTCTCGGACCGGTTACGAACCGTTGACCGCCCGGCCACAACCATGGATCATCCCGACATGTCCAGTGGCTTAAGGACGACGGTGACACTCACCGATGCGGAAGCGGTCCGCGCTGAACGCGTACGTATCCTTTCCGAACTCCTCAACGATCTAGACGCGCTGGCCGACACCGCGGCCGGCACGATGCGGGCCGAGATCCCCGCGTACGCGGCTCAGGACGAGGTGTTCCACGCCGACGTACGAGACCAGGTGGCCAAGCACTACCGCAGCAAGCTGGCCGTCCTGTTCGAAGACCGCACGGTGACGCTCAACGACTTCGCCTTCACCCGACGGGCGGCGATGCGGCGGGCGCGGGCCGGGGTCGCCCTGGCCGACTACATCAACGCCTTCCACGTCGGCCGGCAGGTGCTGTGGGAGTCGGTGGTCAAGCGCGCCGGCGGCTCGTCCGCCGGCCATGAGGCCGCGCTCTCGCTGGCCGGCCCGCTGATGCACTGCTGCGACTTCGCCAGCACCCACGCGGCCAACGCGTACATGGAGTTCCAGCAGTACGCCGCCGCCGAGGCGGTGCGCGAGAGCAGGGACCTGCTGGAGACCCTCCTAGCCGGGAACACGACCATGCGCGGCCGGCAACTGGCCGCGGCCCAGGCGCATGGCCTCGGCCCCGACTCCCGCACGCCGCTGCTCGTGTTGATCGCGATCCTGCTGCCGGGTACCGCCAGACCGGGTGGAGAGTCCGTGCCGACGGGCCCGGGCCGCGGCGCCGACGCGCGGCACGCGGCATGCGCGGCGATCGCCCGGACCGGAGCGAACGGCACCAGGACGCTGTCTGTCGTGCGCCAGTCGGAGATCGTGGCCATCCCCGCGCTCGGCCCGGGCGCCGATCCGGAGGAGATGTGCGACCGGCTGCAGGCGGTGCGGGAGAACCTCCTCGGCGAGGGGATCGTCCTCGCCATGGGCGTCAGCACCGTGATCGCCGGCATCGCCCAGATCCCGCAGGCCTACGAGGAGGCTCGCACCGTCCTTGAGTTCCTGCCCGAGGAGGGAGGGGTGGCGGCCCTGCCGAGGATCACGCCCTTCCAGTACCTGGCGCTGAAGGCGGACGACACCGCCCGGCACCTGGTCGATCCGCGGATCACCGCGCTGCTTGCCGAGGACCGAGCGTGCGGCGGGGTGCTCACGGCCACCATCCGGGCCTTCGCCGCCGCCGACCTGAACCTGCGCGCCTGCGCGGAGCGATTGCAGATCCATCCCAACACCGCCCAGTACCGGCTGCGCCGGATCCGGGAGCGCACCGGGCGCAATCTGCGCCGGATCAACGACCTCGTCGATCTGCTCGTCGCCATCGCGCTTCACGACACGCTGTCGCCGGGCACCAATCCCGAACGGAAAAGACTGGCCACCGCGACCAATGAGAGCCGTGGAAGCCAGACGTACGGTCATTCCCATGAATCTCGCTGACCGGCTCCCTGCCACCGCCGGGCGGCTCACCGGGAGAGCGGTCGTCACGCTCGACGAGGCGGAGATCACCTACGGTGCGCTGGAGCTGATGAGCGCGCGCGTCGCGGCGCTGCTGCGGCGCCGTGGGATCGGCGCCGGCGACCGGGTGGCGGTCATGTTGCCGAACGTGCCGGAGTTCGCCGTCATCTACTACGGGGTTCTGCGGATCGGCGCCGTGGTCGTCCCGCTCGACCCGTTGCTGAAGAGACGGGAGATCGCCTCCTACGTCGGCGACTGCGGGGCCCGGCTGCTGATCGCCTGGCACGCGTTCGCCGAGACCGCCGAGGCCGGCACCTCGGGCACCGGCGCCGACTGCTTCTTCGTGGTGCCCGAGGAGTTCCGCCGGCTGCTGCGCGGCGTGGCCGCCGAACACGAGATCGTCTCGCGGTCGGCCGACGACACCGCGGTCATCCACTACACCTCGGGGACCACCGGCCGGGCCAAGGGCATCGAGCTGACCCACGCCAACCTCGTGAGCAACGCCACGACGGTGGCCCGCATGCACGCCCTCGGGGTGGACGACGTCGTCCTCGGAGCGCTTCCGCTCTACCACACCTTCGGGCAGACCTGCTCGCTCAACGCGAGCGTCCACGCCGGCGCGCGGCTCACGCTGCTGCCGCGCTTCGAGCCCGGCCGGGCGCTGGAGGTGATCCGCCGCGACGGGGTCACGGTGTTCCAGGGCGTGCCGACGATGTACATCGCCTTGCTCGACCACCCCGGCGCCTCCGACATGTCGCTGCTGCGCCTGTGCGTGTCCGGCGGCGCCCCGCTCCCGCTCGACGTGCTGCGGGCGTACGAGACGCGGTTCGGCTGCTCGATCGTGGAAGGGTACGGCCTCAGCGAGACCTCCCCGGTCGCCGCGACCAACCGCGCCGGCCCCGGACGCAGGCCCGGGTCCATCGGCTGGCCCATCAAGGACGTCGAGATGAGGGTGGTCGACGAACTCGACCGCGAGGTTCCGTGCGGCCATGTCGGCGAGATCGTCATCCGGGGTCCCAACGTGATGAAGGGCTACTGGAACAATCCCGCCGCGACCGCGGAGACGATCCATGACGGATGGTTCCACACCGGTGACCTCGGCAGGGTCGACGACGACGGGTTCTTCTTCCTGGTCGACCGCCGCCGCGATGTGATCATCCGGGGTGGCCGCACCGTGTATCCCCGGGAGGTGGAGGAGGTCCTGTACGAGCACCCCGCCGTGCGGCAGGCGGCGGTCATCGGGGTTCCCCATCCGGAACTCGGGGAGGAGGTCGCGGCCGTGGTGGTGCTGCGCACGCCGGTCGAGCCCGACGGCCTGCGCGCCTTCGTGGAGGAGCGGATGGCCGCCTACAAGTACCCTCGCCACATCGCGTTCGCCGACGAGCTGCCCATGAGCCCCACCGGCAAGATCCTCAAACGCACCATCGGCCTCCCCCTGGACGCGACCGCCCCGCACCCCCGGAGAAGATGAGCCCGGCCGCTCGATCCCCGTCGCCGGCACCAGTCTTCGGCTTCCTCCCGGAGTCGGCTGTAGAGGATGCGGTGATCCTGGTCGGCCTGCAGCCGGCCGGCCAGGCGCGCAACAACACGTCGTGGGCCGGTTCGACACTGTCACCGCTGGTCACCATCAGCCGCCGCGTGGTGAAGGCCTCCGCGAGCGCGGGAAATCCCGGCATTCCGGTGATGCCCGATACGTGACCCTTGGCGGGGATGGCGCGAGTTCAGAAAATGGCGTGGCCGATTCATAATCGATCCATCATCGCTGAAAAACAATAACGGCATATCCGACCTCCACACAGGGTCCAGTTCGGCGCCACTCCAGCGGAGTACGGCGAGGTACATTTTCGCCATTTCCCGACATCTGCGTACGACGGGGTGCCACGGCGCACGTGCGGGGTCAAGGTGCGGCGCGGATTCCGCGCCGGCGCCCTCCCCTCGACGGCCGGTTCGCCGGACGCGCCAGTGCCGCCCCGCCCCGAATGCCGCGCCGCCATCGGGTCGGCCACCAGCGGCGCGACCCCGCTTCGGCGTCCTGACCCGCGATGACGCCGCTCGCGGAACAGGCGCCGTCCTGCGGTGGCAGGAAGTGGTCAGGGGAGGGCAACTTGCTGCCGTCCATTCATCTGGTTCTCGGGCTCTCGAAACCGCAGAGTTGTTTGTGCAAGGACAAACACAAAGCCACACGAAAAGAGACGAGAAATGACGAACTCCACCGCCTTCAACCGCTCCGCCGGCACCACCTGGGACAGCTTCTCCCGCACCGCGGGAACCACCTGGGACGGCTACTCCCGCGCTGCGGGAACGACTTGGGACTAAGAATCAAAAACATCCGGATAAATCAGAATATCAGCGTAACGATCAGAACAGCTCGACAGAACTGAACAGGCTCCAGCCGGCCGATTGAGACCATCCGCATTCGCTTCGATGGCATCGGCGAGCATCCCGGCGGCCAGGTGAAGCCGAGGCGTTTCCCGCCCGGCCCGGCCGACCTGCGGACCACCGATCAGCGGCCCGCAGCCCCGGCCCTCCCGCCGTACACGGCCCTCTCCCAGATCCGCTCCTCCGCCGTATCAGGCGTCCGCGCGCGGCCGCATGAATCTCCTGACCAGCCGTTGCAGGGTTTGACGTACCGGCGTTCCGAGTGCCGCCGCCGGCCACATCGGTGACGGGTGGACCGGTGATCGCCTATGCTCGGTCGACATCGATCTCTCCAGCCCCCGAGAGGTTCCCATGTCCGAGCCGCACAAGGTCGATCTGATGCCGCGCGAAGTGACGACCGCGCGGTGGGTCATGTGGGTGCAGGTGGCGTTGTCGCTGCTCGCGCTGGTGCTCCTCGGCTTCGCCCTCACCAGCGCGATCGACCTCAGCGGTGGAGGGCTGCTCCTGCTTCTCGGCCTCGGCATCGTGACCACGATCCTGCTCGGCGTGCTGGCGGCCCGCTACCCTTCACGCAGACGATGGGTGCGCATCACCGCTTTCGTGGTCGAAGGCCTCCTGATCCTCGACTGGGGGTACAACGTGGCGTCCGACTTCACGGTCACCAGCCTGTTCAACGTGATTCTGCCGGTCATCGTCGTGATCCTGCTCTCGCGCCCCGCCGCTTCGGCGTGGTTCGACCGCTGATCCGGCTCGTTTCTCCGTTTCCACGACGGGCACGTTCACACTGCGCCACAGAATTCCTGCGACGATCCGAATCCCGACCGCGCGGGGCAGGTCACGGTAGCCGGTTGAACCATCGCACCGTGGCCGCCGCGGCGGTGACGTTGGAGCCGAGGTGCTTGGATCCCTGGAACTTCAAGGGGCCCACCTTGACCACTGACGGCTTGACGCCTCGTGCCGGCAGGGCGGCGCGGCAGCGGAAGGTGTTGGAGTTCACCACCTGCTCGTCCCCCTCGATCAGGTAGAGGCGGACCGGTACCCGCGGCGTCCAATCCCGGCGATGCGTGGCGGACACCAGTCGTCCTCGGCCCGTCCCCGCGGCCTCTTCCCCCCCGGTGGTCCCCGCTCCCGTGGCCGCCACGAGGTGCCGGCCAGCAGGCCGCCGGTGAGCACCCCGGCGGCCGCCCCACGCGCCAGAGAGCCGGAGCGCGGGGCGGTAGGAGTATTTCCCTTGATCGTCATGGCTCGACGTCAGGGCTGAGGCGGTCACCTGCGGATCGGGCATCGCCCCGCTTCCCGGTAGGGGTGGGCCCTGAGCTCACCCTCACGGCGCCCGCGGGATCTCCCCGCTCAGCCGGCGGTCAGCTGGTCGCGGAAGGTGGTGCGCGAGAGAGGAGATCCACGGTAGTCGATCTGGGACCGAAAGTTAATCGAAACTATCGGCATGCGGTACTCGCCGTCTGGGTCGTCCCGACAGGCAAAAATACGGGCAGACTGGCCTTTTTCGCACCTCCTTGCCCTTGACGTTCGACGACCGGCCGCTCTACGTTGTGGATTCTTAGCGATGTTTCGGAGACTGGTCGAAAGTTTCTCTCGCATCCCTCCGTGGAAGGAGTCAACCAGGTGCCTCTGGTGCAGATCGACCTAGAGCGTTCCCTCGCCGAGCGGCTGGGCGAGCGGATCGGCGACGGGATCCATCAGGCGCTGGTGGACGCGCTCGAGATGGATTCGGCCGACAGGTTCCAGATCTTCCGTACCCACGCGCCGCAGGAGATCGTCTTCGACCCGGCGTAGAGAACGGGTTCGAGGACTGGTACGCCGGCAAGTCACGTAGCTGATCCCCATCCCCACCAAGCTGGAGTCCGGCATGAAGGTCCTCCATATCGGCGGCACCGGCACGATCAGCTCGGCCTGCGTGGCCGAGTCGGTGCGCCAGGGCCTGGACGTCCACGTCCTGAACCGCGGCCGCACCGCGGCCCGCCGGCCCCTACCGGCCGGCGTCACCGTGATCACCGGTGACGTCCAGGACACGGAGTCCATGCGTGGCGCCCTCGCCGGCGCGACGTTCGACTGCGTGGTCAACTTCCTCGGCTACGGCGCCAAGGACGCCTCGGCGGCGGTGGACCTGTTCGAAGGCCGCACGGGTCAGTACATCCACATCAGCTCCGCCTCGGTCTACCACAAGCCGGTGCGGCAGGTGCCGTTCGTGGAGTCCACCACCCGGCGCAATCCCTACCTGGCCTACGCCCAGGACAAGATCGCCGCCGAGGACGTCCTGCGCCGCGCGTACGAGGAGCGCGACTTCCCGGTCACCATCGTGCGGCCGTCGCACACCTACGACGACGCGAACCCGCCGCTGCCCGGTGACTGGACAGCCTGGGACCGGATCGCGCGCGGTGACGAGCTGGTCGTGCCCGGCGACGGCACCAGCCTGTGGACCCTGACGCACGCGCGGGACTTCGCCGTCGGCCTCGTCGGCCTGATCGGCAACTGGCAGGCCGTCGGGGAGGACTTCCACATCACCTCCAACGAG
Source organism: Sphaerisporangium flaviroseum (assembly GCF_039537005.1). Classification (NCBI taxonomy): domain Bacteria; kingdom Bacillati; phylum Actinomycetota; class Actinomycetes; order Streptosporangiales; family Streptosporangiaceae; genus Sphaerisporangium; species Sphaerisporangium flaviroseum. The sequence continues at coordinate 124,572 of NZ_BAAAZR010000010.1, read as the reverse complement.
GTGCTGAGCTGGAACGAGATCTACGACATCGTCGGGCGGGTGTCGGGGACCCCGGCCCGGCTCCTGCACCTGCCCTCGGAGTTCCTGCCGATCGTGGCCCCCGACTGGTTCTGGTCCGACCTGATCGTGGGCGACCTGCAGCACAGCGCGGTGTTCGACAACACCAAGATCAAGCGGTTCGTCCCCGCGTTCAACCCGACGATCACCTGGTCGGCCGGCGCCCGGCGGTTGTCCGGCTGGCGTTCCGCCCACACCGACCAGACCCGGCCCGACCCCGCGACCGACGCGATACTGGCCCGGCTGGTCGAGGGGCACCGCCTCGCCGTGGCGGCGCTCGCGCCGCAGGCGCCGTGATGCCGGACGCCGGCGGCGACCTGGCCGCCCACCCGTGGCTGGACGTGTCCGGCGTCCACTGTGAGGGCATTGTGTGGGACGACGCCGCGGGCCGCCTGCGGTTCGTCGACATCCCCCGTGGGCGGGTGTTCGACACGGACGTCGCCACCGCCGCCGTCCGCTGGTTCGACCTGCCCGCGCCGGTCACCGCCGTACACCCCACGGTCGATCCCGCCACGGTCATCGTCGCCGACGGCGAGGGCATCGCACTGGCCTCGGCGGGACGGCTCGCCGAGCGGCTCGCCGCGCCCCTGGCGGGGCGGCCCGGCATCCGCATGAACGACGGCAACGTCGATCCCGCCGGGCGGTACTTCGCCGGCGGCATGGCCTACGACCTGGAGCCGGGCGCGGCCTGCCTGTACCGCCTCGACACCGACCGCTCCCTGCACACCGTGCTGACCGGCGTCACGATCAGCAACGGCCTCGACTGGTCGCCCGATGCCGCCCTGTGCTACTTCGTCGACAGCCCTTCGTACCGCGTCGACGTGTTCGACTACGACGTGACGTCCGGGGCGCTGTCGGGCCGCCGCCCGTTCGCCGACACCTCCGCCCTCCCCGGCATGCCGGACGGTCTGACCGTGGACGCCGAGGGCGGTGTGTGGGTGGCGTTCTGGGGCGGCTCGCGCGTGTGCCGCTTCGACCCGGACGGCCTGCTCGATCGCACCGTCACGCTGCCCGTGTCGCAGGTGACGTCGTGCTGCTTCGGCGGGCCCGATCTGGACCTGTTGTACATCTCCACCTCCACCGAGGGGCTCTCCCCCGATGAGCTGCGACTCCAGCCCGCCGCCGGCGCGATCTTCCGGGCCGAGCCCGGATGCCGCGGCCGGCTCACCAACAGATTCGTGATCTGAGATGACCGACGCCCATATGACCGACCCGGCGGAGCGCCGCGCGTTCGGCCGCACCGGGCTGACCGTGACGCCCATCTGCATCGGGACCAGCCCGCTGGCGAGCATGCCCGCGCTCTACGGGTACGAAGTGGGCGAGGACCGGGCGGAGGCCACGGTCGAGGAGAGCCTGGACCGGCTGGGGATCGACCACGTACCGGTCATGTACCTGCAAATCGAGGAACGCGCTCGCGCACGGGGTCGCCTTCGTCAACGGCGCGCCGTACGGCGGGGGAATGCTCGTCAAGGGCCCCGACGTCCAGCCCCGTTACGCCTACGGCGACATGAAGCTCGCGACCACCCCGGTCCCCGGCGAGCTGTGGGACGAACTCGACCGGTTGGCACCCCCGGCTGGCGGGTGGCTGGAGTGACGAAACGGAGTGACACCATGGTTGTGAGCACTGGTACGGCCCCGGAAGTATGGAAGGACGCCAGTGTGTCCGCCGAGGACCGTGTCGAGGCTCTGATGGCCCGTATGAGCCTGCCCGAGAAGGTCGCGCAGCTTTACGGCGTCTGGGTGGGCATCGACAACAGCGACGGCGAGATGGCACCGCACCAGCACGAGTTCACCGCGCTGCCCGTCGCGTGGGACGAGCTCGTCAAGGACGGCATGGGGCAGCTCACCCGGCCGTTCGGCACCGCACCCGTCGACGTGGTCAGAGGGGCGGCCACCCTCGCGAACGCCCAGCGCTCGATCATGGCGGCGGGGCGGTGGGGGATCCCCGCGGTGGTGCACGAGGAGATCCTTACCGGCCTGGCCGCGTGGAAGGCCGGCGTCTACCCCTCACCGCTGTGCTGGGGCGCAGGCTTCGACCCCGACCTGGTCGAACGGATGGGGGCGCAGATCGGCGCCACCATGCGCCGCCTCGGCGTCCACCAGGGCCTCGCCCCCGTCGTGGACGTCACCCGCGACCTGCGGTGGGGCCGGGTCGAGGAGACGATCGGCGAGGACCCCGTCCTGGTGGGCATGATCGGCGCCGCCTACGTCCGCGGCCTGCAGTCCGCGGGGGTGGTCGCCACGCTGAAGCACTTCGTGGGGTACTCGGCGTCCCGGGGAGGCCGGAACCTCGCCCCGGTGTCGGCGGGCCGCCGCGAGATCGCCGACGTGCTGCTGCCTCCGTTCGAGATGGCGCTCCAGGCGGGCGCGGGCTCGGTGATGAACTCCTACGCCGACATCGACGGGACCCCGGTGGCGGCCGACCCCGGTCTGCTGACCGATCTGCTGCGTGAGACCTACGGCTTCACCGGCACGGTGGTGGCCGACTACTTCTCGGTCGCCTTCCTGCAGACCCTGCACAACGTGGCCGGTTCGCCCGCGGAGGCGGCCGGGCTGGCGCTCACGGCCGGGATCGACGTCGAACTGCCCACGGTGAACTGCTACGGGCCGCCCCTGGTCGAGGCCGTCGAACGCGGCGAGGTCGACGCCGCCCTGGTCGACCGGGCCCTGCGGCGGGTGCTCCTGCAGAAGTGCCGCCTCGGCCTGCTCGACGAGGGGTGGTCGCCCGAACCCCCCGTGCTCGACGAGGCCGGGGACGTCGTGCTGGACGACGCCGCCGTCCGGTCCCTGGCAGGCGAGCTCGCCCGCCGTTCCATCGTGCTACTGAGCAACACGGGGACGCTGCCCCTGGCGGCGGGCCTGAGGCTGGCCGTGGTCGGGCCGCGCGCGCACACCCCGCAGGCCATGATGGGCTGCTACTCCTTCCCGATGCACGTCGGCGTGCACCATCCCGACGCCGGCCTCGGCATCGAGGTGCCGACGCTGGTCGACGCGCTGCGCGCCGACCCCGCCGGGTACGACGTGCGCTACGAGCAGGGCGTCCCTGTGCTCGGCGGCGATGACGACGGCATCGCCGCGGCCGTGGCGGCGGCGGCGGACGCCGACGTGTGCGTGGCCGTCCTCGGCGACCAGGCGGGCCTGTTCGGGCGCGGCACCTCCGGCGAGGGCTGCGACGCGACGAGCCTGCGCCTCCCCGGCCGTCAGGAGGAACTGCTGGAGGCCGTGCTGGCCACCGGCACGCCGGTGGTGCTGGTGCTGCTGGTCGGACGCCCGTACGAGCTGGGCAGGCAGATCGACCGGCTCGCGGCCGTGGTGTGCGGGTTCTTCCCCGGCGAGGAGGGCGCCGCGGCCCTGGCCGACGTGCTGTCAGGGCGGGCCGACCCGGCGGGGCGGCTGCCCGTCGGCTTCCCCGCGGACGGCGGCAACCAGCCCTCGACCTACCTCGCCGCTCCCCTGGGCCGGCGCAGCGAGGTGAGCAACGTGGACCCCACCCCTCTGTTCGCCTTCGGCCACGGGCTGTCCTACACGCCGATCACGTGGACGGGGGTCGCCGGCGACGCGTCGGGGACGTGGCCCACCGACGGCACGTTCGACGTGCGGGTCACGCTCCACAACGGGGCGCCTGGCCCGGTGTCGGAGGTGGTGCAGGTATACCTGCACGATCCGGTCGCCGAGGTCGCCCGCCCCGTGCAGTCGCTGCTCAGCGCCCACCGGGTCGACCTGGCGCCGGGCGAGACGCGTGAGGTCACGATCTCGCTGCACGCCGACCAGACCTCGTACACGGGAGCCTCCTGGCGGCGCCAGGTCGACCCCGGCGAGGTGGAGTTGCGGGTGGGGGCGTCGAGCGCCGACATCCGGGAGACCATCACCGTCTCCATGACCGGCCCCCGGCGCCACGTCGGCTTCGACCGGGTCATGCAGGCGACCGTCACGTCCACCTGACGGGCCCGGGGGCGGCACCGCCTGGCGGGACGGGACGGCACTGCTTCGCGGGGCTGGAGCGGCACCGTCTGACCGGGCCGGGGCGGCAGCGCTTGGCGGGGCCGCCCCGGCAGGTCACTCGCCCGGATACCGCTGATCGCCCAGCGCAACGGTTCGGGGGTCTAGGTTCGCGCCGTCATCGCGGTGATGTCTTTGTGGGGTTCGGGGGTCCGTGCTTGTGCCGTCATCGCAGCGATGTCTCCGTGGGGAAGGCCGGGCTGTCCGGATCGTCGGGGTTGCCGCGCACGATGGGATTGCGCAGCGTGCCCACGTCCCCGATGCCGATCTCGACCACGTCGCCGGGGGCGAGCGTGAACGGCGACGGCGGCACCAGGCAGGTGCCGGTCGAAAGGACGACCCCGTCGGGGTGCACGTCGTTGCGCATCAGGTACCACACCAGAGCGTCCAGCCGCCTGCGCAGCCGCGCGGTGCTGGTCTCACCGCTCCATACCGGGCTGCCGTCCCGGTGGATCGTCATCCCGATCGTCAGGCTGTAGGGATCATCGATCTCCCAGGCCGGCCTTATCCACGGGCCGAGGCCGCAGCCCCCGAAATAGATCTTGGCCTGCGGCAGGTAGAGCGGGTTCTCGCCCTCGATGCTGCGCGAGGACATGTCGTTGCACACCGTGTAGCCGACGATCTCCCCGAGGCGGTTCACCACCAGGGCGAGCTCGGGCTCGGGCACGTCCACGGCCGAGTCGGGACGGATGGACAGGCGCCCGCCGGGGCCGACGGCCCGCCACCCGACCGACTTGAAGAACAGCTCCGGCCGCTCGGCGTCGTAGACCAGCTCGTAGACGGTCGCGGCCTGCTCGCTCTCCTCGACCCTGGCCTCGCGCGAGCTCTCGTAGGTGACGCCCGCGCCCCACACCTCGGTGCGGCCATCGACCGGCGCCAGCAGATCGACCTCCGAGAGCGGCACGCGGTCGCCGAGCGGGCCGTCGGCCAGCCGGGCGCGCAACTGCGCCAGCGGCAGCGCCCACAGTTCCGCGAGCGACGCGACGCCCACCAGCTCGGCGACCCCCTCGACGTCATGCAGGCCGACCCGTGGTTCCGCGGAATGCCGCGTTCGGTACCTGACGATGTTCACCTGACTCCTTCCCGAACCGGCGCGCTCAACCGCCGAAGACGAAGTTGACCGGCCCGCTCGCGTCGTGGGGCGAGACCGGAACGTAGTAGGCCTCGGCCACCGAGGCGATCTTTCTTGAGCTCGGATATCCGCCGGTCCAGGTCACGTCCGGCCGACATCACGAAGTCCGCGAGCCCCTCCTCGAACACCGGGACGAAGTCCCACCGGGTGTGCAGCCGCTCGCCCACCGAGACCGGCACCCGCACCCGGTCGCGCACCTGCTTGAGCGCGCGGTAGCTCTCCGGAGGGCCAGGCCACTGTATCGAAACTCGTCTCATACAGACCGAAACTACAACCGAGGACGTGATCAGAGGTTCGCACGGCGGCGGGCCACGGGCGCGGTGCTCCCGCGCACCACCAGCTTCGTGGACAGCTCGACCCGGCCCTCCGGCAGGTCGGTGCCGTCCTGGTGCGCGAGCAGTGTCCGGACGGCCAGGGCGGCGAGCTCGGCGATGGGCTGCCGGACCGTCGTCAGGGGCGGCGTGACCCACTGCGACATCGGCACGTCGTCGAAGCCCACGACGCTCAGGTCGTCGGGCACGCACAGGCCCCGCCGCTGGATGGCGGCGTAGACGCCGAGCGCCTGTTCGTCGTTGGCCGCGAAGATGGCCGTGGGCGGGTCGGGCTGGTCGAGCAGGGCGAGCGCCAGTTTCAGGCCGGAGGAGTAGTGGAAGTCGCCGTGCTCGATGAGCGCGTCGTCGGCCGGTATCCCCGCCCGCTCCAGCGTCGCCCGGTATCCGGCCAGCCGCGCCTGGCTGCACAGAAAGCGCATCGGCCCGGTGATCAGCCCGATGCGCCGGTGGCCGAGATCGATCAGATGCCGGGTGGCGGCCATCCCGCCGCCCCAGTTGCCCGCGCCGATCGAAGGGATGTCGAGGTCGGAGTCGCCGACGGGATCGACGAGAATCGCCGGCACGCCCAGCTTGGCGATGCGCTTGTGATCGGCCGCCGACAACTCGGACAGCGCGAGGACTATCCCGCGTGGGCTCCGCTCGGCGATGTCCTCCAGCCACTGCCGGCCGTGTCCAGGGCCGCTGTCGAGCACGGACACCACGATCCCGATGCGTACGGCCCGCGCCGCCTCCTCGGCCCCGTGAATCATCTCGGCGGCCCACGGCGTGCTGGCGTCGTTGAACAGCATCTCGATCAGGCCGCCGCGGCTGACGGCCGTCACGGCGCGCTTGGTGCGTTTGGTGGGGACGTATCCGCGCGCGACCAGCATGGCCTCGATCTGGGCCCGGGTCACCGGCGCGACGTCCGAACGACCGTTGAGCACCTTCGACACGGTCGCGCGCGACACCCCGGCCTCGGCGGCGATGTCGGCGACGGTGACCCGCCGTTCGATCGAGTCAGACCCCAATGCTCGCTCCATCGCCGAAACTTGGCTTCATTGTCGTAGTCACTATCGTATGGGTCACGGAGAACGCCAACCTAACTCTTGGTTGTTTCACCGGTTTGCCCGGATATCGGGCTGAAATTCTGATCAAGGTCGCCCAGAATGCCGGATCGGCGCCCGCGCCGCGCGTCGATGCGGTGGGAGCGCTCGACCTTGCCGTTCAGGCGGGGTGTCCGCGGTTTGATGTAGGTGTGGGCGATGCCCTTGTCCAGCACGTGCCAGTGGAAGTCCGACTGGAACTCCGCCCCGTTGTCGGTCTGGATGACCTGCACCTGGAAGGGCAGGCGTTGCAGCACGTAGTCGAGGAACTGGATGGCGGTCTTCTGGTCGAGCTGGGGATAGATGCGCAGCACCGGCAGCCGGGTACAGTCGTCGATCGCGGTGAATGGTAGTACTTGTTGCGCCCGCCCTTGCGGACGGTGGCGCCGGCGATCGGCTCGATGAACTTGACGTCGATCTACACTCGGTGGCCGGGCGGCTGCTTTTCGTACCGCTTCCACCGCTTGTCGTGCCAAGAAGGCATCCACCACCCCGACCGGACCAGGGAACGTTCCCGCACCGCCATCAGGAACGAAGCCCTGGACCTTCGATCGCCCCCGACCACATAGGGTGTCCGACCACGCAGTGGCGATCGTAGGCCTGTATCTGTGCTGTGCAGCGGCGTGACAATGGGCGGGCGCGAGGTACGGGCGGCTTGGCCTGCGAAAACAGGAGGCGGCAATCAGGATGCCCATGTCAGGATGATCGCTCTGTACCCGATGTGAAGGGAACTGAATGGTTATGCCTAGCGCCATTACTTTGATCCGCGCCGCTTCTCTGTCCGACGTCGCCCAGTACGCTTACGCGGCCACGGCGCCCGCCGAGTCACGACTCATCTTCCTCGCCGGTGCGTGTCCCCTGAACGAGGACGGGTCGACGGCAGCAATTGGAAATTACGCAGGCCAAGCAGCGAAAGCCATCGAGAATATGCAGGCGGCTCTCACTGCCTCTGGCGCATCATTGCAGGACGTCATCAGCACAAGGGTTCTCGTCGCCTCCACCAGGCGGGAGGATTTGGTGGCTGCCTGGGAGGTGGTCCGGGACTCGTTCGGTGACCATGACGTACCGAGCACCTTGTTGGGAGTCACCGTGCTTGGTTATGCCGACCAGCTCGTTGAGATCGAAGCAGTCGCCGCCGTACTTGATTCCTGAGCGCAAGGCCGCGCTGGCCATGTCGTGGTGATCGTGAGGGCTGCATCTGTGCGGCGGAGTGGCAAACCCCGGTCGGAGCGTTCGGTTGGTACGGCGGGGCTGGCGTGGCGGTACCCGGCCCGGTGTCCCGCCGCCGTCCGGGACGCCAGGGCTGATGATCCGCGCGAGGGGACGGCAGTGCCGGTCGGCAACCAGGTGGATCTTGGTGCTCAGCCCGCCGCGGTGTCACCGCAGCCGTCAGTCCTGCCAGTAGAAGAGCAGGGTGTGCACGCCGCGGTCCACGGTGGCCGAAGTAGTAGACGCAGAGCCCCGTGACGCAGATATAGCCGAGCGTCTCATCGATCCAGCGGAAGCCGGCCGCTTCGAGCGCGCTCCGCGCGGCGACGTTGACGTTCCCGTCACCGCCGGTGACGAATCGCCCGAGAGTGCTGACGAGAATGTGGCCACCCTCATGTTCGATCTGGTGATACGTGCCATCGCCTTGTTGGTGCACGTCGCCACACCAGACCGGCGGCTTCGGTGCGAGGTTCGCCGACACGAGCGCGGCCGTCGCCCGCCGGAGGTGATCGTCCACGTCGTGCGGCAGTGGAGGAGCGACGCAGATCGCTTCGACCCGCCAGCGTGGATCGGTGTACGCACTGCCCCATTACGGGGGCGGTGCCGCGGCCGGTCGCCTTGCCGCCGAGGTTCTTGTAGTAGCCGAAGAACGTCGCCAGGGTGGTCGGTGGTCCGGGCGACCTGGGCGAGCGCCGTCTTGGCGGCCTACCTGGCTGCGCTACCTCCCGACCAAGTCGGGAGAGCAAAGACGTCAGTGCTCGACTCCACCTTGAAAACGGACACGGGGCAGGTGGGAGGCTGAGCTGCGACATCTGCGACATCCGGCCGCGAGCGCGAGCCATAGATTGCGTCGGAGCGAAGACAAGTTCGGCCGCGGCCGTCGCCCTGCCAGACGAAGTTACGGGCGACGTCAACGCTACGCGGCATGAGTGCACCAGTGGCGGCCAAAAGGCCGTCGCCGGGACGCTTGTACGTGGATATGGTCGCCGGGTGCCTGATGCGATCTTTGCCCATCCTCGCCTCGCATCCATCTACGATGTCTTCGACGGAGACCGAGATGACCTGGCCGCCTACCTCGACATCGCCGATGAGTTAGGTGCGTACCGGGTGCTCGATGTCGGCTGCGGCACAGGATGCCTGGCGCTGCTGCTGGCTGAGAGCGGCCGCACCGTCGTGGGCGTCGATCCGGCCGAGGCATCACTTGAAGTCGCGAAGTCGAAGGATCGAACCACACGAATCACCTGGGTACACGGCGACGCCACGACAGTGCCGGCGCTTGGCGCTGATCTCGCGGTGATGACGGGAAACGTGGCGCAGGTCTTCCTCACCGATGACGACTGGACACGAACTCTCCAGGGCATCCACGCCGCCCTTCGTCCACGCGGCCATTTCGTTTTCGAGACCAGGCGTCCCGAACGCCGGGCCTGGGAAGTATGGGCCGCTGACGCCGCTCAGGTGACCCTCGAAATCCCAGGGAGCGGATTGGTAGAGCAGCGTCGTGAGATCACCGACGTGAGCCTTCCGTTCGTCTCCTTCCGCTACACCTACAGGTTCTGGTCGGACGGCGCGGTGGTCACCTCCGAATCCACCCTCCGGTTCCGCGGGCGCGACGAGATGGAGTCGAGCCTTGTCGCCCACGGATACCGAGTGCTGGATGTGCGAGAAGCCGCTGATCGCCCAGGTCGCGAGTTCGTGTTCATCTCCCAGCGCACGACCTGAGCGCCCCGCCCGCCGACCGCCTTCCCGAGACGCGCCATGGACCCGGCGGGTCCTGAATACAGAGCCATCCAGCTTGCCCCCGCATTCGAGGCGCGTCTGTCACTACGACTCGATCCGCATGGCTGTCACCTGATCCTCCACCTCTCGCGTCCTACGCTGAGTAAGAGTCCCTCTACGCTCAGGAGCGTCACTTCAATGCGCGTACCCCGTCTGCTCGTAGTCTCCGCCGCCCTGCTCGGCGTCGTGCTCATAAGCCCGCCGGCGTCGGCCGCCCCCGCCGCCCAGGCCGCCGCCGGTAAGACGTTCTCCGGGCAGGGTGACGATGTCGCCCGCATCACCGCGACGAAGGCCCGCGCCATCATCACCCTCACCCACCGGGGGGAGGAGAATTTCGTGGTGTGGGCGCTCAAGCCCGGCGGCAAGCAGAGCGAGCTGGTCGTCAACACGATCGGCGACTACTCCGGGACCAACGTGTTCAACGTCTACAGCTGGAGCAAGACCAGCGCGTTCGAGATCAACGCCGACGGTGACTGGAAGGCCGTCGTCCGGCCGATCTCCCACGCCCCGCTGTGGAAGACGGCCACCGTCCGCAACCAGGGCGACAAGGTGGTGAAGCTGAAGGCCCCCACCCGCGGGCTGCGCACGCTTCGGTACAAGCACTCCGGAGACGGCCACTTCGCAATCTACGCGTTCCCCCTGGCGGGGAACCCGGACCTACTCGTGAACAAGATCGGGGCCGTCGGCGGGAAGGTGCGGATCCCCGCGGGCACCAAGTACGTCAGCGTGTCGGCCAACGGCAAGTGGTACATGACCCGCGACTAACCCTGGTTCAGAGCCCCGTCTCGGCGAGAGAGGCGGGGCTTCGGGCCGTACGGGGCGAGACCGCGTCCGCGTCGATCCCCTGTGCGACTGCTGGATGGGCGGTTGAACACCGTAACGGGCAGGGTCCAGGCTGACGGGCGCGTCGGGTCAATCGCCGGGTACCGGTGCCTGCTCGGCGGTGAACAGGGCGGCCTGTGCGCCGGAGGGAAGCAGGAAGCCCTGGGCGGCGAGTTTCCTGGTCGCCGCGCCGAACGCCCGCACGTAGGCGGCGTGGGTGGGGTAGAGCCTGGCGAGCGTGGCCGCGTCGAACGGGGTGGTCGTCCCGAACAGACGGCAGAACGCCGATATGGGGTTGGTGTCGGCGGGTCCGTTGCCGGTTCCGGTCAGCGTCGCGGTGGGCACCTCGAGGTGCGGCAGCCGGATCCCGCCCAGGCCGTTGCCGAAAGCGTCCCTGGCCACGTCGGTGCCCTCGGCGTTGATCCGCATGCGCGGCGCGATCGGCGGCGGCCTGTCCGAGCGCACCCACGCCCGTAGCGCGGCGTAGGCGGCGTCGAACAGGTAGCTCTGCGGAGCGGTGTTGCGCGACGCCGTGCAGGACGGGTCGGCCGACTGCGGTGTCTGACGATGCCCCTGGTAGCCCATCAAGGTCAGCACGTCGTTGTCCACATGAGCCGTGCCGGCCGCCTCCCACAGGCGGTGGTACCCGTCGTCGGGCTGCCGTGCCGGGAGATGGGCAAGCACGTCGGTCTCGGTCTCGAAGTTGAGCACCGGCCTGGCGAGATCGGTGCGGAGCAACGTCGGCGTGGGCGGGCGCAGCGTGCCGGACAGGAGGGCCCCGGTGGCGCCGTTGCTGTGGATGAGATAGCCGTCATAGACCTTGGCGGAGGGCGCGACGGCGTTGACGTAGGTGGTCAGGCGGCCGGCGGACTGCGACTCGCCGTCGGCGATGAGGTGCCTGGCGCGCAGGTCGCGCAGCGGGCTACGCGGGCCGTTCGAGCGCAATGCCTGGCCGGCCTGGCTGAAGATGTCGTAGGAGTAGTCGTCGGACGGGATGTTCAGGGAGCCGTACCTCGCCGGGTCCCACGCGAGCAGAGCGTTGAGGCCGACGGTCTGGGCGGTGACTCCGACGTAGGCGTAGCCGTCGCGCAGGAGCTGGTTGTACCCGAAGTCCCAGTCGACGTCGATGTCGCGCCCCGCGCTGACGTTGAGCCACTCGACGACGACCGTGCCGTTGAACCGTTTCGGATCCATGGGCGCACGCACCAGCATCCGGGACTTGTAGGGCGCCGTGGCACCCTCCCGCACCTGCCATCTGCCGTCGCTGGTCAACGGCACATCCGAGGTGAAGGCGCGGGCGGTGCCGGAGAAGAAGTACTCCTGCTCGGCGTACCCGTGCGAGCGCAGGTCGACCGATGAGGCGGTGAACGGGAACCCGTGGACGCCCGCGGTCACCGGGCCGCTGACGGTGGGCGAGGCCACCGCCCCGGGTGCCGTCGAGGCCGGCCGGGTGCCGGCCGCACCCGCCGATCCGTTGCCGGCGGCCACCAGTGCCAGCGCGGTGAGGATCACTCCGGCGGCCCGCCGCCGGATCGGCCGCAGGTGACGGCGGGACGGACGAGGGGAACCGATCACGACGTACCTCCGAAGTACTCCGGCGACGTCCGCACCCGGCGTGGGATATGTCCATGCCACACCAGAATGCGCAGCTGTTACAGAGCTTTCCTCTAGTCAACCCACCTGTCAATGGATCAAACGCTCCGCCGACCACATCGGTCAGCCGCTCGATCCTCTCCGACGGCCGCACCGGTCAACCGCTCGATCCTCTCCGACGGCCGCACCGGTCAACCGCTCGATCCTCTCCCGACGGCCGCACCGGTCAGCGCCCGCTCATCCCGACGCTCCACCAACCACACCGGTCAACCACCCGCTCCTCCCGACGCCCCACCAGCCGTATCGGTCAGCCGCCCGCTCATCCCCGCGGCCCGGCCAAGGCCGCCCGCAGGCGGTCGGCGTACGCGAAGAGCGTCTCCTCCCGCCCGGTGCGACAGATGAGCTGGGCGCCGACCGGCAGGCCGCCGGCGGTGCCCACGGGGACGCTCAGCGCGGGCAGCCCCGCGAGGTTCCACGGGCTGGTGAAGGAGAGCAGGGCGTCGCGGACCGGGACCTGGGCGCCGCCGATGTCGAGGACACGCGCGCCCACCGGTGGTGCCACGACGGCTACGGTCGGCAGCGCCAGCAGGTCGTACCGGTCGAGGAGCGCCGCGGCTCGCCGCCGGAAGCTCTCGCGTGCCTCCACCGCGCGGACGTAGCGCCAGCCGGGGATCGCTCCCGCGAGGTGCAGCCGTTCGAGCACCTCGGGGTCGAACAGCTGCGGTGATCGCGCGACCCGGTCGGCGTGCACCGCGTACGCCTCGCTGCCCTGGATCGCCGCGTACGTCTGGTACAGCTCGGCGACACCGGTCAGCGCGACCTCCTCGCTGTCGGGGAACGCGGCCCTGACCAGGTCGCCTACGGCTGGGTCCCCGAGGGCCATGGAGTCGGTGGCCAGCCAGCCGACCCGAGGCGAGACCGTGTCGCCCGGGGAGGGCACCCGCGCCTCGCCGGCCAGGACGCCGAAAGCCAGCCCGCAGTCCTCGGCCGTGCCGGCGAGCACCCCGACGTGGTCGAGAGACGACGCGAGCGGGAAGACCCCGTCCACCGGCACCGCGCCGTGCGCGGGCTTGAAGCCCACGACGCCGCACAGCGCCGCCGGGATGCGAACCGAGCCACCGGTGTCGGTGCCGACCGCGAGGGGGACCATTCCCGCCGCCACGGCCGCCGCGCTGCCACCGCTGGATCCACCGGTCATCCGCGCGGGGTCGTGCGGGTTGCGCGAGGGACCGTTGCGGGACCGGTCGCCGGTGGGGCCGTACGCGAACTCGTGGGTGGTGGTCTTGCCCACGATGATCGCGCCGGCGTCGCGCAGTCGCCGCACGCATGCGGCGTCCTGGCCGGGGATGTGGCCGTCGAAGTGCGCGGAGCCCATACGGGTCGCCATTCCCGCGGTGTCGATGATGTCCTTGACCGCGACCGGGATCCCATGCAGCGGACCACGGTGGACTCCGGCAGCACGTTCGGCGTCCGCCTGCCGGGCGGCCAGACGCGCCGCGTCTGCGCCGACGGTCACGAAGGCGTTGAACGCCCGGTCGAGCGAGGTGATCGAGTCGAGGGCATGATCGACCAGGTCGGCGGCGGACAGGAGTCCGGCGGACAGGTCACGTCCGAGGTCGGCGATCGTACGGCCGGCGAAGAAGCCGCGGTTACCGGTCACGTCGCCGGGTCAGCCGGCGTGGGGGTGTGGGGCGTGGCACACGCTGTCATGGACAGCAGGTTACGGGAGACCGGCGCCCCGGTCGTCCGAGCATCGGCCGTCAGCCCGCGCACAGCGGAAGGGGGCCGAAGGTGTGTTCGGCCCACAGGGCGCGTGAGGTGTTCTCGGGGTATGCCGCGACTTCCGGCTTGGCGTCGATGACCCAGGTGTGCCCGCCCTCCGGTTCGTACGCCGGCCACCCGGGGTAGCCGGTCGCCGCGAAGGCGGTCCACGCGGCGCGGACGCGGGCCGACAGATCGGCCGTCTCGCGGGAGGGGGAACCTCCGATCAGCAGCCCTAGCCCCCCTGCAGCCAGGTTGCCGAAGGTCAGCGGCACGTCCAGGCCGTGGCAGGCGCCGAGCACCTCGCCGCCCATGCCGGGGGCCGGCCAGGTCAGCTCGTAGAGATGGGCCCGCCCGCCGCCCGCCTGGTGCGCCTGGGCCAGGTGCAGGGAGGGCATCCGGAACAGCCAGTCGGAGTACACCAGCTCGTACAGCCTCTCGGCGCCGGCACCGGGGTAGGCGGCGCGGTAGGCGTCCGGGTCCGGGGCGAACACCCGTAGCGCCGTGGCGGCCTGCTCTTCGGTGATCCGCCCGATGTCGCCGCGCATGGCGATGAACAGCCGGTACTCGTCGCGGGTGTGGCCCGCGATCAGCTCCACGTCCCGCGCGACCCCGTCCGCCAGCGCCCGCCACGGCGCCGCGGGCAGTATCTCTCCGTCCACGACCGGGGAGAACGCGGTCTGGGTGTGCGCGAGCTGACCCCAGCGGAGGTTCCCCCTCATCGTGGCGGCCACCGCGTCCCCGGCCTCGATCAGCCGCTGCGGCGGGACGCGGGCCAGCTCGCCCGCCACCGGGGGCACACCGAGCTCACCGGCGACGGCGCGGGCGACGTCGGCGGCCAGCTCGGTGCTCAGGAACGGGCCGGGAACGCTCTGCGCGATCACCCTGTGGAACAGCCCGGCGGCGCTGGGCATCGTCATCAGCGCCGCCGCGGAACCGGCTCCGGCGGACTCGCCGAAGACGGTGACCCGGTCGGGGTCGCCGCCGAAGGCCGCGATGTTGTCGCGCACCCACCGGAGCGCGGCCACCTGGTCCAGCAGCCCGCGGTTGGCCGGTGCCCCCTCGAAGTGCCCGAAGCCCTCGGCGGCCACCCGGTAGTTGAAGGTCACCACGACGACCTCATCGTGCCGGGCGAGCACGCCCCCGTCGTAGGCCGGGTCCCCCGACCACCCGAAGATGTACGCCCCGCCGTAGATCCATACCATCACCGGCAGCCGGGCGCCCAGGTCGGGCGACCAGACGTTGGCCGTCAGCCAGTCCTCGCTCCCGTCGTTCCCCGCCTGGCTCAGCCCCAGCATCTGGGACTGCGGCGGCGGCGGGCCGAACGCGACGGCTGGGCGCACCCCGTCCCACGGCTCGGCGGGCACCGGCGCGGCCAGCCGCAGGTCCCCCACCGGCGGGCGCGCGAACGGGATGCCACGGAAGACGGCCACGCCGTCCTCCACGAGCCCGCGCACCCTCCCCGCGGCGACGCGGACCTCCGGCCCGGCGCCGCTCACGGCGCTTGCCCTAGAACGGCGCCGCTCACGGCGCACCCCCTCGACCGGCGCCGCTCACGGCGTGTCCCCTCGACCGGCGCCGCTCATGCCTCGACCGGCGGCGGGAGTGGTCACTTGCCGAATCCCGCCGTGAGGCCGCTGAGGAGCTGGCGGCGGCCCACGACGTACAGGACGAGGATGGGCAGGGTGGTCAGGACGACGGCGGCCAGCACGGCCGGGACGTTGACGCCGTGGTCGCCCTGGAAGGACCACAGGGCCAGCGGCAGCGTCCGCTTGGTCGGGTCCTGGGTGAGGATCAGGGGAAGCAGGAAGTTGTTCCAGGTGTGCAGCCCGTTGTAGATGGTCACCGTCACGACCGCCGGGCGGGTGAGCGGGAAGGCCAGGCGCCAGAGGATCACCCAGGTGCTCGCGCCGTCCATCCGCATCGACTCGAACAGCTCTTTGGGCACGTCGCGGATGAAGTTGGCCAGCACCAGCACCGACAGCGGGATGGCGAAGGCGATCGACGGCAGGATCATCGCCAGCAGGGTGTCGTACAGGTGGAGCCGGATGATGATCAGGTAGATCGGGATGACCACGGCCTGGAGCGGGATGGCCAGGCCCATGAGGAACAGCCACCTGACCCCGCTCAGGAAGCGGCCGCCGCCGCTCCGCACGATGGCGAAGGCGGCCATGAACGAGAAGATCACCGCGGGAACGATCGCGCCGGCGGTGACGATGACGCTGTTGATGAAGTACTGCGCGAAGTCCGCTTCGATGACCGCCCGGTAGTTCTCCAGGGTCGGCTCGACCGGGGGCGCGAGCGGGTTGGACGCGTAGTAGCTCGACTGGGCCTTGAAGCTGGTGATGACGATCCAGTAGATCGGCACGATGACGATGGCCAGCCACAGCCATCCGGCCGCGCCGCCCAGCCAGTTGCGGCGGCGGGTCGGCTTGCCGACGCGCTCCTGGGCGCGGCGCTCGGCCGTCCGCTCGGGGGTCTCGATGACGGTCGTCCCCATGTCAGATACCGTCCATCTGGCTGGCGCCGTCGTTTCCCCCGCCGAGCCGGCGCAGAAGCAGCGCCAGGGCGAGGCCCACCAGGACGAGGATGACGGCGATCGCGCTGGCCGGGCCCATGAGATTGGCCTGGAAGCCCCGCTTGTACATGTCCAGGGCGAGCACGCGGGTCGCGTCCCCCGGGCCGCCGGCGGTCAGCACGAAGATCAGGTCGAAGAAGGTCAGTGACCCCACCACCATGAGCGTCGAGGAGGTGATGATCGTGTACTTCAGCTGCGGCAGGGTGATGCTGAAGAACGTGCGGACGCGCCCGGCGCCGTCCAGCTGCGCCGCCTCGAACATCGACCGCGGGATCTGCCGCACCCCGCCCTGGTAGATCAGCGAGTGGAACGGGATGTACTGCCACGACACCACGAAGATCACCACGCTGAAGGCGAGGTGGCCCTCTCCCAGCCAGTCCTGGCGGAGCAGATCGAGTCCGAGCCCCGCGCCGAGGCCGAAGTTCGGGTCGAGCAGGGCCTTGTAGGCGACGGCGATGGCCGCCGAGCTGAGCAGGAGCGGGATGAAGTAGAGCACGGCCAGTACCGCGCGGTAGCGCTGGACGCCGGCCAGGAACACCCCGAGCAGCAGGCTCATCGGCGTCTGGACGGCCCAGGAGACGGCCACCACCAGGAACGTCACCCACAGCGCGTGCGGGAGCCCGGGGTCGGTCAGGACGGCGCGCCAGCTCGTGAGGCCGGACGGCTGGATGACACCGACCTGGTCCCAGGTGGTGAAGCTGAGCGCGAGGACGCCGACCAGCGGGATCACCGCGAACGCGATGAAGAAGATCAGCGCGGGGAGGCCCAGCCACGCCAGAGAGCGCTCCCCGCCGCGCGTGGCGGCGGGCGGCGTTCCTCGCGGGGTGGAGGCCGCGAGAGTGCTCACTTGCCGATGACCGCGTTCATGTTGGTCGCGAACTGCTTGGGCGAGATGGACAGCTGGAACAGCTTGGCGATGTTGTCGAGCAGCACCTCGGCCGCCGTCGGGCTGAGCGCCTGGTCCCACGACTGGGCGAAGACCTTGGCCTTGCTGGCGATGTCGTACTGGAACTTCAGCCACTCGGCGTCCTTGGAGGCGGCCAGCAGGCTGTCGGTGCCCTTGACGATCGGCACCGAGCCGGTGCCGATCCAGTCCTTGACCTCCTGGTCGGTGGACAGTCCGGTGGCGAAGAACTTCTTGGCGATCTCCTTCTGCTCGGGGGTGGCCTTGGCGGAGATCGACAGGTACTGGGCGGGGTTGCCGACGGTGTCACTCGGGTCACCCTTGCCGCCGTCCACGGGCGGGAAGGTCATGTACCCCAGGCCGCCGCTCGGCACGAAGTCGCCGCCCTGGTCGGTCAGGACGCCGTAGGACCAGGTTCCGTGGAGCATCATCGCGGCCCTGCCGGTGTACAGCAGCGCCTGGTCGGCGTTGGAGTCGGCGGTGATCGAGGAGAAGCCCTTGATGAAGCCGCCGGCCTTGACCAGCTCCTGCACCTTGCCCAGGGCGTCCAGGGAGGCCGGGTTGTTCCAGGCGTCCTTCTCGCCGTCGAACACGGCCTGGAAGACCTCCGAGCCGCCGATGCGGTCGTAGAGGAACTCCAGCCACATCATGTTGGTCCAGCGCGACTGGCCGCCCAGGGAGAACGGCGCGATGCCCTTGGCGTTGAATTTCGGCACCAGGTCCATGATGTCGCCCCAGGTCTCCGGGGGCTTGGCGCCGACCTGCTCGAACACCTTCTTGTTGTAGAACAGGACGATCGGCTGCACCCGCTCGATCGGCAACGCGTAGATCTTGCCGTC
This sequence comes from Sphaerisporangium flaviroseum, assembly GCF_039537005.1. Classification (NCBI taxonomy): domain Bacteria; kingdom Bacillati; phylum Actinomycetota; class Actinomycetes; order Streptosporangiales; family Streptosporangiaceae; genus Sphaerisporangium; species Sphaerisporangium flaviroseum. The sequence continues at coordinate 106,488 of NZ_BAAAZR010000010.1, read as the reverse complement.
GATGGTCGCGGCGCCGAACGCGGAGTCGAACAGCCGGTCCTTGACCCCGGCGTTCTGCTGCAACCACGGGGTCAGGTCGTCGACCTGGCCGGCCTGCACGTAGCTGCGCAGGGTGCCGCCGCCCCAGCCGAAGATCAGCGTGGGCGCCTGGCCGGCGCCGATCGCCGTCTTGACCTTGGTCTTGTAGGCGTCATTCTGGAAGGGCGTCGCGGTGATCTGGCCGTTGGGGTTGGCCTTGTTGAACCGGTCCACGGTGGCCTTGCGGACGCCCTCCGCCGGTTGTGTGGAGAGGTACCAGTAGGTGGCCTTGGTGCCACCACCGCTGGTGGTGCCCGGCCCGGCGCTGCCACAGGAGGCGAGCGCGGCTCCCAGGGGCAGGCCCAAGGAGAGGCTGATGAAGGTGCGGCGAGACGTTGTCCTGGGCTCCACGCTGATCTCCGTACTCGAAACGCCAAGGGCTGGCCACGGCTCGTTGGTCGTCGACGCGGTGGCCGGCGGGCCTGGATCAGCACCCTCCGATGCCGCTGGTCCACTCTCTCCTTGACTGCTGGCCGAAACATTTCGGCATTATGATGAAATGACCGTGGGGCACGCCAATCTAGATTTCGGTGGATGGTGTGTCAAGGGTCACACCATCCCGCGCGAACGTGTACGGTCACCACCCTTCATCCACCAGGTGCGATCGAGTTTCGGTGCTCGTACGCCGGGTCAACGGCCCGCCGGCGCCACAGGGGTCGCACGTGCGTACGCCGCCGAACAGTCCTCGAAACGTTTCGGTGAGAGATGACGGACGGTGATGGTGCGCGTCGACGGCATCCCCGGGCATCGAGCCGAAGCCGGGACCGGCGATCATCGGCGGCAGGGCGGCTCACTGGAAGCCGAATCCCCACGGAAGCGGCTCGTACCGGAACAGGCGGGCCGGGACCGCGTCGGCGAGCGCCTTGTAGCCGGTGGGGTTGAGGTGCAGATGGTCGCCGACGTCGAAGGCGGCCGCCAGCCGCCGGGGGTCCGCCGGATCGCGCACCGCCCGGTCGAAGTCGATCACGGCGTCGAACCGGCGGCTGGTGCGGATCCACTGGTTGACCTCCTGCCGGGCCGCCTCCCGGTATCCCTGGGCGTCGTCGTAGGCCTCGTTGCCGCCGAACGGCGTCAGCGTCGCGCCGTACACCCGGATGCCCAGGGCGTGGGCCCGGAGGATCATCTGGTCGTAGGCGGCGATCAGGTCGCCCGCGACCTTCTTCTGGGCGGCCTCGGTGGCCTCGGCCGTGCCGAGGTCGTTGACGCCCTCGAAGACGATCTGCCAGCTGACGCCGCTCTGCGCGAAGACGTCGCGGTCGAGCCGCGCGAGGGCGTTGGGGCCCAGGCCGTCGTTGAGCACCCGGTTGCCGCCGGCCGCCTGGTTCAGGATCGCGATCTCGGTGGTGCCGGGGTGGGCCTGCAACCGGTCGAGCAACTGGTCCGGCCAGCGGTCGTTCATGTTCGTGGTGGAGCCTCTGCCGTCAGTGAGCGAGTCGCCGACGATGGCGACCGCCGTGGTGGTGTGCTTGGACCACACCTCCAGCCCGCTGAGGAAGTACCAGTGAGCGGTGGAGGCCGCCCCCGGCAGGTCCTCGTCATCGGTATGGTCGCCGGTCAGCATGTGCGAGGTGGTCCTGGAGCCGGGGTGCGAGGTGATCTCGTTCGAGCTCTGCCCCTCCGCGAGGTAGACCGTCACCGTCAGGTTCGACCGCGGGGCCAGCTCGAAGTTCAGCGGGTCGGAGACCGCCTGCGCCCCGACCGGGATCACCACGGAGGGCCGCCCGTGGAAGGTCACCGCCTGCGAGGTGCCGGGCTTGATGGCGCTGACGCCGGCCTGGCCACCGGCCGGAAGCGCCACCGAGACCCGCGTGATGGGCAGTGCCGTGCCGCCGAAGGCGTTGGAGAAGCGCAGCCGCATCTGCCGCCCGCCCACGGAGGTGTGAATCGTCTGCCGGAGCGTGCTGTCGGCGAGGACCAGGCCGTCCTGGGTGAACGGGGCCGGCGGCATGTTGTGCGGTTCGGTCAGCTGCGGCATCGAGACCCAGGTGTTGACCCAGTGCCCGTTCATCTTCGGGGTGACCTTGGCCGCGGCACCGGGGGTCCCGGGGCCGCTCCGCCCGGTCATGTCGCCGAGCGCCGGAGAGGCCGCGGTGACGGCGACCGCGACGGCCGCGACGACGACCATCCTGAGGAAGGAGGACGCGTCCCGCGCGGGCCCCACGCCCGCGACCGGGGACGGCTTCGACCGGCTCACCCTCCGACGGAGGACCTCACGGCGGCCATGCCATGCGGTGCGGAACACGGACATGAGACGCGTCATCAGAGGCTCCTGTCGGCACGGCTGTCGATGGCCACGATCCGAAACTTTCGAAAAATTCCCGAACTGTTTCAGGCGGCAACGTACGCCATGCCGATCACCTGGTCAACGCCCTGCGGAAGGTGCTCCCGACGACCGGCTCGCGGGCCCCCTCCGCCATGAAACGTTCACGCGGCCGGGCCCCATGCGGAAGGGGTCAGCGCGCGTCGTCCTTGGTGAGGGCCCGGCTGATCACTACGCGCTGGATCTGGTTGGTGCCCTCGACGATCTGCAGGACCTTGGCCTCGCGCATGAGGCGCTCGACGGGGAAGTCCTCGACGTAGCCGTAGCCGCCGAGCACCTGTACCGCGTCGGTGGTGACCTTCATGGCCATGTCGGTGGCGAACAGCTTGGCCATAGCGGCCCGCGTGCCGTACGGCCTTCCGGCGTCGCGCAGCCGGGCGGCGTCGAGATACAGCGCACGAGCCGCGGCGACCTGGGTGGCCATGTCGGCGAGCAGGAAACCCACGCCCTGGAAGTCGGCGATGCGCGTGCCGAACTGGCGGCGCTCGCGAGCGTAGGAGGTGGCGGTGTCGAGGGCGGCCTGCGCGACGCCCACCGCGCAGGCGGCGATGCCGAGCCGCCCCCCGTCGAGGGCCGCCATCGCGATGCGGAACCCCTCGCCCTCGGACCCGATCAGCGCGTCCGGCGCCAGCCGTACCGAGTCGAGACGCACCTGCGCGGTCGGGGACGACCTCATGCCCATCTTGCGCTCAGGGCGGCCGAACGACAGCCCCGGAGAGGAGGCCGGCACGTGGAGACAGGAGATGCCGCGCGCCCCGGCGCCCGAGGTGCGCGCCATCAGCGTGTAGAAGTCGGCCACGCCTCCGTGGGTGGTCCAGGCCTTGACGCCGTCCACGACGTAACCGCCGTCCGGCGCCGCCACGGCCTGGGTGGTCAGCGCGGCGGCGTCCGAGCCCGACTGCGGCTCGGACAGGCAGTACGCGCCGAGCAGCTCGCCGCCGATCATGCCGGGCAGCAGCGCGGCGCGCCGCTCCTCGGTGCCGTAGGAGGCCAGGGGGAAGCAGGACAGCGTGTGCACCGACAGGCCGAGCCCGACGGCGAGGTACGCCCCCGCCAGCTCCTCGATCACCTGCAGGTAGACCTCGTACGGCTGCTCGGCCCCGCCGTACTGCTCGGGGTAGGGAAGGCCCAGCAGCCCCGCACGGCCGAGCGTGGCGAACACCTCACGGGGGAACCGCCCCTCGGCCTCGTCACCGGCCGCTCGCGGCGCGACCTCCTTGGCGATCAGGTCCCGGACCAGGTCGAGCAGGTCGTGGGCCTCGGGGGTGGGCAGGGCGCGGTCGACCGCCATCGATGCACTCCGGGTCACAGGGGGTCACTTGTCATGAGCGTCGGTACTGCGGTCACACGGTGGATGGCCGCACAGCGCGGCCGGTCGCCGAGGTTCGCATGGCACGGGCGTCACCTCACAGGTCACACGATGACCAGATCGCGTGGCCGGTTGTTGAGTCGTTCTCCGGCCGTCTCGGTGCAGATCAGGATGTCCTCGATGCGCGCGCCGTGGCGGCCGGGCAGGTAGATGCCCGGCTCGACGGAGAAGGCGAATCCCGGCTCGAGGGGTTCGGTGTTGCCCGAGACGATGTAGGGCTCCTCGTGGGTCTCCAGGCCGATGCCGTGGCCGGTGCGGTGGATGAAGTGGTCGCCGAAGCCCGCCTCGGCGATCATCTGCCTGGCGGCGGCGTCGACCGACTCGCACGATGCGCCGGGCCGTACGGCGGCGCAGGCCGCGTCCTGGGCGCGGCGCAGCACCTCGTAGTACTCCGCGAAGCCGGCGGGCGGCTCGCCCACGCAGTAGACGCGGGTGGAGTCGGAGCAGTATCCGCTCGGCATCTGGCCGCCGATGTCGACGACCACCGGATCGCCGGCCTCGATGACCCGGTCGGACAGCTCGTGGTGGGGGCTGGCGCCGTTGGGGCCGGAGCCCACGATGACGAAGTCGACGCTGGCGTGCCCCGCGGCGAGGATCGCCTCGGCGATGTCCCTGCCGACCTCGCGCTCGGTGCGGCCCGCCTTGAGGAACCCGGGCACCTGGGCGTGGACGGCGTCAATGGCGGCGCCCGCCTCACGCAGGGCGGCCACCTCCGCGGGGCTCTTGCGCATGCGCAGCTCACGCAGCACCGATCCGGCCAGCACCTGCTCGGAGCCCGGCATGACGGCGCGGAAGCGCAGCGACTGCATGGCCCACATGCGGTCGGCCAGCCCGACGGTGGCCACGCGTCCGATCCTGCCCGCGACCAGGGAGTAGGCGTCGTCCGTCTCGTCCCAGGGGACGAACTCCACCCCGAGCCGCGCGGCGGGCGAGTGCTCGGCCGCGGGGAGCTCCAGTCTCGGCACCACCATGAACGCCTCCCCGCGGGCCGGCACCACCAGGCAGGTGAGCCGCTCCAGCGGCAGCGCGTCGTATCCGGTGACGTAGCGAAGGTCGGGGCCGGGGGTCAGCAGCAGGGCGTCGATGCCCGCGGCGGCGGTGGCCTCGCGCACCTCCGCCACGCGGGTCACGGGGTAAAGATCAGACGACGTCGTTGTCACAACGACCAATGTATTCCACCGGTATCTCCCCGCCCGCATCACCCGTCATGGGCCCAGGTCCATGCCTCCGGCCATGGGAAACGCTCCTCACACGGTCACCGGTCTGGCTACTATTCGCATAGGGGCGATCACGTTCCGTTCCTTAATACTCCAACTTCACTGCGTTCTGAGAGCGAGCTGCTACATGGTCGGCGTAGTGGGCGGCTCACCGCCACCCCTCCCCACACCGAACGACCGAGAGGCTGAACTCCCCGACGGCCCCGCGCCGCTGACGACCACCGAGACGATCCTGCGGCTGCGCGCGCGGCTCGCCCACGCGCAGCGGATCATGTCGGAGTCCAGGAGGCAGCTCCTCGACGCGCGCCAGCGGGCGGCCGAGGCGCGGCAGGTGTCCCTGGCCCTGCGCGACGCCATCCTGCCCGATCCCGGCGGGTCGATCCGCCTGCCGAGCGCCCACATCGCCGTGCGGTACGTCCCGGCGGAGAAGGCCTCCAGCCTGGGGGGCGACTGGTACGAGGCGACCACGCTGCCCGACGGCAGGGTGCTGCTGGCCATCGGCGACGTCGCCGGCCACGGCCTGCCCGCCATCGCGCAGATGGCCCAGCTGCGCCATGCCCTGGTGGGCCTCGCCATGACCGGGGAGCCCGCCGACCGGCTGATGGCCTGGCTCAACGGCCTGGTGTTCCACCGCATGGACGAGGGCACGGCCACGGCCGTGGTCGGCCATCTGGAGCCCCTCTCCGGCCTGTTCACCTGGGCGCAGGCCGGCCACCTTCCCCCGATCCTCGTGCGCGACGGCGTCGCGCGGCAGCTCGTCCCTCCCGAGGGGGTGCTGCTCGGGGCGAGCCTGGAGCTGCCCTACGCCCTGGGCGATCTCGACCTGCGCCCCGGCGATCTGCTCCTGCTGTTCACCGACGGCCTGGTGGAGCGGCGCGGGCGTGACATCGACGAGGGCCTCGCCCTCACCGTCGCCGCCGCCGAGACGCTGAGCTGGGACGATTGCCTGGAAGAGAGGCTCGACACGCTGGTCGAGTCGGTGGGCGGTCCCAATCCGGAGGACGATATCTGTCTGCTGGCCGTGGGAGTGCTGGAAGGATAGGCCCATGCCAGGGCTGATGCTTCTCGACACCCCATCGCTGTACTTCCGGGCCTACTACGGAGTCCCGGAGTCGATGACCGCTCCCGACGGCATGCCGGTCAACGCCGTCAGAGGGCTGATCGACATGATCGCCACGCTGGTCCGCGCCAACTCCCCCGACGAGATCGTGGCCTGCATGGACGCCGACTGGCGGCCGGCCTTCCGAGTGGCGGCGATCCCCTCCTACAAGGCCCATCGGGTCGCGACCGGGCACGAGGAGGAGATCCCCGACACCCTCGCCCCCCAGGTCCCGGTGATCGAAGAGGTGCTCGACGCCATCGGCATCGCCCGTGTGGGCGTTCCGGGGTACGAGGCCGACGACGTGATCGGCACCTTCACGGCGCGCGCCGCCGGGGAGGTCGAGATCGTCACCGGCGACCGCGACCTGTTCCAGCTCGTGAACGACGATCAGCCGTGCCGCGTCCTTTACACGATAAAGGGGATTCGCAATCTCCAGGTGATCGACGAGGCGCAGGTGTCCGCCAAGTACGGCATCCCCGGCCGCGCCTACGCCGACTACGCCACCCTGCGGGGTGACCCGAGCGACGGGCTCCCCGGCGTCCCCGGGGTCGGCGACAAGACGGCCGCCGCGCTCATCACCAGGTTCGGCTCCCTGGAAGCCATGCTCAAGGCCCTCGACGACGGGGTGACCGACGGGTTCCCCGCCGGCAGCCGTCTCAAGCTCGCCAAGGCCCGCGAGTACCTCGCCGTCGCCCCCGCCGTGGTGAAGGTGGCCCACGACGCGCCGCTGCCCGAGGTGACCACGGCCCGCCCTTCCAAGCCGCGCGACCCCGAGGCGCTGGTCGCCCTGGCCGACCGTTACGGCCTCGACGGCCCCTTGAACCGCCTGCTTGCCACGCTGGCCCCATAAGATCCTCGATTGTGCGTCCTAAAACGATCCTTGTGTCCGAGGCGCCGCGGCTCGCCGAGGGCTTCGAGCGCATCCGCGGCGAGCTGGAGCTGCCCGAGGAGTTCCCCCTCCCCACGCTGGAGGAGGCCGATCGGGTGTCCGCCGCCGCGGCGCCCTCCCTGCCCGACCGCACCGACCTGCCGCTGCTGACCGTCGATCCCCGTGGCTCGATGGATCTCGACCAGGCGCTGTGCATCGAGGAGCGGCCCAGCGGCTACCGCGTGTGGTACGCCATCGCCGACGTCGCCTCGTTCGTCTCGCCGGGGGGCGCGATCGACGGCGAGGCGAGGAGGCGCGGCGAGACCGTGTACATGCCGGACGCCCGCATCCCGCTGCACCCGCCCGTGCTTTCGGAGGGGGCGGCCAGCCTGCTGCCGGGCGTCATCCGCCCGGCCGCGTTGTGGTGCCTCGACCTCGACTCCGACGGGCGGACCGTGGGAGCCGACGTCACCCGGGCGCTGGTGCGCAGCCGCGAGAGGCTCGACTACGACTACGTGCAGGCGGCGGTCGACACCGGCACCGCCGACGGCACGCTAAGGCTGCTGCCGATCGTCGGCGGGCTCCGCCTGGAGCTCGAACGGGCACGCGGCGGGGTGACGCTGCCCACGCCCGAGCAGGAGGTGGTCCCCCACGGCGACGGCTACCGCGTCGAGTTCCGCACGCCGCTGCCCGCCGAGGCGTGGAACGCGCAGATCTCCCTGATGACCGGCATGGCGGCCGCCGCGATGATGCTCGACGCCGAGATGGGAGTGCTGCGCACGCTGCCCCCCGCCCCGCAGGAGACGGTCGCGCGGGTCCGCAGGATCGCGGCGGCGCTGGGCGTGTCCTGGCCCGAGGGCGCGGGCTTCGGGGTGGTCGTGCACAACCTCGACCCCAAGATCCCCGGCAACGCGGCGTTCCTCCAGGAGTCGACGATCCTGCTGCGCGGCGCCGGGTACACCGCCTTCAACGGCGAGCCTCCCAAGGACGCCACCCACGCCGCCGTGGCCGCGCCGTACGCCCACGTGACCGCCCCGCTGCGCCGCCTGGTCGATCGCTACGGCACCGAGGTGTGCCTGGCCGTCGCCGAGGGCGTTCCGGTGCCAGAGCCGGTCCAGGAGGCCCTGGAAGGGCTTCCCGCCCTCATGGCGGGCACCGGGCGCCGGGCGGCCGCCGTCGAGCGTGCCTGCGTCGACCTGGTGGAGGCGTTCGTCCTGCGGGACCGGGTCGGGCAGACCTTCGAGGCGGTCGTGGTCGATGTCGGCGACGGCAAGCCCGGCGGGGTCGTGCAGGTCGCCGACCCGGCCGTGGTCGCCAAGTGCGACGGCGAGGGCCTGGCCCTCGGTGAGCGGGTCCAGGTCCGGCTGACGCGGGCGGACCTGGTCACCCGGGAAGTCCGGTTCACCGTGGCCTGACCCGCGCGCCGATCACCCGGGTCATGGCCTGACCCGCGCCGCGTCAGGCGACCGAGGAGTAGGCGACGACGCCGCGGCGGAGGGCGTCGATGGCCTTGGAGGCGTTCTGCTTGACCTTGCTGCTGGGCGGGGCGGCCTTGCCGACCTGGTCCAGCAGGTCGAGCAGTTGCTTGACCCAGCGCACGAAGTCGCCCGCGGCCAGGTCGCCGTCGGTGAGCACGGCGTCCAGGCTGTGGCCCTTGGCCCAGCGGAAGGCGGCCCAGGCGAACCCGAAGTCCGGCTCCCTGATGAACGACAGGCCGTGGTCGCGCTCGATGTCCTCCAGCTCGGCGAAGATCCGCACCGTCGCGGCCAGCGCCTCCTTGGCGCCACCCGCCGGGATCTTCGGCTGCCGCGCGTCGTCGGCCTGCCGTGACTCGAACACCAGGGACGAGACGCACGCGGCCAGCTCGGCCGGGTCCAGGTCCTCCCAGACGCCGGCGCGCAGGCACTCGGCGGTGAGCAGGTCGAGCTCGGTGTAGAGCTGAGCGAGCCGGCGGCCCTCGGGGGTGACGGCCTCCCCCTCCAGGTAGCCGAGCTGGTCGAGCACCCCGCACACCCGGTCGAAGGTGCGCGCGATCACGTGGGACCTGCTCTCCACCCGGCGCCGCAGGCCCTCGGTCTCGCGGAGCAGCTTGTAGTAGCGCTCGGCCCAGCGGGCGTGGTCCTCGCGCTCGTCGCAACCGTGGCAGGGGTGGGCGCGCAGCCGGCGGCGCAGCTCGGCGATGTCCCACTCGGGGGTGCCGGGCGTGGCACCGCGCGACAGCATGCTGTCGGCGTCGTGGTCGCGCACGCGGACCGGGCGGCCCAGATCGCGGTCACCGATCTTGGCGTGCAGGGTCGCGACGAGGTTGGCGCGGTCCTTGGGCGCCCGCGCGTTGAACCCCTTGGGGATGCGCAGGCGCTCGACCGGCTCCACCGGCACGGGGAAGTCGGCCGCGGACAGCCGCTTGACCTGCTTGCCGATCGTCAGCACCAGCGGCGAGGGCCCCTCGGTGCGCATGGTCAGGCCCGGGTCGAGGATGACCGCGAGGCCCGCGCGCCTGCCGCCAGGGACCCGGATCACGTCACCGGGCTTGAGCGCCTCCAGGGAGCGCACGGCCTGCGCCCGCCGGGCCGTACCGCGCTGGCGCGACAGGTCGGCCTCGCGGTCGGACAGCTCCCTGCGCATGCGGGCGTACTCCTGGAAGTCGCCCAGGTGGCAGGTCATCGCCTCGGAGTAGCCGTCGAGCGCCTCCTCGGCCCGCCGCACCTGCTTGGCGATGCCGACCACCGCCCGGTCGGCCTGGAACTGGGCGAAGGACGCCTCCAGCAGGGTGCGAGCACGCTCCCTGCCGACCTGGCCGACCAGGTTGACCGCCATGTTGTAGGAGGGGCGAAAGCTGGAGCGCAGCGGGTAGGTCCGGGTGCTGGCCAGGCCGGCGACCGCGACGGGGTCCATGCCGGGCTGCCAGGCGACCACGGCGTGCCCCTCGACGTCGATGCCGCGCCGCCCGGCCCGCCCGGTGAGCTGGGTGTACTCCCCCGGGGTCAGGTCGGCGTGGGTCTCGCCGTTCCACTTGTCGAGCTTCTCGATGACGACGGACCTGGCGGGCATGTTGATGCCCAGGGCCAGGGTCTCGGTGGCGAAGACGGCCTTCACCAGGCCCAGGGTGAACAGCTCCTCGACGACCTCCTTGAAGGCGGGGAGCATGCCGGCGTGGTGGGCCGCCAGGCCCCGCTCGAGGCAGTCGCGCCACTCCAGGTAGCCGAGGACCGACAGATCCTCGTCGGGAAGGTGCGAGGTGCGCTCGTCGACGATCTGCCGGATCTCGTGGCGCTCGCTGTCGGTGGTGAGCCGGATGCCGGCGTGCAGGCACTGCAGGACGGCCGCGTCGCAGCCGGCCCGGGAGAAGATGAAGGTGATCGCGGGCAGCAGGCCCTCGGAGTCCAGTTTCTCGATGGCATCGGAACGGCTGACGGAGTTGGCGGAGCGGCGCGGCCGGGAGTAGCCGCGCTTGCCGCGTGCCTGGGCCAGGCGCTGCTCGTCCCGGGAGATCCGTATGAGGCTGGGGTTGATGCGGGGCCGGTTCTCCTCGTCGACGAACAGGTCGTACAGCTTGTCGCCGACCAGCATGTGCTGCCAGAGGGGCACGGGGCGGTGCTCGTCGACGATGACGGTGGTGTCGCCGCGCACCTCGCCGAGCCACTCGCCGAACTCCTCGGCGTTGCTGACGGTCGCGGAAAGGGCGACGACCCGCACGGACTCGGGCAGGTGGATGATGACCTCTTCCCACACCGCGCCGCGGAAGCGGTCGGCGAGGTAGTGCACCTCGTCCATGACCACGTGGCTCAGGCCGGCGAGCGTCGTGGAGCCGGCGTAGAGCATGTTGCGCAGCACCTCGGTGGTCATGACCACGATCGGCGCGTCGCCGTTGACGCTGTTGTCGCCGGTGAGCAGCCCGACGTTCTTGGCGCCGTAGCGGCGGACGAGATCGTTGTACTTCTGGTTGGACAGCGCCTTGATCGGCGTGGTGTAGAAGCACTTGCTGCCCTGCTCCAGGGCCAGGTGCACGGCGAACTCGCCCACGACGGTCTTGCCGGAACCGGTCGGGGCCGCCACCAGCACGCCGTCGCCCGCCTCCAATGCCCGGCAGGCGTCCAGCTGGAACTCGTCCAGCTCGAAGTCGTACAGCCCGCGGAACGATGTGAGCGCGGGCCCGCTGTGGGCATGCTTTTCACGGAAGGCGGCATAGCGTTCCGCAGGCGTCGTCATGCACTTCAGCCTACCGATAACCCTAATCCGGTCCTGTCGGAGCGTGCCAGGCTCCAGGCCGCCCCCCTCCCGCGTACGAGACCACGGCCGCCTCATCGGCGGCGAGGCCGGCCGCGCGCCTGATCGCGCCGGTCAGGGGCGGAGATCCACGGTGACCTCGTGGTGGGTGACGCGTTCGTCCCACCGGGTCAGAGCGCGACGGGCCGCGTCTTCGACGACGGCCTGCTCCGGGTCCTGTCCGGCGAAGACGCGCACGTCGTCCATGCTGGTGAAGAAGGTGAGCGAGGTGAACATCACTTCGTCGCCGTCGTCGTGACGGAGCAGGCGGGCGCCGCGGAAGCCGGCGATGTGCCGGAGGTGCTCGGCCACCTCGGATTCGTAATGGCGCCGGTAGTCGTCGGCTGTCGCCGCCGAGGCCCATCCTCGCCACATCCGCGCGATCATGCGCTCACCTGACCCTTCCTCGTCCGCCGCGGCGGGTGGGCCCGGCTCAGGCCACCTCGGCGCCGATGCCGATGGGTGCCGCTCGATCATTGCACGAGGTAGCGGCTCTCCCCGAGCAGCCGGGGAACCATCTCCCACATGCCGGTCATGTCCGCCATCGTTCCTCCGGTGATCGTCGGTGTGCCGCTCCATCATCGCGGGGCGCACGGGTCGGGTGTGCACGATCATGTCCGGAATGGACACTCATTTCCTAGGTATCACCGAGCTGGTCGAAGTTCCGTCCGTGGCGGTCGTGGTCGACGTCATGCGAGCTTTCACCGTCGCCGCCTGGGCCTTCGCCCGAGGCGCGGAAAAGATCGTTCTGGCCGGGTCGCTGAATGAGGCCCTGGCGCTCAAGGCTCGCCATCCGGAGTGGGTGGCGCTCAAGGACGGTCCGCCCGCGGCCGGGTTCGACGCCGTCAACTCGCCGGGCCTGCTGCGGTCTGCCGACCTTGGCGGACGGACGGTTGTGCAGAAGACCACGGCGGGAACGGTCGGCGCCCTTGCGGTCAAGGATGCGTCGCTGGTGCTGTGCGCCGGATTCGTGGTGGCGGAGGCGACGGCCCGGCTCTTGCGGACGCGCAGGAGTGATGGTGTGACGTTCGTGGTCACCGGCGAAGGTGGGCGGGCCGACGAAGATCTGGCGTGTGCTCAGTACATCGCCCGGCGGGTCACCGAGGCCGGGACGGATGCCGCCGAGTTCCTCCGCCGCGCCGCCGGCTCGCGCGCCGCCGCCGAACTCGCGCAGGGGGTGCGTCAAGGAGCCCATCCCGATGACGTCGCGCTCTGTCTTGAGCTCGACCGGTTCCCCTTCGCCATGGTGGCGACCCTGGAAGGCCCGCTCATGGTCCTACGACCACGAACGATGCCTTCGTCGGTCAACGAGGATCCAGTCTGATCGCACTGCTGATCTTCCTTGAGCGTACGGCCGCACCGTAGACCGATCTGCGGCCGGTTGGGCCGGTTACCTCAGCGGGCCCGAGCCTGCTTGCGGCGTTCGACCGTTTCGCCGGCCGACTCGCGGAGGGTGTCGCCGGTTCGCGCCGGTTACTTGTGGAGAGTCTTCTCCAGTTGTCTTACCAGCGGTTTCCAGGTGCTGGACAGGGTGTAGCGGCTGACGCGGTGCTTCTTGTAGGTGATCGTGTACTTGATGAAGTCGGCTCCCGGGGGCCGCACCTGGGTGTGGCCGAGGCGCAGGTGTTTCAGGGCGCTCCGCAGTGCACGGGTCTCCGCCCCGGTCAGGCACCTGCGCACGGCAGGGCCGGTCCGGTGGCTCACCCGTGCGCACCCGTCGGTGTAGACGATCACGCGATCGTCGAGCCCCGCGAAACCGCCCTGCTCACGCAGTTCGACCCAGACCTTCTTCCGCACGTCCGCCGCCTGGGCGGGCTGCGCCGTGGCCGTGGCCACCGGCAGCAGGAGCACGGGCAGGAGTAAGACTCGCCAGCTCTTCATATCCCTATAACGTAAGGGCGCGGTGAGCGGATCACCTGGACAGGCGACACGGGCGGAACCGGCGAGGCGCGAGGACGTTCCGCGGCCCTCGGAGTGCCGAACGGCCCTGATTCCGGGCGCGGCACGGCGGCGGACTCCGGAGTCGAACGGTCCCGCGAACTCGGTCGATCTCTAGAGGCTGCCTGACGGTCGGCGTCGCGGACACGGCAGGGCGGCGGGACGCGCCAGTCCTGTGGCGGCCAGGAACGCGGCGAGGGTCGGCCCCATCGGGGCCGCCTCGTCGTCCTCCCAGCCGAGGTTCCCGGCATGCGACCACACGACCGGCGCGGTCCCGTCGTTCGGGGCGCGGCCTGCGATGACCTCGCGCATGTCAAGGCAGTCGTCGCGACCTCCTCAAGCATCACGCTATGAGACCCTGCCGGCGCCAATAAAGTCTGGGACAAGACGATCCCGGTGGCACACCGCACCGCAGGCCGCGGTCGCCGGGGCCTAGCCCCAGGGCTTCTCGAGGTTCGGGTTCACCCGGATCTCGGGCAGACCCGGTATGGGGACCGTGGCCGAGTAGATCAGTATCGGGTCGTCCCACTCTTCGAGGGAGGCGAGAAGACGGGTCCCGTCCGCCAGGACGATCGTCCACAGCTCCAGCGGTTCCCCATCGTCGCTGCACAGCACATATACGTCGTAGTGCGCCGCGAATTTTCGGGCGAACTCCATGCGACCCACCCGGGCGGCCAGCCGCATACTGACGCCCAGTTCGACGTACATCGCGAAGTGGCCGCTGACCTCTGAGTACTTGCAGTACGCCTCGAACACCGCCACATCCGGAACGTCCTTCAGCGCTTCGTAGGCCCGGTCGACGTGACCGACGAAGCACTCGTGCTCGCTGATGTCGAAGCAGTCCAGCAGGAACCCTCGTAGCTCGTCCTCGGAGATGAGACGGGGTGTGCCGAAGTCGTAGTGCCTACCCTCCCGGCCCGTCATGTGCCCGGCCCTGACCGGCGGGGAGGACGGCGACCACGTCCCCCGTGTCGAGGTACAGGGACAAGGGTCCATGGCGCCTGCGCGTATTCCCCGCAAGAACATTGTCGGCATCGCACGGGTGGGACAGTACATGATCGGCTAGGCGGGGGTGGGGAATGGGGATCAGGGGCCTGCCGGGGTCAGGACGTGGAGGGCGCCGGGGTGGATGGTGCAGGTGAGCGGGAGGGGGCCGATGCGCTCGCCGTCGGCGTAGGCGACCACGCCGGGGGCGTCCAGCGTCACCGTGCGGGCCCGGTGGACGGTGATGGCGGGGTGGCCGAGGTGGGTGCCCCGGTAGACGCGGGGGAAGGTGCGCAGGAACTCCCCCTTGGGTACGGCGCCGACCACCAGGACGTCGAGCAGCCCGTCGTCCGGCACGGCGTCGGGGCAGACGCGCATGCCCCCGCCGTAGGAACGCGTGTTGCCGACGGCCACCATCATCGCCTCCTGCTCGACCACCTCGCCGTCTATGGTGATCGTGAACGGGATGGGGGCGAAGGAGCGCAGCTCCTGGACCATGCTGAGCAGGTACTTCGCCGTCCCTGGCGGGCCGGTCATCCGGTTGGCCCGCTCGTTGACCTTGGAGTCGAAGCCGCAGGCCACCACCCCCGCGAACCATTCGTCCTCGCCGATCCTGGCGGCGTCGAGCACCCGGGTCTTGCCCGCGACCACGATGTCCGCCGCGGCCAGCGGGTCCCTCTTTGGGATGCCGAGGGCGTCGGCGATGTCGTTGCCCGTCCCGGCGGGGATGATCCCGAGGGGAACGTCGGTCCGGGCCACCGCCTGGACCGCCAGATGCACCAGCCCGTCACCGCCGAAGGCCACCAGGGCCTCCGGCCCTTCGGCGACGGCCATGCAGGCGCGTTCGAGGGCGTCCTGGGCCGAGGTGCCCACGATCACCGAGACCGGACGGTCCCCGGCCCGCAGGCGGCGCACGACGGGGTCGAGCAGGCGTAGGGTGCGGCCGCCACGGGCCGCGGGGTTCACGAGGACTACCAGCTCACCAGCCACAGCCGGAACCTATCCGGACAAACGCTACTAATCCAGGGTTGGAGCGCTGGGACTACCTATTCGAGACCATCGCCGTGGGCGCCCACCCAGCCCAAGCCCCGCTCCGCGAACGGGCACGGGGTCCACCCGCCAACTCAGCAGCGGATGCCCACCATCAGAAAGAGCGGGGGCCTCGTGCTCGGGCACCGGCCGCGTGGGGAGACCTACTCGGGAGTGCGGGCCGCGGGGCCGTCGAGCTCCTCCTCCAGCTCCTGCTGGTGCCGCTCCTCCACCTCGGCCTTCCTGCGGTCGTGGAAGTACATGATGACCTCGGCGAGCAGGAACATGCCCACCATCGGGAGCGCCAGGGCCAGCATCGTGATCGGATCCTGGCTCGGCGTCGCCACGGCGGCGAACACGAACATCAGGAAGATGACCATGCGCTGATGCTTCTTCACCAGGCTGAACGGCAGGACACCGATCATGTTGAGGAACACCATCAGCAGCGGCAGCTCGAACGACAGCCCGAAGATGACCAGCATCGCCATCAGGAAGCCGACGTACTGGTCCATGCTGATCAGCTGGATCACGTTGTCGGGGGCGAACCCGAACAGCAGGGACAGGCCCTTGTCCATCGTGATGTACGCGAGGCCGGCGCCGGCGGCGAACAGCGGCACGGACAGCGCCAGGAACGACAGCGAGTAGCGCCGCTCGTTGCGGTAGAGCCCCGGGGTGACGAACGCCCAGAGCTGGTAGAGCCAGATGGGAGCGGCGACCACGGCGCCGAAGATGAGGGCGACCTGCAGGTTGACCATGAAGCCCTCGAACACGCTCTGCTGGACGAGCGTGCACTCGCCGGCCTTGAGCTTGTACGCGGCGGGCAGCCGGCAGTAGGGCCCGATCAGGAAGTCCCAGAGCCGGTCGAAGAAGACGAACCCGACTATGGTGCCCGCGGCGAGGCCGAGGATCGCCTTCACCAGGCGGTTGCGCAGCTCACGGAGATGGTCCATGAGCGACATGCGTCCCTCGGGATCGGCGGCGGCGGCGACCTGATCCTTGTCGGACGGGCTCGACCGTTTCAGCAATGCCATCGGGCGTCCTGGTCTAGCGGGCGGTCGGGGTCGGCAGGCCTCGTGTCAGAGAGAGCCCTGGTCTTTCTGAGCCTGGGAGAGCGGAGCACCGGTGACGGGCGCGTCGGTGGGGTGGGCCTGCGTGGCGCGCAACTTGGCGTTCTCCTCTTCCAGGAGGCGCAGCCGGTCCTCGACCGAAGGCGTCACCGGAGGCAGGGACTGCTGCGGGGCGGCCGCGGGCTGAGGGGTCGCGGTCGTCGTGGCGGACTGGGCGGCCCTCGCCTCGTCCTCCTCGTGAAGCTTGGTGGTCTCCTTCTTGAAGAGACGCAGCGACTGGCCCAGCGCCTTGGCGGTGTCGGGGAGCTTCTTGGCACCGAAAAGCAGGACAAGGACCAGGAGGATGAGGATCCATTCCATGGGACCAAGGGTTGGCATGAGGCATCCTTACGCCGAGCGACGTGCAATCTTAAGTTCGATCGTACGCTGCCGCCGCCACTTCATTCACCCCTCCGCGCGCCCGGATGCGGCGATCACGGCGCCGAGCCGCCCCTGAACAGGCTCCAGAAGGGTCGTGGCCCGCTCGATTTCACGTGTCAGCCCTCTGATGGCCACCAGGACACGGGCCGTGAGCACCGCGACCGGCACCAGCCCGGCGAGGGCCAGACCCACCGCGACGTAGATCCAGATCATGACCTGTAACTGTACCGAAGCCCGCCCGGGCACACCCGGGATGTACGGAGGTACCACAAAGGATGGGGTTCGTCCCCGGCGATGGGAGTCGGCGACCGTCCGGGCCGGACCGGCACGACGGTCCCGGTGATCAGCAGACCGATTCGTAGCGGGCCAGCGCCGCCGAGGCCTCCTGGCGCACCCGCTCGGCCAGGGTCTCGGGCGAGATCACCCGCCCGCCGTCGCCCAGGCGCAGCGCGAGCCGTACGAGCCAGCCCTGGTCGCGGGCGCGCAGGGTCACGCGCAGGCGGCCCTCTCCGAGCTCGGTGACCTCCTCGCACGGGTAGTACTCGGCCACCCAGCGACCGGCGGCCGTCAACTCCAGCTCCACCAGCTCGTCGGTGGGCGAGGGCCGGAACACCCCATCGGTGACGTCGATCGGCTCGGCGTCGGCGGGCGGCTCGGCGGCCACGTCGAGCGCCTCGACACTGATCATGCGGTCGAGCCGGAACAGCCGCATGCCGTCCGCGCGGTAACACCAGCCCTCCAGGTAGGAGCGGCCGTCGGCCATCACCAGCCGCGTCGGGTCCACCTCGCGCGGGGTGATCTCGTCACGGCCCGGCACGTAGTAGCGCAGGGACAGGCGGCGCCCGCCGCGCAGCGCGGCCCTGACCGTGGCCATGGCGTCGGGGGCGGCGTCCAGCTCGAAGGCCACCTGGCTGCTGACCGCGGACGCGCCCTCGCCCGCGGCGGCCTCGAGCTTGGCGATCACCCGCGACAGCGCGTCGCCCTCCTCGAACTCGGGCAGCTCGGCGAGCATGCGCAGCGCCACCAGCAGCGCGCTGGCCTCGTCGATGCCGAGGCGCAGCGGGCGGGCGATGGTCTCGGCGTTGTCGATGAGGATCTCGCCGCCGTCCCACGAGACGTCGATGAGGTCGCCGGGGGTGTGGCCGGGCAGGCCGCACATCCACACCAGTTGCAGGTCGTCGACGAGCTGCTTCTCGGTGAGGCCGAACAGCTTGGCGACCTCGGGCACCTGCGCGCCGGGGTGGGACATCAGGTAGGGCACCAGCGCCAGAAGCCTGGGCAGGCGGTCGGCGGTGCTCACGCCAGCGTTCCCTTCAGTCGGCGGATCACCGCGTCGCGGACGTCGGGCGGGTCGAGCACCTCGGCGTCGGCCGCGAACCCGACGATCGACCCGGCGAGCCACTGGGGATCGGCGAAGTCGATCGTGACCACGTCCCAGCCGTCCGCGCCGGGCCGCACGGACCCGACCTGGCGGAGCCACTGGCAGGTGCCCTCGCGGACCCGGACGGTCGCGACCCGCTCGGCGACGAGGCTGTCGCGGTAGCCGACCATCGACCGGATGTCGACCCCCTCGGGCACGGTCACCGCCCCCGGACGCCCGACGGGCGTGACGGTCCCGCTGATCCGGCTGAGGCGGAACACGCGGGGCGCGTCGCGCTCCCGGTCGTGCCCGACGAGGTACCAGCGTCCGCGGCGGCTGACCACGCCCCAGGGCTCGACCGTGCGGGTCAGCAACACCTCGCTGCCGGCGGCGCGGTAGTCGAACCGGACGATCCTGCGGTCGCGGACCGCCTCCCACAGGCCGGGGAAGGCGGGGTCGCGGGTGTCCACCCGAAGCTCCAGCGGCCCGGCGGCGTACTCTTCCGTCTCCACCCCGGCGGCGCGGAGCTTGAGCAGCGCGCCGCCTGCGGCCTCGGCGAGCGTGGCCCGCTGCCACACCTGGGCGGCCAGGCCGAGCACGGCCGCCTCGTCGGCCTCGAGCGTGATCTCGGGCAGCTCGTAGGCCTGGCGCATGATGCGGTAGCCGGGCTCGTCGTCCCAGGGATCCCTGTGCACCTCGACGGGGATGCCGATCTCGCGCAGCTCGGTCTTGTCGCGCTCGAACATGCGCTGGAAGGCCTCGTCGTTGCCGGCGTCGTAGCCGGGCACGGCGTGACGGATCTGCTCCGCGCTGAGCGGGCGCCGGGTGGCGAGCAGGCAGATGACGAGGTTCAGCAACCGCTCGGTCTTGCGCCGGGACATCGGGCCTCCCTTCCCACGGTGACGCTACCCTTGCCGCGTGATCAGATGGCGCAAGGGCGAGGTGCTTTCGGTCCGGCGCGAGTGGCCGGGCGCGATGGAGCTGGACGTGACCCTTCCCGAGGGGAAGTGCCGGGCCCTGGCCTACCCACCGCTGGTGGGCCGTCCCGAACCCGGCGACACGGTGCTGCTGAACACGACCGCACTCGCCATGGGCCTCGGTACGGGAGGTTACGCCATGGTAGTGGCCCTGCCGGACCGTTTGCCCGAAGATCCTCAAGGTCCCGGCCACCTGGTCAAGGCACGATACACGCCACTGCAGGCGACCGTGCTGGGCGCCGACGAGCAGGACTCGCCCTTCCATGAGGTCCTGCGCGACGCCGACTCGGTCGGCGGCATGCCGGTGGTCGTCGCCGACCTGCACTCCGCCCTGCCCGCCATCCTGTGCGGCCTGTACGGCTCGCGCCCTTCCGCGACGCCGCGGGTCGCCTACGTCATGCTCGACGGCGGCGCGCTCCCCGGCTGGTTCTCCATGTCCGCCGCGCGGCTGCGCGAGATCGGCTGGCTGTGCGGGGTGGTCACGACCGGGCAGTCCTTCGGGGGCGACGTGGAGGCGGTGACCGTCCATACGGGCCTGCTCGCGGCCAGGCACGTGCTGGAGGCCGACGTGGCGATCGTCACCCAGGGGCCGGGCAACCTCGGCACCGGCACCCGCTGGGGTTTCTCGGGGGTGTCGGCGGGCGAGGCGATCAACGCGGCGGCCGTGCTGGGCGGGCGCCCGGTGGGGGCGCTCCGGGTCAGCGAGGGAGACCTGCGCGAGCGCCACATCGGGGTCTCCCACCACTCCCTCACCGCCTACGGCCGCGTGGCGCTCGCGCCCGCCCAGGTGGTGGTGCCCGAGCTGCCGGGCGGCTTCGGCGAGCGCGTCAGGGAGCAGGCCGCCGGACTGGCCGCGCGCCACGAGCTGGTGAAGGTGCCGGTGGACGGGCTGGAGGAGACGCTGAAGAACAGCCCGGTGAAGCTCTCCACCATGGGGCGCGGCCTGGCCGAAGACCTGGCGGGCTTCCTCGCCTCGGCCGCCGCCGGCCGCCACACCGCCTCCCTCCTCTCCTGAGGGCCGTGTAATAGAGGGAGAGGCGCGGGTGAGGTCTCCGGCCTTATGCACCGGCCGACAATAGGGTCTACTGAAACTGGAACCGCATCGACTGGGGATCTTCGGTGGAGTTTCGAGTGCTCGGGCCGTTGGAGGTTGTGGGCCAAGGGGGCGCGCATCGTGCCGGAGGGCACGGCCGTCCCGCTCGTTCTCGTCGTCACCGGCATCCCGTGGCGGACCGCGTGGAAGTACGGCGAGCGGGGATGGCTAGGTTTCGCCGACTCCGCGCTGTGCCGGCGGCTTGGAATCGATGGCGTGACCGAGTTCGCGGTAGCGGCGCTCACCGTCGGCGCCCGTGGGCTGGCCGGAGCAGGCCGCTGCGAGCCGGAGGAGCCGGATGTCTCGGCGACTCCGCTCTCCCCCGCGCCGATCGAATTCCCGCTGATCACCCACGTCCAGCGTGCCGGTGATCTGACCACAGTGGAGGAGGTGGCGGCCTGGCGGAGCGCGGCTCCCCTCGGGCTGCCCCGTGCGCCGGACACGGTGGACCCGCCGGCGACGGCCCGGCCCGAGCCGGTCGAGTCGGTGATCCTGCGGCGCGGCTCGACCCGGCGGATGATCCGTGGCGTCGTGCCCACGCGACTCTCCTGGTGAACCAACCGGTACGGCGTATGCCGCAACATCGGCAGCGCGCATCGATACATTGGCGCTGGCAGCGAGTCCTGGTTACCGATCAGGTTGTAGAACTTGTACGTACTGAGTACTATACAGGCATAGTAAGTGGATGTGAGGGTTTGAGTGAGGCTGGAGATGGTCGAGCCGGTCCGGGAGTGGCTGCGCAGCCTGCGCAAGGACGATCCTGAGCTGTCTCGGCAGATCGCCGACGTGATTCAGACCATCTTGGAAGTCGGCCCCGGGCTAGGTCGGCCGTTAGTCGACAGCCTTTCCGGCGACCAAGCCAAGCAGATCAAGCTCAAGGAAATGCGCGCGTCGGGCACAATCCGGATCGCGTTCGTCTACCACGGCGGGATCATCCTCTTACTCCTCGCCAACGGCGACAAACGCCGTGCCGACAGCAAACGGTTCTACGCCGAGCTGATCGAAACAGCCACACTGCGGTACACCAGGTGGCTGGCCGAACAGGAGGAGAAGTGACCAAGCCCGACAACAGCGCCCTCGCCCAGATCTTCGACTCGCCGGGCGAGATGGCGGAGATCGAGCGGCGCGCATCGCGCCGCATCGCAGGGCTTCGCTTGGGAGAGATCCGCAAGCGTCTTGGTCTCACCCAGCAGGTGGTGGCCGAGCGGATGGGCGTGAGTCAGAAGCGGGTCTCGGCCATCGAGAACGGCACATTGTCGGTGGTACAGGTGTCCACGCTGGCGGCCTACGCCGAGGCTCTCGGTGGCGAGCTGGACGTGGCCATCAATGTCGGCGACCAGCACTTGGAGATCGCCTAGCCTGTGGCACCTGTGACCAGGCCCGCTGACCACAGGTCTCCACTTAAGCTCTACGCCCTCAAGTACTCAGACCAACCGACTCGAGTCCGCGTCTGAGGGAATGCCGGCCGACTGGTGCTCGTCGAAGTCGGTGAAATTGAAGGCCTCGGGGTGGGGCCTTTCGCACGGAGCAGGTCGAGCCTCGCCATGCCATCCGCCAGGGTGGGTGTATGGCCCTCGGGGATCCACCACATGACGCTGTACGGCTCCGCAATGCTGAGGAACCACTCGCGGCGGCGGCGCAGGTAATCCAGTTGGCGGTGCGATAGACGAAGTTCCACAGCGTCTCGCGCGACTCCCAGTGGCCGGTGAGGGTGGCCAGCGGCGCTCCCGTACGCCCGTCCCACAGGCGTACGGTCGGTCGTCACCGGCGGAGGCCAGCACGCGCCCGTCGGGACTGAACGCCAGGCCACCGACCGTGTCGGTATGGCCGGTGAAGCGGGGAAGCGGAGGGCGCCGCACCGCGACCATCCCGTTGCTCCCTGTCCCGGGCCTCCAGGACGGGTGCTCCCGGCCTGAGGCCAGGGCGGCGCCCTCCGGGCTGAAGGCCACGTCGGCCACGTCGTCGGAACCGTCCTGGAACCTCGCGATCCCCGCTCGGCGCTGGACGTCCCAGACGTTGAGGAAGCCCTCGTCGCCGCCGGAGGCGAGCAGGCGGCCGTCGGGGCTGATGCCCGCTGAGCAGGGTCCGGTCGATCGGGGGCCCCGGATGTGCTCAGCAGGCCGCCGCGGGCCTCGACGGTGGGAGCCGTCCGATAGGCCAAAAGGGCGAGCAGCTTCGCGCGCACCGGTTCCGCGACGAGCACGACCACCGTCCCGTCTCGGCGCCTCGCGTCACGGAGCAGCCGGGGAACGATTTTGTTTCCCGGGGCCAAGGGGGTGCACAACAATGCCCCGGGGGAACTAGACCTTGAACGCGAAACCGCTTCACGGTCGCCATGACTCCGCTGTCAGACGGACGTGAGCGGGAGGGGTCCGCGCGTCCTTATCGGCAGGCCGTAACGCAGGGTCAAGTCACGTTCACACCAACTGGGGATCTTCGGTGGAGTTTCGAGTGCTCGGGCCGTTGGAGGTTGTGGGCCAGGGGGGCGCGCTTGGCCTGGGGGGCACGAGGTTGCGTGCTGTTCTGGCGACACTCCTGCTGCATCCCGGCCAGACGGTCACATTGGGGCAGTTCGCTCGTGGTGCGTGGGTCGATCCGCCGCGGGCGGTCGCCTCGAATGTGCGCACGTACATCACGCAGTTGCGCTCCGCGTTCGCAATGGCGGGAGAGGAAGCGTCGCGGCTGGCCACCCGCCCCGAGGGCTACAGCCTGGTCGTACACGCCGGCGAGCTCGATCTGCGGGTGTTCGAGGCGCTCGTGGACGAGGCGGACGGTGCCGTCCCGGACGCGCCCGGCAGAGCGGCGGACCGGCTGCGGGAGGCGATGCGGCTCTGGAGGGGTGAGCCACTCGCCGGCCTGGCGGTGGGACCGCTGCTGCAGGACGAGGTGACACGGCTGGCGGAGCGGCGGATCACCGTGACCGAGCGGTGGGCCGATCTGGCGCTCCAGGCAGGCCGCCACGACGAGGTCGCCGACGAGACGGCGCGGCAGGTCCGCCTGCATCCCCTGCGGGAACGGCTGTGGGAACTGCTGATGCTCGCGCTGTACCGGAGCGGCCGGCAGGGCGATGCGCTCGCGGCGTACCAGGAGGCGTACGAGGTGCTGAAGGAGGAGCTGGGGGTCGCCCCGCGCGGCTCCTTACAGCGGCTGCAGCGGCAGATGCTCGCCGCCGATCCGGCCCTGGACGGCCCGAGCGTGGCCCCGAAGAGCGTACCTGCGGGGCGCCGTCCCACGCGGCCGCGGCAACTGCCCCCGGACGTACCCGCCTTCACGGGGCGTGCCAAGGAGATCGCCCGGCTCGACGCCGCCGCGCTCGGGGGCGGCGACGGATCTCCCGCCATCGTGATCGTTTCGGCGATCGAGGGTACGGCGGGGGTGGGGAAGACGACGCTCGCCGTGCATTGGGCGCGCCGGATCGCCCATAGGTTCGGCGATGGACAGCTCTACGTGAACCTGCGCGGATTCGTCCCCGAAGGGGAGGTGATGAGCACCGCCGAAGCGCTGCGCGGGTTCCTCGACGGGCTGGGTGTGCCGCCCGACCGCGTTCCCGCAGGTCTGGACGCTCAGATCGGCCTCTACCGCAGCCTGCTGGCCGAGCGGCGCGTACTGGTGATCCTGGACAACGCCCGCGACGCCCGGCAGGTGCGCCCGCTGTTGCCCGGCGCGCCCGGCTGCGCCGCCGTGGTGACCAGCCGCAACCGATTATCGGGTCTGGTCGCCGCCGAAGGCGCGCAGCCGCTGACGCTGGACCTGCTGTCCCGCATGGAGGCACGGGAACTGCTCACCCGCCGTCTGGGCGCGGCCCGGGTGGCGGCGGAGTCCGTGGCGGCGGACCAGATCATCGATCTGTGCGCGCGGTTGCCCCTCGCGCTGGCCATCGCGGCCGCCCGTGCCATCACTCACCCGGAGCTTCCGCTGGCCGTGCTGGCCGCCGAGCTGCGGGACGCCCGAGGTGGTTTGGACGCGTTCGCCGGTGAAGACCCGGCAACCGACGTACGTGCGGTGCTCTCCTGGTCGTATCGCGCGTTGAGCCCCGACGCGGCCAGGCTGTTCCGGCTGCTCGGCCTGCATCCTGGCCCCGACCTCGCCGCGCCCGCCGCGGCGAGCCTGACCGGCGATCCCGGGCGGCCGGTGCGGCCCTTGCTGGAGGAGCTGACCGGCGCCCACCTGCTGACCGAACACCGGCCGGGCCGGTACACCTTCCACGACCTGCTGCGCGGCTACGCCGCCGAGCTGGCCGAGCTTCACGACACCGAAGAAGAGCGCCGCGCGGCACGTCACCGGCTGCTGGACCACTACCTGCACACCGCCTACACCGCGACGATGCTGCTGGAGCCGCACGCGTTCCGGCCCATCACCTTGACCCCCATACGGCCCGGAGCGGCGACGGTGCCGCTGGCCGGACCCTCGGAGGCGGCCGGCTGGTTCACCGGCGAACGGCAGGTCCTCCTGGCCGCCGTCGGACGGGCGTCGTCGGCCGGGTTCACCACCCATTGCTGGCAGCTCGCCTGGACGCTCACCGAGTTCCTGGACCGGGGAGGGCACTGGCACGAGTGGGTGGCGAGTCAGGAGACGGCGTTGGCGGCCGCGGAGCGGGCAGGCGACCGCACCGGTCTTCTGTACACCTGCCAGGCCCTGGTCCGCGCTTACGGAACGCTGAACCGCCCCGAGGACGCCGCCTCCCATATGGAGCGGCTGCGTGAGCTCCACGCGGACGCGACGGACGTCAAGGGACCGGCGCAGCATCACCTCAGGGAAAGCTGGATACATCACCTCGAAGGCCGGCACCAGCGGGCCCTGGAAGAGAGCTCTCGGGCACTCGCGCTGTATCAGGCGGCCGGGGACCTCTACGGCGAGGCCGCCTGTCTCAACGCCGTCGGCTACTACCTCATCCCGTACGGCCGCGCTGAGGAGGGCCTGAAGTGCTGCCAGGAGGCGCTGCGCATCCAGCGGGACATCGGGGATCGCCGCGGCGAGGGCGCGACCCTGGACAGCATCGGCCTCGCGTACCGGCACCTCGGGCGGCTCGCGGCGGCGAAGGAGGCCTACCAGCGCTGTCTCGACGTCCAGACCGAGCTCGGCCACCGGTACTACCAGGCGCACGCGCTCGTCCGCATCGGGGAGATCCACCTCGACTCCGGCACCCCGGAGGCGGCCCGCGACGCGTGGACGGCCGCCCTGGCGATCCTCGACGACCTGAGCCACCCCGAAGCCGACGCCGTTCGCGCGAAACTCCACCGGCTCGGCCACTGACGAGGCGCGATCCGGCATCCCCCTCGGAACCTGATCTCGGCCCGTACAGCTATCCACCGGGTACCAGGGTCCGGCCTATGCGCGATTCCACCAGGCTGTACCGGTCTGTGCAGATCCTGTGCAGGCCCCAGGCGATGATCTGCTCAAGTCGGCCGCCCTGCCGGCGGTTCACCTCCGTGCAGCCATGGTGGGCCGGCCCCCGGTCCGCTGATCCGGCGATTTCCGAATAGTCCCTTCTTCGAAGCATCCCCATGGAGACCATGATGGGCTCGTCCTTACGTGGAGTGGCGCTGGGTGCCGCCCTGATGCTGCTCACCGGCTTGTTCCACGCTGGTGAGGCCGTGGCGAGCACGGCGTCCCCGAGGATCACCGCCGCGACGGCGCAAAGTCCGCCGGTGCGGCCGGAAGAGGGCCAGGCGGTCGCGGCGGCCCGCGCATCGGGCGAGCGGGTAGAAGTGCTGTCGCTGCGGAGCGAGACGCGGCAGGTGTTCGCCAACGCCGACGGCACGTTCACCTCCGAGACCTCGGCGCTGCCCGAGCGGGTGCGGAGGGGCACCGGCTGGGTGGACGTCGACACGACGTTGCGCTTCGCCGAGGACGGCACCGTACAACCGGTCGCCACCCCGCTCGACCTGGCGTTCTCCGGCGGCGGGACGACTCCATTGGGCCGCATCGGCCAGGGCGGGCGTTCGGTCGCGATGAGCTGGCCGGGCACGTTGCCGAAGCCGGTGCTGGACGGTGACACCGCGACCTACGAGTCGGTGCTGCCCGGCGTGGACCTGAAGGTCACGGCTTCGGTGCTCGGCTACTCCGAGGTCCTGGTCGTCAAATCCCGGCAGGCCGCGGCGAACCCGGCGCTGTCGAAGATCCGCTTTGGCATGCGCGGCACCGGGGTGTCGGTGCGCAGGACCGAGACCGGCGGCCTTCGCGCCGTGACCGAGGACGGGACGTCGGTGTTCCACGCGCCGGCGCCCCGCATGTGGGACTCGTCCGGAACCGTGCTCGCGCGACCTCTCGCCGCCGCGCCCCGGCCTGACGGCCGGCAGGCGGTGATGCGCGTCGAGGCCACCTCCGGAGAGCTTGTGCTGACGCCCGACCCCCGGCTGCTCACCGGCGCCGGCACCGTCTACCCCGTCTACATCGACCCGGAGTGGACCGGCTACAAGCAGGCCTGGACGTACGTGGACCGCGCGTACCCGAGCCAGGAGTACTGGAACTCCAGCCACATGCCCGAGGCCGGCAACTACGGCAGCGGGATCAAGCGGTCGTTCTTCCGGATGGACTCCAACAACGTCAACGGCACGCACATCCTCAAAGCGACGTTCCGCATCACCCAGGCCAAATCATGGGGCTGCACCTCCTCCCCGCAGGCCGTACAGCTCTGGCTCACCGGCGGGATCTCCTCGTCCACGACCTGGAACCGCCAGCCATCCTGGGTGGACTGGCAGGACAGCGTGTCCTCCGACGCCGGGTACAGCTCCTCCTGCCCCGACAAGGGCATCGAGTTCAACGTGACCGGTGCGATCGTGAAGGCGGCGAAGTCCGGCTGGTCCAGCACCACGTTCGGGCTGAAGGACTATGACGACACCGGCAGCGGCACGTGGGGGTGGAAGGGGTTCGCCAACGCGCCCAGGCTGGTCATCGACTACAACACCCCGCCGTCGCCGCCCTCGGGCGTGGGCACCTACCCAGGGACGCCGTGTGTCACCGGAGCCAGCCGTCCCGCGGTCAACGCCGGGAACGCCGAGACGCCCCTCAAACTGAAGGCCAAGATCTACGACCCGGACAAGGCCAACGACGGCGTGCGGGCCGAGTTCGTCCTGCATCACTACAACGCGGCGACCGGCGTGTGGGACGACGCGACCGCCACGCTGCCCGGCGGCGGCAAGACCGCCTACAAGAGCACCACTGTGGCGACCGACCACTCCGTCACGCAGTCCACGCTGCTCACCGGCCACAGTTATGCCTACAGGGTCAAGGCCTACGACGGCACCGACTCCAGCGCGTGGAGCAAGTGGTGCGAGTTCACCGTGGACACCGTCGACCCGACCACGCTGCCCAAGGTCACCTCGGCCGACTATCCCGCCGACACGCCCGACGACTGGCAGGGCGGGGTCGGTTCGGCCGGCGTCTTCACGCTGGCGCCCGGCGACGGCGAGACCGACGTCACCGCCTTCAGGTTCGGGTTGGAGGACCCGGCCCTGGCCACGGCGGCGACCCAGGTGTCGATCCCCGCCGGGCAGACCTCCGTGACCGTGCGGGTCGCGCCCCGCCATGACTGGCTCAACTCGCTGTTCGTCTTCCCGGTCGACCGGGCGGGCAACGTCGGCAAGACACCCGCCGTGTACAGCTTCTACGTCAACGCCGGCGCCGACCCTGTGGGGCACTGGCGCCTGGATGAGACCGCCGGAACCACGGCGGCCGACTCGGCGGCCACCCCGCACCCGGTGACGCTGGCCGGCGGAGCCGGATGGGTGCGCGGCCGGGTGAACGGGGCCGTGCATCTGAACGGCACGACCGGGTACGGCAGCACGGCCGGCCCGGTGGTGCACACCGACCGGGGCTTTTCGGTGTCGGCCTGGGCGAGGCTCAGCAACGGCATCCAAATCGGCCAGTACGGCCACACGGTGGTCAGCCAGGCGGGTGGCCGCGCCGGCGGGTTCGAGATCTACTACTCCAACGACACCGGCAGATGGGTCTTCCGCAAAGCCGATGCCGACGCCGACGGCACGACCGGCGCCCAGGCGGTTTCCGACGCGGCCGGGGAGCGCGGTGTGTGGACCCACCTGACCGGTACCTACGATGGGATCACCCGGCGATTGCGGCTGTATGTCAACGGGCGGCTACAACAGTCCCAGCCGGCGTCCACCGCCACGCCGTGGGATGCCAGCGGGCCGCTGGAGATCGGCCGGGCCCGCAGGGACGGCGCCTGGGGTGGCTACTTCACGGGTGACCTCGACGACGTGCGGGTCTGGGACCGGATCCTGTCCGACGATCCCCGCACGGTGAACGATCCCAAGCTGGGCGACGAGATCGCGGCCATGGCCAAGCAACCCCCGGCCGACGTGGGACGGTGGAAGCTGGATGAGGGTACCGGCACCCTCTCCGCCGACTCCTCCGGTTACGGCAGGAACGCCACGCTCGGCGGCGGCGCCACCTGGTCCGCCGACGGTGTCGGCGGCACGGCGGCACTCCGTCTCGACGGCACGACCGCCTACGCCTCCACCCCGGGCGTGCGGTACATCCCCACCATGGCGGGTCCGCTTCGCACCGACCACAGCTACACGGTCGCGGCCTGGGTGCGTCTGACCGGCGACGACACCTGTGCCATGCCCGCTCGCACGCTCACCGCGGTCGGGCAGGACGGCGCCTGGAACAGCGGCTTCTCCCTCGGCTACCGAGCTTTCACGGAGAACGGCGCCGAGGTGTACCGCTGGACGTTCAGTACGACGAGCGGCGACAACGACACCTCCACCATGACGCACGCCGCATCCGCGGAGCCGATCGACTGCTCGTCCCTGAACGCCTGGACCCTTCTCGTCGGCGTCTACGACGAGGTCGCCAGGGAGATCCGGCTGTACGTCAACGGCCAGTTCTCCGACTTCCGGTCCACCACCGCCACCTGGAACGCGGCCGGCGCGCTGCAGATCGGCAGGGCCAGGAACAGGGGCGCCTACGTCGACCACTTCGCCGGTGACATCGACGACGTCCGCACGTACGCGGGCGCCTTGACCGACCGCCAGGTGGTCGACATCGCCATGGGTCTCCCGCTGGACGGCTGAATCCGGCCGGGCTCTTCCATTCCTCTTGACGAGGTTCGCTGACGCGCAACCGACACCCCCCGGAGGTAGTCGTGCTCGGTACGTCCCGAGGCTGGATCACGGTGGCCGGAGTGCTGGCCATCGTGGTCCCCGCCACGCTGCTCAACCCCGTGAAGGCCCAGGCGATCGGCGATCCGGGCTGGCACAGGGCCCAGGAGCAACATCCCGTGCCCGGGCGTGCTCTCAAGGCCCGCCCACCGGCCCCGGACCCAGGGGCGGCGTTCGACCTTGCGGACGCTCCTGCGGTGGCCTGGCCGCAGCCGGGCGCGGCCCTGGTGACGTTGCCGGCCGGCGGCGCGCCAGCCGCGAGCCCCGCTCCGTCCGCGAGCGCGAGGACCACCGGGAAGGTACGGGCCGGTGACCTTCCGATCTGGCTCGGCGCCACCGGCGCACCGGCGGCGCGCCAGGCCGGAGAGGACGTGAAGCGCCCGGACTCCGCGGCCGCACCGGCCGTCGAGGTGCGCGTCCTGGACGGCCGGACGGCGCAGGCATCGGAGATCGGCGGGCTCGGCCTCCGGCTCACCCCCCAGGCCCGCCCCGCCGGCAAGGCTCGCATGGCGGTCGAGGTGGACTACTCGGGCTTCCGGTACGCCTACGGCGGTGACTGGGGCTCGCGGCTGCGACTGGTGCGGTTGCCCGACTGCGCGGCCACCACCCCCGAGCGGCCCGAATGCCAGACCCGGACGCCCCTGTCCACCCGCAACGACGTCAAGGCCGGGCGGCTGTCCGCCGACGTCGACTTCGCCACCGCGGCGCCGATGACGCTGGCGGCCGAGGCGGCGCCGTCCGGATCGGCGGGCAGCTACGAGGCGACCTCGCTCTCACCCTCGGCGACGTGGAGCGTGAGCAACCAGAGCGGGGCCTTCTCCTGGTCCTACCCGTTGCGCCTGCCGCCGACCCCCGGCGGGCCGACGCCGAACATCGGGTTCGCCTACTCCTCGGGGAGCATCGACGGCCGCACGGTCGCCAGCAACAACCAGGCGTCCTGGATCGGCGAGGGCTTCGACTACTGGCCGGGGTTCATCGAGCGCAAATACAAGCAGTGCGCCGACGACGGGGTCACCCCCAAGCGCGCCGACCAGTGCTGGGGCAATCACAACGCCACCATGTCGCTGAACGGCCAGGCCACCGAGCTGGTCCTGGACGACGCGACCGGCACCTGGCAGCCGCAGAACGACGACGGCGCCAAGATCGAAAAGCTCGGCGGCGCGGACAACGGGGACAACGACGGCGAGCACTGGCGGGTCACCACCCCCGACGGCACCCAGTACTACTTCGGCCGCAACCACCTGCCCGGCTGGGCCACCGGCAACCCCGAAACCCAGTCCACCTGGACGGTGCCGGTATTCGGCGACGACGACGGCGAACCATGCCACAACGACAGCGGGTTCTCCGACTCCTGGTGCCGGCAGGCCTGGCGGTGGAACCTGGACTACGTCGTGGACCCGCACGGCACCGTCAGCACCTTCTGGTACACCCCCGAGACCAACCACTACCGCCGCGACGTCACCACCCTGACCGACGGCCAGCCCAACGGCACCCCGACCTCCTACACCCGCGGCGGCCACCTCAAGCGGATCGACTACGGGCAGCGCTCCAACGCCGTCTACTCCTCCTCCGCCCCCGCACGGGTGATCTTCGACACCAAGGAACGCTGCGTCCCCACCTCCGCCTTCGACTGCGCGGAGAGCAAGTTCACCAAGGACAACGCCAGATACTGGCCCGACGTCCCCTACGACCAGAAGTGCGACTCCGGAGAGAAGTGCATCGACAACTACTCGCCGACGTTCTGGACGCGCAAGCGACTGGCCGGCGTCACCACCCAGGTGCTGGTGTCCGGCAGCACCTACAAGGACGTCGACACCTGGACGCTCAACCAGGAGATGCGCGCGCCCGGCGACGGCACGGCGGCGGGGCTGTGGCTGGCCTCGATCCAGCACACCGGCAAGGTGGGCGGATCGGCCGCGCTACCGTCGGTGAGCTTCGGCGGAGTCCAGAAGCCGAACCGGGTGGACGCGCTGGAAGGACGGCCCCCGCTCACCAAGTGGCGGATCTCGGCCATCGACAACGAGACCGGCGGCGCCCTGTCGATCACCTACTCCGGCGCCGACTGCACGGCCGGCAACACCCCTGAACCCGACGCCAACACCCGGCGGTGCTACCCGCAGTACTGGTCGCCCGAGGGCGCCACCACACCGGTCCGCGACTGGTTCCACAAGTACGTCGTCACCCAGGTCCAGCAGATCGACCGTACCGGCGGGGCACCCGATGTGGTGGACACCTACCAGTACCTCGGCGGCGGCGCCTGGCACCACGATGACGACGACGGGCTGACCAAGGAGAAGTACAAGACCTGGTCGCAGTGGCGCGGCTACGGCAAGGTGCGGGTGCTGCACGGCGACCCGGCCGGGCAGCGCTCCCAGGCCGAGTTCACCTACTTCCGCGGCATGGACGGCGACGAGTTGTCCGGCGGCGGGACGCGGGATGTCAAGGTCACCGACTCGGAGGGAACCGAGGTCACCGACGCCGAGGCGCTGCACGGCATGGTCCGCGAGGAGATCCGCTACGACGGCCCCGGCGGGCCGGCGATGAGCGGGACCATCACGGGGTACTGGGTCAAGCAGACCGGCAAGCGGGTGCGCTCCTGGGGCACCACCACCGCGAGCATGGCGCAGCCGGCCAAGGTCGCGAACCGTACCGCGCTGGCCTCCGGCGGGTGGCGGCGCACCCTCACCGACACCGACTACAACAGCGACGGGCTGCCCACGCAGGTCAGCGATCTCGGCGACGAGGCGACCCCCGACGACGACCAGTGCACCCGCACCACCTACGCCCGCGACACCGCCCGCTGGATGGTCTCCTACGCCACACGGGTCGAGACCGTCACCAAGGCCTGCACCGCCACGCCCGACCGTCCCACGGACGTGGTGTCGGACGTGCGCAAGTACTACGACGGCAAGGCCTTCGGCGCGGCGCCGTCCAAGGGCGACGTCACCAAGACCGAGAAGCTCGGCTCCTGGAACGGCGGCCCGCAGTACGTCACCGCCGGCTCCACCACCTTCGACCCCTACGGCCGGCCGCTGGTGGTGACCGACGCCCAGGGCACCACGACCACCACCGCCTACACCCCTGCCACCGGCCCGGTCACGCTCAAGGAGGAGACCAACGCGCTCGGCCACCTGACCAAGACCCAGATCGAGCCGGCCTGGGGTCTGGCCACCGCCACCACCGACCCCAACGGCAGGCGTGCCGAGCTGGCCTACGACCCGCTCGGGCGGCTGACCGCGGTGTGGCTGCCCGGCCATGCCAAGGCGACATACCCTGCCGTTCCCAACATGCGGTTCGGCTACCAGATCCGCACCGACGGGCCGACCGCGGTCTCCACCTCGACCCTGCGCGACGACGGCACCACCTACGCCACCGGGTACGCCCTGTACGACGGCCTGCTGCGGGCACGGCAGACCCAGCAACCCGCTCCCGGCGGCGGCCGGCTGGTCAACGACACCTTCTACGACCCCCGCGGCCTGGTGACCAAGACCAACGACGACTACTACACCGAGGGCTCCCCGGGCACCACGCTGTGGAGCCCGGCCAGCGACGACGACGTGCCCGGGCAGAACGTCACCGTCTACAACGGCATGGAGTGGCCCACCGCGCAGATCTTCCGCAAGCGCGGCGCCGAGCAGTGGCGCACCACCACCACCTACGGCGGCGACCGCGTCAGCGTCGACCCGCCGGTCGGCTCCACGCCCACCACGACGATCACCAACGCCCAGGGCGAGACCACCGAGGTCGCCAGTACAAGGGCGACGGCCCGACCGGCGACTACGACGCCACCAAGTACACCTACACCCGTACCGGGCGGCCGGCCACGATCACCGACACCGCCGGCAACGTCTGGGCGTACCACTACGACCTCCGGGGCCGGCCGACCCAGATCGACGACCCCGACAAGGGCCCCGCGACCCTGAAGTACGACGACAGGACCGACCGCCTCACGACGGTCACCGACGCGCGCGGCAAGAGCCTGTTCTACGCCTACGACGTGCTGGGCCGCAAGACCGCCGAGTACGAGGGAACCTCGGCCGGCGGCACGAAGCTCGCCGAGTGGACGTTCGACAAGCTGGCCGACGGCACGGTCGTGTCGGGCCAGCCTGCCTCCTCCACGCGGTACGTCAAGAACGCCACCACAGGTGGGCTGGACGCCTACACCAGCGCGATCACCGGCTACGACCAGGCCTACCGGGCGACCGGCACCCAGACCGTCATCCCCGCCTCCGAAGGCGGGCTGCAGGGCACCTACAAGACCAGCACCGACTACAACTTCGACGGCACCGTCCACCGCACCGTGCTCCCCGCCGCCGGAGGGCTGCTCGGCGAGACGATGCTGTACGACTACGACGACGACGGCAATCCGACCACGCTGCAGGGCCTGACCAACTACGTCACCTCGACGACGTACTCCAAGCTGGGCCAGGTCCTGGACATGACGCTGTCCACCGGTGCCAAGCGGGTCAAGCAGACCAACTTCTACGAGGAAGGGACCAACCGGCTGACCCGCTCGATGTATGAGCGGGAGACCGCGCCGATCTCCGTCGCGGACACCAACTTCACCTTCGACCCATCAGGCAATATCACCAAGATCGCCGACACACCGTCAGGCCAACCCGCCGACGTGCAGTGCTTCGAGCAGGACTACCTGCAGCGCCTGACAGAGGCCTGGACCGCGACCGACGGCTGCGCCTCCGGCCCGTCCCAGGCGATCATCGGAGGGCCCGCCCCGTACTGGCAGTCCTTCTCCTACGACGTCGTGGGCAACCGCACCAAGGAGGTCCAGCACGGCGCGGCCGGCGACGTGACCAAGTCCTACACCTACGCCGGCCCGGGCAAACCGTATCCGCACACCTTGACCTCGGTCTCCTACCAGGGCGGGGAGCGGGACGGCCAGAGCGACGTCTACACCTACGACAAGGCCGGCAACACCACGGAACGCGGATCAGGCCGCACCCTGGAGTGGGACGTCCAGGGCCACCTCGCCAAGTCGACCGACCCCTCGGGCGTCAGCACGTTCGTCTACGACGCGAACGGCGATCGGCTCATCCGCCGCGACCCCACCTCCACGACGCTGTACGTCGCCGGCATGGAAGTCCGGCTCGACACCAAGACCGGCGCCAAGACCGCGACCCGCTACTACACCCACGCCGGCCAGACCATCGCCACCCGCACCAGCAAGGGGGTGACCTGGCTCGGCGCCGACCACCACGGCAGCGCGGACACCTCGGTCGACGACACCGCCGCCCAGGCGACCACCCGCCGCCGCTTCACCCCCTTCGGCCAGATGCGAGGCCCATCACCTTCGTACTGGCCAGGCGAGCGCGGCTTCGTCGGCGGCACCATCGACACCAGCACCGCCCTCACCCACCTCGGCGCCCGCGAGTACGACGCCGAGACCGGCCGCTTCATCTCCGTCGACCCCGTCTTCGACGTCTCGAACCCGCAAAGCTGGAACGGCTACGCCTACGCAGGGAACAACCCGGTCACCGTCTCCGACCCAAGCG
Organism: Sphaerisporangium flaviroseum; assembly: GCF_039537005.1. Classification (NCBI taxonomy): domain Bacteria; kingdom Bacillati; phylum Actinomycetota; class Actinomycetes; order Streptosporangiales; family Streptosporangiaceae; genus Sphaerisporangium; species Sphaerisporangium flaviroseum. Next base: position 71,768 of record NZ_BAAAZR010000010.1, on the reverse strand, counting down.
GCCTGTGGTTCGACAGCCCGCAATGCGGCTCGCGGTGCGGCGCCGGCGGAGCGAAAGACGACGACCGGCCCCAGTGGTCGCCACCCCCTCCCCCGCCCCCGACCAACCCGCCCCACTGCGGACGCTGGAGCTTCGGCTGCAAGGCCAAGAACCTCTGGAACCAGCACAAGGCCACCATCGTCAACGTCACGGTCACGGTCGTCGTCATCGTCGGCTGCGAGGCGGCCACCCTTGGCGCCGGCAGCATCGGCTGCGCGGCGGCGGGCGGAGCCGCCGGCAACCTCGCGGGCTACCTGGTGTCGACACCACGCGACGAGTGGAGCGCCGGCGGAGCCTTCAAGTCGGCGGCCGTCGGGGCGCTGCTCGGTGCGGCGGGCGGCGTGGTGGCCAAGGGCGCCTCGGCCGGCTTGGGCAAGCTCGCCACCACGGCCGCGGGCAGGTCCGTCGCAGGAGCCGTCACCAGAACGGCGGGCAAGGCCAAATCCGCCCTCGGCAAGGGCGGTGGAGCCGCGGACGATGCCGCAAGCGCCGCACGCTGGGGCGGCGGTAAGGGCGAGGCCGCACGCAAGAAGGGGGCGGCGGACAGGTCCGCCGAAAGCCCGCGTGCGAGGTCCAGCAAACGTTCCAGCTGTGAGAACAGCTTCGTCGCCGGAACCAAGGTCAAGCTGGCCAACGGCACACACAAGCCCATCGAAAAGATCAAGGCAGGCGACAAGGTCCTCGCCACCAACCCGGCGACCGGCAAGACAACGGCCAAGGTGGTTCTCGCCGCCTACTCAGGCGTCAACTACCTCAACCTGGTCCAGATCATCGTGGACACCGACGGCAAGCGTGGCAACGCGACCGGCATCGTCCTCACCACCGAACATCACCTGTTCTGGGACGCCAAGGACCTCACGTGGGTCCGCGCGGACCAACTCGCCCCTGCCGACGGGCTGCGGACCCCCGAGGGCAGGGCCCTCCACGTCATCACCACCACCCCTTACCAGGGGCACCCCACCGTCCACGACCTCACGGTCGACGACCTTCACACCTTCTATGTTCTCGTCGGCGACCAGGATGTTCTGGTCCACAACTGCGACGTCGCGGATCATCCGAGCGACTGTAACTGCTCTGGTTCCGACTCGGGCTCAGACGAAGAAGCAAGTTCAGACGAAGTAGCAAGGCCTAGCTTGTTGCAGCGGCTGGGGCAACGATACCCCCGAGTATCGGACGGGTTGGTGTCTGGATTTTCTGCTCAGGACTCCTACTCCACGTATGTCGGCCGCTATACATCGGCGGTGCCAGGGAACGTGGGGAATTATCTCTCGGCGGGGGGCCAGCCCGCGGCATTCGCAGCGGGCTTCGTTCGAGGCTTCTTGCGTTCTCGGCCACCGCGTGACTGATGCGACCGGGCCAGCGTACCCAGATCGGCTGATCCGGCCAGCGCATGAGGGCGGGTCAGCCGGTGAAGGAGTCGAATTCGCCGGCCTTGACGCCCTGTCCGGGTCTGCCGCACGGATCACCGCTTCGGCGTACTGCCGCCCGAGCCCAGCCGCTGACGGTAACGGGTCACACAGCCGGGCCCTCGCCCCGGCTGCGTAGCGACACTGCGGTCGCCGGCCGAGCTTCCGGAAATCGGGCGAGCCCGGCGGCCGCGGTCGTAGCCGTTGGCGCGGCCGGTTCCCTTACCGGCCGCGCCACGGAGTCGATCACTTGGCCAGCGAGAGCCGGTCCAGGTCGGGGGCCGAGGTCTCCACCGCCTCTCCCGTTGAGAAGCCGGCCGGGCCGCGTGGCGTGGCTCTGTGCGGATCCTGTGCGGGTGGTCGGCGATGATGTGCCCACCTTGATCCTTTCGCGGGAACCTGAGTGGGACATGAGGAGCGCCAGTGGCACCGAGCGCCGTCCGGCCAGCTACGGCCATGACCGTGACGCCCCGAGGCGATACCGGGCATATGCGGTTACAGATCCTCGGGCCGATACGGTTCTGGAACGGTTCGAGCTGGGCGCCGGTCCCCGGCTGCCGTCCGCGGACGATGCTGGCCCTGATGGCGATCCACGGGGGACGACCGGTGCCCATCGACCACATGGCGGCAGAACTGTGGCCGTCCGCTCCCCCAAGCTCGGCGCCGACCCTCATCCGGGGCTACATCCTGCGACTGCGGCGTGCGCTCGGCGACCTCGGCGGGGCGACCATCGTCACCCGGCCCTCAGGGTACGAGCTGCGCTGCGCCGCGGACACGACCGACATCGGCCGATTCGAGGCGCTGACGGCCCAGGGCCGGGCGACCCTGGCCAGGGGCGCCGTGGAGGAAGCCCACCGGTGCCTCTCCAAGGCTCTGGACCTGTGGCGCGGCGAGCCCTACACCGATGCCCTGCTCACCTCGGCGGTGGCCGCGGAAGCGAGCAGGCTGGGCGAACGCCGGCTGGCCGCCGCGGAAGCCCGCGTGGAGGCGGCCCTGCTGCGCGGTCAGGGCCACGAGGTCATCCACGAACTTCAGAGTCTGACGCGTGAGCATCCCCTGCGCGAAGTTCTATGGGGGCAGCTCATGCGCGCGTTCCACGCCGCCGATCGGCGGGTGGACGCCCTGGAGGCCTACCGCCGCGCACGGCGGACGCTCGTCGAGGAGCTCGGCCTGGAACCCGGGCCCGACCTGCGGGAACTGCACCAGGCCATCCTCGACGGCAGGCCGGTTCCCGTCCGTGGCACGCCCCTGCCGGACCGCGCCACCCCTGTCCACCTTCGGGGCCCGGACGTCACCGTCCCGGCGTCGCCGCCCTTGGAAACGCGCCGGGACGTCGCGGCGTTCACCGGCCGCCGGGATGATCTGGCGTCCCTCCGGCGGCTTGTGACCGAGGCCGGCAGCCCGGGAGCCGTCGTGATCACGGGAGCGGCCGGCGTGGGCAAGTCCGCCCTGGCGATCCACCTGGCCCACCGGCTGCTCGGCGACTTCCCCGACGGCCAGTTGCACATCGACCTGCGGGGCAGCCACGAAAGTCATCGGCCCCTCGAACCGCGTGAGGCCCTCGGGCGCATGCTGCGCGCGCTCGGAACCGCCCCCGGCGCCGTGCCGGCGGAACCGGCCGAGGCGGGCGCCCGATTGCGTTCGCTGACAGCGGGCCGCAGGATGCTGGTGCTCCTCGACAACGCGGCGGACGCCACCCAGGTCGAGCCCCTGCTCCCCGGGGAACCATGCGCGGTCCTGGTGACCGGCCGGCGTTCCCTGACGACCTTGGGGTGCCCGGTCCACCACCTGACCACCCTGCCGGATGAGGAATCGCTCGCTCTGCTCGTCGGCCTCATAGGCCGGGAACGCCTCGCCGCCGATCCCGCCGCGGCACGGCGACTCGTCCGATACTGCGAAGGGCTCCCCCTCGCCCTGCGCATCGCCGCCGCCCGCCTCGCGGCCCGCCCCCAATGGCCCCTGCGCTGGCTCGCCGACAGGCTGGAGAGCGAACCGCACCGCCTGGACGAGCTGCGAATGGAGGAGCTGTCCGTGCGCTCGGCCCTCACCGTGAGCCTCCGCGACCTGGAGCGCGATCCGGACGGCCCGGAGCTGACCCGATTGCTCTCCCTCCTGGCCTTCCCCCGTCTCCCCCACATCACCGTCCTCCACGCCGCCGAACTCGCCGACACCAGCCCCGCCCGCACCGAGAGACTCCTGGACAAACTCCTCGACACCCACCTCCTGCACTCACCCGAACCGGGCCTGTACCGGATGCCCGCCCTGACGCGCCTGTTCGCCGGGGAGCGCGCCGCCCGCGACCCGCTGTCCATGCCCGCGAGCTGAGCCTGCGGTTCGGCGCCGGCGCCGAACGCCCGCGCGGGCTCCGTCGCCTCACTCCTCGTCCAGCAGGCCCATCGTCTCCGGGAGGTTCAAAAGCGCCTCCCGGCGTACCGGGTCGTCCTCCGACTCCGCCTCCTTGACCAGCAGCCCCGCCACGGTGCGCTTGTCCGCCTCCGACAACTGGCCGAACAGCGCGCACGCGGGCTCCAAGATGCTCGTCGCGACGTCTGGATCGATGTCCTCGTCGTCGCTCAGGTCGATCGAGACCAGCATGCAGGCGAAAGCCCTTGCCAGCACCTCGTTCATTTCCATCAGGGTGCCACCTTCACTCGCATGTTCATGATCAGCAGATCACCGAAGATCTTCCGTGTGCGACTGGCCTCCGCTACGGTGGGGACTTCCCACAGCCCTGTGTAGCCATTCTGCTCGAGCGCGAGAGATTGGTTCATCGCCTGCCGGTAGGTCTTGTTGCGGTGCGTGACACTGACCTTTCGATCTATCAGAACCCCGTTGCGGCCGTCCACACCGCTGGCCTCGGCGGCGACCCTCATCCGGGGTTACGTCCTGCAACGGCGGCGAGCGCTGATGGACGCCAGCGGCGGAGAGAGCGTCTTCACCCGGCTGTCCGGTTACGAAATGCGCTGTGCCCCAGACATCACCCGGTTCGCGACCCTTACGGCGCGGGGGCCGGCGGCGGGCCAGGGGTTCCGTGGAGGAAGCTCACCGGCTCCTTTCCCAGGCGCTCGGCCTGTGGCGTGGCGAGCCCTATACCGATGCCCTGCTCACCTCAGTGGTCACCGCGGAAGTGAGCAGGCTGGGCGAGCGCCGACTGACCGCCGCCGAAACTCGCATCGAGGCTGCTCTGCTGCGCGGCCAGAGCTACGAGGTCATCCACGAAATCCAGGACATGACGCGGAAGCATCCCCTCCGGGGGCCTGTGGGAGTAGCCCATGCGGGCGCTTTACGCCTCGGACCGGCGCGCCGACACCCTCGACGCCTACCGCCGCGCGCGGCAGGCGCTCATAGAGGAGCTCGGCCTGGAACCAGGCCGCGGTCTGCAGGAGCTGCACCAGGTCATCCCCGACGGCAGACCGGTTCCTGCCCCGGACGCGGCCGTGCCCGGCCACACCGCCGCCCCGCCGTCCACGTGCGAGGCCGGAAACCCCGGTACCGGCATCGCTCCCCCTGGAAACGCCCCGGGACGTGGTGGCGTTCACCGGCCGACTCGACAACGAACAGAACCGCCTCGGAGAACTCGAATAGAGGACCTGTCCGTTCGCTCCGCCTTCACCTTCAGCCACCGCGGTCTCGAGAACGACCCGAGCGGCCGGGACCTCACCCGCTTGTTCTGCCTCCTCGGCGTGTCCCGTCGCCCCCAAGCCACGATTCCCCTGGCCGCCGCGCTCGCCGGCACAGACCTCGACCAGGCCCAGAAGCTACTTGGGAAACTGTTGGACATCTGCTTCCTGAAGTCAGTCGAACCGGATTGCTACCAGATGCCCGATCTCCTGCGACTGTTCGCCAGGGAGCAGGCCCACCGCCACATGACCTCCTGCGGCATGTGAGGTCAATGTGTGATCACGGTGATGACCACGGCCTCCTCGTTGAGGATCACCTGCAAGGATCCGGCCCAATGAGAGATGTTCCCGTTCTCCTGGCGCAAACCGATCGTGCTCCTGATCGCGTCTTCCACGTACTGGGGTGCGACGCTTCGCCCGTAGTCGTAAGCTCCGCCGGCCTGGCGGATCTGCGGCATACGGCTGGACTTCCCTCCCTCCTTCGGACGGGGACGAGGTGAATAGCGCATGCCGCTGAGCTGCATCCGATCGACGGCATGCCGCGTGTAGAGGCGCCCACCTACGTTCGCGTACTCCCGGCCGTTTCTTGTGACCTTGGGATAGTTCTGCCACGTATCCCAAGGAATCTTGGCAGGGGGTACATGGTCGACGGGCCTCCCCGCGGCTTTCTTCGCCGCCCTCTGCGCCGCCCTCTGCGCCGCCTTCTGAAGAGCCTTCGCCGCGACAGCGCGGGCCGCGCCACCGGGGCCCGCGACGACCGGAGCCCATTCGCCGATCAACTTGCCCGTCTTGTGCATCTTGCTGTTCGGGTCGCCCCAGGTTGGGATTTCGTTGGGGATGGGGCTGTTCTCGGCGGCCCTGTCGACGGCGTTGTGACATCCGGTCGGGATGCCGGGTGGGCAGGCCAGCTTCAACATGCTGCTCGTGAGGTCGTTGATGAACTGGGGGACGGCCTCCACGGTCCCGACGAAACCCTTCGCCACTCCGCCGCTGAAGTTCCACGCGTGGCACAAGGCGTTGCAGTCGTTGACGGGAGGGCCGCTCACCGAACCGCTGCCGCTGCCGCTGCCGCTCGAGGAATTGTTCTTCGGGCAGCCGCCCAGTGCGGGGGCGCATTCGCTTTGCTCGCGGGTGGGACAGGCGCCGACGTCGCATCTGGTGAGCCCGGTGGGGTCGCTGGACGTGACCGGGCTGTTGTTGGCGTAGGCGTAACCGTTCCAGCTCTGCGGGTCGCTCTCGTCGAAAACCGCGTCGACGGACATGAAGCGGCCCGTGTTCGGATCGTACTCGCGGGCGCCCAGGTGGGTGAGGCCGGCGCTCGCGTCGATGGTGCCGCCGACGAATCCCTTGTCTCCGGGCCAGGTGCCGATCGCCGTGCCCCGCAGCCGGCCGAAGGGCGCGAAACGGCGCTTGGTGAGGCCACCGGTCGTCGCGTCGACGGCGACCTCGCTGGTGCCGTGGTGGTCGGAGGACAGGAGGGTCACGCCCGCCGTCGTACGCATGGCGACCGTCTCGCCACCGTAGGTGTAGAACCGGGTGGCCTGGGCGGTCGTCGCCCCCTTGCTGAGGCGGACCTCGAGTCCCGGCAGGTAGACGGTCGTGCCGTCCGGGTCGCGGCGGATCAGCCGGGTGCCGGTGACGTCATAGGCGTAACCGGTCTCGCCCTCCACCGGATCGGCGACCTTGGTCAGACGGCCTTCGGCGTCCCAGGTGAGCGTCTGGTCGCCAGAGCCGGTGTTGCGCTTGGCGGTGTTGCCGGCGGCGTCGTAGGCGTAGCTCTCGGTGCGTGCGCCGGTCCCGGTCTGGGTGACGCCGGCGAGCTGGTGTCCCTTGAACGCCGCGTCGACGCCGGTGCCGCCGGCGTAGGCGTAGGCGCGTGTGGACGCCGCCCGGTTGCCGAGGTCGTACTCGGTCTCGCTGGTCCGGTTGCCGGTCGCGTCATAGGCGTACGCGAACCGGTACGGCGCGGGGCCGCCGAGCGTCGCCGAGGCCGGGTCCACGACGCAGGTGTCGCCGGCCTGCGTCCAGGCGTCGGTCAGCCTCCTCAGGTGGTCGTACCGGAAGCACTGGTTATCCGTGCCCTCCCGCGAGACGTCCGCGATCTGCGTGATGTTGCCCGCGTTGTCGTAGCCGTAGGTGGCGCTCCGGTCGACGCCGGCCATGCCGGTGTGCACGCTGCTGCTGGTCCGTAGCCGCTGGCTGCCGAACTCGTAGCCGTAGACCTGGTCGACCTGCTTACCGCTCCCCGTGGAGAGCCGCCTGCCCAGGAGCTTGCCGGTCTTGCTGTAGTCGGTGCCGATGACGTACGACGACAGGTTGCCGCTCAATTCGACGGGACGGCCCAGGGCGTCGTAGGTCGGGGCGATCACCTCGGCCGCCAGCCCGCCCGCGGCCGGGCTGCTGACCGACTGCACGCTCCCGTCCAGGTTGTAGACGGTGTTGAACTCGTATCCGCTCGCGGGGGCGAGCAGAGCCTCGGCCGCCGGCAGGCCGGTCAGGGTGACGCTGACCCGGGTCGGCCTGTTAAGGGGGTCGTAGAAGCCGACCGCCTGGGTATAGGCGGCGCCGCCCGAATAACGGGTCGACCGGGCCGGCTGCCCCTTGCGCACCGTGTCGTAGGTCCACTCGGCGAGCTTGGTGCCGGGTGCGCCCTTGGTCGTGTCGTACTGCGCGGTCTTCCGGCCGATCGGGTCGTAGGTGACGCTGATCTTGTTACCGCGGGCGTCCTCGGTCTGGACGAGCTGGTCGAGGTCGTTGTAGGCGTACTTGCTGAGGCCCGAATCCGGGTCGGACTGCTGGACCTTGCGGCCCCGCAGGTCGTAGTCGTACGTCCAGGTGTGCCCGCCCGGCCCCTTGATGGACTTCAGCAGCCCGGACGGCGTGTAGGTGTAGAAGGTCGCGTCGTACCCGCCGGCCTTGTGCTGACGGACCTCGACCGGCCTGTCATGCGCGTCGACGATCGTGGTGGTGGGGATGCCGCCGTCGGGCGGGGTGACGATCGTCCGGTCGCCGTCGTAGGCGTAGGTAGTGCGCCACTTCTCGCCTGTGTCGCTGTTGCCGGCCAGCAGCCGCTCCGCGACGACCCGGCCGAGCCCGTCGTAGGCGTAGACGGTCTGGGTCTCCACCTGCCCGGTCCGGTCCAGCCCGAACAGCGCTCCCTGCGGCGCGCCGTCGGCGTAGTACTCAGCATAGGTCCGGTCCACACTCCCCTGGGCGTTGTAGAACGAGTCGCTGATCAACCGGCCCCCGTCGGGGCCCGGCTCCTGTCTCTGGCGGGACCGCAGCCATCCGTCGATCAGCTCGTAGGAGGTGTCCTGGCCTCCGTCCTTGTTCAGCTCCTTGGTGACGACCGCGGCGATCTTCCCGGCCGCGATCTGGTAGCCGAACTCCCGGGTCGGAACCTGGCTGGTCGTCCGGTCCGGCGCCCACACCTTGGCGACCCTGCCGAGAGCGTCGTAAGCGACGACGGTGGCCTTCCCGCCCGCGTCCGTCGCCTTCAGCTCACCGCCCCACGCGGGATCGAGCTCGGAGATGGCGGTCATCGCCGAGTCGGGATCCCCCGCCTTCACGGGGGGACCCGTGCTCGTCACCTTGGTGGTGAGGCCGTTGGTCTGGGTGTAGGCGGTCGTCGTGCTCCGCTCAACGGCTGTGGCGGCGGTGTTGTCGACCGCCGTCACGGTCTTGGGCCTGCCGTAGGAGTCGTAGACGGCTTTGGTCGAGGGAACGTACCGGACCGCGCCGCCGGTGGTGCCGGTGGCCGCCACCTTCTCGGTCGCCGTGACCAGTCCCCTGGACGGCGCCGCGCCGAACGCCTTGCCGTCGTAGGAGGTACGGGTCCCCGAAATGAGCTGCTTGGTGAAGTCCACCGGCGCGTCGCAGGCGGCCGCGACCGTCTGCACCTGAGCCGGAAGCGCGACCAGCCAGTCGGCGGTGTTCTCCGCCGCCATGGTCGTGGTGGTACAGCGGTCGTCGGCATCGGTGGAGGTGTCGCCCACGTCGTCGACCTGGGTTGGGACGCCGGTCGTGGTGTCGAAGGTCTTGTTGGTGGTCTTGGTCTCCCGCCACCGGCCGCCGTCGAGCGCGGTCAGCGCTCGGGTCGTCTTGGTCCCGGTCAGGTTGGCGGTCACCGTCCCCCAGGACCGGGTCCGGGAGGCCGTCTGGAAGTGCCACGGCGAGGCCACGGTCTTGGACACGGCCGTCCCGCCGGCCTTGTCGTAGGTGACCGTCCGGACCTCCAATCCCTGCAGGGACTCGTGGTCGGGATAGGAGCCGCCCTCGCCGTCGGAGACGTCCACGTCCTTCTCGCCGCCGCCGGTGTTCAGGCGGTCGCCGTCCATGCCCTGGAAGTACCAGTGGTCGACCTGCCCGGGGGCGCCGCTGGTCGCCCCGTTGATCACCCGGACCTTGTCGTAGCCCCGCCACTGCGACCAGGTCTTGTACTTCTCCGGCGTGAGGCCGTCGTCGTCGTCGTAGTGCCAGGCGGGGCGGCCGATGCGGTAGTCGTACCTGGTCACCGTGTCCGGGGAGCCGCCGTTCAGATCCGTCTGGACGGTCTCGGTCACCACGTACTTGTGGAACCAGTCGAGCGTGGGGTCGTCGCTGACGCCGCTGCTCTTGGTCCAGTACGTCGGGAAGCACCTGCGGTGGTTGGTCGGCGCGGCCGGAAGGTCGGACGTGGTGCAGTCGGCCGGGGAGTAGTTGACGTCCAGGACGCCGCCGAACTCGTTGTAGACGGTGCCGAGCCGGTTCTTCACGAACGGCCCGAGGTCGTCGCCGAGCTTGTCCACCCGGTTCGGCAACTGCGTGTAGACGAACGAAACCGGCGGCAGCGTGACGGATGTCGCCCCGGCCAGGCCGGTGTGGACGATGGACGTCAGCAGCAACTGCCGGTCGACGTCCGCCATCCCCCACGCGTGCTTTACGTCCCAGGAGTCCACGGGACGGTGGCCGCTGCCGTCCGCCTTCACGATCTGCGTGGTGACCTTGGTCAGCCGCTTGCGGGACCAGAACGTCGGGGACACGGTGCCGTGGCCGTCCCTGCACGCCTGACCAGAGTCGCAGTGCAGGTCCCAGGGCACGTCCTCCCAGTACTCGGCGTTGTCCTTGATGTTGTCCTCGGCGCAGTCGGCGGCGTTCTCGCGAATGCACCGCTCGGAGACCTCGAAGTCGACCCGGGCCGGGGCCTTCGCCGGGAACAGGTCGCCGTCGCGCAGGCCGTACTCCGCGCGATCCAGGTAGCCCCCGCGCACGTACGGGGTCTCGTCCTCTTCCTCGAGGTTGCGGCCGTAGTGGCTCTTCTCCTGGGCGTAGAAGTACGTGACGGCGTTGCCGTCGCGGTCGACGACCTTGTCCAGGTTCCACCGCCACGCCTGCTGGCACCAGGAGTCCTTGAATTCGGCTTTGTGGCACGGCTCGCCGTCGTCGTCGCCGAAGACGGGAACCGTCCAGGCGGACCTGGTCTGCGGTTTGCCGGCGGCGAGGGTGTTCAGCCCGAAGAAGTACTGGGTGCCGTCGGTCGTGGTGACCTTCCAGTACTCCCCGTCGTTGTCACCGTTGTCGATGTCGGCGCTGGTCAGCTTCTCGATGCGGGTGCCGTCGTCGTTCTTCATCCGCCAGGAGCGGCCTCCGGCGGGGATCAGCTCGCCGCCCTTGCCGTTGAGCGCCATCGTGGCGTTGTCGTAGCCCCAGCACTGGTCACCGGGGTGGACGTCGTAGGTCGGATGCTTGGGCACGCCGTCGTCCTTGCAGGACTTGTAGCGGCGTTCGATGTAGCCGGGCCACAGCTCGAACCCGTCCCCAACCCAGGACGGCTGGGTGTTGGTGTTGGAGGTGCGGCCGTCTATGGACGAGGAGGAGTAGGACAGGGCGAGGTTCGGGGTCAGCCCGCCCGGCACCGGCGGCACCCGAATCGGGTAGGACCAGGTGAAGTCCCCCGCTTGGGTGCCGACGTTCCAGGTCGCCGAGGGCGACAGCGGGGTCGCCTTGTAGTCGCCCTTCTCGCCGGAAGGCTCTGACGCGGCCGCCAGCACCGCCGCGCCCTGCCCGCCGCCCGCGGCGACCTGCGCGCTCAGCGTCCGGCGCGCGGTGTCGTTGGCCGACGCGACCGGCGTCGCCGTGCGGCAGGCGGGCGCGTCGGGGGTGGTGAGCGCGCAGGCGGGCAGCCGGACCAGCCGCAGGCGTGAGCCGTACGAAGCGCCGTACGCCCGGGCGAAGCCCGAGTAGTCCAGGCGCACGGCCATCTCGCGCGCGGCCGGGCCGGTCGGCTCGACCGAGAACAGCACGCCGTCGACTCCGGCGCGCCGTCCGGCGTCCCGGTCCAGCATCCGCACCCGCGCCTTGCCGGGGGGCGCCCCGGCGGGTGAGATGGCACCGACCCACACAGGAAGGTCGCCCGACTTCGTGTTCACCGCCGGGGCGACCGGCCGGCCAGGGTCCGGGGCGGGCAGGGTGATCTCGGCCGTGCCCGGCTCCGGCCACCGCACGCTCGCGGACGGGGCGGGGTCGGTCACCGAAGCGTCGAGTCTTCGCGGCCCGACCTTCACCGCGTGCCCGGCCACCGCCTTGTCGGGGTCGGCCGGCCGGGGCGTGAGCCGGGCGGCGCCCGGCGTCTCTTCCGGCCCGGGGTCGCCCGGCGCCGCCGCCAGCAGCCCCGCGCAGACCACGAGCGCCGTGACGATCGCGACGAGCCGTGGGGCGAGTCGCGCCGTCTTCGGGCCTTTGCCGCTACGCACAGGATCCTCCACGGCTAGAGCTCGTCGATCTCGGTGGGGTTGGCCAGGTAGGCGACCTCTTCTTCGGTGGCCGCGCCGCGCAGCACCCAGACGTCGTCCAGCTGGCCGCGCCAGTTCTGTGCGCTCGGGTAGGCGCCGCCGGTCCTGGCCCGGCCGAGCTGCAGGGACGTGACGGGGGCGAACACGCGGGTGCTCTCGCGGTAGGACACCGTCTCGGCGTCGGCGGCCGCCTCCACCACACCGTTGACGTACAGGGTGACGCGGCTGCCGAAGCCGTCGTAGACCACCGCGAGGTGGTCCCAGTCGCCGTAGCCGCCCTGGTGGAAGCTGGTGTGCTCGACGGTGGCGGTGGTGGCGCCGGCCCCGTCCTTGCTGGGCACCTCCAGGACGTATCGGCCCTTGGCCGCGTCGTAGCGCACCGCCACGGCGCTGTTGACGCCGCCAGCGAGGCTCAGCACGGTCATCGACCTGGCCGGGACACCCGCCGTCTGCGCCCACGCCGAGACCGTGAAGCTCTCGGCACTGTCGACCACCGCCGCGCCGGCGGAGGCGTAGTCGCCGTCGCCGCCCGGAAGATCGAGCGCCCCGGCCACCTGGCCTTCGGGCGGGGTCACCACGCTCATCCCGGCCTCTGTCGTGATCTTCGCGGCCCCGGCCAGCGTGACCGGATGCCTGACGTCGATGGGCGCGGAGTCGGCGCTGGAGACCGGCGTCCCCGCAGCGGTGTTGAGCCGCCAACGGCCGAAGACGTCCGACTTGACGGTGAACAGGTCCTGGGCCTCCTCCGCGGACAGGACCCGGTCGTAGACCCGTACGTCGTCGATCGCGCCCGGCCAGTAGACGCCGGGGGCGCCGTTCCACTTGGCGCGGCCGATCTGCAGGCCGCCTCCCGCGTGCCACACATACGGAAGGCCGACGGACCCGCTCTCGACTCCGTTAACGTAGATCCTCAGCTTCTTGGCGACCGCGTCGTGAACCCCCACCAGGTGGGTCCACTGATTGAGCACGGCGGTGGAGGCGGAGTAGGCCGTGACACTCGCCGGGTCGGCGGCGTCGGCCGCCGCCTTCATGAAAGCCCACTGCCCCCTGTCGGCCCGGTACTTCAGGGAGAAGCCGCTCACGACGCCGCCGTCCTGGCTCACCATGGAGACGTCCTTGGCGGGTGCCGTGGCGGGCAGCTTCACCCAGGCCGCGACCGCGAAGTTCCGGGCGGTGTTCACCACGGGTTTCGCCGTCCCGGCGTACCCCGTGGAACCGTTGAACTGCATGGCCGTGCCGACCTGGCCGGGGACCGCGAGGGTCGCCCCGCCCTGCACGGCCGCGGTGAGAGGCTCGCCGCCCTCGCCGTACACGCGTTCGTTGCCCGCCGGCTCCTCCAGTCGCCAGTGCGCCGCGGGCATCCGGCCCTCCGGCGTGGCGCCGGTCGCCAGGCTAGCCGCGTCGTGGTCCGAGAGCGCCTCGGGGAACACCTTGATCTCGTCGACGTCACCCGGCCAGAAACCGCCGTACATGCCGTCGTGGAGGCCGCGCCCGATCTGAAGGGCGCCCCTGGCGTCGAGGACGGCGGTGACCGGGGCCTCCGCGGCCTTGGCGCCGTCGACGTACAGCCGGAGCCGCTTCGCGACGGCGTCGTACACGCCGGTCAGATGCGTCCAGGTGTTCAATTCGGGAGGCGTGGGCGCGGCCGCGGTGGTCCAGGGCCCGCTCCGGCCGGTCGCGTCGTTCTCCGGCGTCTTCAGAACCCAGGAACCGGGCGCGGGGGCGACGCCCAACTGGAAGCCGCTCTGCACCCGAGCATCCTGGGCCAGGATGGTGGAGGCGCGGTCGTTCTCGCGCAACCGCACCCACGCCGAGACCGTGAAGCCCTGGTCGGTCCGCACCACCGGCAGGTCGGTGGCGGCGTGGCCGGCCACGGCGCCGTCGAGACTCAAGCCGCTGCCGGTCCTGCCCTGCGCGCCCAGGGTGACCCCCGCGCCGACCCGGGCCGCGACGCCCGGGGCCTCCGCGGTCACCGCGCCGGAGCCGGCGGGCTCGTCCAATTTCCAGCGCGCCGCCTCCGGCGCTCCCTCGCTCACCCAGAACCGGTAGTCGCCGACGGAGAAGTTGCCCGCCGCGTCCCACACGGTGATGTAGAGGGTGTTGACGCCGGGGCGGGTCGGCACCACCTGCACCGTGTGCGGGTTGACGGTGCGGGCGACGGCCGAGGCCGGCGCCGGGGTGGTGTTGAGCGCGTACGCGAACTTCGTCACCTCGGGGTCGAAGGTGAGCGAGAACGAGCCGTACCGTCCTACGCCGTCACGCGCGGTCACGTCCGGGTCATCGGGATCGAGGGCGGGATACTCCGGTGACCGGGCCACCGGGGTGCGAGGCGCGGTCGGGTCGTACCTCAGGTAGCAGGCGGTGGCGTCACCGGCCCAGCTCCACGGGCTCCACGCCGCGCCGTCGTAAGCGCGCACCTGGAAGTTGAAGTCGGCGTTGACCGGTATGAGGCCCGCCGGTACCTGCACGGAGAACGATGAGCGGCGGGAGCCCTTGGCCGACTGCTTCTTCGGAGTGGTGGTGCTCCACCGCCGCTCGGATCCGGCGGCGTCCCTCCACTGCACCGCGAACTCGGCGTTGAGCTTCTCCCCCTCGGCACCGCTGTTGTCGGCGTCGGTGAGGTTGTCGGCGTACAGCGTCGGCAGCCGGTTCACCGGCACCCTGTGCCCGTAGTCGGAGCAGAGGCCACCTGGGCTTGCGTGCAGCTGCGACATCTTCGGCTGCGGCGGGGCGGAGTTGTAGTAAACGCGCAGGGTCGCGTCACCGTCGAAGCGCTTCCAGGCGTAATGGTCATCCTCGTCGGCCGCTCTCAGGCCGAACGAGGTGTACGACCAGCCCTTCTTGGCCGCGTCCTTGACGGCCGACGCGACGTTGAAGACCACGTCGCCCGCGGGACAGCTGCTGGAGTGGCCCTTGGCGATGTCACGGTAATGGACATAGTCGGCCCAGTTGTCGGAGGTCGAGTTCCAGGTGGAGCTCGCGCCGAACCCGGTGGTCCGATAGACGCGCACCGACCGGCCGCTGCACGACGGCGCCCACGTCTCCTTGACCTCGAACTCCGCCGACATGATCTGCTTGCCGATGTATCGGCTGGTGGGCATCCGGTAGAACAGGCGCTTCACATGGGAGGCCCCGCAGTAGGCCCCGGCCGGCGGCAGGCTGCTTGGGCAGCGCCCCATGCCCTCCTCGGTGAAGTTGTAGTCCTCCCAGCCTCCGCTGGAGACCATGAGGCTGGCGGACTCTCCGGGCGAGTACCACATGGGGTCGATGTAGACCGGGAACCTGACGCCGGCGGAGGTGAGCAGCCCCCGGTCCGGCTCGAGCGTCATGCTCGCCGCGCTGGTCCTCATCTTCATCACCGCGACGCGCGAGGTGTCGCCCGGCGCCACCGCGGACGGCCGGCGCAGCGCCCCGTCGCCGCCCAGGGCTGGCCTGGCCTGCGTGCCCTCCGGCTCGCTGGAGTCCCACATCTTCGGCGGCGGCGCCCTGAACACCTCCGCGCCCGTCACCGGGTCGAGGGCCGACTGGTTGCCCCGCTCGTCCCTCGAGAGCCGCAGGTCCGGCGCCGACAGCCCGAAGGTCAGTTCGGCCAGCCGGGGATCGCGTGCCGCCTGGGGCGTCTTCACCACCAGCACGTGCGAGGCGCCCTCGGCGGTGGCCCGCACCCGCAGATCGACGTCCGGCCCGAGCACACCGCGGTACACCGCCGTGTCCCCTTCCAAGCCGGGAACCGGGAGGCCGGTCGGCCACGACAGCGACATCTGGCGGCCCGCGCGTGTCATCGTCAGCATGGGGCCGTCGCCGCCACCGGAGAGCCGCAGGCCGACGGTGGTGGCCGCCGGCCGGATCGTGCCGTCGGGATCTTCGCGCAGGGTGGTGTCGATGGGGACCCACGTGCCGTCCCTCAGCGTCCGCACCGGTCGCAGGTGCTCGACCGACACGAACCCGCCGCCGGGCTGGGCGTGCACCTCACGCGTCTCACCGCGCAGCCCGAGCACCTCGACCGGCCGCCCCGACTCACGGGCCGCCTGCGCCGCCTCCGCCTCGGTCACCTGAGGCTCCGGGGCCGCGGTGCGCTCGGCACCCCGCGCGGGGGCGGCCCCCCAGGAGGGAACGGTTAGGCACGACGACCCCACGGCCGCCAGCACCGAAACCGCCGTCAAGCTCCAACGAGTCTTCACACCGCGCTCCCGCCGACATCGACCGGCAGATCCCTTCTGACGGCCGCCACCAGGGTGACGCGAGCGCGTAGACGACCCGTTGGAATCCTGTAGACACCGTGTAGACGGCCGGGTCCGGGTGCGTTCCGGGGGATGGCCCTCGTCAGTGCGGGTGGCCGGCGGGAGCCTCCGCCGCTACGCCGTCGGCGGGCCGCGGCGGGCCCGCTCCCCTACTGGTCAGGCGTCAGCCGCGACGGTGTTCCTCTGCGGCTCGTGGAAGATACCCCGAGTATCGGACGGGTTGGTGTCTGCATTTTCTGCTCATGACACCTACTCCACGCGTGTCGGCCGCTATACATCGGCGATGCGAGCCCGGCGGCCGCGGTCGTAGCCGTTGGCGCGGCCGGTTTCCCTTACCGGCCGCGCCACGGGGTCGATCACTTGGCCAGTGAGAGCCGGTCCAGGTCGGGGGCCGAGGTCTGGTGGTTGTACAGCTTGATCGTGTTCGTGCCCTGCCTGAGGGTCACCGGGATCGAGGTCGTCTGGGGGGTGCTGTTGCCGATGCCGCTCACCGCCGCCTCGACGGGCGTCCCACCGTTGACGGACACGAAGAACGAGCGGTCGCCGTTGACGGTGTAGTCGATGAACAGCGTGTACGTGCCCGCCGTGTCCACGGTGACGTCCTCGAACTCCACGTAGGCGTCCGGGCCGCCGCCGATGTTGCGGACCTTCTGGCCTCCTGAGCACGGCGAGCAGTTCGTGATGCCGGAGCTGCCGAGGCGGTTGCGGGAGTCCTCGGCTTCGCGCATGAAGACCCGATCCGCCGGACGCGGCCGCACCCGGAGCTGCCTGGTGACCTCGCTCGGCCGGCCGAGCGTCTCGAACGACGCCTTGATCGGGATGTCGACCGAGCCGACATCCTGGCCGGGCGGTGAGGTGAGCGTCCAGGAGGCCTCAAGGGTCTGCCCGAGCCGCATCGTGGTGGCCGTCACGGCGTCGCCCTGGACCGACCAGCCCTGGAGAGGCACCGGGGCCATCCTGACCTTGTCGATCATGTCGTCGTCGTCCAGCCGCAGCGTCGCCGACACCTTGATGGACTGCTGTCCGGATCCGGCCCACTGCATCCCGGCCGGTTCCACGGTCATCGTGGTCCTCGGGACATACGACTCCGGAGGCAGCGGGCCGACCGCGATGCGATCGATCCCCGGCCCCTTGCCGGCCTTGCTGAACAACGTCACCGTGTTGGCGCCGGCCCGCAGCGGTACGGAGATCGCCGTCGAGGCCGGCACCTCCGCGTTGTCCCCCGCGATGGGCACGTCCACGGCGGGTGCGCCGTTAGCGCTCACGGACAGGGACGTGGCGGCTGCCGAGGTGTGGTCGATCTGCAGGCGGTGGTTCCCAGCCTCCGCGACCGTGACGTCACGATAGGTCAGCGCGTTGCGAGTCCCGCCGCCGAGCCCGGTGACCTCGAACGCCCCCGAGCAGGACCGGCACAGGTGAAGGCGTGCCATGCCGTCCCGGTCGTTTCCGAGTGACTCCGCCTCCAGCGGCAGCGGCGGCAGGAGCGAGTTCGGGTGGCCGTACGCCACCCTGATCTCGTCGATCTTGAGCTCGCGGTGGAAGGTGGGGGCCTGCGGTCCGCTCCAGGTGGTCAGCACCTCGAGCTTGATGTACCGGGCGTGCTGCTCCCCGATGTCGATGAACTGCACACCGCGGGCACTTCTCAGCGCCCCTGTCCGCACGGGCTGTCCCCAACTACGGCCGTGAGCGCTCACGTATACCCGGTAATCCTTGATCCTCGCCGAGTCCTCGGGCCGGCCGAAGCTCTCCCGCGCGTACGTGGGGGACCATTCGCGCTGGTCGACGGCCAGATAGGTCGCCTTGCGCCGCTTGCCGAGGTCCAGCGTCACCGACACGGGGAGTCGCCGGTCGCCATCCCAGTACGTCTGGAAGCCACCGTCGACCAGGTCGCCGGCCGGATGCCCCTCACGGGCGGACGACGCGGACGCCTTCAGCGCGGACTGGTCGTAGAAGTACGGCTGCCCGGCCGTCTGGACCTTGAACACCGTGTCGTAGGCGTCCCAGGTCCGGATGCCGAGGATGGTGAGGTGGCCGCCGGACTGCGTGAAGCGCATGCGCTCACCCGTCCGCAGGTCGCTCACCGAGGTCACCTTGTAACCGTTGTCGCGCAGTCGCACCATGTCCGTCCTGGGCCTGGTGACCACGTGGACGTACTGTGTCTTCGCGCCGCGTTCGACGGTGACGACCCCGTGGGCCCCGTCGTTCCAGAAGCCCGGCTGCATGCCGCCGTACATGTACCCGCCGCCCTCGGTGCCCTGCAGCGAGGACCGGATCGGCGGGACCCACTGGGACATGAAGGCGTTGAACCGCTCCTGGTCCGGCGGGAACCTGCCGTTCACCATGGGGGTCTCGGCCATCAGGGACTTCATCGACGAGCCCGCGTTGGTGACATAACGCCCGGTGCTCAGCCGGAAGTCCACGGGGTGGTCGCCGCCGTCGTACCACCAGCTTCCGGTCGTCGGAAGCTTGTAGTCGGCCTCGACGAGGCGCGGCATGGGCGTCCACGCCGCCTGCGGATAGTCGTACGACGGGGTCATCCCTGTCTTCTGCTCGTTGCTGACCGTGTCCATGATCGGGGTGTCCTCGTTGTTGTTGCTCAGCAACCAGGACGGCCGCTTCTCCCGGATCTGCTCGTAGAGCCTGTTGCGCTCCCAGTACTCGTTGTCGTTGTCGATCCAGAACCCCGCGAGGTCGGGGTAGTTCTCCATCACCTCGAAGAACAGGTCATAGCTGTACATCCCGAAGCCGGCACGGGTGGTGAGGTCCACCCGCTCGCCCTTGTAGGCCGAGTAGGCGGGCGAGTCCAGGGTCTCGGTACCCAGTTCGTTGTGCCACTGGGGGTCGTCGGTCATGTAGAGGATGATCCGGACGTCCTTGGCCTTGCCCGCCTTCACCAGTTCGCCGAGGAGGTCACGCTCGGTGGCGCAGCTCCCCGGGATCTTCGACGGCCACGGGCGGGCGTACCCGAGCCTGCTGTGGAAGGTGGCGAGCACGATGTACGAGGCACCGAGCTTGCGCGCCTCGTCGACCCAGTAGTCGGCGCTCCACCCGCCGGCGGTGACGTCACGCTCCCATTCCTGGCAGTTCAGGTGTCGTGGCGCGGTCAACATCCCCCAGTGCAGGAACAGTCCGGCCGTGGACTCGCGGAGCCACTGCTGCCGGGGATGCGACACCTCCGCGCCGGCGGGGGCGGCGGAGATGAGGCTTGCCGGCAGGGCGAGGACGACGGCGGCGCAGATGGAGCGCCAGCGGGTCCCGGCCGGTCGTGGTCGCGGTGGTGGGGGCGGGGTGCCGGGCTGCGGTCGAGGTCCCATGGCCGTCGCTCTTTCCTGGAGGGCTGACTGAGCGGTTTACGGTAAGACATCCGATGATTACACCGCTTTCAGCCCAGGTCAAGATCACGAAACCTCCGTTTCCGAAGAGTCATAGGACCTTTAAGTCAGCTCGTCGCCGTACACGACTCCGTCGCATGCCCTCGGCGCAATGAGCGGATCACACCTGGTCAACCGCAGCGAGACGGCCCGCCGGCCCTTCGGCGTGCTGGGGCGCGTCCGGCGGCTCGTGGAAGTCGGTGAAGGTGAAGGCCTCGGGGGTGGGGCCGTTCGCGCGGAGCAGATCGAGTCTCGCCATGCCGTCGGCGAGGCTGGGCGTGTGGCCTTCGGGGATCCACCACATGACGCTGTACGGCTCGGCCACGCGGTGGAACCACTCGCGGCGGCGGCGCAGCACGTCGAGGTGGCGGGTGCGGTAGACGAAGTTCCACAGCGCGTCACGCGACTCCCACACCGAGAAGTTGATCAGCAGCATCTCTTCGTACTCGTGCTGGACGGTGTCGGTGGGGTCGGGGCCACCCTTGAGCCGCCAGACGAAGCCGGGGGCCGCGTCGGAGATGGCGTTGATCGGTTCGAGGGCCGCCACGAAATCGGCGAGCTCGGGCGATTCCTTGGGGGCGCGCATGTGGGCGACGTTGAGCTGGGCCAGATGCATGCGCCCAGGAGACCACGCCCTCGGCTTCTATGTCAATCTTCATTAGTTTTAGAAAACACCACGCAGCACTCCCCCGCACGGGGGTCGAGCCGCGCGGCGTGCCGGCCGTCGCCGAGTGCGGTCAGCATGCCCTCGCAGAGGGCGAGGTTCAGCGAACAGACGAGCAAAGGACGCACCTCGGCCAGCACATGGAACGGGCAGTTGCGAAGCCGGACCTGGTCGCCTTCGTGGTAGGGCTCGTAACCCCGGTTCCGCAACTCCTCACTCACGCCGGGGGCGGAGACTCGCTCCCCCACCCTGCGCGCCGCCGCCTCGGCCTCCGCCTCCCCGCCCAGCAGGTCGACGGCCTCGGCGAGCACCAGGGCGAGGGTGCGGTAGTCGCGCGGGGGGATGCTGACCTGGTGCTCCCCGGCCGAGCGCCGGTAGAGCTTGGCGGGGCGCCCGCTCCCCGGCCCCGTGCGGCCGCTCAGCCGGCGGAACGTCGAGTCCAGCAGGCCGCTCTCGACCAGCTTGTCCAGGTGGAAGGCGGCCAGCGTGCGGCGGACCCCGGCCGCCTCCGCGGCCTCGTCCCGGCCCACGTCCCGGCCCTGCGCGGCCACGTAGTCGTAGAGCGCTCGTCGTACGGGATCGCGCAGGACACCGAGAACGTCCAGATCGTCGCTGCTCACAGCCGCGAGTCTAGAGCGGTGCCGGCGGGTGCGACGCGTATCGCCGGCCGACGCCTTTACGATGTAGATTTCTTCATCGGCGGCGGGTGTCGCGGCGGAGGGATCAGCCCCATCGGGTCAGCCGGGGGAACCGCCCGGGGAGCCTCACAGAACTCCCCGTCGGGTGAGCCCCGGGAACCGCCCGGGGAGCCTCAGAACGCGCCGAGGACGTCGACGACGAAGACGAGCGTGTCGGTGCCCTTGATCTTGCCGGGAACCCCGCGCGGGCCGTACCCGTCCCCGGGAGGGACGACCATCGCGACCCTGCTGCCGACCGGGACGCCCACCAGGCCCCGGTTCCAGCCCGCGATCACGCTGCCGTCGCCGATCCGGAACGCCTTGGGCCGCCCGGCCGCCCAGCTTGAGTCGACCACCTTGCCCGAGCGCCAGAGGCGGCCCTCGTACTGTGTCACCAGAAGCCGACCGGGCCGGACCTTCGGACCGTCGCCCCTGACCAGGACCTTGGTGGCGAGCGCGCGGGGTGGCGGGGTGGCGGGCAGGGTGACGGCGGGCCTGCCGCCCGTCCCGACGGCGATCCGCACGCCGGCGAGCTCACCCGAACCGCCGCGGCCCCTGGCGGCCGCGCCCGGGGGGAAGGCCCCGAGTACGTCCACCACGTAGACCAACCCGTCGCGGGACGTCATGCCGTCCGGTGGGTTCGGGCCGAATCCGTCCTTGGGCGGGATGACCGCGAGGACGCGGCTGCCGGCCCGATGCCCGGAGAGGGCACGGCCGAGGCCCGGGATGAGCCCGTCGAGGGAGAAGGCGCCGGGCGCCCCCCGGCCGAAGCTGGAGTCGAGCAGCCGGTTGTCCTTGCCGTCCCAGACGTGCGCGGTGTACTGCGCGACCACCAGATCGTCGCGGCCGACGACGCGGCCCTTCCCGGAGACCAGCTCCTGGACCTTCAGCTCGGCCGGCGGCCCTCCGGCCGGGAAGGCGATGGCGGGCCTGCCGCCGAACCCGCCCGAGACCTTCAGCGCGCCGTCCGGCTCCGAGCCGCCGCACGCCGCGGCGGCCAGCACCAGCGACAGGACGGCAAGCGGGAACCGGCGGCGCATCGGCCAACCGTACCGCCCTATTGGGAGCGACGTCAGTAAGTCGGCGCAGCCTATCTCGGGGTCAGTAGGCGCCGAGGACGTCGACGACGAAGACGAGGGTGTCGGTGCCCTTGATCTTGTCTCCGGAGCCGGCCTTGCCGTAACCGAGGTCCGGCGGGATCGTCACCAGCAGCCGGCTGCCCTGCGTGACGCCCACCAGGCTCTGGTCCCAGCCCTTGATGACCTTGCCGATGCCGATGGGGAACATCACCGGCTCGCCGCGGCCCCAGCTGCTGTCGAACTCGCTGTCGGTGCCCCAGATCTTGCCGGTGTAGTGCACGAGGATCGTCTGACCCGACTTGACGACCGGGCCGGTGCCCTTGATCACGGTCTTGGTGACGAGTTCCTTCGGGGCGCGCTCGTCGGTCTTGGTGGTCAGCTTGGGCGCCTGGTCGCCGCCGGGGTTCTCCAGCTTCACGCCCTTGAGCCCGGGGTCGGTGGCGGTGCCCTGCGCCGCCTTCACCGTGGGCACGCCCATGACGTCGACGACGTAGACGCTGGCGATGGAGGTGTCGGCACCCTGCGACTTGGCCTGCTCGACCTGGTCGGCGGTCAGGCTGTCCTTGGCGACGACGGCGAGGAACCGGCCGCCGGGCTTGCTGTCCTGGAACGCCTTGTGCACCACGGAGGGCAGCTTGGAGTCGACCTTGATGAGCTGGGGCGCGCCGTCGTCGTAGGTGGAGCCCGACGCCGCGTTGCTCTTGCCGTCCCAGCTGTAGGCCGTGAGGTTGGCGACGACCGAGTCGCCGTCCTTGACGGCCGATCCCTGGCCCTGCGAGATGGTCTGCGCCGACGACGTCGCGGGGGGCTTGCCCGTGGGGAAGGTGACCTGCGGTTTCTTCCCGAACTCTCCCGCGACCTTGACGCCGGCGGTCGAACCGCCGGTCTTGGCGGTGACGTCGCCGCTGTTACCGCAGGCAGCGGCGAACAGCAACGGCAAGGCGGCGAGAAGGGCCAGTCGGCGCATGGGTATCCCTTGGAAAGACGTCACGTTCGCGTAACACTACCCGAACGCCATGACTACGGGAGTCGGCACATCTCGATCTTGCCGAAGTGTGACCTTACCTTCGAAGACGCCTCTCCAGAGGTTCGGGGGAACCACTTGGATACCTGGGCGAAAACACATGAACCACACGAAACAACCCCGTTGGTGGCCGGTCGGAAACGCCGGGCACGTATGGCTTCGCCGAAAGTTCCATCAGGCGGGTCTCCTGGGGGAGGCCCGCCTGATGGATGGGCGCCGCCGATCACGGCGCTTCGATCACATACCGGCGATGAGCTTGTCGACCCTCTCGTCGACGCTGCGGAAGGGGTCCTTGCACAGGACCGTGCGCTGGGCCTGGTCGTTCAGCTTCAGATGCACCCAGTCGACGGTGAAGTCGCGGCGCTTCTCCTGCGCCTTGCGGATGAACTCCCCGCGCAGCCGGGCGCGCGTGGTCTGCGGCGGCACCGACTTCGCCTCGAAGATCTTCAGATCGGACGCCACCCGCTCGACCGCGCCGCGCTTCTGCAGCAGGTAGAACAGGCCCCTCTTGCGGTGCACGTCGTGGTAGGCGAGGTCGAGCTGCGCCACCCTCGGCGAGGACAGCGGCAGGTCGTACTTGTTGCGGTAGCGCTCGATGAGCTGGTATTTCGTCACCCAGTCGATCTCGCGCGAGACCAGGTCGAGGTTGCCGGTCTCCACGGCCCGCAGGGTGCGCTCCCACAGCTCCAGGACCCTGCGCGTGATCGCGTCACCGCCGCGGCGGTCGACGAAGTCACGGGCCTTGGAGAGGTACTCCTGCTGGATCTCCAGCGAGGAGGCCTCACGGCCGTTGGCCAGGCGCACGCGCCTGCGGCCGGTCATGTCGTGGGACACCTCCCGGATCGCCCTTATGGGGTTCTCCAGGCTGAGGTCGCGCATGACCGTGCCGGCCTCCACCATGCGCAGCACCAGGTCGGTGGCCCCGACCTTGAGCAGCATGGTGGACTCGCTCATGTTGGAGTCGCCCACGATGACGTGGAGCCGCCGGAAGCGCTCGGCGTCGGCGTGGGGCTCGTCACGGGTGTTGATGATCGGGCGCGACCGGGTGGTGGCGCTCGACACGCCCTCCCAGATGTGCTCGGCACGCTGGGAGACGCAGTACACCGCACCGCGCGGCGTCTGGAGCACCTTGCCCGCCCCGCAGATGATCTGCCGGGTCACCAGGAACGGGATCAGGACGTCGGCCAGCCGACCGAACTCGCCGTGCCTGCCGACAAGGTAGTTCTCGTGACAACCGTAGGAGTTGCCCGCCGAGTCGGTGTTGTTCTTGAAAAGGTAGATGTCTCCAGCGATGCCCTCCTCGCGTAGCCGCTTCTCGGCGTCCACGAGCAGGCCTTCGAGGATGCGCTCCCCCGCCTTGTCGTGGGTGACGAGCTCCACGACGTTGTCACACTCGGGGGTGGCGTACTCAGGGTGGCTGCCTACGTCGAGATACAGGCGGGCACCGTTGCGGAGGAACACGTTACTTGATCGGCCCCAGGACACGACTCTGCGGAAAAGGTACCGCGCCACCTCGTCGGGAGACAGCCTGCGCTGACCCCTGAACGTGCAGGTGACGCCGTATTCGTTCTCCAAGCCGAAGATGCGACGATCCATCACATCACACTATGTCCCCAAGGCCGCCGAGGGGAGGGATCTTCCCCGGGTTTCGTGGCCGGGACCCCGTGCCACCGCGCATGACGGCGATAACTTTGCGCCCCCTTGACGGTTTCCGTAACGACGTCCCGGTCCCCCGGATCACCGGGGGACCGGGACGCGATGCCGGACGCCGCGGAACGGTCCTACCCGCCGGACCCGGTGTCGATGTCGCCTTCGGGGGCGGTCGCCGGCGAGTCGCCGTCGCCCGCCTCCAGAGGACCGCCGGCGCCGGCCTCGGACGGCGGCGTGACGGAGGAGGACCCGGTGGCGAGCAGCCGCTCCAGGCGCGGGCCGGTGAGCCGCTGGAACTTGCGGTGCTCCCTGGTGCGGTCGAGCACGGCCACCTCGAGCTGCAACATGGGAGGGCGCTCGCCGCCGGGCTCGGTCAGCGCCGCCAGGGCGGCGTCCAGAGCGTCAGGCAGCGACATGCCCTCGCGGAAGCGGTCCTTCAGGCGGCCGGCGACCGCCTCGGCCACGCCGCCCATGACCACGAAACCGTGCTCGTCGGCGACCGAGCCGTCGAAGGTCAGGCGGTAGATCTGGTCGTCCTCGGGCGCGTCGCCCACCTCGGCGACGACGATCTCCACCTCGTACGGCTTACGCGACTCGGTGAACACCATGCCGAGCGACTGGGCGTACAGGTTGGCCAGCCCGCGGGCGGTCACGTCGCTGCGGTCGTAGGTGTAGCCGTTGATGTCGGCGTAGCGGATGCCGCCCAGGCGCAGCGCCTCGAACTCGTTGTACTTGCCGACCGCCGCGAACCCGATGCGGTCGTAGATCTCGCTGATCTTGTGCAGCGCCCGGGAGGCGTTCGGGGCGACGAACAGAATGCCGTTCTCGTACTGAAGCACCACGACGCTGCGGCCGCGCGCGATGCCCTTCCGCGCGAAATCGGCCTTGTCCCGCATCTCCTGTTCGGGGGACACATATCCAAAGGGCATGGACACCGGTGGTGATCCTCTCGTGGCCGTGGGTGGTGACTAGCGCAGCGGGGCGGTGGGACCGTCGGGATCGGTCATGCGAAGGTCGAGCACCTGACGCACGTACCCCTCGACCTCCTCGTCGGGCAGCCGGCGGAAGCCCTCGTCCGTGATCACCGCGACCAGCGGCCAGATCTTGCGGGCGACGTCGGGACCACCGGTCGCCGAGTCGTCGTCGGCGGCGTCGTAGAGCGAGTGGACGCAGGTGAGGATGATGTCCTCAGCGGAGGCGCCCTCGCGGTAGAGCTTCTTCAGCGCGCCGCGCGCGAACAGCGAGCCCGAGCCGATCGAGGCGTAGTTGGTCTGCTCGTAGGGACCGCCGCCGACGTCGTAGGAGAAGATGCGGCCGGTGCCGCGGTTCTCGTCGTAGGCGGCGAACAGCGGCACCACGGCCAGGCCCTGCATCGCCATCGGCAGGTTGCCCCGGATCATGGTGGCGAGCCGGTTGGCCTTGCCCTCGACCGAGAGCTCGCGGCCCTCGCGCTTCTCGTAGTGCTCCAGCTCCACCTGGTAGAGGCGGGCCATCTCGATGCCGGTGCTCGCCGTTCCCGCGATGCCCATGCAGGAGTAGTCGTCGGTGCGGAAGACCTTCTCCATGTCCTTCTGGGAGATGTAGTTCCCCGCGGTGGCCCGCCGGTCGCCCGCGACGACCACGCCGCCCGCGAAGGTCGCCGCGACGATGGTGGTCGCGTGCGGGATCTGGTCGCCCACGGGCGCCGCCAAGGACTCGAATCTCGCCGGGAGGAGCCCCGGAGCGTAGGACCCGACGAACTCGGTGAACGACGTCGACCCCGTGTCCAGGAACAGATTGTTCATCCAGCCCCGCTGTGCTGCCACGCGACTCCCTCCCCAGTGCTTTCAGCTTCTACGCCGACCCTACTCGTGGTGCTGTCGTGGATGCACTTCCCACGATCAGCTCAGCGCGAACCGCTTTCGCCCATCCAGCCTCATCTTCCCCAAAAATAATCTTTACGGATCAGATCGGCCATGTAATTGTCGAGTTGTCGTGACATGTAAACAGGTATGCCTCCGTCCCACTAGGGGAGGTCCTCCCGTGAGACCCACACGAACCCTCGCCGTACTGGCCGCAGCCGTGCTGACCCTCACCGCATGCGGCTCCGGAGAACCCTCCGGGGACGGCAGCGCCACCCTGACGATCACCGCCAACGCCATCTCCGGCGGCAAGAACGCCGCGACGGCGAACTGGACCAAGAGCTGGCTGATCCCCAAGTTCGAAGAGGCCCAGAAGGCCAAGGGGAAGAGCGTCCACGTGCTCTTCCAGCCGAACGGCGTCGACGACGAGCAGTACAAGACCAAGATCGCCCTGGACCTGAAGTCGAGGACCGGCGCGGATGTGATCGACCTGGACGGCATCTGGGTGGGCGAGTTCGCCCAGGCCGGATACGTCAAGCCCCTGGCGGAGACCGCGGGCCCCGAGGTGGAGCAGTGGGAGGGCTGGAGCCAGATCCCGCAGGCCGTCCAGGGCCTTGGGATCTTCGACGGCAAGAAGTACGGGCTGCCGCAGGGCACCGACGGCCGCGTCCTGTTCTTCAACAAGACCCTGTTCGCCAAGGCCGGCCTGCCCGCCGACTGGCAGCCGAAGAGCTGGCAGGAGATCATCGACGCCGGCACGGCGCTCAAGAAGGCCGGAGTGCCGACGCCCGTCCAGATCAACGCCGGCACCGCGATGGGCGAGGCCACCTCGATGCAGGGGGCGCTGCCGCTGCTGGTCGGCACCGGCTCGGAGATCTTCTCCAACGGCAAGTGGACCGGCGCCTCGCAGGCGGTCAAGGACGTGCTCGGGTTCTACCGGCAGATCTACACGACCGGTCTCGGCGACCCCCGGCTGCAGCAGGAGGCCAAGGGCCGCGACAAGTCCTTCCAGGAGTTCGCCGACGGCAAGATCGGCATCCTGGCCGAAGGCGACTACTTCTGGCGCGCGGTCATCGAGCCGAAGGCCGGAGTCGCGCCCATGCAGAACCGGGACAAGGACGTCGGCTACGCCCTGATCCCCGCCAAGCAGCCCGGCGCCGGGGTCCGCGGCCAGGACTTCGTCAGCATGTCCGGCGGAGCGGTGCGCGTGCTCAATCCCAACTCCAAGAACGCCAAGCTGGCCTGGGAGCTGTTGTCGTTCATGCACTCGGCCGAGGCGACCAAGGCCGGGCTCGCGGGCGAGGCGAGGATCACCTCCCGCTCCGACGTGAACGAGGAGGTCCTCGCGCCCGACCCGATGCTGAACTTCGTCTCGGAGAAGGTGCTGCCCATCACCTCCTTCCGGCCGGGTCTCGCCGTCTACCCGCAGGTCTCGGTGGCCCTGCAGGAGGCGACCGCCGCGGTCGTCTCCGGCAAGAGCGTCGACGAGGCGGCCGCCGCCTACCAGAAGAAACTCGAGGGCCTGGTCGGCGGCGCCTCCAACGTCGCACAGTGACCGGCGGATCACCGGGTCGCGTGGGCGCCACCGGCACAGGCGGGCGGCATGAACACTGACGCCGCGGGGCTCGGCAGGACCAGGGCGGTCGGGTTCGTCCTGCCCGCCCTGGTCCTGATCGGCGTCTTCCTGATCTTCCCGGCGCTGTGGACGATCTATCTCGGCCTCACCGACTTCCGGCTCACCGGCCTGGCGGCGGCCAACCCGCAGATCGTCGGCATGGACAACTACACCGCCGCGCTCGGCGACGAGCGGTTCCGCACCTCGCTGTGGCTGACCGTGCAGTTCGTGCTGGGCTCGGCGATCATCGGCCAGGTGGGGCTCGGCTTCTCGATCGCCTGGGCGCTGCGCAACCGCACAGGGCCGGTCAAGCGTGCGGTCGAGGGCCTGGTGCTGCTCGCCTGGATCCTGCCCTCCTCGGTGGTGGCCTTCCTGTGGATCGCCCTGCTCGACCGGGACCAGGGCACGCTGAACGCGCTGCTGCACACCCCCGGGTTCGCCTGGCTGCTGGACCACCCGATGCTGTCGATCATCATCTTCAACACCTGGCGGGGCACCGCGTTCTCGATGATGCTGTACGGCGCGGCGCTGGAGAGCGTGCCGCCCTCCCACCTCGAGACCGCCAGGCTCGCCGGGGCCTCCACCTTCCAGCAGCTGCGTGACGTGGTGTTCCCGAGGATCCGGGGGCACATGCTGACCAACCTGCTGCTGATCAGCCTGTGGACGTTCAACGACTTCACCAGCTTCCAGATCACGGCCGGCGGGCCGGAGGGCCGGTCGGAGATCGTGCCGGTGTACATCTACAACGTGGCCCTCGGCAGCGGGCAGCTCGGCTTCGGGGCCGCCGTGTCGTTCCTGGTCCTGATCATCAATCTCGTGCTCGCGCTGGTCTACCTGCGCCTGCTCCGCGCCCGGAGGGGGGTGGCGGCGTGACCGTACAGGACCGCACGGCGGAGGGACCGCCGGCGGTGAAGGTTGAGACCGATCGCGTGCGCCACGCGGTGGCGGTGATCGGGCGGGCCACGTTCCTGGCGGTCGCCGGGGGTTTCTTCGCGCTGCCGCTGCTGTGGCTGGCCACCGCCCCGTTCGACCTCCACCCGACGATCACCACCTCGGTCCCCGAGTTCACGCTGCGGAACTTCAGGGCGCTGCTCGACAACCCGTACGTCCTCAGCTCGCTCGGCAACTCGGTGCTCCAGGCGGCGGCCAGCGCGGCGCTGGTGGTGATCCTCGCGGCGCTGGCGGCCTACGCGCTGTCCCGGGTCCGCATTCCCGGGCGCGACGCCCTGCTGTACGTCCTGCTGCTGCTGTCCTCTGTGGTCACCGGCACCGCCGCCATGGTGCCGATCTTCGAGCTCGCCACCCGGCTCAACCTGATCGACACCCACCTCGGCGTCGTGCTCACCCTCTCGGGCGGGCTGCTCCCGGCCGCGATCTTCATCTTGAAGGACTTCATGGACGGCACGCCCACGTCCTACGAGGAGTCGGCCCGGGTCTTCGGCGCGAGCCCGCTGCAGATCCTGCGGCACATCGTGGTGCCGGTGATCCGGCCGGGCCTGGCCACGATCGCGGTCTGGTCGGTCGCCTCGGTGTGGGGCAGCTTCCTGACCCCGTTCATCCTGCTGCGCGATCCCGCCAAGGCCCCGGGCGCGGTCATCCTCTACACGCTCTACACCGAGGGCGGCTCGCCGCGCCTCGACCTGATCTCCACCTTCTCGCTGCTCTACTCCCTCCCGGTCGTCCTCATGTACGTCTTCGTCAGCCGCAGGTACGGCTTTCGCTTCCATGGAGGGATCAAACGGTGATCTCGCTGCACGGCCTGACCAAGGAGTTCCCCGGCGGCGTCCGGGCGGTCGACGCCCTCGACCTGGAGATAGCCGACGGCGAGTTCTTCGCGCTGCTCGGCCCGTCGGGGTGCGGCAAGACGACCCTGTTGCGGACGATCGCCGGCCTGGAGACGCCCACGTCGGGCAGGATCGTGATCGGGTCGGCGGACGTGACGGGACTGGCCCCGGGCAGGCGCGACGTGGCCATGGTCTTCCAGGACTACGCCCTCTACCCCCACATGGACGTCACCGCCAACATCGCCTACCCGCTGCGCATCAAGAAGGTGCCCCGCGCCGAGCGCGAGGCCAAGGCCGCCGAGACGGCCTCGCGGCTCAGCCTGTCGGAGCTGCTCGCGCGCCGGCCCGCCCAGCTCTCCGGCGGCCAGCAGCAGCGGGTGGCCCTGGCCCGGGCCATCGCCTGCCATCCCAAGGCGTTCCTGTTCGACGAGCCGCTGTCCAACCTCGACGCCCGGATGCGCCTGGAGGCCCGCACGTTCCTCAAGCGCCTGCAGCGCGAGCTGGCGGTCACCACCGTCTTCGTCACCCACGACCAGGGTGAGGCCCTCGCCATGGCCGACCGGATCGCGGTCATGTCCGCCGGGCGGATCATGCAGGTCGGCACCCCGTCGGAGGTGTTCCAGCGGCCCGCCAACACCTTCGTCGCCTCCTTCATCGGCTCAACGCCGATGAACCTGCTTCCGGGCGTGGTCAAGGACGGCACCCTGCGGGTGGCGGGCGCCGCGCTCCCCCTCGCCCCAGGCCTGGCCGACGGCGACGAGATCGTGTACGGGCTCCGCCCTGAGTACATGGACCTGTCGGCGTCCGCCCGCGACGACGCCTTCGCCGGGCAGGTCTCGGTCGTGGAGAACCTGGGCACCTCCTTTCTCGTGACGCTCGAAACCACATCGGACTCCGGCGACCACCTCGTCCAGGCCGTGGTGCCCGAGGACGCCGAGCCCGCGCCCGGCACCTCCGCGTGGGCCGTCCCCCGCCATCCCCGCGCGCTGGTCTACCGCGACGGCGAGCTGGTGGTCGCGTGAGCTCAGCGGCGCCGATCAGGCTGAGCGGGCGCTGGACCCTCGACGACCGGCTGGCCAAGCAGGTCTGGGCGGTACCCGCCGAGCTTCCTGCCGGCACGCGGGCGTTCACCGTGGAGCTCTCGTACGACCGCTCCGCCGGCGTGCTGGACCTCGGGTGTGAGGGCCCCGGCGGCTTTCGCGGCTGGTCGGGGGGTGCCCGCTCGCGGTACACCATCGCGCCCTCGTGGGCCACGCCGGGCTACCTGCCAGGGGATCCGGAACAGGGTGTCTGGCTCGTGCTGCTCGGCCTCTACCGGGTCCCGCTGGAGGGCCTGCCGTACGAGGTCACCGTGACGCCGCACCTCACTCCCCCGCCCGCGCCCGCCGTACCCGCCGCTCCCCCGCTCCCGGCCGCGGTGCCCGCCTCGACGCGGCGAGGCGTACCCGGGCTGGACGGCATGCGGTGGCAGGCCGGCGAGCTGCACGCCCACACCGTGCACTCCGACGGCTCCCTGACCGTCGCCGAGCTGGCCACCCTGGCCAGGGCCGAGGGCCTGGACTTCCTCGCGGTCACCGACCACAACACCGTCAGCCACCACGCCGAGCTGCCCGGGGCCGCCGCGAGGACCGGGATCACGATCGTCCCCGGCCAGGAGGTCACCACCGATCTCGGCCACGCCAACGCCTTCGGCGACATCGGCTGGATCGACTTCCGCGAGCCCGCCGACGCCTGGGCGCGAGCCGTACGGGACCGGGGCGGGCTGCTGTCGGTCAACCACCCGCTGGCCGCCGACTGCGCGTGGCGGCACCCCCTCACCGAACGGCCCCGCACGGCGGAGGTCTGGCACTGGGGCTGGTGGGACCGGACCTGGGGGGCGCCCCTGTCGTGGGCGCAGGTCTGGCGCGAGGATCTGGTCTACGTCGGCGGCGGCGACTTCCACCGGCCCGAGGACGACCACCCGCCCGGCGCCCCGTGCACCTGGGTGCTGTCCGAGCGTCCCGGGGACACCGGCCCCGCCGGGGCCTCGGCGATCGTGGAGGGCATCCGGAGCGGGCACACCGCCGTCTCCGCCGGTCCCGGCGGGCCCCTGCTGCTCCGGCACGGTGACGAGTTCCTCGCGCTCGGCGCCGAGGGGCTCATCCTGTGGGGCCCGGAGCACCGGTCGGTGATCCGCGGCGACCGCGTGTCCCTGCCCGCCCGTCCCGGCCCGCACCGGCTGGAGACCACGCGCAACGAGGTCATGGCCCTGTGCACCTGACGCCGCGCCGTCCCGCGCCCGCCGTCTTGCCCCCGCGGCCTCGGCGGACACCGCGGCGCCGCCCCCGCCCCACCGCCGTCGCCGCCCACACCTCGTCACCGCATCACCGCCGTCACCACCCACCACGCCGTCACCGCACGACCGCCGTCACCGCACCACCGCCCCGGAGGCAACCGCGTTGAGTGAGATCGTCGTCGTCCCGCACACCCACTGGGACCGTGAGTGGTACCTGCCCTTCCAGCGCTTCCGGATGGGACTGGTCCGGATGCTCGACGAGGTGCTCGACACCATGGCCGCCGACCCCGCCTACCGGTTCACCATGGACGGCCAGCTCGCCGCCGTCGAGGACTACCTGGAGATCCGGCCCGAGCGCCGCGCCGACATCGCCAGGTTCGTCGCGGAAGGCCGCTTCGCCGCCGGGCCCTGGACGATCCTGGCCGACGAGTTCCTCTGCTCGGGCGAGACCCTGATCCGCAACCTGGAGTACGGCCTGCGGGGCGCGCGGGAGCTGGGCGGGGCGATGGAGGTGGGCTACCTCCCCGACCAGTTCGGGCACTGCGCCCAGATGCCGCAGATCCTCGCGCTCGCCGGGCTGCCGGTCGCCTGTCTGTGGCGCGGCGTGCCCCTGGCGGTCGAGCGTGACGTGTTCGACTGGAAGGGCGCCGACGGCACGGTGATCCGCACCCAGTACCTGCCCGGCGGCTACGGCAACGCGGTGGCGCTGTTCACCGGGCCGCCGGAAGGGCTGGCCGACCGGCTGGCCGCCTTCACCGCGACCATGCGGCCCTGGCGTCCCGAGGGCCCGCTGCTGGCGATGTACGGGGCGGACCACTCCGCGCCCTCCGGGGACATCACCGCCGCCGGCCTGCGCCTGGCCACGCTCGGCGAGTACCTCGGGTCCGCCGGGGCGGCGGAGGGGACGGGCGAGCCGCTCGTGGTGGAGGGCGAGCTGCGCTCCCACGCCCGGGCCAACATCCTGCCCGGCGTCATCTCGGCCAGGATCCCGCTGAAACAGCTCATGGGACGGGCCGAACGCACCGTCATCCGGTACGCCGAGCCGCTGTCGGCGCTGTGGCCGGCCGAGGACGCGAGCGAGCGCACCGCCGGCGAGAGACTGATCGAACTGGCCTGGCGGGGGCTGGTCGCCTGCAGCGGCCACGACTCCATCACCGGGTGCGGGGCCGACGAGACCGCCCAGCAGGTCGCGGCGCGGATCGCCGAGGCCGAGCAGATCGGGCAGGCCGTGGTCGACCTGGTGAGCGCCTCGCTGGCCGGGGCCGCCCGGCGGGACCAGCTCGTGGTCGTCAACCCCTCGCCGTTCACGCGGACCGCGCTCGTGCTGGCCGACCTTCCGGAGGCGCGGTCCGGGCTGGCCGCCCACGACGGCTCGCCGGTACCGGCGCAGCGGCTGCAGCGCGCCGCGACCCTGCTGGACGAGTCCTCCATGGACGATCTCGCCCAGTTGCTCGGGCGCGTCCACGAGCGCGAGCTGTTCGGCCACGAGATCGTCTCCTGGTCGGCAGAGGAGGACGTCTTCACGATCGTCGTCAGCCGCCACGCCACCACCGGTTACCAGTACGCCGACCTGAAGGCCGCCATCCTCGGCGCGGCGGCCGCCCGTCCGGGCCCGTGGCGGGTCCGCACGGTCGCCGAGCCGGTGGTGACCGTCGCGGCACACGTGCGGGTGCCCGCGCTGGGCCGTACGGTCCTGACCTCCGCGCCCCCCACCGGGCCTGAGACGGCCGTGGACGGCGCCGAGGGGGTCGTGGACAACGGGCTGCTGCGGGTGTCCGCGCGGGCCGATGGAACGCTCACGCTGCGCACCGCCTCGGGCCTGCGGGCGGACGGCGTCGGCCGGATCGTCGACGGCGGAGACGTCGGCGACACCTACAACTACTCGCCCCCGCGTGCGGACGTGCTGATCGACACCCCGGCCTGGGTGAAGGTGACGCCCGTCTGCTCCGGGCCGCTGGTCTCGGTGATGGAGGTGTCCCGGGGTTACCGGTGGCCGGGCCACGCGGCCGGGGAGGCGCGATCGGCGGAGCTCACGGAGGTCACCGTCACCACGCGCGTGGAGCTCAGGGCCGGGGAGCCGTACGCCCGCCTGGCCCTCACCTTCCCCAACCCCTGCCGGGACCACCGGGTGCGCTGGCACACGCCCCTCCCGCGGGAGGCGAGGGAGTCGTTCGCGGACGGCCAGTACGCGGTCGTACGCCGCGGGCTGAGCGGCGAGGGCGGCTGCGGCGAGGAACCGCTGCCCACCTTCCCGGCGTCGGGCTTCGCCGCCGCGGGAGGCCTCGCGGTGCTGCTCGACCACGTCAGCGAGTACGAACTGGTGTGCCCGCCCGGGAAGGAGACGAGCGGGGAACTGGCGGTGACGATGCTCCGGGCGGTGGGTTACCTGTCGCGCAACCACAACGCGTTCCGGGACGAGCCGGCCGGGCCGCAGATCGCCACGCCGGACGCTCAGTGCCCGGGGACGGTCACGGCGCGGTTCGCGGTCCATCTCTACGAGGGCGGCTGGGCCGAGGCGGGCCTGGTGCGCCTGGCCGAGGAGTACCGCCACGACCTGCTGGCGGTCCCCGGCTCGGCGAGCCCTTCCCCGGAGGACGGGCGCGCGCGCCGGCCGGGCGGCGCCGACGGCGCCGGGCAGGCTCCGGAGCCGGTGTCCCCGCTGGAGGTGAGCGGCGAGGGTGTCGTGCTCGGCGCCCTGCGCAGGCGGGATGGGTGGCTGGAGGTGCGTCTGGTGGCCCAGCACCCCGCGGCCACCGAAGCCGTCGTCCGCGGGGGGTTCACCTCCGCGCGGCTGGCGGACACGGCCGGCCGGGCGATCCGCCCGCTGGATGCGGCGGGCGGGGTCGTGCGACTACCGCTCCGCCCCTTCGAGATCGCGACGCTTCACCTCGCCTGACCGGCGCGTCACGGCCCGGGGGCGGAGCGGGCGACCCTCTCTGCCCCCGGTGCGGGGGCGGAGCGGGCTGACCCTCTCTGCCCCTTACTGACCACCCTTTTGCACGTAGCTGCGGACGAACTCCTCTGCGTTCTCCTCGAGGACCTCGTCGATCTCGTCGAGGATCGCGTCGACGTCGTCAGTGAGCTTTTCCTGACGCTCCTGGACGTCCGGAGACGCCTGTGCCTCGGTCTCCTCGACCTCGGTCTCCTGCCGACCGGTCTGCTTCTGGCCGCCGGTGTCCTTCGTCGCCATGTGGTACCTCCGCTTGGGGGACGCTCTGATTCATATCTTCCCCGAACCGGACGACATTTCGCGCGGATCGTCCGGTGATCTACGCGAGACCGTCTGGAGGAGGGCCGTCCTGTCAGACAACCTCCCCGCAACGGCCTATGGCAAATCAGGCGAATTGGCACCATTTATCCAACTAGGCAGGGTCGCTATCCACATACTGGATAGCGACACTGTCCAACAGACGACAGAGTGCCTCGGCGATCCGGTGCGGCGCGGCCCGTGGCGGGCCCGGCGGCGGGCGCCCTGATCCTCGGGTCGGCCTGGGGTAAATCAGATCGTTACCCCGTACCGTGTGGCATTCTGTGGTGATCCGCCCATAGGCATCCCGCTCCAGAAGGAAAATGGAGCGGCCGTGGGGGCAGGGCACGATGCCAACTGTGAACGGGTGACATGAAAGCGGACCACGCACAGCTGCTCGGAGATCGGTACCGGCTGATCTCGCCGCTGGGCCAAGGGGGCATGGGGATCGTCTGGCGTGCGCACGACCGGCGCCTGGCTCGCGATGTCGCGATCAAGGAACTCAGGCCGACGCGCCGCGACGACGAACTGGACGTGCGCACGGCCAGGCGGCACGCGCTACGGGAGGCCCGCTCGGCCGCAAGGCTCAGCCATCCCGCCATCGTGACCGTGCACGACCTCCTGGAGGAGGACGGCCGGCTCTGGATCGTCATGGAGCTGGTGGAGGCGCTGACCCTCCAGGCGACGGCGTGGCACCTCGGCCGCCTGCCCGTCCACTGGACGGCGTGGATCGGATTCCACCTCCTGAGCGGCCTGCGGCACGCCCACGCCGCCGGAGTGCTCCACCGGGACATCAAGCCCGGCAACGTGCTGCTGACGGGCGAGCGGGTCGTGCTCAGCGACTTCGGTATCGCGGTCCTGCAGGGCGAGTCCTCCCACACGAACACCATGCCGATCGTGGGCTCACCCGGCTACATCGCGCCGGAACGGCTGCGCGGCCATCCGGCGACCCCGGCGGCCGACCTGTGGTCGTTCGGCGCCACGCTCTACTTCTCGGTGGAGGGCAGGCCGCCGGCCACCGGGAACGGGGACGTCCTCGCGACCCGGCCCCCCGACGAGGCGCGCCCGCCGAAGCGGGCCGGCGCGCTCCGCGTGCTCCTGGAGGGACTGCTCGAACCTGATCCGGCGGACCGGCTCACCAGTGACCAGGCCGCGCTACAGCTCTCGGACATCCTGCGCAAGGAGGGCATCGCGGTGCCCCCCATGCGCCTGACCGGCAGCGGGCTGTTCCCGCCCGGTGCCTTTACAATGTAGATCGCGACCGCGCGATGACCGGCGGGCGCCGTACGGGGGCGGG
>NZ_BAAAZR010000010.1:0-35147 GCF_039537005.1 Sphaerisporangium flaviroseum | reverse complement strand
GTACGGCGGCCGGTCGGCGCCCGCCGGTTCAGCGAGCCCGGACGGCGCCCGCCGGTTCAGCGCGCCCCGGACGGCGCGCCGCCCGCCGGGCGGCCGAGGCCGGGCCCCGCCGGGACCGGGTCAGCGCTCGCCGGTGAGGGCGCTGACCAGATCGGCGGCGGTGCGGCAGCGGTCGAGCAGCTCGCCCACGTGAGCCTTGGTGCCGCGCAACGGCTCCAAGGTCGGCACGCGCTGCAGCGACTCGCGGCCGGGGATGTCGAAGATCACCGAGTCCCACGAGGCGGCGGCGACCGACTCGCTGTACTGCCGCAGGCACCGGCCGCGGAAGTAGGCCCGGGTGTCGTTGGGCGGCAGCTCGATGGCCCGCTGGACGTCCTCCTCGGTCACCAGCCGCTGCATGCGGTCGCGGGCGACGAGGCGGTTGTACAGGCCGCGGTCGGGGCGGATGTCGGAATACTGCAGGTCGACGAGCTGCAGCCGCGGATGCGACCACTGCAGGCCGTCACGGGAGCGGTAGCCCTCCAGGATCTCCAGCTTGGCCACCCAGTCGAGCTCCCTGGACAGCTGCATCGGGTCCTCGGCGAGGCGCGTGAGCACCGACTCCCAGCGGTTGAGTACGTCCTTGGTCAGGTCGTCGACGGCGGAGCCGAAGCGGTCCTCGACGTACTTGCGGGCCTGCTCGAGGTACTCCATCTGGAGCTGGACGGCCGTCATCCGCCGGCCGTCGCGCAGCGTGAGCTCGTACTTGCAGGTGGGGTCGTGGGAGACGGCCCTGAGCGCCGCCACCGGGCTCTCCACCGACAGGTCGCCGGTCAGGAACCCGTCCTCGATCATCGCCAGGACCAGTGCCGTCGAGCCGAGCTTCAGGTAGGTGGAGATCTCCGACATGTTGGCGTCGCCGATGATGACGTGCAGGCGCCGGTACTTCTCGGGATCGGCGTGCGGCTCGTCACGGGTGTTGATGATCGGCCGTTTCAGGGTGGTCTCCAGGCCGACCTCGACCTCGACCTCGAAGAAGTCGGCCCGCTGGCTGATCTGGAAGCCCTCGCCGCGCGAGTCCTGCCCGATGCCGACCCGGCCCGCCCCGCAGACCACCTGGCGGGAGACGAAGAACGGCGTCAGGTGCCGGACGATGTCGGCGAACGGTGTGGCCCGCCGCATGAGGTAGTTCTCGTGGCAGCCGTACGACGCGCCCTTGTTGTCGGTGTTGTTCTTGTAGAGCTGGATCGGGGCGTTGCCCGGCATCGCCGAGGCCCGGACCGCGGCGTCGTGCATCACGCGCTCGCCGGCCTTGTCCCAGATCACCGCGGCGCGCGGGTTGGTGCATTCGGGTGTGGAGTACTCAGGATGGGCGTGGTCGACGTACAGCCTCGCCCCGTTGGTCAAGATGACGTTCGCCAGACCGAGGTCCTCGTCGGTGAGCTGTGTGGGATCGGCGATCTCGCGGGCCAGGTCGAAACCGCGGGCGTCGCGAAGTGGATTCTCCTCCTCGAAGTCCCATCTGGCGCGGCGCGCCCGGGCGGCGGAAGCCGCCAAATAGGCGTTGACCACCTGTGAGGAGGTCACCATCGCGTTCGCGCCCGGCTGCCCGGGTACGGAAATGCCGTACTCGGTCTCGATGCCCATCACCCGCCGTACCGTCACGCTCTCAGCCCTTCATTTGTGCTCGCTCGCACCCGGACCCTCGCCCTCGCGCCGCGGCCCGTAACCACGAGCCTAGACCGTCGTACCGACGGCGGGTCCTTCCGGTCCGCTGCCCGCAGGCCCGAGGCGGAAACAGCGACGGCGCGGCTCCGGGAGGAACCACGCCGTCGCATGCCGGTGTCAATCAGAGGTACTGGCCGGTGTTGGCGACCGTGTCGATGGACCGCCCGGCTTCGGTGCCCTGCTTGCCGGAGACAAGGGTGCGGATGTAAACGATCCGCTCGCCCTTCTTTCCGGAGATGCGGGCCCAGTCGTCGGGGTTGGTGGTGTTGGGCAGATCCTCGTTCTCGCTGAACTCGTCCACGCAGGCGGCGAGCAGATGCTGGATCCGCAGGCCCTTCTGCCCGGTCTCGAGGAACGCCTTGATTGCCATCTTCTTGCCCCGGTCCACGATGTTCTGGATCATGGCTCCGGAGTTGAAGTCCTTGAAGTACAGGACCTCCTTGTCGCCGTTGGCGTAGGTCACCTCGAGGAAGCGGTTCTCCTCGCTCTCGGTGTACATCCGCTCGACCACGCGCTGGATCATGCCGGCGACGGTGGCCTCACGAGACGAGCTGTGCTCTCCGAGGTCCTCGTCGTGCAGGGGCAGCTCGGTGGTGATGTACTTCGAGAAGATGTCCTTGGCCGCCTCGGCGTCCGGCCGCTCGATCTTGATCTTGACGTCCAGGCGGCCGGGCCGCAGGATCGCGGGGTCGATCATGTCCTCGCGGTTGGAGGCGCCGATGACGATGACGTTCTCGAGGCCCTCGACACCGTCGATCTCCGAAAGGAGCTGGGGGACGATGGTGTTCTCGACGTCGGAGGAGACGCCGGAGCCACGGGTGCGGAAGATCGAGTCCATCTCGTCGAAGAACACGATCACCGGTGTGCCCTCGGAGGCCTTCTCCCGGGCACGCTGGAACACCAGGCGGATGTGCCGCTCGGTCTCTCCGACGTACTTGTTCAGCAGTTCCGGACCCTTGATGTTGAGGAAGAAACTCTTGCCGGACTGGCCGGTCTTCTCCGCGACCTGCTTGGCCAGGGAGTTGGCGACGGCCTTGGCGATGAGCGTCTTGCCGCAACCGGGCGGGCCGTACAGCAGCACACCCTTGGGCGGACGCAGTTTGTGCTCACGGAACAGGTCGGCGTGCAGATAGGGCAGCTCGATGGCGTCCCTGATCTGCTCGATCTGCCGCATGAGCCCGCCGATCTCCTCGTAGGAGATGTCGGGGACCTCTTCGAGCACGAGCTCCTCGACCTCGGACTTCGGGATGCGCTCGTAGACGTAGCCGGAACGCGGTTCGAGCAGCAACGAGTCGCCTGCGCGAATCGGCTGGTCCATCAGCGAATCGGCGAGGCGGACCACACGCTCCTCGTCGGCGTGTGAGATGACCAGCGCGCGCTGGCCGTCCTCCAGGAGTTCCTTGAGCATCACGATCTCGCCGACGCTTTCGTAGCCGAGTGCCTCGACCACGTTGAGCGCCTCGTTGAGCATGACCTCCTGACCGCGCTTGAGCGAGTCGACGTCGACCGCGGGGCTGACGTTCACCCGGAGCTTGCGGCCCCCGGTGAACACCTCCACGGTGCCGTCGTCACGGGACTCCAGGAACACGCCGAAGCCGGATGGCGGTTGTGCCAGCCGGTCGACCTCCTCCTTGAGTGCGACGATCTGGTCCCTGGCCTCCTTGAGGGTGGCCACCAGTCGTTCGTTCTGACCCGTGACGGCGGCCAGACTGGCCTGCACCTCGTGCAGGCGTTCCTCCAGGACTCTGGCTTGCCGGGGGGACTCGGCCAGCTTCCGGCGCAACGCGGTGATCTCCTCCTGGAGGAAGGAGACCTGAGTTGTGAGGTCGGCGACCTCTCGTTCGCGCTGTGCGGCTCGAGCCTCAGCGTCCTCGCGAGCTGCCACAGTCACCTCCTTCCCAGTCGAGGGCGACTACTCAAGACCCTACCTATCTCGGGGGCATCCGTAACCTGGCCAGGGAGTGTTCGTGTCATTACATCCAGTGTTCGGTGTTTAATGGCTAATTGACGGCTCATTGCTAGTAAGCAGCTACGGACACGTTTCTGTTCCCATGCCCCTCGACCGCACATGATTGTTTACCGAAACGCCACACCCGGCTTCGGGAGCTCATGTGCTCGACTCCTCCCCCTGCGCGCCCTTGGCAGGGCGCCTGCGCCTGGGCGGGGGCGTGACGCCGTCCGCCATGCGACGGGACACGACGAGGAAGCCGGTGTGCCCCACCATCCGGTGGCCGGGGCGTACGGCGAGCCCTTCGACATGCCAGTCGCGGACCAGGGTTTCCCACGAATGCGGCTCGGTGAAACTTCCGTGATCGCGCAGGGTTTCCACCGTGCGGGACAACTGGGTCGTTGTCGCTACATAACAGCAGATAACACCCCCAGGAGTGAGGGCCTTGGCCACCGCGTCCACGCATTCCCACGGCGCGAGCATGTCCAGGATGACCCGGTCGACGTCCGACTCGTCGAGGGACGCCACGAGGTCCCCGACGACCAGCCGCCACTGCTCCATCGGGCCGCCGTAGAACTTCTCGACGTTCTTGCGTGCGACGGCGGCGAAGTCCTCGCGCCTCTCGTAGGAGGTGACCCGCCCGCTCTCCCCCACCGCCCGGAGCAGGAAGCAGGTGAGCGCTCCGGAGCCGACGCCCGCCTCGACGACCCTGGCCCCGGGGAAGATGTCGGCCATCGCGACGATCTGGGCGGCGTCCTTGGGATAGACGACCGCCGCGCCGCGCGGCATCGAGACCGCGTAGTCCTGGAGAAGGTGGCGGAAGGCCAGGTAGGGCGTGCTGCCCGAGGAGCGCACCACCGAGCCCTCCGGCAGCCCGATCAGGTCGTCGTGAGGGATGGATCCCTTGTGCGTATGGAAGACCGCGCCTTCCCGCAACGTCACGGTGTGACGCTTGTCCTTGGGATCGGTGAGCTGAACCTGATCACCGGGCTGAAACGGCCCGTGCCTGCGAAAACCCATGCGCGCAAGGCTATATGCGACCGCCGCCCACTCGTGGCGGACCGTACGACCAGAGGGGCTGCTGGGACCGGTGAGGAAAAGGTTCGCCCTGGGCGTCCAATACTGGTAGCACTTGAGCATGTTTCCCCGTGACGTGATCCCCGCGGGCTCGATCGTACTGCGCGAACCTGTGAAAACGGATGCCGAGGCGATCGCCCGCGGCTGCTCCGACCCCGAGATCGTGAAGTTCATCCCGACCGTGC
Organism: Sphaerisporangium flaviroseum; assembly: GCF_039537005.1. NCBI lineage: Bacteria > Bacillati > Actinomycetota > Actinomycetes > Streptosporangiales > Streptosporangiaceae > Sphaerisporangium > Sphaerisporangium flaviroseum. Next base: position 30,230 of record NZ_BAAAZR010000010.1, on the reverse strand, counting down.
CCGTGCCCTACACCCTCGACGACGCGCTGACCTACGTCACCGAGATGGTTCCCGCCGACTGGAACCGCGGCGGTGTGTCCCTCGCCATCGCCGACGCCGCCACCGACCAGTGGCTGGGCAACATCGGGCTCAAGCCCCTGGACGTACGGGGGGCGGGAGAGATCGGCTACCTGCTGGCGCCCTGGGCGCGCGGCCGTGGCGTGGCCTCGGCCGCGACCCGGGCGCTCACCGAGTGGGCCTTCGCCCAAGGGGTGCACCGCGTCGAGCTGGTCGCCAACGTGGAGAACGTGGCGAGCCAGCGCGTGGCGATGGCCGCGGGGTTCGTGCGCGAGGGCGTCCAGCGCGGCGTCGACCCCCGCAGGGACGGCGGCTACGCCGACGTCGTCGGCTACGGCCGCCTCGCCGGCGACTCAGGGGAACCCCAGCGCTCCTACCTGCCGCGCCTTCCCGGCGGGTCGCTCTCCGACGGTGTGGTGCGGCTCGCGCCGCTCACCCCCGCCGACGCCGGCCCCTACCAGGAGATGATGAGCGATCCGCAGGTCGTCCGGTACAGCGTGCCGCCCGAGGTCCCCGATCGCGCGGACACCGAGCAGCGGTGCAGCTACACCGGGATGTGGTGGCTGAACGGGGAGCGCGCCGAGCTCAGCGTCCGGGACGCCGGGACCGGCGAGTTCGCCGGGCACATCCAGCTGATGAACATCATCCCGCCGCTGGGCCAGGCCATGATCGGCTACAGCCTCCTGCACGGCTTCCGCGGCCGGGGGTTCATGACCCGGGCGGTGAGCCTGCTCGCCGAGTGGGCGTTCGAGCACACCTCTCTGCACCGGCTGGTGGCCGGGACCTCACCGGACAACACCGCCTCCCACCGCGTGCTGGAGCGCGCCGGGTTCACGCGGGAGGCGGTGCTGAGGTCGCTGCTGCCGGGTCCGGGGGGCACCCGGCACGACGACGTCCAGTGGGCCCGCCTGCGCGGCTGACACGCGGCCCCGCGGCCGGGACGCCGCACCCTGGGGCGGCGGCCTTCAGGCGGCGGGGCCGGCGGGACGGCGGACCCGGGCGAGACGGTCTCAGGAATCCGGGACCGCGATCGGAGCGACGCGCGCGCCGACCACACGGACGAGATCGGCCGGCGCCAGTTCCAGCGCCAGGCCGTGCCTTCCGCTGGCGACGTACACGCTGCGGTGCCGCAGGGCGCTGGAGTCGACGACGGCGGGCACCTTCAGCGGCACACCAAGGGGGCTGATCACATCGGCGCCGAGCATGCTGACGTCGGACGGCGGCGCGATGCGCGCGTGGTCGCCGCCGGTGGCCATGGCCAGGCCCACCAGGTCGACCTTGGCGCCGACCGGCGCCACCGCGAGCACGACGTGCCCGTCGACATAGGCGACGACGGCCTTGAGCAGCCTGTCCTGGCCCACTCCCAGCTCGCCGGCGATCGTCTTCTGGGATTTCGCCCTGGCCGGATCATGGGAATAGGAATGGACGGAAAAGCTCACCCGTGAGCGCCGCAGTCTCCTGACCGCCGGCGTGTCGGGCGGTCGCTCGCGCGTGGGAAGGGGAAATCGCGTCCCCGCCGCCTCACGCCGCTTTCTGAAGTCACGATATTTCGGCGTAAATACGTATAAATAGTCGAGCAGCGCCTCGGCCAGAACGACCGCGTCCTTCGCGTCCTCGGCGGGAATGCGCCCGGTTCGGATGTGGGCCGCCTCGTTGCCGATGAGCCGCAGATCCTGAGCCCACACTAGGAGCCTGCCCTCGATGAGCCCGCGCCTGCACAGCTCCCTCAGCGCGTGTGAGAGCGGCGCGGCCGTAACGCCGTGATCTGCGCAGACACCCTCGAGCAAGCGCCGCACCATCACCACGGCGGACGAATGAGCACCCGCGCGCAGGCAGTCCTTGGCCTCGCGGAGCTCCGCGAGGAGATGCTCGGGAAGCCCTTCGCCCTCCGGCCGGCCGGTCCCCGGCCACAGCACGCGGGCCGGCCGCGGCGGATCGTCCGCCCTGTCATCCTCGAACCGCGCGCCGGCGTCCTCTGTTGCGAGGAAAAGAACGTGCATGCACACCTGGCAGACCGATAATGAATAAGGAGCGAGCAAAGGCGGCAGAAAGGATCGATGCGGGCCATCGGGTTCACGGGCCAGGGTGCCGCGTTCGCAGTGCGGGCATTCGACCAGATATCTGGCTCCCCAGCGTTCCACAAGCGGACCATAGACGATCCGAAACAGGCCGGACAAGGACATGGGTGGAGGTGGCCGATGGCGATGTGGCCGTTCGCGGGCCGCCGGGACGATCTCGACCGGCTCGTGCGGCTGGCGCACGACGGCGCGGCCCACGGCGTCGTCATCGCCGGGCCCGCAGGAGTGGGCAAGAGCAGGCTGGCCACCGAGGTGCTGCGCACGTTCAGCTCCACCTCCTACGCCGTGATCGCGATCAGGGCCACCAGGGCGGCGGGCGGCATCCCGTACGGCGCCCTGGCACGGCTGCTGCCGCCTGAGGCGCCGCCAGGGCTGGTCAACCCGCTGCGGTGGGTCGCCGACGCCATCCGCGCCCACGCGGGGGGCCGCAGGCCCGTCCTGGCCGTCGACGACGCCCACCTGCTCGACGGCCCCTCGGCGGCCGCGGTCCACCATCTCGTGACCGTGGAACGCGCTCAGATCGTCGCGACGGTGCGCACCGGTGAGCCGGCCCCCGACAGCGTGACGGCGCTGTGGCGCGACGGGCTGGCGGCGCGTGCCGACCTCGGCCCGCTCACCCTCGGCGACAGCACCGCCATCCTCACCGCCGCCCTCGGCGGCCGGCCCGACGACGCCACCGTGCGGCGGCTCGTCACGGCGACCGAGGGAAACGCCCTGCTCCTGCACGAGCTTGTCGGCGCCGCCCGCGACGCGGGCACGCTGCGGCAGGTCAGGGGCATGTGGCAGCTCACCGGGGAGCCGCCTCTGGCCCCGCGGCTGACCGAGCTGGTGGGCGAGCGCATCGGGGCGCTGTCCCCCGAGGCCGGGGCCGTGCTGGAGCTGGTCGCCTTCGGCGAGCCCATCCCCCTGGCCACCCTGCTGGAGCTGTCACCCGCCGAGGCCGTCGAGCACGCCGAGGGGCGCGGCCTGATCCGCATGGCCCGCGACGGCCGGCGCGTGGTCGTCCGCCTCGGCCACCCGCTCTACGGGGAGGTCGCGCGGGCCGGCTGCCCCCCGCTGCGCCGTCGCAACCGCTACGCCACGCTGGCGGGCTCCCTGGAGCGCAGCGGCGCCCGGCGGCGGGACGACCTGCTGCGGCTGACCGTGTGGCAGCTCGAAAGCGGCAGGCAGGCGCCCGCCGGTCCCCTGCTGTCGGCGTGCGGGCTGGCCTGGTCGGCCCACGACTACCCCCTGGCCATCCGGCTGGGCCGCGCGGCGCTGGCGGCGGGCGGCGGGGTGGAGGCGGCCATCCTGCTCGCCACGGTCCTCGACTACGCGCAGTTCCCCGACGAGGCCCACACCGTCCTGGTCGCGGCCGAGGCGGGAGCCCGGCAGGCGGCGGAGTCCGCGGGCCACGGGCCGGACGAGGCCACCCGCACGCGCCTGGTGCTGGCACGTGCCGGCAACATGGCCTGGGGGATGAACCGCCTCGACGAGGCGCTCGGCCTGCTCGACCGCGCGGAGACCGCCCTGGGCGACCCCGCTTCGCGGCGGCAGATCGCGATGCGGCGTCTCGACCTGGCCGCCAGCGCGGCCAAGCCCCGCCTCGCACTCGAACTGGGCACGGCGCTGGTCGGCACGGTGCCCGCCGGCCCCCAGCGCATCCAGACACTCAAGGCCCAGGCCCTCGCCCTGTGCTACGCGGGGCGGACCGGCGAAGCCGCCAGCGTCGCGCGGCAGGCGCTCACGGACGCCGGGTCCTGGCAGGACGCCGTGCCTGCCATGGTCTCGCCACTGCACTCGGCGTGGGCGATGGCGGGGCTCTTCGCCGGGGACCTGACGGCGATGGACGAGGCGGTCGCCTCGATGGAGGCCGCCGTCGCGGCGCAGCGGGGGTGGTCGCTGGGCGAGGGCAGCCTGGCACTGGCCAAGGGGCACCTCGCCACGGCGCGGGGACAGGTGGAGACGGCTCTCGGCGTGCTGCACGACGCCGCGCACCATCCGACCGCGCTCACCGTCGGCGGGTGCATGGGAGCCTACGCCGCCGCCCAGGCGCTCCTGGGGGACGCCGAGGGCGCCCAGAGCACGCTCACCGAGGCGCTCGCCCGCAACCGGGCCACCTGGACCGGGTTCACGCGCTGGGTGTCGCTGACCCGCGTGTGGATCGCCGCGGCGTACGGCGACACCGGCGCGGCCGTCGAGCTCGCCCTGGCGTTCGCCGAGGAGTGCCGCGAGGCCGAGCTGCCGGGCTTCGAGTTCGTCGCCCTGCACGACGCCGTGCGGCTCGGCGGGGCCGCCCACGCGCTGGCCCGGCTGGAGGAGCTTCCGGCGCTCCACGACGGGCGCCGGGTGCTGCTCGCCCGCGACCACGCGCGCGCGGCCGTCGCCGGCGACGGCGCCGCGCTGCTCACGGTGGCCGACGGCTTCCAGGAGCTGGGCCTGACCCTGCACGCGGCCGAGGCCGCCGCGCAGGCGGTCACCCGGCTGCGCAGGGACGGCAAGCACCGGGCCGCGCTGGCGGCCACGACCCGCGCGTGGTCACTGGCCAGAAGCTGCGAGGGCGCCCGCACACCGGCGCTGCGCGGGCTGGCCGCCCCCGAGCTGACGGCGCGCCAGCTGGAGATCGCCCAGCTCGCCGCGCACGGGTTGAGCAACAGGGACATCGCCGATCGGCTGGTCCTCTCGATCCGCACGGTCGGCAACCACCTTCGCGCCGTCTACGAGCGCACCGGCCTGAGCGACCGCATCGAACTCCGCCACCTGTTCAACGGCGGCAGCTGACCCGCGCCGTACACCTGCGGCCGGTTCCCCGAAGCCGCGGCGCCCCACGCCGGCCGCCCGCCGTTCGCCGAACACGCGCCGCCCCACGCGGGCCGTACCCGCCCGCCGTCCGCGGTTCCCGGGTAGGCGGTGCCCCCGGCACCGCCCGCCCGTCCGCCGGTCGCGGGTTCCGGCGGCTAGCCTCCCGCCGCGCGCCAGGCGTCGGCGAGCATGGAGCCGACGTCGACCTCGCCCGTGCCGTTCCTCTCGGTGATCCGCCGGCCGATCCGCACCATCGCGGTGACCTCGTCACCCCGGCCGCGCAACCACATCTCCCATGACGCCGCCCCGGTCCCGGTTCCCCCGGCCGGCGCCCGTCCGATCGGTTCGATCCGTGACACGGCGCCGCAGCCGGGACAGGCGAACCGCCCAGGCGAGACCGGGCCTTCCATGCGCGCCGACAACCGCGACTCCCCCTGCACTTCCATGGCTCCCGCTTTCCGAGACGCCGTCCCGGCCACGGTGCCGGTGGGCCGCCTCGACAATCAAGAGCGCGAAGGGCCCGCCCTGATACCTCCCGGCGGCCGGTGGATCAGTCGGCGCCGAATTTGGCGCGCAGCTTGGCGAACGCGGTGTCGGTGCCCGCCAGCGCGCGGTCGATGTCGGCGTCGGTGTGCGCGGCGGACAGGAACCAGTTGTGCCACGGATGGAGGTAGACGCCCTCCTCCAGGCAGGCGCTGGACCAGAACATGCCCTTCTCCAGGGTCTCGTCTCCGTGGAAGGACAGCCACGGGATCTGCACGGGGCCGGTCTGGTTGATCAGGAAGCCGTGGGAGGAGGCCTGCGCCGCGAGCCCCTCGCGCAGCCGGGAGCCCGCCCGCTCCATCAGCGCCACGCCGCCGGTCTCGCGCAGCGTCTCGATGGTCGCCTTCGCGGCGGCCATGGCCACCGCCGAGAACCAGAAGGACCCGGTGGAGTAGAGGGTCTGGGCGGGACCGCGCAGGGCGTCGGTGCCGGTGACCGCCGCGATGGCGTACCCGTTGGCCATGGCCTTGCTCCACGCCGTCAGGTCCGGGCGTACGCCGAGGGGCTCCCATGAGCCGCGAAGGTCCAGCCGGAACCCGCCCCGCACGTCGTCGATCACCAGAGCCGCGCCGATCCGGTCGGCCAGCGCGCGCAGGCCACGGGCGAACGCCGGGTCCACCAGCTCCTGGTCCTCGAACGAGTCGTGTTTGAAAGGCGTGACGATGATCGCCGCCACGTCGCCGTCGGCCTGGGCAGCGGCGGCCTCGGCCCCCGCCAGGTCGTTGTAGGGATACTCGATGAGGTCGGCGCGGTCGCTGGGCGTCGTCCCGGCGAGGCTGGGGGTGCACCAGGGGTCGGCGCCGTGGTAGGCGCCGTGGGCCACCAGCACCTTCGTCCGCCCGGTGGCGGCGCGCGCGACCATCAGGGCCTGGGTCGTGGCGTCGGTGCCGTTCTTGGAGAACAGCACCCAGTCGGCCGAGGGGATGGTGTCCACCATCAGCTCGGCCAGTTCGACCATGACCGGCCCCGGCCCGTTCAGGCAGTCTCCCGCGGCCTGCTGGGCGGCCGCCGCCTCCTCGACACGCGGGTGCCGGTGGCCGAGGATGATCGGCCCCCAGCTGCACATCAGGTCGACGTACTCGCGGCCGTCGGCGTCCCACTGGCGGCAGCCCCGGCCCCTGACGAAGAACTGCGGGAAGCCGGGGCCGAAGATCGCGGCGTTGAGATGGCCGTACATGCCCCCGGGGATGACCTTGGCCGCCCTCTCGCGGAGGTGCGCGTCGGACACGTTCTCGGACATGGGCTCAGATCCCTTCTGCGCCCTGGGCGCCGTCGATGCGTTCGATGGTCAGGCCGTCCAGCCCCGCGTCCGATCCGAGCCCTCCCGCGACCCGGGCGGCCACGGCCGTGCCCAGCCGGGCCGCCGCGACGACGTCCCGGCCGCCGAGCAGGCCCGCGATGAACCCGGCACAGTACGCGTCACCGCATCCCGTGGTGTCCACCACCTCGGCCTCCTGGACGGGCACGCGGGTGAGGCCGGAGGCCGTCGCGACCAGGCTGCCCGCGCCACCGAGCGTGACCAGCACGCCGGAGGGCCCGTCGGCGAGGAGCTTGGCCGCCGCCTCCTCGGCGTCGGAGGCGCCGGTGATCGCCAGCGCCTGCTCCTCGTTGGGCAGGAAGTAGTCGACGTGGGGCAGGAACGCCCTGGCCCCCGGCATGAGGTCGGGCATGTTGGACAGCAGGTCCATGGTGATCACCGTCCCGCCTTCCCTGGCGGACCGGAGCACCTCGAAGAACGCGGGGTCGTGCAGGCCCCATGTGACGTCCATGCCGCCGAGATGGATCACCTTGGCCCCGGTGAGCAGGCCCGGGTCCAGGTCGGCCGGCGAGAACCCGAGGTTGGCGCCGGGCACGTGGAAGGAGGGCCGGCCGCCGTCCGGGCGGATGGGCAGGATGGACGCGGCCGTCTGCTCGCCGGGCTTGCGCACGACGCCGCGGACGTCGACGCCGTGCCGTCCCATGATCATGATGAGGAAGTCGCCGAGTTCGTCGTCGCCGACGGCGCCGGCCGAGGCGACCGGCACGCCGAGCTTGGCGAGGTCGACGGCGGTCGCGGCCGCGGTCCCCGCCGCGGTGATCCGGATCTGCTCGAGCAGGTGGGTGTCCTGGCCCGCCGGGATGGACTCCACGGGTCTGGCCAGCACGTCGACGATGTGCACCCCGAGCGTGACGACGGTCATGTCTGGATCCTTTTGAGAGTTGAGATTGCCGGATAATAGACGGGCGTCCGACTAAAATGTCAAGACCTCACGAAGGGACAGGGATGCCGAAGATCGTCGATCATGAGGAGCGCCGGGAGGAAGTCGTGGACGCCGCGCGCAGGGTCATCCTGCGCGAGGGCATCGACGCGGCGACGACCCGGGCGATCGCCAAGGAGGCGGGCTACTCCAACGGCGTGCTCACGCACTACTTCGCCGACAAGGACGACATCCTGCTGTCGGCACTGAGGGCGTCCCACCGGCGCATCGTGCACCGGCTGAAGGGCAAGCTCGCCGGTCACACGGGGCTGTCCGCCCTGCGTGAGCTACTGGTCGACAACCTGCCCCTGGACCAGGAGCGGGCCCAGGAGACCGCGCTCGAGGTGGGGTTCTGGGGCAGGAGCCTGGCGGGCGGCACGCTGCTCGACGTGCAGCGCGAGGAGGCCGCCGAGCTGCGCTACCTGGTGCGCACCCTTCTCGACGCCGCCGCCGAGGCGGGCGAGATCTCCACCGGCGAGGACCTGGACGACGTCGCCGAACGCCTGCTGGCCCTGGTCGACGGGCTGAGCGTGCACCGCCTGCTCTATCCCGACCGGCTCTCCCCCGAGGTCCTTCGCCGCCTCATGGCGACCGAGTTGGAGCGCCTGACATGAGGCTGGGCGAAGAGCGAGAGCGGCTGTGCGAGATCGGGAGCCGGATGGTGGACACCGGCCTGGTGCTCGGCACCTCCGGCAACATCAGCGTCCGGCGGAGCGGGCTGGTGGCGGTGACCCCCGGCGGGGTGGCCCTCGACCGGCTCTCACCGGAGGACTGCCCGGTGCTCGACATGTCGGGAGAGGTGGTGGAGGGTGAGCGCCGGCCGTCCTCCGAGGTGCCCATGCACCTGGCGATCTACGCCGCCACCACCACCACGGCGGTGGTGCACACCCACTCGCGGTACGCCGTGGTCGTCTCCACCACGATGAGCGAGCTGCCCCCGATCCACTACAACGCCCTGCTGCTCGGCGGCGTCATCCGGGTGGCGCCCTACGCGACCTACGGCACCCCCGAGCTCGCCGCCCACGTCCGTACGGCCCTGGAGGGCAGGCAGGCCGCCCTCATGGCCAACCACGGGGCCGTGGCCCTCGGCGGCGACCTCGACCAGGCCCTCGAAGGGGCGCGCCTGCTGGAGTGGCTGTGCGCGGTGTACGTGCAGGCGAAGATGGTCGGCGAGCCCCGCGTGCTCACCGAGGAGGAGCTGGTCGCCGTCATCGAGCGCGCCGCCAGGGGCTAGCGGGCCGCACGGGACCGTTCCCGGGCGAGGCGGCCGTCAGGAGGACAGCCGGTACAGGCGGTCGGCCAGACCGGAGGCGGTGGGGCGCTCGGCCAGGTCGCCGATGCACGAACCGACCAGCTCCGACAGCTCGGGCTCCAGCTCGGGCCTGATGGAGGGCGTGGTGCTGTAGACCCTCCTCAGCGTCAGCAGCGGGTCGTGGGTCGGCAGCTCCCCGTACAGGCCGTGTCCGGTGGTCGCCCAGTGCAGCGTCGCGCCGAGCGACCACACGTCGCCGCCCGGTGTCGGGTCGTCACCCTGGAGCAGCGCGGGGTCGGTGAACTCCACCGAGGTGAGGCCGCCCATGCCCGTGATCGTCGCGCCCGGCGTCAGCACCTGGGACAGGCCGAGATCGGACAGCTTGCCCCCGCCGGCGGTCAGCAGAACGTTGGCGGGGTTGATGTCCCTGTGCACGAGGCCTTCATCGTGCAGGGCCTGCGCGGCCCGCGCCGCGCAGGCGACCGCGCGCACCGTCTGATCCCGGGAGGGCGGCTCGGCCGGACCGGCGAGCGAACCACCCTCGACGTACTCCATGGAGTAGTAGAAGACCCCGCCCTGCTGGCCCGCGTCGTACAGCGTCACCAGGAACGGCGAGCGCACCGAGGCGAAGGCCTTCAGCTCACGGGTGGCCCGCCGGAAGGCGTCCTGCCCGGTGCCCCCCACGACCTTGACCGTGACGTACTCGGCGTCGACGGGCAGCCGCTCCGGCCTCCTCGCCAGGTAGAACTCGCCATGGTTGCCCGCGCCCAGCGGGCGGACGAACTCATAGTCGGCGATGCCCTCCACCTTGCGTTCCTCTCGTCGGCACGCACAGATCGGCCCGGCCGGTTCGCCGGGACCTCGCGCGGCGCCCGTCCAGTCACGGTAACGTCGCGTGCACCATTATCGGGGGCTTTGATCTAGGTTCTTCATTCGCCGGGGGACGATGTTCGATGCTTCGCGCCGATGTGCTGCTGCTCGACCTGGTGATCGTGCTCGGCGCCGCCAGGCTCCTCGGCCGGCTGGCGAGGCGCGTCGGCCAGCCCCCGGTGATCGGCGAGATCGTCGCGGGCATCCTGCTGGGGCCCACCCTGCTCGGCCCGTGGATCGGCGACGACCTGTTCGGGCCGGACATGCGTCCCGCCCTGTCGGCCCTCGCCGACGTGGGCCTGATCCTGTTCATGTTCGTGGTGGGCCTGGAGATCGACCAGAAGCTGGTGCGAGGCAAGGGCAAGGTGGCCGCGTCCATCGCCCTGGGGTCCACCAGCGTGCCGTTCGCGCTCGGGGCGCTGCTCGCCCTCGGCCTGGCGGGACGGCACGCGCACGGCAGGACGACGGCCTTCGTGCTGTTCATGGGCGCCGCGATGTCGGCGACCGCGTTCCCCGTGCTCGCGCGCATCCTGACCGACCGCCAGATGCACCGCACCACGCTCGGCGGGCTCGCGCTCGCCTCCGCCGCGGTCATCGACGTGGTCGCCTGGACCGTACTGGCCGTGGTGGTCGGCATCGCGGGGGCCGAGGCGTCGACCGGCCAGTGGCAGGTCCTGCTGGCCGTCCCCTACACCGCCGTGATGTTACTGGTGGCACGGCCCCTGCTGGCCCGGCTGGTCCCGGCCTTCGACCGGGCGGGGCGGCTCACCCCCGGCCTGCTGTCGATGGTCCTGCTCGGCCTCATCGCCTCGGCCTGGGCCACCGAATGGATGCACGTCCACTTCATCTTCGGAGCCTTCCTGTTCGGCGTGGTCATGCCCCGGGAGGGCGCCGAGCGGCTCAACCACCAGATCCTGGAGCGCCTGGAACAGCTCGCCGTGCTCCTGCTGCTGCCCATGTTCTTCGTCGTCTCCGGGCTGAACGTCGACCTTCGGACACTGACGGTCTCCAGCCTCGGCGTGCTCGCCGCCATCCTCGCGGTGGCGATCGGCGGGAAGCTGGCCGGCTCCTACCTCGGGGCGCGGCTGCGACGGGTGCCGGCCCGGCAGTCGTCCGCCCTGGCCATCCTGCTCAACACCCGTGGCCTCACCGAGATCGTCATCCTGACCGTCGGCCTGCAGAAGGGGGTCCTGGACGGGGAGCTGTACTCCCTCATGGTCCTCATGGCGCTCATCACCACCGCGATGACCGGACCGCTGCTGCGCCGCGTCTACCCCGACCGGCGGGTCGCCAGGGACATCGCCGAGGCCGAGCGCGCCGCCCTCGGCGTGACCGCCGCCCACCGCGTGCTCGCCGTCGTCCCCGGGAATCCGGTGGACGCCGTGGACGCCGACCCGCTCGCCGGGCTGGCCGCCGCCCTGGCGAGCGCCAGGACCCCGTCGGAGGTGGTGCTGGCGCACCTGCAGCCCTATCCTCACGGCCGCCTGGAGGTCGGCGCCGGGCTGTCGTTCGAGCTGGCCGAGATGGCCGAGACGATGGGCGCCCTGGAAGCGCTGGCCGCCAGGGTGCGGGAGCGGGGCCCGAATGCGCGCGTGGTCAGCCGGTTCTCGGCCCAGCCGGGCGCCGAGCTGCCCGGCCTGGTCCTGAGCGCCCAGCCCGACCTGGTGGTGGTCCCCCGCGACGCCCCCGGCCACGAGCGGATCGTCGCCGAGGCCGCCTGCCGCACCGTCACGGTGCTGCCAGGGGCGTACGACGCGGCCGGGCCCGTGGCGGTCCACCACGGCTCCGGGGACGCGGCCGCCCATGTGGCGCTCCAGCTCGCGCTCGCCATGGGCCGCCCGCTGGTCGTGGTCGGCCGGGGGCGGGCCGCGTCCCTGGCGCAGCGTCTGGCCAGGCTCGGCGTGGACGCGACCGCGGCGGCCGGACCCCCGGCCGACGCGCTGGTCATCACCCCTGAGAGCGCCGTGCCGCCGCCGGGCGCGCACCTGCTCGTACGCGCGGAGCAGGACGCCGATCCGGTCGACTGGGCGGGCGTCACGCGCGCGAGGGCGGAGGGCTGAGACGCGCGAGGGCCGGGCGCCCCCCGATCGCATCGGGACGCCCGGCCCTTGTGACTTCCGGCCGTCGCGGTCCGGCCCTCGCGTTCTAGGCCTTGCGGTGCGACTCGTAGCGCATCGTGCGGGACACCCCGACGCGCACCGTCGTGCCGGGCAGGATGGGCACCGGCTCGTTCGGCGGGATGTCGTAGAAGTTCGGGTCGCCGGGCGGCTGCACCTGGGTGCCGTTGACCGAGCCCAGGTCGATGAGGTTGACGTCCCAGCCGTCGAGCTTGACCCGCAGGTGGCGGCGGGAGACCGACCCGTCCGGGCTGGTGACCCTGGCCGGCCTCGCCTCCCCCGAGGTCACTTCGGGGGCGCGCTCGGGATCACGCCCGAGCAGGTAGTCGCTGTCGAGGCGCAGGGTCAGGCCGTCGTCGAGCAGCAGCACCCCGAGCGGCGGCCGCTCCCCCTTGTACGGCACGAGCGTGCGCTGCACCAGGGCGATGCCGCACACCGCGCAGTAGGGGACGCGGGGATCGTTGAAGTGGTCGTTCTTGCAGTCGACACCGTAGACCATGGGGCGGCTCAGCGGCTCTGGGGCCTGACCGACCTCCGTGGGCTCGAGCATCGAGCCCGCCGTCTCCGACTCAGGGCCGTTGACCAGCAGGAACGCCTCGAAGTCCGGTGAGCCCTCCTGCGGTGAAGCACCCCCCGGCGATCCGTTGGCGCCTGAGGAGGCCATCTCCGGGTCGGTGGTCAGAGCGGGCGACGGTTCGAGGTCGCGCCTTCCGGGCGGGTGGGCCTCGCCGGGCGGAGCGGCCGGGACCGGCGGAGGGGGCGTGCCGGGATGGGGCGGCGCCTCGGCCGGGGAGGGCCCGTGGTCCATCGCGAGGGCCGCGGAGACGGCCCCCGCAGGGTGCGGAGGAGCCGGTTGCGAAGGGGCGGGATGCGGGAGGGCGGGGGGCGCCGGTTCGGGATAGGACGGCTCGGGCGACCGGGACGGCTCGGGCCGCGGAGCCGGCCGGGACGGCTCGGAGGCCGCCATGCCCGACGCCGATCGCGACGGCCCCGAGGACATGGGCGGCACCGGGCCGCCTGCCTGGCTGAAGTCGCACGTGACTCCGCCACCGGGGATGACGCCCCCGTCGAGGCGCGCCTGCTTGATCGGCTCTCCCGCGTCGGGCAGGCGCAGCTCCACCGTGGTCACCGGGCCTTGGACCAGGCGGTCGGTCCAGGTGAGGGCGTCCTTGCCGTCGAGCCGCACGTCGGCGCCCGCTCCGGTGATCAGGGCCTGCGCGTCACCGCTGACCAGCACGGCGATGCCGCCGCCCGCGCGGCCGGCGACGGCGCAGGCGACCGGCTCGGCCGTCATCGATCGCGCGAGGACCTGGGCGGCGCGCCGGGCGAGCGCCCGGCCGTCCCCGCCCGCCGCGGCGGTCTGCTGGACCGCCGCGAGCAACTCCTCGGCGACGGCGCCGGCCGCGTCGCACACCAGCAACAGGCCGCCCACATGGGCGATCAGGCCGTTGCCGGGAAGTGGACGCACCACCCCCACGCCTTGCTCCGTCACAGAACTCTCCCTCCCCGAAAACGCCACCGGATGAACGGCACCCGCATCGGACCGTTGGCCACCAGCCAAACACAGATCCATACCACCACGAACTGCGTCCAGAAGGCGGCGGCGGGCGGTACCGGATCTATGAGGCTGCCGATGGCACCGGACCGTAGCAAAAACCACAGCAGAAGTCCTTCTGGCACGAGTGTGAGAAAGCCAAACAGAGTCGGCCAGTCCTTCTCCCAGCGGAACTGCATGAGGAAGTGGTAGACCAGCTCCCACATGACCCCGAGCACGGCGACCGCCAGCAGGACCAGGAACCCCACCCGGTAGTCCCGCGAGAGCGGCCCGGGCAGGCCGGGCAGCACGGGCACGATCAGTGCCGTGATCACCACGCCCACGGTGGCAAGAAGGAACAGCCGCGTCTGAATGCGGCCGATCAGGGTCGGAACCACGGGGGAAGTCTCCTTCTACGGGCTATACGGGCTTGTTGAGAGCCCATTTGAACCACTGGGAGGTCGAGCGCAGCGGGCCCATCCTGCGGCAGAAACCGCGGCTGGACAGGTCGTCGGCGATCTCCTGGGCGGCGATCTGCAGGCCCAGGAAGGTGTCGACACCGGGGAAGTAGCCCCCGAGGGTGGCCGAGCCGGAGGCGTACAGCGCACCATCGCCGCTGGCCGTGCCCTTGACCTCGAAGTGGCGTTCGACCTCCAGGCGTCCGATCGGATTGCGGTGCGCGCCGCCGTGCTCGAGGAGGTCGGCGAGGACGCGGTGCTCGGCGATGTCGGCCTCCAGCCCCGTGCAGTCGACGATGTAGTCGGCGACGGGCTCGCGGATCGTGCCGTCATTGCCGCGCACGTGGCTCAGCATGCGGCCGTCGGGCGCCGGCTCGACCCGTTCCACCGTGCCCTGGACCGCGTGGTAGTAGCCGCCCTCGCGGCCCTTGCGCATCTGCTCCTGCCAGCGCCTGCGCCGTGGGGTGTTGGTGCCGCCCATCTCCTTGTACTTCTGGGCGCGCGCCGGCCCCTCCAGCTTGCGCATCTCGGCCTTGAGCTGACCGCCCCACACCGACTTCGGATAGTTGAAGCCCTGGTAGGCCCAGCCGTCGCCGCCCTTGCGCCGGCTCCACAGGTGGGGGCCGTGCGAGCCGGTCACGAACGTGCGGAAGATGTGGATGATCTGCGTCTGCAGGTGGAACCTCTCGCGGTCGTCGAACAGGCGCTGGAGCACGCGGGAGGCGACGATGCCGCCACCGCGGATCACCACCGTGCCCGGACGGGTCTTGAGGAACTCGTAGACCTGCTCATGTGGCTCGTAGGCGTTCACCACGTGCTGGTAGTCGCCGTACTTCTGCCGGAACTCCTGCAGGTCGGGCAGGAACTTCAGCCCGGGATAGCCCATCGCGAGGTGCACGAAGCGCGACCGGAAGACGATGCGCTTGGTCGGGGCCGTGCCCTCGGGCGGGGTGACCACCGTGAAGTAGCCCCCGCCCGCCCTGCGGCGCACCATGCGGACCTGGCCCTTGACCAGCATCTCCCAGTAGTCGATGCGCTTGGCCTCACGTTCCAGGTTGCGGAAGACCGTGCCCGCCCGGGGTGTCCAGTAGTCGGTGAAGATGGGCTCGGTCGCGATCTGGAACAGGTGGGCCGGGTTCTTGTCGCGCCAGGCCTCCTCCAGAGCGTACGAGGGGAACCCCCACAGGTTGTCCGGCCTGGAGGAGGAGTCGGAGCGGATGCGCTCCGGCCGGGGGATCTGGGAGCACCGGGTCAGGAACTCGTAGGTCTGCCACGGGTGGTCGATGTTGGAGACGACGCGCATCTGCGACGTCGGGACCCCGTAGATCCGCAGGTAGTCGAGCGTGACGAACGATCCGATGCCACCGCCGACCGTGAGGAAGGGAATGTCGTACATGGGGATGCCGGCCGCGGCGACCTGCCGGTCGCTCCACTCGGACGCGCCCAGCAACTCCGGCGTCAGGTCACCGGCGGTGGGGGGTGTGTGAGGCGTAGCCAATGCGAACGTTCCTCATCTGCTTGGCCGACCGGATCGGCTGATCAGAACAGTAGTCTCGGCACGCATGGAAAACGAGTGGGACATAGCGGGCGATCTTCCCCCTGTACGGCTGCCCGCTCTCGTCGGATGCGCTACTGATCAGACGCGTGATCGGCGCCGGAGGTTCGCGTCTCCGCCCCGGTGAACGCTTACGGACCCGTGACGTTCGCCCGATCGCCCGCACCCGGACGCGCGGGATCCGCGGGACCGCCCGTGGCGGCAGAGGTCCGGAACACCGGGGAAGGCGCTCACACCCCGGAGAAGACGCGGTTCACATCGGCGGTGACCAGCACCCCGAAGACGTCACCACCGCGCTCCACCAGCAGATACTCACCTGAAGGGGACCCGCGCATCGCGTCGAGGAGCGACTCCCCCGCCAGGTCGGCCGGGAGCACCAGCGAGGGCTCCAGGCTGCGCGCCAGCGAGCCGACGGTCACCCACGGCCGCCGTTGCTCGGGCGTGGCCGTGACGGCGGCCTCGTTGACGATGGCGATCGGATGGCCATCGTGGTCGACGACGACCATGGCGCCCGCCTGCGCCTCCCGGGCCCGGCGCATGCCCTCGGCCAGCGGCACCTCGGCGGTCACCGGGATGGCCCTCCTGGCGAGCGCGCGGGCCTGGACCTGCGGCATGCGGGCCCGCACCTTGGCCACCCGCAGCGACTGGGACGCCCCGACCCAGATGAAGGAGGCCAGCAGCACCGACCAGAGCAACATGCCCCAGCTCGGCTCCTGGCCGGTCATGAACGACAGCGTCAGCGGCACCACGACCAGGGCGACCGCCAGCACGCGCCCGAACCACGCGGCGGCGATCGTGCCGGAGCCCGCGTTGCGGGTGAGCTTCCACACCCCCGCGCGCAGCATGCGGCCGCCGTCGAGCGGCAGGCCGGGAAGCAGGTTGAACACCCCGACGATGGCGTTGGAGAACCACAGCTGCCAGACAAGGACGTACGGGATGGTGTTCTGGGGGATGACCTTGCTCGCGGCGTAGCCGATCACGGCCAGGCCGAGCGAGAGCAGCGGGCCCGCGAAGGCGACGAGGAACTCCCTGGCCGGCGTCTCCGGCTCGCGCTCGATCTCGGAGACCCCTCCGAGGAGGTAGAGCGTGATGCGGCGCACCGGGAGCCCGAAGTAGCGGGCGACCACGCAGTGCGCGAGCTCGTGCAGCAGCACCGAGACGTAGAGGAAGACGGCGAACACGAAGGCCACCAGATAGGTGACGACCGTGCCCCTGCCGGGCAGATCCGCCGCGACCTGGGGCTGGAAGGTGTAGGTGATGAACGCCGCGACGATCAGCCAGGTCGGCGAGACGTAAACGGGGATGCCGAACGGCCGTCCCATGCGCAGCCCGGGGGAATCAGGCCGTTCAGGGGTCTGGGTGCTCATGATTGTCGTCTTCCTCCTTGTGCCTTGATGCTACGCGCCTCCCGGCGGTGATCGGCCGATCACGTGCTCCCCTCCGGCCTAAAGTGTCGGCCGACTGACTTACAGTTCCGGCATGAGCATTTCGGAGCCGCCCGCGATCGTCGGCACCCTCTCCCCCTCCCGGGCGGGCGACTTCATGACATGTCCGCTGCTCTACCGCTTCCGCGTGATCGACCAGCTGCCCGAGCGGCCCTCCCCGGCGGCCGTGCGCGGCACGCTGGTCCACGCGGTGCTGGAGCGGCTGTACGACCTGCCGGCCGCCGAGCGCACCGTCACGGCGGCGCAGGGTCTGCTCGACCCGCAGTGGGCGCGCCTGCTGGAGCACGCCCCCGAGTACTCCGCCCTGTTCGGCGACGAGACCGAGCGGCTGCGCTGGCTCGGCCAGGCGCGGCAGATGCTCGAGCGCTACTTCGCCCTGGAGGATCCGAGCCGGCTCGAGCCCGCCCAGCGCGAGCTCTATGTCGAGGCGGTGCTCGACAGCGGGCTCATGCTCCGGGGGTACATCGACCGGCTCGACGTGGCGCCGACCGGCGACGTGCGCGTGGTCGACTACAAGACAGGGAGCGCGCCCGGCCCCGACTTCGAGGCCAAGGCGCTGTTCCAGATGAAGTTCTACGCCCTCGTGCTGTGGCGCCTGCACGGCACCGTGCCCCGGCTGCTCCAGCTGATGTACCTCGGCAACGGCGAGATCCTGCGCTACGCCCCCGACGAGGCCGACCTGCGGGCCACCGAGCGCAAGGTGCAGGCGCTCTGGGAGGCCATCGAGCGGTCGCTCACCACCCGTGAGTGGCGGGCCCGCCGGAGCCGGTTGTGTGACTGGTGCGACTACCAGGAGATCTGCCCTGAGTGGGGCGGCACTCCCCCGCCCGTCCCCGACCGCCGCCCCGGCGACACCACCCGCGGGTCCCGCAGGGCGGCCACCGACGAGCTGTGAGTGCTCAAATCGGGCGATTGATGGCGTCCCACTCCTCGTCCCGCAGGGGCGGGATGCCGAGGGCGGCCGCGGCCTCGTCCAGCTCGTCGCGGTCGAGGCTCCAGGAGGTGATGAGGCCCTCGGCCCGCCGCCGCTGGCGCCCGTCCTCCACCAGCCCAGAGACCACGTCGCGCACCCTCCTGACGGTCTCCAGGTTCGCGTGCCGCTGCTCTTCGGGCACCTCGGCGCGACCGTAGGGCAGGAAGATCATCGGCCCTCCTCATGGTGGGAGGGCACGCGCCGGCCGCCCGGCCGTGCCGGAGTCATCGCCCGTGAATCCCCTGGGGCTCCCACTGGACGCCGTGGTTCCACACGCTCACGATGATGCTGTGGCATGTTCGTCATCGCCTCCGCCGTTCACCCGGCCGTTGACCGCTCGCCTTTCCAAGACTGCCGCCTGCCGACTACTCTCGGTACCCAACCGCCTCCATCGCGTATTCGACACCTCGTGTGAAATGGCGTGTGGGAGCCGTCAGGGGGCCAGCCGTACCCGTTCGAACGGAGCGTTGATGCCCGCCCCCCGCGAACTCGACCCCAGCGCCTCCCCGCAGGCGCTCTTCGGCTATGAGCTGCGACGACACCGCACGGCGGCAGGCTGGACGATGGAGCAGCTCGCCCAGAAGATCTGCTTTTCCCTGGCCCTGGTGGGCATGGTCGAGACCGCCAGGCGCACCCCCTCACGCGACTTCGCCGAGCGCTGCGACGAGGCCCTGGAGCTCGACGGGGCCCTGCTCAGGCTCTGGCCGTTCATCAACCGCGCGTCCACTCCCGCCTGGTTCCGCCCCTGGCTGGACGTCGAGCGCGAGGCCGGCACGCTGCACACGTGGCAGCCGCTCATAGTTCCCGGGCTCCTTCAGACCGAGGAGTACGCGCGGGCGATCCTGCTCGGCGAGCCACGGGTGACACAGGAACAGGTAGAGGACAACGTCGCGGCCCGCATGGAGCGCAAGCGCATCTTCGAGCGCCCCGAGCCGCCGATGTTCTGGGCGGTGCTGGACGAGTGCGTCCTGCACCGGCCCGTCGGCGACGCCCAGGTGATGGCGGCCCAGCTCGCCCACCTGATAGAGGCGGGTTCCCTGCCGTACATCACGGTCCAGATCCTGCCGCTCAGCACGTACTCCACCACAGGTCTCGAAGGGGGTTTCATCATCGCGCAGGCTCGAGGCGTCCCCGATACGGTGTACCTCGAATCAGCGGGTCATGGCCAGGTCGTCGATCGGGCGGAAGTGGTCGAGGATCTCACGACCAGATACGAAGTGATCCGCGCTGAGGCGCTCCCCCAGCGCGCGTCGCTCGACATGATCAGGGAGACGATAGAGCGATGGACCACCTGAACGACGAGCTCCGCGAAGCGGCCTGGGTCAAATCCTCCTACTCCGGAAGCAGCGGCGGTGACTGCGTCGAGATCGCCCACCTGCCGGGCGAGCGGATCGGCGTCCGCGACAGCAAGGACCCCACCGGACCCACGCTGGTCTTCAGCGCGGGCGAGTGGACCGACTTCAGCCAGGGCATGAAGGACGGCCGCTTCGGCACCTGAGGTCGGAGGTCCGTGCGATCACGCATGCCGTCGTGCGGACCAGACCCGCCCGTCCTGGAGGGCCACGGTGCGGTGGCGGTACCACTTGACGCCGACGACGCGCTCCTGCACGTCGTGGTCGGTCCACAGAGCCCGGAAGGTCTCGCACTTCGCCGAGATCTCCGTCAGCACCCTGGGAGGCGACCTAGAGCCCGGCGGCTCACCTCGGGAGCCGGTTCGCTCCGCCCGGAGGGGATGTCCTTCCGGGGGATGAGGGCGATATCCATCCTCAGCAGGGTGGCCGACAACCAGGACGTCCTAAATTGAAGGGGTGCGCACCACCCCCGGCAGTCCGCGAGCCTGGCTGAGAAGGCATCCCCTGTTCGGCGACTCGGCTCTCGCGGCGGTCCTGGCGGGGGTCTCCATCGCGGCGACGGTGGTCATCGGCACCGGCGACACCTCCGGGTACGGCCCGGCCAAGGCGCCCGACGCTCTCAGCGTCACCCTGATCGTGCTGGGGTTGGCGCCGCTGGTGCTCCGCAGGCGCTGGCCGTTCGTGCTGCTCTGCGTCGCCGCGCTTCCCCAGATCGCGCTGGCCGCGCTGCACTACGACGGCGGGTCCACCGCGGTGGCCTCGCTCATCCTGCTGTACACCGTGGCGGCCTACCGGGGGCTGGCGCTCAGCCTCGCCGCCGCCGCGGTCGCCGCGCTCGCGTACGCCCTCAAGGTGATCCTGGACGACGACCCGGCGAACTGGACCCGGCACACGTTCGCCATGGTGGTGGCCATCGCCGTCTGGGTGGTCGGCCGCTCGGTACGGCTTCGCCGGGCCTACCTCGCCGAACTGGTCGACCGGGCGGAGCGGCTGGAGCGGGCGCGGGACGCCGACACCCGGGCCGCCCGCGCGGAGGAGAGGTCCCGCATCGCCCGCGAGTTGCACGACGTCGTGGCCCACCACGTGAGCGTGATGACGGTCCAGGCCGCCGCCGCCCGCAAGGTCCTCGACACCCGGCCAGAGGCGGCCAAGGACGCGCTGATGGCCATCGAGGAGATGGGCAGGACCGCCATGCGCGAGATGCGGGGCATCGTCGGGGTCCTTCGCACCGATGGAGAGACCGGCGAGCTCTCCCCGCAGCCCGGCATGGGGGACCTTCCCGGCCTGGTCGACCAGATGCGTGAGGCCGGCCTGCGCGCGCAGCTCTGGATCGAGGGCGAGCGGCGGATCCTTCCCCCGGGCATCGACCTGGCCGCCTACCGCCTGATCCAGGAGGCCCTGACGAACAGCCTGCGGCACGCGGGGCCTGCCGCGCGGGCGTGGGTGACCGTACGCCACGAGCCGAGCGAGCTTCTGGTGCAGGTGGAGGACGACGGGCTGGGCGGGACGGGGGAGTTCGCACGCGGGCCGGACGACAGACCCGGTCACGGTCTCGTCGGCATACGTGAGCGAGTTGCCCTTTATGGTGGAATCCTGCGGATCGGCCCGCGCCATGGGGGTGGATTCGAGGTACGGGCCCGATTCCCCCTCAAGGACTGACAAATGACTATCCGTGTGCTGCTGGTCGACGACCAGCCACTCCTGCGCACCGGCTTCCGGCTCATCCTGGAGGCCGAGAACGACATCACGGTGGTGGGAGAGGCGGGCAACGGGTCCACAGCGCAGGACCAGTCCAGAGCCCTGCTTCCCGACGTGGTCCTCATGGACATCCGCATGCCCGGCGTGGACGGCATCGACGCGACCCGGCGCATCGTGCGCGACGCCGCCCCCGGCGCCCACGTACCCCGCGTCCTGGTGCTGACCACCTTCGACCTGGACGAGTACATCGTCGAGGCCCTGCGGGCGGGCGCCAGCGGCTTCCTGCTCAAGGACGTGCCGCCGGACGAGCTCGTGCAGGCGATCCGCGTGGTGGCCGCCGGGGACGCCATCGTGGCGCCGAGCGTGACAAGGCGCCTGCTCGACAAGTTCGCCGCCCGGCTGCCCTCGGCCCACCAGCAGGCCACCCCGGCACGCGTCCACCGGCTGACCGAGCGCGAGCTGGAGGTGCTGCGCCTGATCGCCAAGGGCATGTCGAACGCCGAGATCGCCGCCGAACTCGTGGTCAGCGAGACGACGGTGAAGACCCACGTGGGCAACGTGCTCACCAAGCTGGCGCTGCGCGACCGGGTGCAGGCCGTGGTCCTCGCCTACGAGACCGGCCTGATCACCCCGGGCGCGATCCCCTGACCGGCCCCGGCCCGCGCCGGAGCCGGGGGCCCGGGTGAGGACTCCGCCGCCTCCGCGGGTACGGGCGCCCGTAGGCGCCGCACCCGGACCTCAGGCGGGGACGGTCGTGCCGGTGTCTCCCGACACGGCGTCCGTCGGAGCGTTCTCGGGGAAGTGGCAGGCGACCTGGTGACCGGTGGCCAGCTCCGCCAGCGGCGGCTCGACGGTCTTGCAGATCTCCTGGGCCTTCCAGCAGCGGGTGTGGAACCGGCAGGCCGGCGGCGGGTTGATCGGGCTCGGCACGTCTCCCTGGAGCCGGATGCGCTCGCGCGCGTTGCGCCGCTTGACGTCGGGCACGGGCACGGCCGACAGCAGCGCGGTGGTGTACGGGTGCATCGGCGACTCGTACAGGTTCTTGCGGTCGGCGATCTCGACGATCTTGCCGAGGTACATGACGGCGACCCGGTCGCTGATGTGCCGGACCACCGACAGGTCGTGCGCGATCACCACGTAGGTGAGGTCGAGCTCGTTCTGCAGGTCCTCGAGCAGGTTGACGACCTGCGCCTGGATGGACACGTCGAGCGCCGACACCGGCTCGTCCGCGATGATCAGCTTCGGCTTGAGCGCCAGCGTGCGGGCGATGCCGATGCGCTGCCGCTGGCCGCCGGAGAACTCGTGCGGATAGCGGTTGTAGTGCTCGGGGTTCAGCCCCACCAGCTCAAGGATGTCCTGGACGGCCTTCTTGGTGCCGTGCTCGGTCTGCACGCCCTGGATGCGGAACGGCGCTCCCACGATGGCGCCGACGGTGTGGCGCGGGTTCAGCGAGCTGTAGGGATCCTGGAAGATCATCTGCATGTCGCGGCGGAGCGGGCGCAGGTCGCCCTGCGACATGTGGCTGATGTCCCTGCCCTCGAAGACGATCTTCCCGCCGGTCGGCTCCAGCAGCCGGGTGATCAGGCGGCCGGTCGTGGTCTTGCCACAGCCGGACTCCCCCACCAGGCCGAGCGTCTCGCCCTTGACCACGTCGAAGGTCAGCCCGTCGACGGCCTTGACGGCTCCGACCTGGCGCCTGAACAGCCCCTTGGTGATCGGGAAGTGCTTCTCGAGGCCCTGGACGGACAGCAAGGCCTCAGGTGACTCACTCACACGGACTCCAGGTTGGGCTTGATCTCGTTCTCCCAGATGGCGTGCCGTTCCTCCCGGGACATGTGGCAGCGCACCAGATGGCCGCCCTCGGTCTCCAGGAGCTCGGGGACCTCCGTGTCGGCCTTGCCCTGCGTGCGGCCCTCGAAGGCGCAGCGCGGATGGAAGGCGCACCCGTTGGGCACGTTGATCAGGGAAGGCGGGGTGCCCTTGATGGGCATCAGCCGCTCGGTGCGCTCACGGTCGAGCCGGGGCATCGATCCGAGCAGGCCCCAGGTGTAGGGGTGCTCGGGCCGCTCGAAGATGTCCTCGGCGGTGCCGTACTCGATGCACTTGCCGCCGTACATCACCAGGATGTCGTCGGCCAGCTCGGCCACCACGCCCAGGTCGTGGGTGATGATGATCAGCGCGGAGTTGAACTCCTGCTGCAGGTCGCGCATCAGGTCGAGGATCTGCGCCTGGACGGTCACGTCGAGGGCCGTGGTCGGCTCGTCGGCGATCAGCAGCTCAGGGTCGCACGAGAGCGCCATCGCGATCATCGCGCGCTGGCGCATGCCGCCGGAGAACTCGTGGGGATAGCTGTCGACCCGCCTGTCCGGCTGCGGGATGCCCACCCGGCCGAGCATGTCGATCGCGTGCTTGCGCGCGACGGCCTTGCTGACCTGGTGGTGGATCCGGTAGGCCTCGATGATCTGCGCGCCCACGGTGTAGTAGGGGTGCATGGCCGACAGCGGATCCTGGAAGATCATCGCCATCTTCTTGCCGCGCAGGGTGCGGACGTGCTCGGGGGTGGCGGAGACCAGCTCCTCCCCGTCGAGCCAGATCTCCCCGGTGATCTTGGCCCGGGTGCCCTTGTGGAGGCCCAGGATGCCGAGGCTGGTGACGCTCTTGCCCGAACCGGACTCGCCCACGATGCCGAGGGTCTTGCCGCGCTCCAGCCGGAACGAGAGCCCGTCGACCGATTTGACCAGACCGTCGTCGGTCGGGAAGTGGATCCGAAGATCGTTCAGCTGGAGAAAGCTCACGTGAGCCTCACTCTCGGGTCGACCACCGCGTACAGGAGGTCGACGACCAGGTTCGCCAGGACGACGAAGAAGGCGGCGACCAGGGTGACGCCCATGACCTTCGGCAGGTCCTGGTTGGTGATCGCGTCGATGGCGTACTTGCCGATGCCCGGCAGCGAGAAGGTGCTCTCGGTGAGCACCGCGCCGCCCATCAGGAGCCCGAGGTCGAGGCCGAAGATCGTTAGAATCGGCGTGAGCGCGCCTCGCAGGCCGTGCTTGAAGACGACCGTGCGCTCCGCCAGGCCCTTGGCGCGGGCCGTGCGTATGTAGTCCTCGTTCATCGTCTCCAGCATGCCTGATCGCGTGAGCCGGGCGTACCCGGCCGCGTACAGGAAGGCCAGCGTGATCCATGGAAGCGTCAGGTTGTACGCCCACATGACCGGGTTGTCGAAGAACGGGGTGAAGCTGCCGCCGGGCGCCGCGAGCGCGAAGGGACGGCCGTAGCTGAACACCACCAGCGAGACGATGCCGGTGAAGAAGATGGGGAGCGAGACGCCGCCGAGCGCGATGGTCATCGCCGCCCGGTCGAAGAAGCTGCCGCGTCTCAGCGCGGAGATCACCCCGGTGGCCACGCCCCCGATCAGCCAGATCACCGCCGCCCCGAGAGACAGCGATATCGTCACCGGCAGCCGGTTGAGCAGGTCGGGCCACACGGGCAGCCGGGTGAGGAACGAGTAACCGAAACACGGTGCCGGGCAGTGCTCCACGCCGGGGCCGTAGTCATACTCGGCACCCGCGACCAGGCCCTTGGCGAACCGGCCGTACTGGACGACCAGCGGATCGTTGAAGCCGAGCTTCTCGGCCGCGACCTTCACCTGCTCGGCGCTGGCCGTACGGCCGACGTAGCGCGTGGCGAGGCTCTCCGAGGTGGCGCCCGCCAGGCGGGGCACCAAGAAGAAGATGGCAAAGGTGATCACGCTCACGATGGCGAGCATGAAGACACCCCAGATCAGGCGCCGGATGATGTATGTGGCCACAGTCCCCCCGGCTCCGGGGGCCGGCCGGTCGGCCGGCCCCCTGCCGCGTTCACGTGTCTATCGGATCTATCGGATGGGTGTGGGCGTTTACTCGAGGCCCATGTTGAGGTAGTCGTACATGCCGGTCGCGTCGCTGACGAAGACGTTCGTCACGCCCTTGCCACGGAGCAGCAGGCTCTTGGCCCACAGGCCGGGCAGGATGAACGCGTTGTCCATGACCTTCTGGTCGATCTGCGCCCAGATCGGCTCCCGCTTGGCGGTGTCGGTCTCCAGCGAGGCCTGGTCGAGCAGCTTGTCGACCTCGGGGTCGCGCACGCTGATGTTCGAGGAGCCACCGGTCTCACGGATCACGCGGCTGTCGACGATCTGCTGCAGGAAGCCGTAGCCGTCGGGCCAGTCGGCACCCCAGCCGTTGATGGCCAGGCCGAGCTTGTTGTCCTTGGCGTAACCGGGCTTGCCGGCGTACAGGGCGAAGTAGTCGGCCTGCGGGAACGGCTTCAGCGTGAGCTTGATGCCGACCTTGGCCAGGGACTGCTGCAGCGCTTCGGCGGTCGCCTTCTCCTTCGGACGCTCGGCCCGGTAGGAGATGTTGGTCTCGAAGCCGTTCGGCTGGCCGCAGGCCGTGAGGTGCTCCTTGGCCTTGGTGACGTCACCGTGGTTGTCCGGCCCGCTGGGGTAGGGGTTGATGTCCGCGTGGCCGGGGATGCCCGGGGGCAGCAGACTGGTCGCGATCTGGCCACCGGAGAACTCGCCTCCGTAGGCGGTCTGGTAGGCCACCTTGTCCGCGGCGTACTCCACGGCCTTGCGGCAGTCGAGGTTGTCCAGCGGCTTCACGTTGCCGTTGATCGACGTGTACCACAGGCGCGTGATCGTCGGGTTGTCCGTGTTGGCCTTGAGGTTCGGGTCGGTCAGCACGCGGCCGAGGGTGGCCGGCTGGGCGCCGGTGCCCGCGATGTCGACGTGCAGGTCGCCGGAGAGGACCCGGTTGTCGATGTCGTCCGCGTTGACGTTGGTCCGGACGTCGTAACCGTCGGGCAGCGCCTTGCGGTTCGGGTCGGTGGCGGGGTCCCACTGGTCGTTGCGGACCAGGTTGAAGCCCTTGCCGATGTCGTTCTTGTCGAACTTGTACGGCCCGGAGGAGATCACGTGCTCGCGGTACTTCGCGCCCGTGTCCTTGGCCTCGGGGACCGGGATCGTCGCCGGAAGCTGCGCGAAGTAGTCGAAGCCACTGTAGGGCTGCTTCAGGTGGAAGACGATCGTCTGGTCGTCGGGGGTCGAGATCGCGCTGTCGACGTTGACGCCCTTGGACTTGTAGGGGCCCTTGTAGTCCTTGGGCCAGTCGAGGGTGTCGTTGAAGTAGGTGTACCCGTCCGGGAACACCTCCTTGTCGAACGACCGCATGACGCCGTACTTGACGTCCTTGGACGTGATCGGCGTGCCGTCCTCGAACTTGACGCCCGCACGCAGCTTGTACGTCCAGGTCTTGGCGTCGTCACTGGGGACGCCCAGGGTCTCGGCGAGGTCCGGGACGAGCTCGCTGCTCTCCTTGCCGGGAGCCGGCTTGAACATCACCAGGGCACGGCCGTACAGCCGGATGAAGTTCCAGGAGTAGCCGTAGTAGGTGTCGGCGGGGTCGAGGGAGTCCCAGTCGCCGGCGTTGGCGAACTTCATGATCCCACCCTTCTTGTCAGAAGGGTTGTACACCTGCGTGAGAGCGGCGTTGAACGCGGCCTTCGCGCCACCGCCCGCCGGCGCCGCGCCGGACTGGCTCGGCGTCGCCGTCGGGCCGCCACCACAGGCGGCCAGAGCCAGGGCGAGAACCGCGCCCATGGCGGTCACCCCCAGTGTGGTCTTTCTCATCATCTACAAAACCCCTTGTTGTCGGAGCCAGGAACTTACGGGGGAACCAGATCGAGCTCAGCGGGCCCTCGGGTCGAGGGCGTCGCGTAGACCGTCACCGAGGAGGTTGAAGGCCAGCACGGTGATGAAGATCGCCATGCCGGGGAAGAACATGAAGTGCGGGATCGTGTAGAAGCGGACGGCATCCGAGAGCATGCCGCCCCAGGTGGGCGTGGGCGGGCGCACACCGACGCCGAGGAACGACAGCGCGGCCTCGAAGACGATGTTCGTCGGGATCAGGAGCGTGGCGTAGACCAGGATCGGCGCCACCAGGTTGGGCAGCATCTCCCGGAAGATGATGTACGGGCCGCGGGCGCCGAGGCTGCGGGCCGCGTCGACGAACTCCCGCTCCCGCAGCGACAGGGTCTGGCCGCGCATGATGCGCCCGATATAAGGCCAGTTGAAGAAGCCGATGATGAACACCAGCAGCGAGACGCGCAACGCGTCACCGGAGAGGCCGAACGCGGAGTCGGGCACGATGCCGGCAAGGGCGATGGCGAAGACCAGGAGCGGGAAGGCGAGGAAGACGTCCATCGTCTTGCTGATGACCGAGTCGACCCAGCCCCCGAAGTAGCCCGCCATGATCCCGAGCGTGGTGCCGAGGACCACCGACAGCAGCGTGGCCAGGAAGGCGATCAGCAGCGAGATGCGGGCGCCGTAGATGATACGGCTGAAGATGTCGCGGCCGTTGACGGGCTCGACACCGAACGGATGCTCCCAGCTGATGGCGGTGCCGTCCTTGGGCGCCATCGTCTCGGAGCTGATGAGGTCCTGGTTGAAGTCGGTGGGCGGGTGTCCCAGCCAGCCGACGATCAAGGGAGCGAAGGCCGCCACCAGGATGAGAAAGATCACGATGCCGGCACCGGTGAGCGCCACCTTGTCGCGCTTGAGGCGCATCCATGCGATCTGGCCGAGAGAACGGCCCTGGATCGCCTTGGCGCGTGACCCTTCGAGCACGGCTTCCGGCGCGGCCTCGAGCTCCGTGCCGGAGACATCGAGCGGTGCGGTCATGTGTCGGCCCCCTGGATCCCAGACGACGTTGTCCGTCTGACGCGCCGCCCTGCCATTGGTGGCCGGCGGAGGTCGCCATCTTTTCGAGCAGGCCGAGTGTACGGCCCCCGGACGCAGAATCTATGTGCTGAGCTGCACTGACCAGTACCTCAGCGCGCTATGTGGCTCAACTGTGATTCATGCGAAATTCATTCGTGTTGATCTTGGATGGAATGTCCGGGGCCCGTTCGGGTTGTGTCCCGAAACCGTGACACGGCGCGGAGACCCTCTACGGCAGGCGCGATGCGGCGCGGAGCGGCCGGATCCGGGGCCGCCCGCGGCTTGACGATCAAGGCCGGGGCTCGTGGAACCGATCTTATCGAGGGCCTCTGGAGCCGCATCGGGGGATCTTGCGGACTGAGACGTCGTTATCCGAACGTAACAGGGTCCGGCGCCGTATCCCTGATGACGGCGCGTGCCGTCACGGGCCAGTTCGGCGGCGAGGAGCATCGATGATCGGCACTCCAAGGGGGTACCGGACCATGTCCTGTGAGCTACCGGGCGACGAGGCGATCGTCGTCAAGGCGCGGGACATTGTGCGGCGGACGCTCGTGGGCTGGGATCTGCCGGATCTGATGGACGACGTGGTTCTCATGGTGAGCGAGCTGGTCACCAACGCCATCGCCCACGGCGCTCCCCCCATAGGGCTGTCGCTGCGCGCCGGTGATGGAGCGCTCCGTGGGGAGGTGACCGACAACGGCTCCGGATTGCCACGCCGGCTGCACGTGGACAGGCACGTCGACCACGGCCGCGGCCTGGTGATCGTGGACGCCCTGGCCGACCAGTGGGGGCTGACCGCCTGCCCCGGCCGAACCGGCAAGAGCGTCTGGTTCATCCGCTGCCTACGCCACCGGCACCCCTGACCGCCACCGGCCCCGTCCACCACCCCGGTGAACCCGGCCGACGGCCGGCCATCTGCCGTTAGCAGCCAGCCTGTTCGTCCCTCAGCCGTTAGCAGCCAGCCGGTCCGTCCCTCAGCCGTTAGAGGCCGGCCGGCGGCCCCGCGTCCGGCCGCCGGACAGGCTAGCTGATGCCCCGGCGCTTGAGGATCTCCTCGATGTCGGACAGGTCGTCCTCGGCCGGGGCCGCGGACTTGGGCGGCAGGGGCCTGCGGTTGGGCAGTGTGGGAGCGGCTGCGCCCGGGATCGCGCCCGGGGCGGGCTGCTTCTCGGGACGGCCCTCCGGCTTGGCCACCGCGGCGCCCGCGCGCCTCCTGCGCAGCACGCCGGAGACCAGGAACAGCACCGCCGACAGGCCCGCCACGGCGACGCCCACCCACACCTTCGGCGAGAACACCAGACCGGTGACGAAGCCGACCACGGCCGTACCGGCCGTCCAGAGGGCCGGCAGCGCGCCGGTGAGGTAGGCCGCCATCGGGATCAACGACCACGCGGCCACCCGCAGGCCCGCTCCGGCACCGCGCCTGCGGAACGCCATGAAGCTCAGCACCAGGCCGACTGCGGTCAGCCCCGCGCACAGCGGAAACCAGGCGATCTGGTTGAACGACATAACGGCTCGCCCCCTTTGTCGTGGCTTACCGTTCCATCCTGGCACGCCATAAGGCCACGGCCCCTCCTCCGCAAGGATGGCCCTCCCCCTACCCGGAAGCAGGGATCACCCCCTACGGGATCGCCCCGGGCCACCCCGGACGAACCCTCGGCCGTACGCCGCATCAATCCCTCGGCCGTACGCCGCATCAATGCGGGAGACGGCACACCCTCACGCTCCCCGGCCGGTGACGGCGAGGAAGAGGGGGTCAGCTGAGGACGAGGGCTTGGAGGGTGGGGAGGTCTATTTGCTTGAGGGTGTCGGCCACCAGGCGGCGGGGGCCCGGTGGGATGGGGAGGACGCTGGGTACCGCCACGACGGCGCAGCCTGCGGCCGTGGCCGCAGCGACGCCGTTCGGCGAGTCCTCAAGGGCGGCGCAGCGCGCCGGGTCGGCGCCGAGCATGCGCGCGGCCCGCAGGTAGGGCTCGGGGTCGGGTTTGTAGCGCTGGACGTCGTCGCCGGTCACCACGATGTCGAAGTTGGCGGGCCCGATGGCGCCGATCACCGCCTCGGCGACGATCCGGGTGGAGGAGGTGACCAGGCCGGTGGGCACTCCGGAGGCGCGGACCTCGGCCAGCAGCTCGGCGGCTCCCGGCATCAGGTCGAAGCCCTGCGCGAGCAGGACGAGGAGACCGTCGAGCAACCAGGCCTCCAGCTCGGCCGGATGCCGGTCGGACCCGCTCCTCTGGAGCATGTAGGACACCGTCGCCGGCATGGAGCCGCCGACCAGTTGCTCCTGGTCGGCGGTGTCCCATCGTGCCCCAAGGCGCCGCATCACCTCTGACTCGACCTGGAACCAGAGCTTCTCGGTGTCGACGAGCAGCCCGTCCATGTCGAAGAGAACCGCGTCCAATGAAATCCCCCTGACGACGCATGACGTAGTCCGACGACCGTACCGTCTCGCCGCGAGGGCTCAGACGTTGAAGTACTTGGCTTCGGGGTGGTGCACGATCAGCGCGGAGGTGGCCTGTT
>NZ_BAAAZR010000009.1:228831-351897 GCF_039537005.1 Sphaerisporangium flaviroseum | reverse complement strand
CTATTGACACTAGCATCATAATTGCGATGGTGCTAGCCAAGTTAGTTTCATCAAGGGTCCCCTACCGATCGTTATTCGCCCCAGCGAGAGAGGCATCGTCTTCCGCTGAGCGCGCGCCGCGGGCCGGGCCACGATGTGGCGGAGGCGGCGCGGTTTCGCCGGGGCGCAGGGTGGCAGGCTCACCAAGGTGGACGACATGTGGCATCTGGTGGTGATCGGTGGCGGGCCCGCGGGGTCGGCCGCGGCCCTGCGCGCGAAGCGGCTCCGGCCGGACGCGCGGGTGCTCCTGCTCGACAGGGACGACTTCCCCCGCGACAAGGCCTGCGGCGACGGCATCGCCGCGCACGGCCGCGACGAGCTGGCCCTGCTCGGCGTCCCCGATCTCATCGCCGACTACCGGCCGACCACGCGCCTTTCCGTGGTCTCCCCCGGCGGCGCGCGGGTGTCCGCGACCGCCGCGCGGCCCAACCACGTCGTCCCCCGCATGGTCTTCGACGCCCGGCTCGTCGAGGCCGCACGTGCCCGCGGTGTCGAGGTACGCCGCCATCGGGTCCGCTCGCTCGCCGCCGGGAACGGCCACGTGGTCGTCGACGGCGCGTTCACCGCTCGCGCCGTCGTCGCGGCCGACGGCGCCAACTCGACCGTACGGCGCCTCATCGGCGTCCCGGCCACCCCCGCCAAGCACACCGCGATCGCGGTGCGCGGCTACGCCGACGTGCCGCCCGACGACGAGGTGCAGCTCATCGCCATGCAGAAGGAGGGGTGGCCCGCGTACGCGTGGTCGTTCCCGATCGGCGACGGCACGGCCAACGTCGGCTTCGGGATGCTGCTGCCCCGGCTGCGGGCCACGGGACTGCCCGGCCGCGAGGTGCTCCACGGCCGGCTCGCGGAGCTGCTGCCGCACCTGCCCGCCCGCGACCTGCGCGCCCACCACCTGCCCCTGTCTCCCGGCCGGCCCAGGCTCGGCGCCGGCCGTGTGATGCTGGCCGGAGACGCCGCGAGCCTGATCAACCCGCTCACCGGCGAGGGCATCTACTACGCGCTGCTCTCGGGCCGGCTCGCCGGCGAGGCCGCCGTGCAGGCGAGCGCCGACCCGCTGACCGCCTACCGGCGCGGGATGCGAAAGGCCCTCGGACGGCATCTGCGCACCACCGACGTGCTCGCCCGCGCGGCCCAGTCCCCCGGCTTCATCGACGCCGCGATCGGCACCGCCGCCCGGCGCAAGGAGGTGTTCGACCTGCTCGTCGACGTGGGCCTGGGCGCCGGCACGGTGCCGCCCTCGCTCGCGTTCGCCGTGGTCCGCCGCTGGATCGTCAACACCGTCCGGCGAGACGGCGCGGCGACCGGGCACAGAGCGGCACAGTGACGTTCCCGTCCCTGGAACACCGGCGACACCGCGCCTCAGCGGCGTACTCTGCCCCCGATGGCGAGAAGTGCCCTGAGGGCGCGCCCGGCGTCCCCCTTCTGCGGGACGGGCGTCTCACCTGCCGGCGCCGGCGCCGGCGCGCACCGCCGCGGGCACGCCGGCCGGGGGGTCCACCGTGTACGAGTAGTACGTACGCGGCTCGACGACGGTGCCCGCCGTCTCCGGGGTGCCCGAGTTGACGTAGATGTTGTTGCGCTGCACCGCACGCCCCGGACCGCTGTCGGCGTAGCCGCTCGCGGAGAACAGCGGATGCGGGACGTTCTCGAAGTAGTTCCCCTCCACCACCACGCCCGCGTTCTCGGTCGAGGCCACGCCGTACAACTCGTTGCCCAGGAAGTAGTTGTTGAAGACGTGCACCGGCTCGCCGAACCGGACGCGGGGGTGACGCTGGCGGCTGTTGTCGAAGAAGTTGTGGTGGATGGTCACCTTGAGATGGCCGATGTCACTGGACGCCGCGCCGTCGGAGTGGCTGATCAACATGCTCTTGTCGCTGTGGTCGAAGTGGTTCCACGACACGGTGACGTAGTCCGCGCCGCGCACGATGTCGACCGAGCCGTCGATCGCGCCGGAGAAGGTGTTGTGATCGACCCAGATGTGGTGGGACTGCTGGCCGATGTTGACCGCGTCGTCCTCGGCCTCGGTGAACCGGAGGTTCCGCACGATGACGTTGTAAGACCGGTAGAAGTCCAGGCCGCCACCTGTGATGTGGCCGGAGGTGCCGACCCCTTCGATGGTCTTGTTCGGTCGCACCCCCTGCTTGCTGGTGATCGCGATGGTGCCGGCCACCCTGATGACCAGCGTCTCCTTGCTGTCGATGTACTCAAGGAACTGGTCGGCGCCGGTGGCCGTGACGGTCTGGCCTCCGGCGCCGCCGGTGGTGCCGTTCAGGCCCAGGGCGTTGACCGAGGCGAAGCCGATCGGGCCGGCCGCCAGAGCGGCCGGGGCGCCGGCAGCGGAGGTGGCCCGGGCGGGCGCACCGAGGCCGGGCAGCACGCCACCGAGCGTGGCGGCCGCGGTGCCGGCGAGGAACGCGCGTCGCCGCAGGGACCGGCCGGCGGAGGAGGTGTCGTGTGACATGGAGCCTGCCTTTCGTGCGGGAGGGACCGCCGCCCGGCGAGGCGGGGGCGGGCGGCGGCCAAGGGGCTAGATCTTCCCGACCCCGGCGCCGGCCTGGACGACCGACGGGACGGTGGCGGCGGCGTCGAGCGTGTAGGAGTAGTAGGTGCGCGGCTCGGCCACCGTGCCCGCCGTCTGGGGGGTACCGGAGCCGACGTAGAGGTTGCCGCGCTCGACCACCCGGCCAGGGCCGCTCTTGTCGTAGCCGACGTAGATCGGGTGGGCGACGTTCTGGAAGTAGTTGTTCTCGACGAGCACGCCGGCGTTCTCCGTCGAGGCGATGCCGTAGAGGGCGTTGTCGCGGTAGTAGTTGTTGAAGACGTGGACCGGCTCGGCGAAGCGCACGCGGGGATGGCGCTGGTCGGTGCCGTCGAAGAAGTTGTGGTGGTAGGTGACCCGCAGCTTGCCGATGTCGGCCGTGTAGTTGTCGGAGTGGCCGAGCAGGCTCGCCTTGCTGTGGTGGTGGAAGTGGTTCCACGAGACCGTGACGAAGTCGGACTCCCGCTTGATGTCGAGCAGCCCGTCGTAGCCGTCGGAGAGGTCGTTGTGGTCGATCCACACGTGGTGGGCCTTGTTGGTGACGCTGATCGAGTCGTCGGACGCCCCGGTGAACCGGATGTTCCTGATGATCACGTTGTTGCCCGGCCGGGTGGTCGAGCCCAGCTGGAGTCCGCCTCCGGTGATCTCGGCGGTCGATCCGACTCCGAGGATGCTCTTGTCGGCGACCACGGTGATCATGTCGTCGACCTGGATGCGGCCGGAGACCTGGATGATGTACGGCCCGGGCCGCCCGGCGTAGTCCTCAAGGGCGCTTCCCGTGGTGACGGTGACGGTGGTCCCTCCGGCCCCGCCGGTGGTGCCGTTCCGGCCCAGGGCGTTGACGGACGCGAAGCCGATCGGCGTGTTCTCGGCGGCCGCGACGGCCGCCCCGGCCGGAGCCGGAGCGGCGCGCACGGCCGAGGCGACGCCGCCGGGGGTGGCGAGCGCGGCGAGCAGCATCGCGGCGGCGACGGCCGCCCGGCGCCACGAACGGTGTGTGGTCATCATGGGCCTCAGATCTTCCCGACGCCCGCGCCCGCGGGCACGATGGTGGGCACGCTGGAGGCGGGATCCGCGGTGGAGGAGTAGTAGGTGCGTGGATCCGGCACCGTGCCGCGGGTCTCGATCGGATGGTTGCAGTCGACCAGGATGTTGTCGCGCTGGACTATGCGGCCCAGGTCACCGCTGAAGTCCACCCGGCCGGGGTTGTTGACGCTGTAGAAGTAGTTGCCCTCGACCAGGACCCCCGCGTTGTACGTCGAGGCGATCCCGTAGCTGTTGTCGCGGTAGTAGTTGTTGTACACGTGCACCAGGTTCGCGAAGCGGACGCGCGGATGGCGCTGGTCGGAGGCGTCGAAGTAGTTGTGGTGGTAGGTGACGCGCAACCGGCCGATGTCCTGCGGGCCTGCGTCCTCGTCGTGCGAGAGCAGCAGCGTCTTGTCGTGATCGTGGAACCTGTTCCAGGAGACGGTCACGAAGTCGGAGCCGCGCTTGATGTCCACCGCGCCGTCGTCGCCGTTGGACAGGTCGTTGTGGTCGATCCAGATGTGGTGGCTGAACATCTGAACGTTGATCATGTCGTCACTGGCTCCGGAGAACGAGATGTTCCGGATGATGATGTTGTGCACGGCGTTCGCCGGAGGCGCGGTGACGTCGTCGTCGACCGGAAGGCCGATGTTCAGGCCGCCGCCGGTCAGCGCGGCGCCGGAGCCGACCCCGATGATGGTCTTGTCCGAGGCGACGTCGTACATGCCGTCGTTGGAGCCGGTGGGCAGGGTGATCCTGCCGCTGACCCGGATGGTGTAGGGGCCGGGCCGGGCGATGTGGTCGAGGAACTGCGCGGTCGTGGTGACGGTGACGGTGGGGCCTCCCGCTCCGCCTGTGGTGCCGTTCTGGCCCAGGGCGTTGACGGTGGCGAACCCGATCATGGCGTCCACCGGGTCGGCCGCCCGTGCTCCCGCCTCGGCGGCGTGGAGGCCGGAGCCGCCCAGGAGGGTGATCAGTGCGATCGCGGCCGCGGCCGGCGCGGCGGACCAGGCGCGCCTGAGGGAGGGCGCGGCCGACGGAGGAGGGTCGGGGATCGAGGTGGGGGTGCTTCTCGCGAACATGGGTCATTCCGTTTTCTGCGCGTGTCCGTGCACGCGTGACGGCTGTACCGGACGGCGGCATGCGGCACGGAACACAGGGCGGTCGGAGGGAGGCGGCACGACGCTCGCGACACGTTATGCCGCCGCCTTTTCCAGCAGACGGGGCTTCTTTCGAAAGCGCTTTCCTAAATCGATGAACGTAAGTTAACAATCAGCCGGTGTCAACTGTCAGGAACGCTGAAAGAGCGCCCCGGCGAAGCGGCCGCGCATGTGGTGACCAGGCGGTGACCTCGCAAAGTATGCGGGCCAGGAGGGCGGCACCAGGGGGGACGTGCGCGAGTGCGGCGGCGGCCGCGGACGCCCGGTGATCGGCGCGTATCGGGGAAGAGTCCCGGCCGGGCGTTCACATTTGTGGACCGTTCGCATTCATGGACGGTTTCACATCTGTGGACGTTCTCGGTTATGGACGACTTCACTCCCCTCCACGGTTTCCCGCGTTCACAGTTATGGATGCATTCATATTGATGGACGCTTTCACGTATGTGGACGTTCGTCGTGGCGGATTACCCGGAGACGCGAACAGGGGGCGAGGCCGAGCCTCGCCCCCTGTCCTCGGGATGCGCTCAGAGGCGGACGATCCGGATG
The DNA here is from genome assembly GCF_039537005.1 of Sphaerisporangium flaviroseum. Taxonomy (NCBI): domain Bacteria; kingdom Bacillati; phylum Actinomycetota; class Actinomycetes; order Streptosporangiales; family Streptosporangiaceae; genus Sphaerisporangium; species Sphaerisporangium flaviroseum. The sequence continues at coordinate 346,584 of NZ_BAAAZR010000009.1, read as the reverse complement.
GCGTCGGCGATGACGTAGCCGGTGCCGGAGGTCCACCGGCTCACCGCGACGACGTTGTAGTCGCCGGCGTTGAGGGAGAAGGAACCGATGCCACGCCAGCCGCCACCGCCGGAGCGCTGGTCGACGTACACGGTCTGGTTACCTCCCGAGGTGGCGACGATGTACGGCGCGGAGCTGTTGTACCCGGGGTCGGCTGGATACCAGACCTCGACGCGGTAGCTGCCCGCGCTGGGGATGGTCGCCCGGTACCAGGCCGGGTCGCTGGCCGCCACCGGCGTGGCGAACCGGTAGTCGGCGCCGTGACGCTGCGCGGAGTAGGTGGAGGTGCCCCAGTTCGCGCCGGCGGTGAACTTCCCCGCCGTGGCGTTGTCGACGGTGACGGACCAGGGGGTGCCGCCGCCTCCGGTCACGTACTGCATGTACTTGTTCCAGTCCCAGTGCGGGCCCGGGTCGGTGTGCGTCGCGCCGGGCACCTCGACGTGCCCGATGATGTGGGCGCGATCCTTGGGGATCCCGTACCTGTCACAGATCGAGCGGGTCAGCGCGGCCGAGGAGCGGTACATCGCGTCGGTGAACCAGGAGGGGTCGCTGACGAAACCCTCGTGCTCGATCCCGATGGACCTGGTGTTGTAGGACCAGTTTCCGGCGTGCCAGGCGACGTCCTTGTTCCGGACCATCTGGGTGACGGCGCCGTCGGAGGACCTGACGACGTAGTGCGCCGAGACGGCGGCGCTGGGGTTCTGGAACCAGGAGATGGTGCCCGCGTAGGAGCCCTGGGTCACGTGGATGACGACGCGGTCGATCGCGTAGCTCGTCGGGCGGCTGGACACGGTGTAGTTGCTGGAGCTCGCGGCCACCCAGCTCGCGTCGGGGTAGTCGGGGCTGGCGGCCTGGGCGTTGAGATCCAGCGTCCGGGCGTAGGCGCCCCGGTCGGCGGTGACCTCCTGCGGGGCGACCGCGATCCCGGCCGCCCGCACGCCTCGGCCGAGCAGCTCGTACACCGTGTCGGCGTACAGACGGGCGACCTCGGGTGTGGAGGCGTTGCCGTACCTGGCCACGGCCGAGTACCACCGGCCAAGGTCCTTTCTGCCCGGCTCGTCCAGCCCCGCCTCGTCGGCGTACGACCGCAGGACGGCCGCGCCGCCGAGCACGTTGGCCGCGGTGTCGGAGCGCAGTTCCGCGGCCGGCCGCTTGATGAGCTCGGCCGCCCGTTCCAGGGTGTGGGTGGTGCGGTTGCTGACCAGGTGCATGACACCGTAGCCGCCGCTGGCGCTGGGCTTGCCGTCGTGGCCGTCCAGGTGGGTCTCGGAGTAGGCGAGTGCGACGAGCAGATCGCGCGGCACGTCCTGGGCGGTCGCGGCGTCGGCGAACGCGGTCTCCAGGGGGTCGGCCGGCGCGGCGGTCGCCGGGCCGCCGGCCAGGACGAGGAGGGCGGTGAGAGCGCATGTGGCGATGGCCGCTAATCGGGACCGGAGGGCTGTCATGAGTGCTCCTTGCTCGGGGGGTGCTCTGAGCTGCACAGTAAGAGCACTTCATGACAAATGTCGATAATTGACATTACTCTGATGTTGGACGAAACTTTTCGTCTCATGTGCCGGTGAAAGGGGATCGCCTCGCGCTTCCGGCCACCGCCGGGAACCGGGCCGCGCATGCTCGAGACCGCGGGCCGCCACGCCCTCATGACGTCGATTGGAACGGTCCCGATAATCGCCGGAAAGCCGCGTCGCGACGGGCGGACATTCGCCCGGTGAATTCCCCTGAAGACTATTGCACTTCTTCACGGTGGCACTGAAACTTTCCTTCTGTGACCACGAATCCCGCATGGCGGCCCGCGACGACAGGCCGCCGGCTCGTCGCCCTCGGCACCATCGCCGCGATGGCCATCGGCCTCGCCCTCGCCGCGCCGCCCGCCGTGGGCGCGGTCGACCGCCTCGCCGCCTGCGCCGTCGACCCGGCCACCCCCAAGCGGCAGCTTCGCGCCCTGTGGATCGCCGGCGTGGCCAACATCGACTGGCCGAGCCGGACCGGCCTGAGCGCGCAGGCGCAGCAGGACGAGTTCCGCGCCTGGCTGGACCTCGCGGTACAGAGGAAGATGAACGCCGTCGTGGTGCAGGTCAGGCCGACGGCCGACGCGTTCTGGCCCTCGCCCTACGAGCCGTGGTCGCAGTGGCTCACCGGAACACAGGGGGCGAACCCGGGCTACGACCCGCTCGCCTTCATGGTCCGCGAGGCGCATGCCCGTGACATCCAGCTCCACGCGTGGTTCAACCCGTACCGCGTGGCCACCAACGACGATCCCGGCCTGCTGGTGCCGAGCCACCCGGCCCGGCGCAATCCCGGCTGGCGGTTCGCCTATGGGGGGAAGCTCTACTACAACCCCGGCATTCCCGCGGTCCGCGACTTCATCGAAGACGCCATCATGGACGCGGTCACCCGTTACGACATCGACGGCGTGCACCTCGACGACTACTTCTATCCGTATCCGGTCGCCGGTGAGACCATTCCGGACGCGGCCACCTACGCGCAGTACGGCGCCGGTTTCGACAACGTCCACGACTGGCGGCGCGACAACGTCAACCTGCTGATCCAGGAAATGGATCAGCGAATCCACGCGGCCAAGCCCTGGGTCGATTTCGGCGTCAGCCCGTTCGGCATCTGGCGCAACGCCGCCACCGACCCGCTCGGCTCGCGCACCTCCGGCCTGCAGTCGTACGACGCCATCTACGCCGACAGCCGGCTGTGGGTGAAGCGGGGCTGGGTCGACTACATCACGCCGCAGATCTACTGGCACATCGGATTCCCCGTGGCCGACTACACAGTGCTGACCGCCTGGTGGTCCGACGTGGTGCGGAACACCGGCGTGCGGCTGTTCGTCGGGCAGGCCGCCTACCGGGCCGGAGCGGCCGGCCAGGACCCGGCATGGCAGCGGCCCGAGGAGCTCACCGAACACCTCCACTACGGCCGGCAGCACCCCGAGGTGCTCGGCGACGTGTACTTCAGCGCCAAGGACGTCAGGGCCGACCGGATCGGGGCCATCACCCGGCTGGTGGGCGACCACTACTCCAGGCCCGCGCTGGCGCCCGTCCACGGCACCGCCACCGCGCCGCCCGCTCCCTCGATCACCTCCGCCACCCGCGTGTCCGGCGGGGTCGCGCTCTCCTGGCGGCCTGGCGGCTCCAGCGGCCCGGTGTCGTACGCGGTGTACCGCGTCGACGGCGCTCCGGCCATGGACCCGTGCCTGTTCGCCGACGCCCGCAACCTGATCAAGACGACCCGCGAAACGTCGTTCACCGACACCACCGCCGACCCCACGCGCGCCTACACCTACTACGTGAGCGCCCTGGAACGGCTGCGCAACGAGGGCGAGCCCAGCGCGGGCAGGGCCGTCACCGGCACCGGCGCGTTCAGCGTCGTGGTCGACAACGGCGGCACGGGCTTCACCGCCGGCCCGAACTGGGGTACGTCGAACTACTCCTCGCAGCTCTACGGGGCCGACTACCGGTTCGCCGAGCCTGTCGCGGCCAGCGACCCGGCGTGGTTCCGGTCCACCATCCCCTCGGCCGGCAGCTACCGCATCGAGGTCTGGTACCCGGCGAACGCCGGCTACAACGGCTCGACGCCGTTCATCGTGGCGACCGGCGGCGGCAGCCGGACCGTCACCGTCGACCAGCGCGTCAACGGCGGCCAGTGGCGCGACCTCGGCACCTTCACCCTCTCCCCCGGCACCTACAACCTTGTCGGCGTGAGCCGCTGGACCTCCGCCCCCGGGTACGTCATCGCCGACGCGATCCGGGTGACCCGGCTGTAGCCGGGGGCGTCCGTCCTTGCGTTCTCCGAGGTTATAGACGGGTTACCCGTGGGTACGATCATGTCAATAAGACGTGCTCGGCCCCCCAGGTCGTCGGCCAGGAGTACCCCCATACCGGTGCGAGCCGCTCGATCGAGCGCCGTCGGGGCGGTGTCGGCCTGGACGATCCGCCTCGAGACCGAACCGACCGGAAGGAGGGGGCGAGATGGCTGGGAGGCGGAGGAAGCACGGCCGCCGGTGCGGGGACCGGGAACGGCGCGAGTGGGTACGGCTGGCAGTCGAGATCACGCTGACCGTATGGCGCACGGCGCTCGCGATCTGGAGCTCCGTGCACGGATGAACCACGGGACACGGGCCGCGGGACCACGCGGCGACGGGGCGTCTCAGCGCGTCACGAGGGCGACCAGCCAGGCGTCGTGATCGGTGCGGCGCAGATCGATCTTCCGGGTGAAGTCGAAGGCGAAGTCGTTCGTCGCCATGACGTGCTGGACGTCGCCGTCACCCTTGCGGAACCAGCCCGGAGGGACGCAGGCCTGCGCGTCCGGCCATCCGCGGAACCTCAGGTTCAGGTCCCCGCCCATCACGCTCGGCTTGGTGGCCCCCTGGGAGGACCAGAGGCCGGGCACGATCCCGCTCATGAGGTACCGGCACTGGTTGGCCGCGATGCTCCCGCTTGAGCTGGCCAGGTGGGTGGTGCAGCCGTAGGAGTTGCCGACGGCGTAGGCGCACAGCCACGCCCGCTTCTCGCTGGAACCCGTGTCCTGCGTGGGCGAACCCTCGTGGGAGTCGGGATAGACGTCGCCGAAGACGCGGACCTCCTCGTACAGCGGGGCGGGCACGTGCCCGAGGATCCCGATGCCGTACTCGTCGCCGTTGGCGCAGAGGTAGGGGGCGTTCCTGCCGCGGTCGTAGGCGGGCATGAATCCCGAGTACACCCAGTCGCCCGGCCAGATCTCCCGCATCGTGGCGAAGAGCGTCTCCATGACGTCGGCCTCGCAGATCTCGTTCAGCGTGACCAGGTCGGGCCACTGCGCCCTGATGACTCCGGCCGCCTCGCCGACCGCCTGGCCGTTGTTGTACCTCGTGTAACAGCTCGCGATGCCGCTGTTGCAGAGGTTGAGCTGCAACTCCCAGAAGTTCGTGCCGGTCGGCAGCGTCGCCGCCGACCGGCGCGGGCCCGGCGCGCCGGGCTCCGCGGGGGGAGCGACCCGCGTCCGCGAGCACGCCGCCGGCGTACCGCCATCGCAGGTGACCGCCGCCGGCGTGGGATCCTCGGCCTGAGCCGCGGCCGGCGGCATGAGCAGCGCCAGCATGACGCCCACGAGGGCTCCCCCGAGAAGGCGGCCTCCCGCCGGGCGCCCGATCCGTGCCGCATGAGGTGACCGGAACCGCTCTGGCATGTGCTCCCCCGTCCCCGAACGCGCGGACGTGCGACGACCGCTGACGGCCGGCCGGCCGGATGGGGGAACGCAGGGGACCCGCCGCCGGTGGCCCATCACCGTCCCGGCGAGGCGCCGATCTTCCCCTCCCAATCTGTGATCGGCATCGGGAGCTGTCAAGGCCCAATCGCCCGTACCCGTACGAATTAGGACACGGCGGGATCAGCCGGTGCCGAGACCTTGATGGGCGCGGGGGCGGGGTCGAGCAGGCCGTCGTCCGGACCCGTGTCCTTGTCGGCGGGCAGGGTGATCAGGAAACGGGTGCCGCCGGTGTGAGCGATGTCCAGCTCGATGCGCCCGCCGTGGTAGGCGACGATCTTGCGGCACAGGGCCAGCCCGATCCCGGTTCCCTCGTACTGGTCGCGGTTGTGCAGCCGCTGGAAGATGAGGAAGATCTTGTCGGCGAAGCGGGGCTCGATGCCGATGCCGTTGTCGGTCACGCTGATCCGCCACTCGGCGCCCACGCGCTGGGCCTGGATGCACACCACGGGCGCCCGGTCGGGGTGGCGGAACTTCAGCGCGTTGCTGATGAGGTTCTGGCAGAGCATCACCAGCTGGGTGCGGTCACCGATGATCGTCGGCAGCTCGCCCACCTCGACCCGGCCACCGGAGTCCTCCAACCTGGCGGCCAGGTTGCGCAGGGCCAGGTCCACGGCGTCGTTGAGGTCGAAGGGCACGGACTCGGCGTTGGTCCTGCCGATCCTGGAGAAGGTGAGCAGCTCGTTGATGAGCACCTGCATCCGCTTGGCGCCGTCGACGGCGAAGTCGATGTACTGCTTGGCCCGATCGTCGAGCTGATCGGCGTAACGCTGCTCCAGCATCTGGGTGAAGCTGGCGACCTTGCGCAGCGGTTCCTGCAGGTCGTGGCTGGCCACGTAGGCGAACTGCTCCAGCTCGCTGTTGGAGCGCTTCAGCTCCCGCGTCTGGCGGGTGAGCAGCTCACGGGACTGGCGGGTCTCCTCCAGTTCGGTGACGATGCGCAGCCGCATCGCCTCCATGTCCTGCGCCAGGGCCGCGACGTCCGCGGGACCCCCGGTGTCGACGTGGTGGCCGAAGTCGCCCGCGGTCACCCTGCGCGAGGCCGCCGCCAGCCGTTCGAGCGGCCGGAACACCACAAGCCGCAACAGCACGGCCAGGGTGATGATGGTGAGCAGGAAGACGGCGACGATGGTCATGAAGCTGAAGTCCCTGACCGCCCGCGCCGACAGCAGATCGGCGCGCGCCTCGTTACGGGCCCGCGACCATGCCGTTTCCTGGACGGTCAGCGCGGCCCGCAGCATATCGAAGGACTGCCTGCTCGCCTCGGTCTCCGAGGTGGGAACGCTGTCGGGGCCATCCCGGCGGACCCGTTCGATCATCGGCTCGGCGTGCCGCAACCGCCACTGGGCGCTCAGCCGCTCCACTTGCCCGAGCTCACGCAGCGGCGGTGCCCCGGCGGCCAGTCGCTGGATGCGCGCGGCGGCCTGCTTCTCGGTCGCCTGCCCGCGCCGGTAGGGGTTGAGGAACTCGTCCTTCCCGCTGAGCAGGAAGCCTCGCACGCCGGTCTCCTGGTCGACCAGAGCCGTCTGGATGCGCTCGGCCTCGAGCCTGGAAGGGGAGATGACATCGGCCAGCCGGTTGGAGGCCTGCGTCGTCCGCCGCAGGACCACCGAACCCACCACGGTCGACAAGCTCAGCACGATGACCATCACAGCGAGCACCAGGCTGAACCACGCCTGAGCGCTCCATCGTCCACTCATGCCCGCACCACACCAACCTCGACGACGACAAACCTAGCGGAATCGTAGCGAGACAAACGGTGACCGCATGGCATACGGCGACCCGGAATGCTCCGGCCTCGTGAAGCCGCGTTCGACGCCTCCCGTGGAGACCCTATGCGCATCTCCGTGCGGGGGTCGCCCTGCCGGCGCCGGCCCCGCATCGCCGGCGTGCTCCTTCACCAGGGCGGCGACCGTGGCGGATGGTCCCCGGCCCGCGTCGCCCAGTTGAAGGACGGACCGGTCCCGTCGGTGACGGTAAATCATGGTACGGGCGTCATCTGGATGCAAGAACCGAATTGTATCGAGCAAATAACGCTTCACATCCTACGAAGTCCTCCCAGCTGAATGGACACCAGGCTTCATCTCGGCCGAGTCTCATCCCATCATTTCGCCGAGGCGCTGGCTCGACAAAGAACTCATATCCCCATTTAACATCACAAATCGTACGAACAGGCAGCCGTATCTCTAGGTCTTGACACCTTGTACATCCGATGTAACCATCGCAAAAAATTGCATCTCTATGAAAATAGATTCGAGTAACTCGAATGCAAGGTGGCAGGAAATCATCCAGCGTCGGCAAGGCGTTCGAGCTCATCCAAGCGGTCTCCGAGACGGGCAGGTCAGGGATCACGCTGAGCGAGCTCGCCCGCCACGCCGGCATCGCCGTCAGCACGGCCCACCGGTACCTCACCACGCTGCTCGAACTGGGCGTGCTCGACCGGGACGCCGCCGGTTCGTACCACCTCGGCGTGACCCTCGTCGCGCTCGCCGGGCAGTACCTGGAGGAGGACGGCCTGCGGGCGGCGGCGCGCCCGTACCTGGTGGAGCTGGTCGAGCTCAGCGGCGAGACGGTCCACCTGGGGATCCCCGCCGGCAACCAGATCGTCTACATCGACAAGGTCGAGAGCGCCAAGTCGGTGCGGCTGGTCTCCCGGATCGGCAGCCGCGTACCCCTGCACTGCACGGCGATGGGCAAGGCCGTGCTCGCCCTGCTGGACCGGCGGCGCGCCGAGGAGATCGTGGCCTGCCCGCTCGACCGCCGCACCCCGCGCACCCTCACCGGCCTCGCCCTGATGGACGAGCTCGACCTCATACGTGAGCGCGGCTTCTCGATCGACGACGAGGAGAACGAGGAAGGCGTGCGCTGCGTCGGCCTGCCGATCATGAACGCCTCGGGCCAGCCGGTCGCGGCGTTCAGCGTGTCGGCTCCGGCCAACCGGTTCAGCGTGGAGGACTGCCATCGCCTCGCGCCGTCCGCGCTCGCGATGGCGGCGGAGATCAGCCGCCGGATCGGCTACGCGGCGGCCCGGAACGGGACGTCCGGGACGGGAAGGCGAGCCGCCCCGGCCACCGCAGAGGCCAGGGACCCCTGACCTCGGCGAGGAAAGCGCCAGCCGTGCCCCGACCGAGAAGCCGATCCACCCGAGGAGTGCAACGGATGTCCACCCCCATTTCGCCATCTGGTCACGTCATCGTCGTCCGCAACCCCGGCACCGGCGAGCCTCTCGGAGAAGTGGAGGCCATGAGCGCGCGGGACGTGGCCGCGGTGGTCGACGCCGCGCGGGAGGGTCAGCGGGCCATGGCCGCCATGCCCGCTCACCAGCGGGCCGGCCTGCTGCGCCGGGTGGCCGACCTGGTGGAGCAGGAGGCGGAGGGGCTCGCCGTCCTGCTCGCCGGGGAGAACGGCAAGCCCCTGCCGCAGACCCGCGGCGAGATCGAGGCCGCGATCCGCATCTTCCGTGGCTACGCCGGCGAGGCCACACGGCTGTTCGGCCGGCAGATCCCGCTGGACGCCGTGCCCGGGCTGGAGCGGAACCTCGCCGTGACGATGCGCGAGCCGCTCGGCGTCGTCGCTGCGCTGGTCCCCTTCAACTACCCGGTCGAGCTGTACGCCCACAAGGCGGCCGCGGCCCTGGCCGCCGGCAACGCCGTCGTCGTGCAGCCTCCCGCTCGCTGCCCGCTGTCCCTGGTGCGGGTCGCCGAGCTGGTCGATCGCGCGGGCGCGCCCGCCCACGCGCACCAGCTGGTCACCGGCGGGGTGGAGGTCTCCACGGCGCTGGCCGAGTCGCCGGGGATCGCCGCGGTGAGCCTCACCGGCAGCACGGCGGCCGGCCGGGAGATCGCCCGCCGCGGCGCGGGCACCCTGAAGAAGGTGCTGCTGGAGCTCGGCGGGAACGACGCGCTGATCGTGTGCGACGACGCCGACGCCGAGGCCGCCGCCCAGGCGGTGGTGCTCGGCCGCCTGGCACGGGGCAACGGGCAGATCTGCTGCGCGGTCAAACGGGTCTACGTCCAGGACGGGATCCACGACGCCTTCGTGGAGTCGCTGCTCGGCCAGACCGCCAAGCTCACCGTGGGCGACCAGCTGCTGGAGTCGACCGACGTGGGCCCGCTGATCAGCGAGGAGGCCGCGGAGCGGGTCGAGGCGGCCGTCGGCAGGCTGGTCGAGGACGGGGCCCGGCTCGTCGCCGGGGGCGGCAGGCGCGCGGCGTTCGTCGATCCCGCCGTGCTGGTGGACGTGCCGGTCAGCAGCGCGGCGTTCGCCGAGGAGATCTTCGGCCCGGTCGCGCCCGTGGCGCGCTTCACCGACCCGCTGGACGCGGTGCGGATGGCCAACGAGTCCCCGTACGGCCTGCACGCCGCGGTCTTCACGCGGGACGTCTCCCGCGCGTTCACCATCGCCAGGCGGCTCGACGTCGGCGCCGTGATGATCAACGGCTCGACGGCCTTACGCGCCGAGAACCTGCCTTTCGGCGGCACCAAGGACACCGGGGGCCATCGTGAGGGCCTGCACGAGACGGTCCTGGACCTCACCCGGGAGAAGACCATCGTGCTGATGGAGGCCTTCGGATGATCCTGGAACTCCGGGGCGTGCGCAAGGACTACGGCGGCGTGCCGGTGCTTCACGGGGTGGACCTCGCGGGCCGCGGCGGCGAGGTGCTCGCCGTGGTCGGCGCCAACGGGGCCGGCAAGTCCACCTTGATCAAGATCCTGGCCGGCGCGCAGCCCATGAGCCAGGGCGAAATGCGGATCGACGGGGAGCGCGTGGAGCTCCGCTCACCCCACGACGCCCACGCCCGGGGCATCAGGACCGTCTACCAGGAACTGACGCTCGTCCCCCAGCTGTCGGTCACCGAGAACCTGCTCATGGGCAACTTCCCCCGGCGGCGCGGCGGGCTGATCGACTGGCCCGCGGCGCACGCCCGCGCCCGGGAACTGCTGGACGCCGCCGGGTTCGGCGCGATCGACCCGCGCACCGTGGCCGGCCACCTCTCGGTGGCCCGGCAGCAGATGGTGGAGATCGCCAAGGCGCTGGTGGACGAGCCCCGCGTCCTCGTGCTGGACGAGCCGTCCGCGGTACTGGCCGGCACCGACCTGCGGGCCCTGTTCGCGCTGATCCGGCGGTTACGGGACCGGGGCGTCCTGGTCGTCTACGTCTCCCACCGGCTCGCCGAGGTGCTGGAGATCGCCACCTCGATCGTGGTCGTCAAGGACGGCCTGGTGATCGGGACCACCACCCCGGCGCACACCAGCGAGGGCGAGCTGATCGGTCTCATGGCCGGCCGCCGCCTGGAGCAGATCTACCCCGACCGGCGTGCGGAGCGAGGCGAGGCGGCGCTCAGCGTGTCGCGGCTCGGCCGTGCCGGGAAGTTCGACGACGTCTCGTTCACGCTGCACGCCGGGGAGATCGTAGGACTGTTCGGCCTGGTCGGCTCGGGCCGCAGCGAGCTCGCCCGGTGCGTCTTCGGCGCCGAGCCCGCGACCTCCGGCGAGGTGCGCATCGCACGTGCCCCCGAGGCCTCCGGCCAGGTGCCCCTCGCACGTGCCCCCGCGGCTTCGGGCCACGTACGTTTCCGCACGCCGGGCGAGGCCATCGCGGCGGGGCTGGCGCTGGTCACCGAGGACCGCAAGGGGAGCGGCCTGGTGCTCGGAATGAGCGTCTCCGACAACATCGGCCTCGCGACGCTGCGCGCCACCACGCGCGGCCCGCTGATCGACACCGGGCGCCGCCGCCGGAAGGTCGCGGAGATGATCGACCGGCTGGACATCCAGCCGCCCGGATGCGCCTCCATGGCGGCGGCCCATCTCAGCGGCGGCAACCAGCAGAAGGCCGTCCTGGCCAAGTGGCTGCTCACCGGGCCCCGCGTGCTGATCCTGGACGAGCCGACGCGCGGGGTCGACATGGCCACCAGGGTCGCGATCTACCGGATGATCGACGGCCTCACGCGCGAAGGTCTCGCCGTCCTGCTCATCTCCTCCGACCTCACCGAGGTCCTGGGCGCCACCGACCGGGTGCTCGTGATGAACCAGGGACGGATCACCGGTGAGGCGCGCTCGGACTCGGCGACCGAGGACCAGATCCTCGCCTACGCGATCGGAAGGGCCGCATGACAGGTCAGCTCGCCGAGGCCGCACCGGCCGCCACGGCAGGCAGGAGGTTTCCCCGGCTCGTCGTCGGCGGGCGGGACCTCACAGTGCAGGCCGCCTTCGTCACGCTCATCGTGCTGCTGGCGGCGACGGCGGCGCTCACCTCCGACACGTTCCTGAGCCAGGCCAACCTCACCAACCTGCTCAAGCAGATGGTCACCACGGGCCTGCTCGCCTTCGGCATGCTCGTGGTCATCCTCACCGGCGGCATCGACCTGTCGGTGGGATCGGTGGTGGCCTTCTCCGGCATCGTCACCGCGGGCCTGGTACCGGGGATCCCGATCCCGCTGGCCATGGCGGTGGGCGTCGCGTCGGGCATCGGCTTCGGGATGGTCAACGGCACGCTGGTCGCCCGCTTCGGGCTGGCGCCGTTCGTGGTGACGCTGGCCGCGCTGACCACCATCCGGGGGCTGGCGTTCGTGTACTCCGAGGTGCCCATCGCCCCCGACGATCCGGCGTTCTTCGCCCTCGGCTCGGCCATGGCGGGCCCGCTCCCGGTGAGCACCCTGATCATGCTCACCGTGTTCCTGGCCGGGGGGATCTTCCTGACCCGGACCCCCGCGGGCCGGTCGATCGTCGCCATCGGCGGCAACGCCGAGACCGTACGGCTCGCCGGCATCGACGTGCGCAGGCACGTGATCCTCGCCTACACCATCAGCGGCGCCTGCGCCGGTCTGGCGGGGGTCATCCTGGCCAGCCGGGTCGGCATCGCCCAGCCGAGCGTGGGGGTGGCGTTCGAGCTGGACGCGATCGCCGCGTGCGTGATCGGCGGCGCCAGCCTCGCGGGAGGGCGGGGCTCCACGCGGGCCACCTTCGGCGGGGTGCTGGTGCTGGTCCTCATCAACAACCTGCTCAACCTCTACGGCGTGCAGAGCTTCTGGCAGCAGGTGCTCAAAGGGTTGATCATCATCGCCGTGATCCTCGTCCAGCGCACCAACCGGGTGCGTCCCTGACACCTCACATCCCAGGAGGTCCCCCGCCAATGAACGCCAAGAGGTTGTGCGGCGTGCTGGTCACCGGCGTCCTCGCCGCCGGCCTGACCGCCTGCTCTTCCGGTACCGACAAGCCCGCCGCGCCCACCGGCAAGGCCGGTTACACCATCGGCGTCGCCAACTTCATGCTGAGCGGCCCCTACTTCAGCGGCATGGACAAGGCCATCGCCGCCCAGGCCAAGAAGCAGGGCAACGTCCAGATCATCAGCACCGACGCCAACGGTGACGCGGCCAAGCTCGCCTCCAACGTCGAGGACCTGCTCACCAAGAACGTGGACGCCGTCATCATCTCCGGCGGCCCGCTGGAGTCGGCGCCCGCGGCCCTGAACGCCATCAAGGCCGCCGGCAAACCGGTCGTCCTGGTCGACCGCAAGTTCCAGACCGGCGAGTACACCAGCTGGATCGGCCCGGACAACGAGGCGATCGGCAAGCAGGACGGCGAGTTCCTGGCCGAGAAGCTGCCCGACGGCGGGAAGGTGGCCATCATCAAGGGCGGACCGGCCGACAACAGCATCGGCCTGGCCCGCACCAACGGCGTCAAGTCGGTGTTGCGGGGCAAGCCGTCCATCACGCTCGTCGAGGCCCCCGACTTCGGCAACTGGGGATCGGACGGCGGGCTGGCGGTGATGGAGAGCCTGCTCGCGAAGAACTCCGACCTCAAGGCCGTCTTCTGCGAGAACGACGCGATGTGCCTGGGCGCCCAGCGCGCCATCGCGGACGCCGGCAAGTCCAAGCAGATCATCATCGCGGGCGTGGACGGGCAGGCCGAGGCGCTCAAGGCGATCCTCGACGGCACCAACTACGCCGTCACCGGCCTGAACGACGCGGACATCATCGGCAGCCGCGGCCTCGACAGGGCGGTGGAGATCCTCAAGGGCTCCACGGTGGAGAAGGACACGGTGGTCCCCTCCCCCAGAGTCACCAAGGAGAACGCGGCGAAGTACTACGACCCCAAAGGCGCCTTCTGAGGCATCCAGGGACCGACGCCCTGGTCAGGTGGCGGGCGGCGACGCCACCTGACCGCCACGCGGACGCCCCCGCGTCACGCGTTCACGCCCCCTACCGGAGGACACCGACCATGCGACAGACCGTCAGACGAGTCATGCGCGGGGCGGCCATCGCCGCGGCCACCTCGAGCCTGGTGATCACAGGCTCGATCACCACGGGCGCCACGGCCGAGAGCCCCGCGGCCGGGAAGGCGGCGGCCGACGACCCGGCCCGCCCCGGCTGGACCCTGCTCTACAACGAGGACTTCTCGGCGCCGCTCACCGGAGCGGGCGCCCCGTGGGTCAAGGAGAACTACACCAACCCCTTCGACACGATCACCGACGACGCCGGCCAGTGGTACAGGAACGACTACGGACCGGCGTGGACCACCGCCTTCAACTCGTTCTCCACCTACCGCAAGGAGTTCAAGGTCGGTAAGGACGGCTGGCTGACGGCCTCGCTCTCGGCCCGCGACTTCAACAAGGACGGCGTGATCGAGGCCCCGCCGTCGATCACCACCCAGGCGCTCGGCGGCGAGCACGTCGCCGTACTCAACGTGCCGGAGTCCACCGGTGGCGCGATCTTCCGGCCCACGAGCAAGCTGCCCGAGCGGTACCGCATCGAGTACAAGCTCAAGACCCTGGACTTCGGCGGCAAGCGCAACGGCACCATCGAGTACGGCGGGCGGATCAACGGCTACAGCACGCAGGGCTGCAAGACGCAACATCCGTGGGGTGAGGGGTCCAGGTCACCCGGCTGGACCGGGGACGCGTCGGTGCCCTACTGCCAGTGGCAGGACGTGCGGCAGGGGGCCTACGGCTACAACGGCTACCACTTCCTGTCGATCGTCGACTTCGCCGACCCGGCGCCCCGCAACAACCACTTCTGGCACTACCACCGCAAGGTGCTGATGGACGCCTTCTCCCAGCATCCCGACAGGGTGGGCGGCGGCACCGGCGGGCGCGTCTGCGACTCCGCCACGAACCAGTACTACAACTACCGCGACAGCAGCTTCAACACCGTGAACATGTGGATCAGCGGCATGCCCAACTGGACCCCGGGGCCCGGCGGCCTGCCCGGCAACTCCCAGTGGTTCATGACGAGCTGCTCCGGCGGCCTCGCCGAGCAGCAGCTCTCGTCGGCCGCCGAGCTCCAGCCCGAGCTCATGCCCAACCAGTCCTACACCTTCGCGATCGAACGCGACGCCACCGGCTATACGCTGGAGGCCAGCGGGAACTTCGCCCGCGCGGGGCAGAGGACGCTGCGCTTCCACCGCCCCTTCGTCGTCGGCAACGACCCGATCTGGCACTACAACGTGAAGGCGTCGGAGTACGACGGCCGGTTCAACGGCAACCTCGTGCAGAACGACGCGCACGGCAGCGCGACCTGGCCGAACCAGTGGCCGTCGAACTCGGCCTACCCCGACTACTTCGTGATCGGCGACCTGTACACCAACGTCTACGAGGGCAGCGCGAGCCTGACGGACATCCGCCTCTACGTGCCCGGCCAGACCGGCGCGAACCTCGCGCTCAACAAGCCCGCGACCGCGGACGGCCAGTGCGCGGCGAGCGAGGCGCCGGCCAAGGCCGTCAACGGCAGCTGGACCGGCGGCGGGGCGGACAAGTGGTGCTCCCTCGGCGCGAACAAGTGGCTGCGCGTGGACCTGCAGTCGCCCGCGACGTTGCGGCGCTTCGTCGTACGCCACTCCGGCGCGGGCGGCGAGAAGCCGGTATGGAACACCCGTGACTTCGACATCCAGGTCAGCGGCGACGGCACGACCTGGACCACGGTGGCCTCGCCTCGCGGCAACACCGCCGACGTCACCACGCACACCATCTCCCCCGTGACGGCCCGGTACGTGCGGGTGAACGTCCTGAATCCGACCGGCGACAGCGACAGGGCCGCCAGGATCTACGAGCTGGAGGCGTACGCTTCCTGAGCCGCGCGTTCCCCGGCCGGCTCCCGCGCGGCCGGGGAACGCGCCCGTCCCGCTCCGGGACGGGCGCGACTCAGCCGGTGGTCACCGGGCAGGTGGCCAGGTGGGCGCAGGCCACCTGGTGCCCCTCCTCGACCTCCAGGAGCCGGCCGGTCGTACCGCTGTCGTGGTAGAGGCAGGTCTCGACGGGGGCGGCCTCCTCCCAGGAAGAGCGGAGCCGGGGCACGGCGGAGAGCAGCTGGCGGGTGTAGGGGTGCAGCGGGTCGCCGAAGACCTTCTCGGTCAGCCCCATCTCGACCACGCTGCCGTGACGCAGCACCACCGTGCGCTCGGCGAGGTAGTTCCCGAGAGACAGGTCGTGGGTGATGTACAGCACGCCGAGCCCCCGCGCCTTGAGGTCGGCCAGCAGGTTGAGCACGTCGATGCGGGTGGAGGCGTCCAGCATGCTGGTGATCTCGTCGGCGACCAGCAGCTTGATGTCCAGCAGCAGCGCCCGTGCGATGAGCAGGCGTTGCAGCTGGCCGCCGCTGAGCTGGTGGGGGAACTTGTTCAGCACCTGGCCGGGGTTGAGCCGGACCGCCGACAGCGCCGTCTCGATGCGCTCGTCCCAGTCCCGCGCCGAGGGGAAGTACTCCTCTCTGATCATCCGGAACACGCGGTCGGCCTTGAACACGGGGTTGTAGGAGCTGAACGGGTCCTGGAAGACCCCTTGGACGTTGCGGTAGTAGGCCTTGCCGGGCTTCACCGGGACCCCGTCGAAGGTGATCGTGCCCGAGGTGATCGGGATCAGGCCGAGGATCATCTTGCCGATCGTGGTCTTGCCGCTGCCGCTCTCCCCGATGAGGGAGACGACCTCGCCGGGGGCGACGTCGAAGCTCACGCCGCCGACGGCGGTCAGCGTCTTGCCGCCGAACGCGCCTACCTTGTAGACCTTCGTCAGGTCGTCGAGTCTGAGCATCATGCCTTCCAGCAGGCGACGAAGTGATCGGGTTCCATCTCGACCACCGGTGGTTCCTCCTCGGCGCACTTGGCGAACGCCAGGGGGCAGCGGTCCCTGAACCTGCACCCCGAAGGCGGGTCGAGCAACGAGGGCGGGCTGCCCGGGATGCCGGACAGCCTCTTGTCGGCGTAGCGCACGCCGACCTCGGGCAGCGAGTTGATCAGAAGCCGGGCGTACGGGTGCCGCGGGGCGTTGACGATCACATGTGCCGGGGCCTTCTCCGCCAGCTTCCCCGCGTACATCACCATGATCGTGTCCGCGATCTGGTACGTGAGCGAGATGTCGTGCGTGATGAAGATCATGCTCTTCACCAGGCCCTGCTCACGGAATCCCGCGAGCGCCCTGGCGACCGCCTTCTGCGTGGACACGTCCAGCGCCGAGGTGATCTCGTCGGCGATGAGCAGGGACGGGTTCAGCAGCGCGGAGATCACCATCACCATGCGCTGCTTCATGCCGCCCGACAGCTCGATGGGGTACCGGTCGAGGACCTCGTGGGACAGCTCCACCTGGTCGAGGCGTGCGAGCAGATCCTGGCGGTCCAGCTTGCGGCCGCGGGACCTGACCAGCTCGCCGACCATCTTCCCGATCTTGCGGGTGGGGTTCATCGCGCTCATGGAGTACTGCGGGATCAGCGACACCTTGTGGAACCGGTAGGGATTCATGCGCACGTCGTCGGCGATTGGCAGCACCTCGCCGTCGAGCTCCACCGTGCCGCCGACGTGCTTCATCCGGCCGTCCATGCGGATCAGGCTCTTGCCCAGGGTGGTCTTGCCGCACCCCGACTCCCCCGCCAGGCCGAGGATCTCGTCGTCCTTGATCGAGAAGGAGACGCCGTCGAGCGCCTTCACCTCGCCCCTCAAGGTCCGGTAGTAGACCTTGAGGTCGTCGACCTTGAGGCTCATGTCTCCCTCAGCTTCGGGTTGAAGACCTCGTCGAGGCCCACGTTCGCGACGTACAGGGCGCCGACGATCGCCGTGATCCCGGCGCCGGGCGGGACGAACCACCACCACAGGCCGAGGTGCAGCGCGCTCCACTGGTGCGCGTTCTGCAGCATCAGCCCGAGCGACACCCCCTCGGTCGGGCCGAGTCCGATGAAGTCCAGTGAGGACGCGATGAGGATCGACCCGCCGAACAGCAGGATGAACGTCATGAACAGGTAGGAGCTCATGTTCGGGGCGATCTCCCGGCGGATGATCTTCCCGGTGCGCACCCCGCTCAGCCGGGCCAGGTCCACGAACTCCCGTGTGCGCAGCGAGAACGTCTGCGCCCTGATGGCCCGCGCCGCCCAGGGCCAGGAGGTGAGGCCGATGAACAGGCCCTGGACGGCCACGCTGCGGATGCCGAGGTAGGCGTTGATGATCAGCAGCACGGCCAGCGTGGGGATGACGAGGACGATGTTGGTGATCATGTTGAGCACCTCGTCGATGAGGCCGCCCCGGTAGCCGGCGACGAAGCCCACGAGCATGCCGATGATCGCGGCGATCCCGCCGCCGAGGACTCCCACCTCGAAGGTGGTGCGCAGCCCGTAGACGAACTGGATGAAGATGTCCTGGCCGAAGGTGTTGGTGCCGAACCAGTACTTCGACGAGGGCGGTCGCATCGGCGGGCCGATGTAGTCGTTGGGGGTCCCGGTGACCAGGATCGGCCCGAAGATCGCGGTGAGGAGGAGGACGACGATGACGCCGAGGCCGAGGAGCAGCTTTCCGTTGCGCAGCGCGAAGTACAGGGCCTCGCGCCTGATGGTCGGCGGGGTCTGCGGCAGTGCCGTGTCGATGGTGGTCATGCGGCCGCACCGGCCATTCCCGCCCTGGTCCGCGGATCGACCACGACGTAGACGACGTCGATGATGAAGTTGGCGATCAGCACGCCGATGACGATGAACAGGAACGTGCCCTGGAGGAGGAAGAAGTCCTGGTTCTGGATCGCCTTGAGGATCAGGCTGCCCAGCCCGGGATAGGAGAACACGATCTCGGTCACCAGGGCGCCGGCCACGAGCACGCCCAGTTGCAGGGCCAGGCCGGTGATCTGCGGGAGTACCGCGTTCCTGAAGGCGTACCTGCGGATGAGCCGCTGCGGAGCCCCTAATGCGGCGAGATAGTGGGAATAGTCAGACTCCAGCTCATAAATGATCATATTGCGCATGCCGATCGCCCACCCTCCGAGTGCGACCAGGAACAGGGAGGCGAACGGGAGCGCCCAGTGCAGCGCCAGGTCTCCGAGGAACTCCAGGGACCAGTTCGGGCGCATGGCGAAGCTGTAGCCGCCGGCCACCGGGAAGATCCCCGCCACCACCCCGAGCCCCCAGGCCAGGATCACCGCCAGCCACATGTACGGCATGGCCGTCAGCACGTACCCCACCGGCAGCACGGTGTTGTCGAGCAGCTTGCGCCGGGCGGCGAAGGCGCCGAGCCGGTTGCCGGCCACCCAGCTCAGCAGCACCGCGGGGATCATCAGGCCCAGCGTGTACGGCACCGCGCCCAGGATGACGGTGGCGACCGGGGTCGGGAACACCCAGACACTGATCCCGAAGTCTCCCTGGAGCAGCGCCGCCCAGAAGTTGAAGTACTGCTTCCACAGGGGCTGATCGAGCCCGAACAGATTGGTGTAGTACACCCGCATGGCCTCGACGGCCTCCGGCTGCGTCACCCGCGCCCTGGCCAGCATGCCGGCCACCGGATCGCCGGGCATGAAGCGCGGGACCATCCAGTTGATCGTGACGGCCACGAAGAAGGTCAGGCCGTAGATGAGCAGTTTCCTACCGAAATATCGACGCACGTGGTCTCCAGAAGGCCCCCTCCCGAAGATCGGGAGGGGGCGAGGGTCATCCGGTCAGGGGTTGGCCGGCTGCAGCCGCGCGATGGTCTCGAAGCCGCCCAGCTCCAGCCAGTTGCGCCACATCGCCGGGGCGGACTTCGGCGTGCCCGGCGCCGAGCTGGGCCAGTTCTTCCAGACACCGCCGCTGACCTGGGACCACAGGCCGTTGTACCAGAGCGGAATGTTCGGCATCTCCTCCAGATGGATCTTCTGGATCTGCGAGGTGATCTTCTTCATGCCTTCGAGGTCGTCGGTCTTGACCTGGTCGAGCTGCTGGACCAGGTCCCAGGCCTTCTTGTTCTCGTACCGGCCGAAGTTCACCGTGTTCTGCACCTTCTGGATGGGCAGCTGGAAGACGTAGTCGTAGTACGTCCACGGGCTGCTCGACAGCTGGCGCTCGTTGTTGATGACCAGGTCGAACCTGCCGGCACCGCGCTTCTCCACCAGGGCGTTGAAGTCCGGGAAGTCGGGGGTGATGGCGATCCCGGAGTCCTTGGCGCTGGCGGCGATGACCCGGATGGCCTCCATCCAGTCGGTCCAGCCGGAGGGGACGATGAGGCTCAGGTTGATCTTGGAGCCGTCCTTGTTCTCCACCATGCCGTCGCCGTCACGGTCCTTGTAGCCGGCGTCGGCGAGCAGCTTCTTCGCCTTGGCCTTGTCGTAGGCGAAGCCGTTCTGGCTCACCACGTTCTGGTCGATGTACTTGTCCCACTGGGGCAGCAGGCCCGTCGGGCTCGAGGCCTTGACCAGGTTGCCGTAGACGCCTTCGACGATCTTCTTGGTGTCGATGGAGCTCGCCAGGGCCCTGCGGAACGCCGGGTCGTCCAGCGGCTTCTTCTTGGTGTTCGGCACCAGCCACGCGGTGTTGGCCGAGAGCATGTACGGGGGCTCGGGGTAGTAGGTCGTGATGCCGAAGTTGCCCTTGACCAGGTTGGCCGCGCCGGGCAGGAAGTTGTTGCTGAGGTCCAGGCCCTTCTGCAGCAGCAGGCCCATCGCCACCTCGTTGCTGGAGTTGACGATGTCGACGATGTACTTCGGCTTGGGGTCCATCCCCAGCGCGGCCTTCCCCCACCAGTCGTCCCGCTTCACCCAGGCGACGCGGTCCTGGTCGTGACTGAGGTACTTGTACGCGCCCGTGGAGACCGGGTTCTCGTTGACCCCGTTGAGCACGTCCTCCTCGGACCTGCCCTCCCACAGGTGCTGCGGCACCATCGCCCTGCTGTACAGGTTGAAGTCCCACTCCTGGTAGTTGGCCTTGGAGAAGGTGAACTTCACGGTCTGGTCGTCGACCGCCTCCACCGACTTCAGCCAGTTCCAGATGTTCGCGTACGGGATCGTCTTCATCTTGCCGAGCTCGAAGGTGAAGACGACGTCCTTGGCCGTGAAGGGCTTGTTGTCCGTCCAGGTGACACCCTTGCGGAGCTTGACCTGGTAGGTCGTGTCGTCGCTCCACGTGCCGCTCTCGGCGAGCCAGGGCGTGAGCTTGCCCGCGTTCGGGTCGAAGTGGAAGAGCGTCTCGTACGCGAGCCCCTTGGTGCCCGTCGCGGAGTCCCACTCCCTGATCGGGTTGAAGTTGGCCGGCGGGCCCCACTGCGTGCCACTGGTGTACAGCGTCTCGTTCCGGGGGAACGAGTTCGGATTGGCCGGGTTGGCGGCGGGCGCGCTGCCCGCAGCGGATCCCTGGGGGGCCGGCGTGGCGCCGCCACCCGTACAGCCCGCGGCGACCAGACCGGCCACCACGAGTGGGACCAGGAACCGCGCTCGGTTTCGCATCGTGTCTCCTTCCTCCGCGACGGATCACGGAGGGTCCGAACATCCTTCATGCTCCGAACAAGATCGGGTCGAGGGGTCGAGATGGCCTCCGGTGGCCCGAGGGAGCGCTCCCACGAGCGAACGGCCACGCCCACCGCCCATGAACCGATCAGCTGTCGTACCTCGCCCTACTGCGGGAACGGCCAGCGAAGGGGCGCTGAGCGTGCTGAATCAGGATTTGATGAACCGGATAAGTACCGCGAACGTAAATTCGATATATCTCGTGTGTCAATAGCTGTGACACGTTCGATACACGCCGCCCGGGTACGGGCCGGGACACGCGGCAAGCCGCACGGACGCCCCTGCGGAGGGCGCTTTCGGTAACCTGTGCACCGTGCGACCATTGCCGGAATAAGCCCTCATCCGGCAGGTCACGCCGTCACCCGCTCGTCGCCCACGGTGTCCGATCGGGCGTTCGGGTCCGGCCCCCTGTAAGGGCCTCGTTGCGTTGAAAGCTAACCGGTTAACCCGGTCCCGCCGCGCCGGTCGCGCTCCTCCAGCAACCGCGCGGTCTCCTCGGACACCTCGGTGGCGAGGACGGCCGACACCACGTCGATCAGGTGGCTGGTGAAGAGCCGGTCGTCACGGCCTTCCGGGCCGCCGGCCCTGCGAGCCAGCTCCACGTAGGTCACCCTGATGGCCATGAAGCGCTGGTGCAACCGGCGCACGGCCACCTCGGCGAGCAGCGGGGCCACCAGTTCCCGCCAGCGGTTGATGCTGTGGCCGCCGTCCTCACTCACGCCGTGCGGTGCCGGTGGGCCGGTGCGGTGCACGAGCTGCTCCATGATCCGCAGGTAGGCGCGGCCGCCGTCCGGGTCGGCCAGCTTGGCGGCGGACGGCCGCACGAGCGCGGCCGCCAGCGTGCGGCGTGCCTCCGGGCCGGGCGGGGCGCTACGGGACTCGTACTCGTCGAGCAACCGGTGCCGGTGGACCTCGATCGCGGGCTGGTGCTTGGCGAGCACCGCGTTCAGCAGCCCGGCACGATCGCCGTAGTGGTACTGCAAGGCCGTCGAGTTGCGCTGGCCGGCGGCGGCGTTGATCTCGCGGAGCGACACCCCGTCGATGCCACGCTCGGAGAACAGCCGCTCCGCGGCGGCCACCAGCCGCCTGCACGTGCTCTCGGAGCTGGGGGGCATGCGCGCTCCCTGTCTTGTCGGGGGACGGCGACCCGCTTATGGTAATCAGGCAAGTGCCTGATTACACAAGGCGGCCCTGCACACCGCACTCCGGTCGCTGAGACCCACCCGCAGACAGTGTCAAGGGGAGCCCCATGGCCATCGACTTCACGCTCGCACCCGAGTACGAGGAGATCCGCGCGCGCGTGCGGGCCTTCGTCCAGAAAACCGTGATCCCCGCGGTCGAGGGCTTCGGCGGGGAGGACCCCGTCTCGCGCGAGGAGTACCTGCGCACCATCTTCGAGCTGCGCGGGAAGGCGCGGGCGGAAGGGCTCTGGCTGCCCCACATGCCCAAGGAGTGGGGCGGCATGGGCCTTGGGCAGGTCGAGCTGGCCATGGTGCAGGCCGAGGCGGCCAAGACGCGGCTGGGTCCGTGGATCCTCAACTGCTCGGCCCCGGATGAGGGCAACATGCACACGCTGCTGCACTGGGGGGACGAGGAGCAGAAGGAGAAGTACCTGAGGCCGCTGCTCGAGGGCAGGAAGATGTCCTGCTTCGCGATGACCGAGCCCGAGGTCGCCGGATCCGACCCCACGCTGATCCGCACCCACGCGGTCCAGGACGGCGACGAATGGGTGATCAACGGTCACAAGTGGTTCATCTCCAACGCCCGCCGGGCGAACTTCGCCATCCTCATCGCCAAGACCGAGCTCGACATGCCCGAGGGCGCCCGCGGGGCCAACACCGCCTTCCTCGTCGACCTGCCCCAGGAGGGCTGGAACGACGTGCGGGAGGTGGAGACCATGCACGGTTCGACCGGTCACAGCGAGATCGTGATCACCGACCTGCGCCTGCCCGCCTCGCAGATACTCGGCGGGCGGGGCAACGGCCACCGGCTGGGCCAGTACCGCCTCGGCCCCGCCCGGCTGGCCCACTGCATGCGCTGGATCTCGCAGGCCGAGACCGCCCTCGACATGATGGTCGACCGCGCTCTCAACCGGTACAGCCACGGGTCGCTGCTGGCCGACAAGCAGGGCGTCCAGTGGCTGATCGCCGACTCGGCCATGGAGCTCTACCAGTGCAAGCTCATGGTCCTGCACGCCGCCTCGAAGATCGACAAAGGTGAGGACTTCCGCACGGAGGTGTCGATGGCCAAGCACTTCGTGGCCAACAGCCTCAACCGGATCATCGACCGGGCGATCCAGGTGCACGGCGCGCTCGGGTACTCGACCGACACACCCCTGGCCAACATGTTCCAGCACGCCCGATGGGCCCGGTTCGCCGACGGGGCCGACGAGATCCACCAGATGCGCATCGCCGAGCGCACGATCGCCGCCTACCGCGCCACGGGCTCCACCGCGGTCGCCACCGGGAACCTGCCGCTGTAGCCGTCACTCCGGCGGCACATCGGCGTCGTACGCGGCGCAGCGGCGGCGGCCGTCGTCGAGGCAGACGGTGAGCCGCAACCGGTCGAGGTGCTCCAGGAGGGGCACGGCGACGCGACGGCTGGTGCCCAGTGCCTGGCGGGCCTGGCTGACGGTGAAGGGCTGGGGCAGCTCCGCCAGAAGGGCGGCGGCGCGGCGGTCGGCTCCGGGAAGCAGCACCACGCCCGGGGCCAGGCGCAGCAGCGCCCCGGCGCGGGCGGCGGCCGCCATCTCCTTGGGCCCCAGGCCGAGCGCGGCAAGGCGGTCCGCGTCCGGAGCGCGGAAGGGGTCCGCGGCCAGCTCGGCGCGCACCCGGTCGACGGCGGCGGCCACCGGCCGGGGCAGCACGGGCACCTCGGTGACGATGCGGCCGCCGGTCACGGCCAGCGGCGCTCTGATCAGCGCGTGGACCAGCCGGCGGTCGGGCAGGTCCAGAACCCGCCGGGCGGCCTCCACCGGCATGCCCGGGTCGAGCGGATGGGCGGCGCCGTGCTCGCGGACGGCCACGGCGAGGCGGGCGGGCAGCGCGGCCCACAGCGCCGGATCGGCGTGCCAGTCACCGGCGACCGCCTCCCGCGGCGGGACGACGCCCATGGCGGCCAGCTCGGCGGTCCGCAGGAAGCGGTGGGTGCGCAGCAGGAACTCCGCTCCCGGCGCGTCGGCCAGCTGCGTGGCGCGCTCGGACGCGGCGCCCCTGCGCCGCAGTGGCGGTGGCCGCACGTCCAGCACGGTGGCCCCGGCCAGGACGCGCAGCCGATCGCGGGCCCGGCCGGGATCGCGCAACAGCAGCACGTCGCCGACATGCAGCGGCAGCGCCCTCGACAGGCGCAGCCGCGCCGTGTCCTTCCCGAGGGGACGCACCTGGCAGCTCACCGCCGCCGACCCGATGTGGGCGGTCACCTCACCGGGCATCGGCGCCACGCTCGCCGCCGTTCCTGCCGTTCCCGTCGTGCCGGGTCCGGCGGGCGACAGGCGCACATCCACCAGGTCGGTCTCGGTCCAGCCGGAGGGGGTGATCAGGGCGGTGCCCCGGTCGAACGAGCCGCGCAGATTCGCCGCGACCCTGGCCACGCCGGTCACCGACTCCACCTGCTCCTTCAGGGCCTGCAGGCCACGGATCCTGACCGGCGTTCCGTCGAGGACCAGCTCGTCGCCCACCGTGATGCGCCCGGCCGGAAGGGTGCCGGTGACGACGGTGCCGCTCCCCTTAACGGTGAAGGCGCGGTCGACCCACAGCCGGACCGGGGCCGAGTCGTCGGCGGGGGGCAGGCGGGCGACCAGCCGGTCCAGGGCATCGAGCAGGCCGGGCAGCCCGGCACCGGTACGGCCGCTGACCGTCACCGTCTCCACCCCGCTCAGGCCGCCCGCGGCGAGCCTGGCCCGCGCCTCGATCGTCGCCGGCCCGGGATCGGCCAGATCGGCACGGGTCACGACCAGGAGAAGGTGCCGCACGCCGAGGGCCTCCAGCGCCACCAGGTGCTCCTCGGACTGGGGCATCCAGCCCTCGTCGGCGGCGACCACGATCATGGCCGCGGGCACCGGGCCCACACCGGCCAGCATGGTGGCGAGGAACCGCTCGTGGCCGGGCACGTCGACCAGGGCCAGACGCGCCCCGGACGGCAGGGTGGTCCAGGCGTAGCCGAGCTCGATGGTCAGGCCGCGACGGCGCTCCTCGGCCAGCCTGTCGGGCTCCATCCCGGTCAGAGCCCGTACCAGCGTGGACTTCCCGTGGTCGACATGGCCGGCGGTGGCCACGACGTGCATCATCCGGCGACCGCCCGGATCAGCTCGGTGTCCTCCTCCGGTGCGACGGCTCGCAGGTCGAGCAGGAGACGGCCGTCCTCGATGCGGCCGGCCACGGCGGGCTCGCCCGTCCGCAGCGGTGCGGCCAGCGCGGCGGGGAGGCTGACCGCGGCGCTCGGCAGGGTGACGCCCGGCGCTCCCCCGCCGCCCACCGTGGCAAGGCTCGGCACGGCGGTGGCCTCGACACCGGCTCGCCGCAGGGCCGCGGCGATGGCCTCGGCGCGCTTGGCCAGCAGCGCCGGATCGGCGTGCAGGGCGGCGGCGACGGGCGGAACCGGATCGCGCAACGTCGCCTCCAGCGCCGCCAGGGTCAGCTTGTCCACCCGCAGCGCCCGCGCCAGGGGGTGGCGCCTCAGCCGCTCGACCAGGTCGCGGCGGCCGAGCAGCAGCCCCGCCTGCGGCCCGCCGAGCAGCTTGTCACCGCTCGCGGTCACCAGGTCCGCCCCGGCGCGCAGCACGTCGGCGGCGGCCGGCTCGCCGGGCAGCAGCGGCTCGCGCTCAAGCAGCCCGGAGCCGATGTCGACGACGACGGGGACGCCCAGCGTGGCCAGCTCGCCGACCCCGACCTCGCCGGTGAACCCCTCGACGCGGAAGTTGGACGGATGCACCTTGAGCACGAAGCCGGTGTCCTCACCGATCGCATCGGCGTAGTCGGGCAGGTGGGTGCGGTTGGTGGTGCCGACCTCGCGCAACCGGGCGCCCGTGGAGACCAGCAGATCAGGGATGCGGAAGCCGTCGCCGATCTCCACCAGTTCCCCGCGGCTGATGATGATCTCGCGCCCCGCGGCCAGCGCGGTGGCGGCGAGCACCAGCGCCGCCGCGTTGTTGTTCACCACGTGGACGGCCTCGGCCGCCGGCACCGCCGCGGCCAGGGCCGCCATCGCGCCGCGCCCCCGGCGACCGCGGGCGCCGGTGTGCAGGTCGAACTCCACGTCGGTGTGCCCCGCCGCGATGGCGGCCGCCCGGATCGCGCCGGCCGACAGCGGCGCCCGGCCCAGGTTGGTGTGCAGCAGCACTCCGGTGGCGTTGATCACGCGGCGTAGCGGCCCGAGCGCGCGAAGCCCCTCCAGGGCCGACTCGGCCACCTGCGCGGGTGTGATGGCGCCCGCCCTCGCCCGTTCCTGGGCCTGGACGACGACGGTCTTGACCAGCGGCCTGCCCAGCCGCTCAGCGGCGGCGACCAGCCGGGGATCGGCCAGCACGGCGTCGGTGCGCGGCACGTTCCTGCGAGGATCGTCCACGCTTGTCGAGCATAGGCGTGAAGCGGAGGCGGACGGGAATCGAACCCGCCAGGCCGAGATCCTCGGCCTCGTCGGTTTTGAAGACCGCGGGGGCCACCAGACACCCTGACGCCTCCAGGAATGAGGATAAGCGTATGACTGTGCGGCTTACGCAGTACGCCCATGGTGGCGGGTGCGCCTGCAAGATCCCGCCCGGGGAGCTGGAGTCGATCGTGAAAGGGCTGGTCAGACCCGGCGGCGACGGCCTGCTCATCGGCCTGGAGGACGGCGACGACGCCGCGGCGGTCCGCATCGACCGCGACCGGGCCGTGGTGGCCACCGCGGACTTCTTCACCCCCGTGGTGGACGACGCCTACACCTGGGGCCGGATCGCGGCCACCAACGCCCTGTCGGACGTGTACGCGGTGGGCGGCGAGCCGCTGCTGGCGGTCAACCTGCTCGGCTGGCCCAGGGACGTCCTTCCGATGGAGCTGGTGACCGAGGTGCTGCGGGGCGGGCTGGACGCCGCCGACGCGGCCGGATGCCACGTGGCGGGCGGGCACAGCGTGGACGACCCCGAGCCGAAGTACGGCATGGCCGTCACCGGGCTGGCCGACCCCGAGCGGTTGCTGCGCATCGGGACGGGCCGCCCGGGGTCGCCGCTGTCGCTCACCAAGCCGCTGGGCATCGGCGTGCTCAACACCAGGCACAAGGCGACCGGGGAGGTGTTCCCGCAGGCCGTCGCGGTCATGACCACCTTGAACCGGGACGCCTCGCGCGCCGCGCTGGCGGCGGGCGCCACCTGCGCGACCGATGTGACCGGGTTCGGGCTCCTCGGGCACCTGTACAAGCTGGCCAGGGCGAGCGGCGTGACGGCCGTGGTGGACGTCGCGGCGGTGCCGTACGTGGACGGGGCCCGCGAGGCGGTGCGCGACGGCCACGTCAGCGGCGGCACCCGGCGCAACCTGGCCTGGGCCGAGCCGCACCTGGACGCGGGCGGCATGGACGAGGAGACCCTGCTGCTCCTGGCCGACGCCCAGACCTCCGGCGGCCTCCTGGTCGCGGGCGAGGTCCCCGGGGCCCCCGTCATCGGGGAACTGGTGGCCGCCGACGGCCCGGCACTCCTACTGCGCTGACCCGCCCTCGGTGCCGCGCCCGGCGGCCGTGAGG
Source organism: Sphaerisporangium flaviroseum (assembly GCF_039537005.1). Classification (NCBI taxonomy): domain Bacteria; kingdom Bacillati; phylum Actinomycetota; class Actinomycetes; order Streptosporangiales; family Streptosporangiaceae; genus Sphaerisporangium; species Sphaerisporangium flaviroseum. Next base: position 318,876 of record NZ_BAAAZR010000009.1, on the reverse strand, counting down.
CGTTGCCGCTGGGGGATGATCGTGTACGCCGGGTCCTCCGCGGAGGCCCGGCCGGCGCGGAGCACGCCGAAGCGGGTGCATAGGGCTCCGGCCGTCAGCGCCGCCGCGGCGGCCGCCGCCAGCGCCGGCCCCAGTACGCGACCGCCGCCCCTCCGCGACGGCAGGGCGCTCAGGGCGGCGAGCGCGCCGCCGCCCACGGCCAGCAGGCGGGCCGCGCGCATCAGCGGTTCCCGCCGGTAGGGTTCCGCCACCAGGCCGAGGCGGCGTTCCATGACGGCCCCCGCCGCCGTCTCCAGCGCCGCGCCGAACACGGCCATCCGCCTGACGGGCGCCGCCTCCTCGGGTCTGGCCAGGGTGGCGAGCATGCCCAGCGCTCCCGCTCCGGCCATCGCGCTGCCCCCGAACAGGAAAGGCAGCTCGTGGCGGGCCTCGTGCCAGGCGGGCACGGCGGTGTCGGCGATCAGGACGGCCGTGTAGGTCGCCATCAACGGCCCGGTGACCCCCAAGGAGAGCGCGGCGGCCCGGCCCGCGCCGGGAAGGACGCCGGTCACGGCCGATGCCGCGGCCATCGTCGACAGCCCGCCCTGCGCGGCCAGCAGCCACGATCCCATGCTCATCGGCGAGGTCGGCTTGAACACGCGCATCATGTTGAGGAACCGCTCGGGACGGCCCAGCTCGGCGATCAGGAACCCGGTGCCGAGGACGGCGCCGAGCGCCGCCCCCAGCCGGGCCAGCGTGCCGAGACGCCCATGGGGGCGGGGCTGGAGCTCCTCAAGGGCCGCCGACAGGGCGCAGGCGCCGGACACGCCGCCCAGGTACAGGTACAGGGGCATGTGCGGCTCGTGCCAGATCGGCGCCTTGATGACCGGGCGGCCATAGTAGGAGCTGAACTCGGCCTCGGGCACCATCGCCCGCTCGCGCGCCATTCTCACCGTCCCCCGAACCGGGTCCATGCGGTCGCGCCGGCCATCGTCAGGGCCGCGACGGCGGCCCATCCCCACATGGACGGCAGGTCACGGGTGGTCACGACGGGGTCGGGTGGCAGTCCGTACACTTCCGGTTCGGCCATCAGCAGGAAGAAGGCGCCGTCGCCGCCCACCCCGTCGCCGGGGTCCTCCCCGTAGAGGCGAGCCTCGGTTCTGCCGTTGGCGTGCAGGTCGGCCAGGCGCGCGTCCGCGCGTTCGAGCAGCTCGTCCAGCGGCCCGAACTGGATGGAGTCGGTCGGGCAGGCCTTGGCGCAGGCCGGTTCGAGGCCGCCGAGCTGCCGGTCGTAGCACATCGTGCACTTCCACGCCCGCCCGTCGTCCTCCCTGCGGTCGATCACGCCGTACGGGCAGGCCGGCACGCAGTAGCCGCAGCCGTTGCAGACGTCGGCCTGGACGACCACCGTGTCGAACTCGGTGCGGAACAGCGCGCCGGTGGGGCAGACGTCCAGGCACGCCGCATGCGTGCAGTGTTTGCACACGTCGGAGGCCATCAGCCAGCTGTCCGGGGTCTCGATGAAGGCGACGTGCCGCCAGGTGCTCGCCCCCAGCGACCCGGTGTTGTCGTAGGAGGTGGCGCGGAAGACGAACCCGTCGTCGGGCACGCCGTTCCACTCCTTGCAGGCGACCTCGCAGGCCTTGCAGCCGATGCACACGCTGGTGTCGGTGAAGAACCCCATGCGCTCACTCACGCCGGTACTCCTCGATCAGGTCGAGCAGGGCGCGCCCGGTGGGGCGCCGTCCTGCACGGATGTCGCAGGTAGAGGCCTTGCTCTCCTGGATGTAGACGTTGGGGTCCAGCACGATGGGCGTCAGGTCGTTGGCCGCGTCGCCGGTGACCACGCCGCCCCCCGCCCAGCCCCAGTGGTACGGCACGCCGACCTGGTGCAGGGTGCGGCCCTGCAGGCGCAAGGGCCGCATCCGCTCGCTGACCAGCACGCGCGCCTCGATCGCGGCCCGGCTCGTCACGATCGTCGCCCACCCGCCGTTGACCAGGCCGCGCTCCCTGGCCAGCTCGGGCGAGACCTCGCAGAACATCTCCGGCTGCAGCTCGGCGAGATAGGGAAGAGTGCGGCTCATGCCGCCGGCGGTGTGGTGCTCGGTCAGGCGGTAGGTGGTGAGCACGTACGGGAAGCGCGGCGAGGCCGGAGGGTTGTAGGGAGACTCGGACCGGTTGTAGACCTTGCGCGCGGGATTGCCCCGCCGGCCGTACATGATGTTGGGCAGCGGCGACTCGTGCGGCTCGTAGTGCGCGGGCAGCGGCCCGTCGGCCAGCCCTGCGGGGGCGAACAGCCAGCCCTTGCCGTCGGCCTGCATGACGAACGCGTCGGTGCCCGACAGGGCGGCCTGCGCGGTGGCGCCGGGCGGCGGCCGGTAGCCCGGCGGCTTGTCCCTCTCGAAGTCGGGTACGTCCAGCCCGGTCCACTCCCCCTTCTCGGCGTCCCACCAGATGTAGGCCTTGCGCTCGCTCCACGGCCTGCCCTCGGGGTCGGCGGAGGCGCGGTTGTAGAGGATGCGCCGGTTGAGCGGCCATGCCCAGCCCCATTCCGGGGCGACGAGCGACTGCTCGCGGCCCGGCTTGCGGCGGGCGGCCTGGTTCACCTCGTCGGCGTAGACGCCGCAGTAGATCCAGCAGCCGCAGCGCGTGGAGCCGTCGGGCTTCAGCTCCAGATAGGAGGAAAGGGCGCGGCCGTCGGGCCCGGTGCCGTTGATCTCGCGCAGCACGGCCTCCGCCGACGGTTCGCCGCTCTCGCCGTGCTCGGGGTAGTCCCAGGTGAGGTCCCGGAGAGGGCGGTCGATCTCGTCGTCGCCGATCCGCTGCCTGATCCGCTTGCCCAGGTGGTAGTAGAACCACAGGTCGCTGCGGCAGTCGCCGGGAGGCTCGACGGCCTTCTCCCGCCACTGGAGCAGCCGCTGGGTCTGGGTGAAGGTGCCCTCCTTCTCCACATGGCCGGCCGCCGGCAGGAAGAACACCTCGGTGGCGATGTCCTCGGGGCGCATCTCCCCGGTCTCGATCTCCGGGCCGTCCTTCCAGAACGTGGCCGTCTCGACCAGCGTCATGTCGCGGACCACCAGCCAGTCGAGGTTGGCCAGCCCGAGCCGCTGGGTCCTGCCGCCCGAGGAGCCCACAGCCGGGTTCTCGCCGACGACGAAGTACCCCTTGACGATGCCGTCGATCTGCCCGAGAACGGTGGCGTAGGTGCCGTGGTCGCCGGTCAGGCGCGGCAGGTAGCCGTAGCAGAAGTCGTTGTCCTCGGTCGCCGCGTCCCCCCACCATGACTTCAGCAGGCTGACCATGTAGGAGCGTTTGTTGCCCCAGAAGCCGGTGTCGCCCGCGGCACGTTCGAGGTACTGGTCCAAGGTGCGGTTCTGATGGGCGTGCGGCATGGGCAGGTAGCCGGGCAGGATGTTGAACAGCGTCGGGATGTCGGTGGAGCCCTGGATGCAGGCGTGGCCGCGCAGCGCCAGGATGCCGCCGCCCGGCCGGCCCATGTTGCCCAGCAGGAGCTGCAAGATCGAGGCGGCGCGTATGTACTGCACGCCGACGGTGTGCTGGGTCCAGCCGACCGAGTAGACCCAGGCCGTGGTGCGCTCCCTGCCGCTACCGGCGACGACGGCCTCGGCCAGCCGGTTGAAGTCCTCCGCCGTGATGCCGCACACCTGCTCGACCATCTCCGGGGTGTAGCGGGCGAAGTGCCGCTTGAGCACCTGGTAGACGCAGCGGGGGTGGCTCAGGGTCTCGTCGGTGTGCGGGCGCGGGTGGGCCGCCGCGCCGCCCGAACCGTACTGGTCGGCCCTGGCCGCCTCCGCGTGGTGCCGGCCGCCCTCGACCCTCTCGCCGCTCTGGCCCGAGGCGGCCTCCTCCTCCACCCCTTGGTACGCCCAGCTCGCGGGGTCGTAGGTGCGCGTCTCGGGGTCGAAGCCGGAGAACAGGCCGTCCAGGTCCTCGGTGTCGCGGAAGTCCTCCGACACCAGGACCGAGGCGTTGGTGTAGGCCAGCACGTACTCCCGGAAGTCGTGCTCACCCGCCAGCACGTGGTTGATCAGCGCGCCGAGCAGCACGATGTCGCTGCCCGCGCGGATCGGGACGTAGTGGTCCGCCATCGCGCTGGTGCGGGTGAAGCGCGGGTCGATGTGGAAGACCTTCGCCCCGCGGGCCTTGGCCTCCATCACCCATTGGAACCCCACCGGATGGCACTCGGCCATGTTGGAGCCCTGGATGACGATGCAGTCGCTGTTGACCAGGTCCTGCTGGTAGGTCGTCGCGCCGCCGCGCCCGAAGCTGGTCCCCAGACCGGGGACGGTGGCGGAGTGTCAAATACGCGCCTGATTCTCGATCTGCACCGCGCCCATGGCGGTGTAGAGCTTCTTCATCAGGTAGTTCTCTTCGTTGTCGAGCGTCGCCCCGCCCAGGCTCGCGATCCCGAGCGTACGGCGTACGGGGTGACCCTCGTCGGTCTCCTGCCAGGTCCTGCGCCTGGTCTCCACGACCCGGTCGGCGATCATGTCCATCGCCCGGTCCAGGTCGAGCCGCTCCCACTCGGTGCCGTGCGGCCGGCGGTACAGCACCTGGACCGGCCGTTCGGGGCGGGTCACCAGTTGCTTGCTCGCCGAGCCCTTCGGGCACAGGCGGCCGCGGGAGATCGGCGAGTCGGGATCGCCCTCGATCTGGGTGACCCGGCCGTCCTTGACGTAGACGAGCTGCCCGCAGCCGACCGCGCAGTAGGGGCACACCGATCGGGCCACCGAGTCCGCCTCGGCCGTGCGGGGGGTCAGGGACAGCGTTCTCGGGGAGCGCGCGGCCGAACGCCGGCCGTCCTCGCCTCTGAGCTGGCGGTACACCGGCCAGCGGGCGATCCACTCCCGCGGTCCCATAGGTTGCACGTGCCCCGTATCCGGGGTGCTATACCTACGACCGCGACGCCTTTACGAAGTCGAGCGCCATGACCGCTCAGCGTTCCAGAGGGTTCAGGCGCATCCGAAGCCGGACCCGGGACCTGCCGCCCTCCTGGTGGATGGCGAACTCGTCGCACAGCCTGCCCATCAGCCACAGCCCGAAGCCCCGGGGCGCGGGCGAGTCCGAGCCGGGCAGCTCGCGCCGCACGTCGTCCCCCGTCAGGCGGCCGGCGGTGTCGGTGACGTCGATGGTCAGGGCCGCCTCGTCATGCCAGAGTGCCAGGACGCCGCTTCCGCCGCCGTGTTCCAGCACGTTGATGGCGGCCTCGTTGGCGGCGATCAGCAGGTCGTCGAGGCGCTGCCCGGTCAGTCCGACCCGCTGGGCGTGGTGGTGGATGTGGCGCCGTAGCCCGGCGAGATCTTGGGTGATCGGCCAGCGCCCACAGTGGTTGACACGCACGCGAACCCCCCCTCAAAAGGGTGACCTGTCTGGTGTCACCGGGGGCGACCGACTCACCTATCAGGATGGTTGTCCGGAACATTCTATGAGGTAGCTACCCGCTCAAGGGCCCTCTACCATCACCGCGCGTCCAGGTTCTGGTGGATCGGCCCCGGGGGGGCTTCCGGCGGACCGGTGGAGCTTCCGAGCGGACCGGCGCACGTGGTCATCAGGCGGGCAGCTGTGGCCTCAGCAGCTCCACGGCGTCGGCGACGGTCGGCTGGACGGCGAAGAACTGGAACAGCCCGGTCACCTTGAAGATCCTGTTCAAGCGAGGCTGCAGGCCGCTCAGCGCGACCGTGCCGCCCCGGTCGTCGATCAGGCTGCGCAGGGCCAGCAGGATCCGCAGCCCGGTGGAGTCGCAGAAAGGCAGCTCGGACAGGTCGACGATGAGGTGGCGGTGCTCCGGCGTCAGCACACCGAGGACATCCTGGCGCAGCTGCTCGGCATTGGTGTAGTCGAGCTCACCGGTGAACGAGACGATGGCGACCTCGGGCAGGGAGTCGTCGGGATGGGCGGCGAGTTGGACGACAGCGGTCACCTGAGCACCTCTGGGCGCGGTAGGGAGGGATTACGATCAAGCCGGTATGCGGTCATCGCCGAACAGGTGTCCGCCGTGCGACGCGTGCCTCGGTCAGCCCGTAGTGTAGAGCAGCAGGTCGGAGGATGGCGGCGGACACGTGCGGAGGACGGACGACTGGCCGGAAAGCGGCCTAGTATCCTTTGTATTCTGTCCGACCGAAGGATCACCGGGATGCGGGAAGAGTGGGTAAAAGGCCGCTCGAGGGGTAGAGGGATCGACCCGCGGGGTCAGGCCGGATCCATTCGACGTCGAGCGACCGGAGCCCGATGAGCATGTGCTGGACATCGCACGACCAGGAGCGGCGGGCCCGGACCGCCGTAGTGACATGATCCATCCGGCAGGTAGGGGCACCGGCACCGCAGCGGATCCGTTCGAGCACATCGGTCTTTTCTATCGTGACGAGGACGAATACGCCACGGCGTGTGCGGGCTTCCTGGACCCTGCCCTCTCCTCTGGAGACCCCGCCCTGGTGGCCGTGCCCGGTGACAACGGCCGGATCATCAAGGACCGGTTAGGCGCCAGGGCCGACGCCGTCGCCTTCGCCGACATGACCGTCGCCGGCCGCAATCCGGGACGGATCATCCCCTCGGTGCTGCTGGCCTTCGCCGGAGCCCACCCCGGCCGCCGGGCGTGGATCATCGGAGAGCCGATCTGGAAGGGCAGGAGCCCGATCGAGTACCCCGCCTGCGTCGCCCACGAAGCGCTGATCAACGCGGTGTTCACCGGCCTGCGGGTGGCGATCCTGTGCCCCTACAACAGCTCCCAGCTCGACGCCATGGTGCTCGCCGACGCCGAACGCACGCATCCCCTCGTCGCCGACGTCGCCGGCACCCGCCCCAGCCCCGCGTACGCCGACCCCATCAAGGTCGCCGGCATGTTCGACTGGCCGTTGCCCGAACCGCCGCGGGACGCCGCGTTCCACACCTTCACCGGGACGGACGCGCTGCCGGAGGTGCGAACGTTCGTCACCGAGCGTGCCGGGGCCGCAGGCCTGGGCGAGCAGCGTGTCGCCGACCTGCTCCTCGCGGTCAACGAGCTGACCACCAACACCACCGAGCACACCAGCGGGCCCGGCACGCTGACCATGTGGACCGAGCACGACACCCTCGTGTGCCAGCTCGACGACTTGGGCCGGATCGCCGATCCTCTCGCCGGACGAGTGCCGGTGCCGGACAATGCCACCCGGGGGCGCGGCCTGCTCATCGTGAACGAGCTGGCCGACCTGGTCCGCCTGCACCACCACTCTTCCGGCACCACGATCCGCCTGCACTTCGGCCTGTGAAGCCCGCGATCGGCCGCTGATCAGCGCCCGTGCCGGTCACCGGCGGCCGGCGCGGACCAGGCGCCGAGCACGCGGCGCCCGAGGAGCTGCATGGGCTTCTCGACGAACCGGTACGTCAGCCAGCTGGCGAGCAGGATCACGGTCACGAAGACCGCGGCCATGAGGAGCTGGACGGGCAGCGGTGACCAGCGCAGATCGCCGGTGATCTCGATGAACAGCTTGAGCATCGGGTGGTGCAGCAGGTAGAGCGAGTAGCTGATCAGCCCGAGGCGGACCAGGACGCGCGGCAGGCGGCGAGCCCGCAGCGCCATCACTCCGGCGAAGGTCGCGCCCGCCAGGGCGATGGTCGTGATCCACACACTCGGCTGGACCCACCACCAACCACCCTGGATCGCCCAGATGGGGGCGAGCGCCACGAGCACCGTGGTGACCGCCACCGGCCACAGCCCGCCCGAGCCCTCCTCCCATCGGTGGATCGCCGTGCCGGCGAACATCACCGCCAGGATCGCCACGCCGAACCACGGGGTCCTGCCGCCCAGCGGCAGCAGGACGAGCGCCATGAGGCCCAGGGCGCACGCGGCGGCCGTACGCAGGCGGCCGGAGATCACGCACGTCAGCCCCACGACGAAGATCGCGCACGACACCATGGCGACCCAGCCGCCCCTCAGCGGCGCCGCGGCGAGCACGAGCCCCACGACGACGGCCGCCACACCGAACAGCACGGCCGCCACACCGCTGCGCCGGTGCGCGCCCATCACGAACAACGCGGTGACCAGCAGGTAGAAGACCATCTCGTACGACAGCGTCCACATCGTGTCGGCGACGCCACCGACGCCGACCACGTCGAGCAGCATCGTGGCGTGCGCGGCCACCGCGGTCGCGTCGCGCGGCACGGCCTCGCGGACCGGGATCCACCAGCCCATGACCACGACCAGGCCGATGACGAGAAGGTAGAGCGGATAGAGACGGAAGATCCGGCTGAGCCAGAACGCCCTCACGTCCCCGCGCCGCTCGAGCGAGGTCGGGATGATATAGCCGCTGACCAGGAAGAACACGAAGATGCCGTAGATGCCGAGGTTGAACCAGTAAGGGCGCAGCGAGGGAACGACCCAGGGCAGCAGGTGCTCGGCCAGCACGGCCATGGCACCGATACCGCGCAGCGCGTCCAGCCAGCCGAGACGGGTCGGCGAGCCGGTCGTGATCGGAGTGGTCGTGGCTCGGGGAGTCGGCACCGGGTCAACCTACCGAAGATGCTCCCGATGGGCCGACCGTCACCACCGTCCCGTACGGGCGCGCATTTAGGTAGGGGACTACTCATGCTTCGGCGTCGCCGTCCGGTCACCGTGGGCCCAGACACTCGCGATGAAGGGACGAAGATGCCCAATCTGGATGGACTCTACGAGGGTGACAACGGCGACCTCGCCATCGTCCTCCGAGTCGACGCGAACGGCTCGGCAGTGATCAGCGGCGACGTCTTCAGGAGACAGCCCGATGGCAGGAACGCCTACATCGCGTCGCTCCGCACCGCCCCGGGATCGCCCGTGACCACGGGAGCGGGACAGTGGCCGGTGGCCTGGCAGTCCGTACCCGGCACCCGCACGACGGGCTCGCTGGCCATCGGCGAGGGGGCCGAGGGCGCCCTGCCGGTCGTGCTGCGCCTGGACGAGCCTCTCGGCGGGCTGCCCTTCCGCACCGACCTGGCCGCGACGCTCACCCGCAAGGGCGACGCGCTGCGCCTGCTGGGCTTGGAGATCGAGGTGGAACAGGGCGTGACGCCACCGAACCCGGTCACCTTCCAGGGCGAGAACGTGGACTTCGGCGGATGCCTCGCGGCCGCTGGGTTCGCCGTCGGCGCCGTCGGGACGACCAGCTCGATCCCGGCGGGGCTCGCCAGTTCCTGGGACGACTCCATGCTCTACTCGGTGCTCAGCGACATCATGCTCATCAAGGGGGACGCCTCCCTGCGCGCCGTCACCTGGGAGCTGCACCTTCTGCTGCTGTCGAGGGCGGCGGAACCGCGCCTGCTCGGGGTCATGTTCGACGCCGAAGGACTGCTGCAGCGCCAGGGCGCCGCCGTGTTCGCCGGGGCGATACCGAACAAGGCCAACCGGGACAGGAAGCTGGTGCAGACGATCGTGCACGAGCTCGGGCACGCGCTGAACCTCGCGCATCGCTTCGAGCGGGCGGTCGGGCGCGCGGACTCGACCTCGTTCATGAACTACGACTGGAAGTACCGGGGCGGGGGCCAGGAGGAGGCGTACTGGGAGGGGTTCGACTTCACCTTCGACGCGGATGAGCTGGAGTTCCTGCGCCATGGGCCGCAGCTGCAGGTGGTCCCGGGCGGTGCCGCCTTCCACTCGGTCCGCTACTGGGCCGACGGGACCGGCGGCCACGTGTCTTCCGTACCCGAGATCGCCTCCGACGCCTTCCGGCTGACGCTCACCGCTCCTGCGGGCGGCCCGCTGTTCCGGTTCGGGCAGCCGGTGTTCCTCACCGTCACGCTGGAGAACCGGGGAACCGCCGAGGTGGAGGTGGAGCGCGAGTTCCTCGATCCGAAGGCCGGAGTGCTGGAGATCCTCGTGCGCCGGCGCACCGGGACCCGCGCCGAGACCGAGACGGAGGCGGTCCCCTTCACGCCGATCGCCCAGCGATGCCTGGCCGACCTCCAGGAGGGAGAGGCCCTCGCCCTGGCGCCAGGGGCCTCGATCAGCAACAACCTCAACCTGACCTTCGGATCGGGTGGCTTCACCTTCGCCGAGCCGGGAGACTACGACGTCATTCCGGTGCTCGGCATCTACGGCCGGACCCCGCTGGGGGACGTGGTGCAGTGGGTGGTCCAGGGCGAGCCGTTGCGTATTCGGGTCGCCCATCCCCAGAGCCTGGCCGAGGAAGGCGACGCCACGGTGCTGCGGCGGCCGGACGTGGGCGCGTGGTTCGCCTTGGGCGGCGCCGCGGCCCTGGAAGGCGCGCGCGACGCGCTGGCGGAGGTACGGGAACGCCGGCAGGCGAAGGAAGGGCTGCTGGACCCCGTCGTGGCGGCGATCGTGCGAGCCGAGGGCATCGCGGCCAACCGGACGTCGGTACGTCTGGGCGACAAGGGATTCACCCGATACGAAGGCGACCCGGAGGTCGCCGCCCAGCTGCTCGGCAGCCTCGACGAGCGGGCGCTGCGCGCCTTCGACCCGCACACGGCCCGCCAGACCACCCTTCTCGCGGACCGGCTGAAGGCGCTCTCGTAGACCAGAGCGTCCGTAACGGACCGACCGGTTGGCCGGCAGGGCCGGGGGCCCGCGTAAGGGGAGCCGGCCGGCTGGTCGCCGAGGGGGGCCGCGGCGGCACCGGACCTGCCGTCCGTCACCAGCCCAGCCGAAGGCCGTGGTCCATCGAACACCCGGACCTACAGAGCCGGCCCTCCGACCGCTCGGCGGCCGTCCTTGACACGGCCGGACACAAAGCGGTCCGGACCTATTTACTCTTAGGAAAGTTTCTTTTATGTTTCAGTCATCCCCCCAGCAAAGGAGTATGCCGTGCGAAGAACGATCATGGTGGTCTCGACGGCGTTGCTGACCGCCGGTGTCACGGTCCTCGCCGCCTCGCCCGCCTTTGCCCACGGTTACATATCGTCACCGCCGAGCCGGCAGGCGATGTGCGCCCAGGGGCGCGTGGCGAACTGTGGCGACATCATCTACGAGCCGCAGAGCGTGGAAGGGCCCAAGGGACAGCGGAACTGCCACGGCGGCGTGGCCCGCTTCGCGCAGCTCAGCGATGAGAGCAAGCCCTGGCCCGCGACCTCGGTCGGCTCCTCGGTCACCTTCAACTGGGTGCTCACCGCGCGGCACGCCACCAGCACCTGGGAGTACTACATCGGCGGCACCCGCATCGCGGTGTTCAACGACGGAGGCCGCCAGCCCGGCGCGACGGTCTCCCACTCGGTGAGCCTGGGCGGCTTCAGCGGCAGGCAGAAGGTCCTGGCGATCTGGAACATCGCCGACACGGTCAACGCCTTCTACTCGTGCGTCGACCTGCAGATCGGCGGGGGCGGCGGCAATCCGACGCCGACCCCCACCCCGACCCCGACGCGCACCCCCACCCCGAACCCGACGCCCACCACCACCGCACCCTCGGGAACCTGGGCGGCGGGCACCGCCTACGCCGTGGGCGCCCAGGTCACCTACAACGGCCTGCGCTACCGCTGCCTCCAGGCGCACACCGCCTTGACGGGCTGGGAGCCGCCGAACGTCCCGGCACTCTGGCAGAGGATCTGACCCCCAAGGACCGGATCCATGTGGGCGCCTCGTCCCGCCGGCGCGGCGCCCACCGCACGCACCTGACCGGCAGCCCGGCACACCCCGATCCAGAGAGGCGGAACCCATGAGGCGCGCTGCCCTCGCCCTCGTCACGGGCCTGAGCCTGATGGCGCTTCCCGCCTGCGCCGCTACGGCCTCGCCCGCCTCACCGGCGAGGAGCAGCGTCTCGGCGACCCCAAGTGAAGGTTTCAACGCGGCCGACGTGATGTTCCTGCAGATGATGATCCCGCATCAGCGCCAGGGCATCGAAATGGCGCGTCTGGCCACCACCCGCGCCGTGCGAGGCCAGGTCAAGGCGCTGGCGTCGGCGGTCGAGACGACGCAGCGCGACGAGGTGCACACCATGACCGCCTGGCTGATCGGCTGGGGCCGGCCGGTGGCCGCGGACCCCCGCGCGCACGCCGCCCACGGCGGGCTGCACGTCACCAGCCCCGCGGAGATCGCCACCCTGAGGACGATGGACGGCGACGGCTTCGAACGCAGGTTCCTCAACGTGATGATCGCCCATCAGCACAACGCCATCGACATGGCGCGCACGGAGATCGGCACAGGGCTGAACGCCCAGGTCAAGAGCCTGGCCCGCCGGGTCGACCAGTCCCGGTCGGCCCAGATCGGTCAGATGCTCGCCGAACTGAACTGACCCGGGCACCGGACATATCGACGGCCGCGATGAGTAGCATGATGGTCCATGCCCGACAAGCCGCGTGTCCTGGCCGTGCAGCACGGGCCGTACGGCGGTCCCGGCCGGTTCGGCGAGTGGCTGTCCGGCGCCGGGCTCGACGTCGAGACCGTCACCGCCTTCGACGGCTCTCCCCTGCCGCCGCGGCTGGAGCACGACGCGCTGCTGGTGCTCGGCGGGGGTTACATGCCCGACGACGACGAGAAGGCGCCGTGGCTTCCTGCGACCCGGGACCTGGTCGTCCAGGCCCTCGCCGCGTCGGTGCCGCAGTTCGGCATCTGCCTCGGCGGGCAGATGCTCGCCTCGGTGGCGGGCGGAAAGGTGCGGGCCGACGCGGGGGCGCCCGAGCACGGCAGCACGCCCATCACCATCAGGGCCGAAGCGGCGCACGACGCCCTCTTCCACGACCTGCCCGGCGTCGTCCCCGCCATCGAGCACCACGTCGACGCGATCACCGCCCTTCCGCCGGGGGCCGCGTGGCTCGCGGAGACCGGCAGCTGCCCCTACCAGGCGTTCCGCGTCGCAGACCACGCCTGGGGCGTGCAGTTCCATCCCGAGGTCGGCCCCGAGCGGATCATGCGGTGGGACGCGGCCCGGTCGCGCGTACAAGGACTCGACCGTGACGAGTTGTACGCGAGGGCCGTGGCCGACGAGCCGATCTCGACGCCGGCCTGGCGGCAGGTGGCGGGGCGCTTCGCCGCGCTGGTCCGTGAGCGGCATTCCGTACGCCGATCGGTACGGGCTCCCGCACCAGCCGGGAGGAAGAACGGGCAAGCTCTTCCGCCACACAGAAGGACGACCGGTATGAACGGCGCGCAGTCACTGATCCGCACCCTCGTCGACGCCGGTGTCGAGGTGTGCTTCGCCAACCCGGGCACCTCTGAGATGCATTTCGTGTCCGCGCTGGACACCGTCCCGCAGATGCGCGGCGTGCTCGGCCTCTTCGAGGGCGTGGTCACCGGCGCGGCCGACGGTTACGCGCGCATCGCCGGCAAGCCCGCGGCGACGCTGCTGCACCTTGGCCCCGGTCTCGGCAACGGCCTGGCCAACCTGCACAACGCCCGCCGCGCGCGCACCCCGATGGTGAACATCGTCGGCGACCACGCCGGCTACCACAAGAAGCACGACGCGCCGCTGGAGTCGGACATCGAGGCCGTCGCCGGGTCGCTGAACGGCTGGATGCGCCGCTGTGCCACCGTCGCCGAGCTGGGCGCCGACGCCGCCGCCGCGGTCGCCGCCGCTCAGGACGCACCGGGCCGCATCGCCACGCTCATCCTGCCCGCCGACGTGTCCTGGGGCGACGGCGGCCGGCCGGGCACGGCCGTACGGTCCACGGGGCCGCGGCCCGTGAGCCGGCAGACCATCGAGCGTGTCGCCGAGTTGCTGCGCGGCGGGGAGCAGGTCGCCCTGCTCGCCGGTGGCCCGGCCTGCCACGAGGCGGGGCTGCGCGCGATCAGCCGCATCTCGGCCGCCACCGGCGCACGCGCGCTGGCCGAGACCTTTCCCGCCCGCATCGAGCGCGGCGCCGGGATTCCGCCGATCGACCGGCTGGCCTACCTCTCCGAACAGGCGACGGGCCAGCTCGCCGGCTGCCGGCACCTCATCTTGGCCGGGGCGCCGGCGCCGGTGTCGTTCTTCGCCTACCCCGGGGAGCCCAGCGAGCTCGCACCCGCCGGTAGCGAGGTGCACACGCTGGCCGTGCCCGGGGAGGACGTGATCGCCGCACTCCGCGACCTCGCCGACCTGGTCGCTCCCGATCAGGCCCCCGTGCCGCAACCGCCCCACCGTCCGGTGCTTCCCTCGGGGCCGCTGACCGTCTTCAACTGGGCGGACGTGATCGGCGCCCTGCTGCCGGAGAACGCGATCATCTCCGACGAGAGCAACACCTCGGGCTTCATGCTGCCCACCGCGACCGCCGGGGCGCCCCGCCACGACGTGCTGACCCTGACCGGTGGCGCGATCGGCCAGGGCATGCCCGTGGCCACCGGCGCCGCGATCGCGGCGCCGCAGCGGCCGGTGGTCAGCCTGCAGGCCGACGGGAGCGCGCTCTACACCATCTCGGCGCTGTGGACCCAGGCCCGGGAGAACCTCGACGTCACCACCGTCCTGCTCAACAACCGTGCGTACGCCATCCTGCGTCACGAGCTGCGGCGCGTCGGGGCCGAGGTCTCCGGCCCCAAGGCCGGCAGGCTGCTCGACCTGTCCGCCCCAGACCTGGACTTCGTCCAGATCGCCGAAGGGCTCGGCGTACCCGCGACCAGGGCGACGACCGCCGAGGAGCTGGCCGGACAGTTCTCGCGGGCGATCGCCGAGCCGGGGCCGCACCTGATCGACGCGCACGTGCCTTCGGTGTTCTGAGCGGTCCCACGACCGGGTCGTCCACGCGAACCCGCCGGCCGGCGCACACGATCCGGGGCTCACGCGGCACCGGACGAGGGCACTCCGGCCGAGCCCTGGCGGCGGAAAACGTGTCGCCTGGGCCTGGAGAGATGCCTGATACTCGACCGCATGGTGGATTTCTCCGAATTTGACACGCGCGGCTACCGGACGGTGGACGTCACCACCGGTTACGGGCAGTGGGTCGGCTCTTATGAGCAGACCGTGGAAGACGTGATGGACATCGCCCTCCTCGACGACCTCGCCGAACCCCGCTGGTCCGCCGTGGCCCGCGCCGCCGACCTCGGATGCGGCACGGGCCGGACCGGTGCCTGGCTGCGGCGCAACGGCGTCACCGCCATCGACGGCGTGGACCTCACCCCCGGGATGCTCGCCGTGGCACGCTCCCGTGGCGTGCACGACCGGCTCGTGGAGGCGGACGTATGTGCCACCGGGCTCGACGCCGGCGCCTACGACCTGGTCATCGCCTCGCTCATCGACGAGCACCTGCCCGACCTGCGGCCCTTCTACGACGAGGCGTGGCGCCTGGGCGGGCCTGGCGCCACGTGCGTCGTGGTGGCGTTCCATCCGCACTTCATCATGGCCACGGGCATGCCGACCCACTTCACCGACGCCTCGGGCGAGCCTGTCGCCATCACCACCCACGTCCACCTGCTGAGCGAGCACATCATGGCGGGGCTGCGGGCGGGCTGGACGCTGGTGGAGATGCGCGAGGGGGTCGTGGACGAGGGCTGGCTGGCGGTCAAGCCCAAGTGGGAGCGGTTCCGCCACCACCCCGTCTCCGCGGCCCTGGTGTGGCGCAAGCACTCCTGATCGTCCCGCGCGCCTCTTCCCGGCCGGCAGGTCACCGTGAGGCGGTTCCGGCAGGGTGAAAGTTTCACGGACTTCCTGACTGAACACCCGGATTCAAACACATTCCGTCAAGGCACGCTTGACTCCATGAGATGTTGTGTGGGATTCAGTTCGAACGTGGGGAATCGGTGTCGCCGGTCCTGGACGCGTGAGGGCCATCCGAACCCGGAGCCCTCCGTCCCGAACCGGTAAGGAGTCCGAATGCGCAGAATCCTCCGCCTGGCGCTGGCGATGACGCTCTCCGCGGGAACCCTCGTCGCTCTCGGCGGCACCTCGCCTCCAGCCCTGGCGCTGAACAACGGCCTCGCCCGTACGCCGCAGATGGGATGGAACGACTGGAACTCCTTCGGCTGCAACGTCAACGACGGGCTGATCCGCCAGACCGCGGACGTCATGGTCTCCAGCGGCATGGCCGCGGCGGGCTACAAGTACGTCAACATCGACGACTGCTGGTCGACGAGAAGCCGCAACGCGAGCGGGGACCTGGTCGCCGACCCGCAGAAGTTCCCGAGCGGCATGAAGGCCCTGGCCGACTACGTGCACGGCAAGGGCCTGAAGATCGGCATCTACTCCTCCGCGGGGCTCACCACCTGCGCCGGATACCCGGCCAGCCTCGGCAACGAGACGCGGGACGCGAACCTGTGGGCGTCCTGGGGCATCGACTACCTCAAGTACGACAACTGCGGCGACCACCAGGGCAGGACCGCACAGCAGCGGTACACCGCGATGCGCGACGCGCTCGCCGCCACCGGCAGGCCGATCCTGTACAGCCTGTGCAACTGGGGCCAGGACAGCGTCTGGACGTGGGGCGCCGCCGTCGGCAACTCCTGGCGCAACACCGGCGACATCCAGGCGAACTGGAACTCGGTGATGGGCATCCTGGACAGCCAGGTGGGGCTGGAGAGCTATTCGAGCCCGGGAGCGTGGAACGACCCCGACATGCTGGAGGTGGGCAACGGCCTCTCCGGCACGGAGTCGCGCGCCCACTTCAGCCTGTGGGCGCTGCTCAACGCGCCGCTCCTCGCGGGGAACGACCTTCGGTCCATGAGCGCCGAGACCCGTGGCATCCTCACCAACTCCGAGGTCATCGCCGTCAACCAGGACTGGGGCGGCAGGCAGGGCCACAAGATCAGCGACAACGGCAACCTGGAGGTCTGGCGCAAGCCGATGGCCGACGGCTCGGTCGCCGCCGTGCTGCTCAACCGGGGAGGCGGCACGGCCACCGTGTCCACCACCGCCGCGGCCCTCGGGCTCGGCGCCGGGACGTCGTACTCCGTACGCGACCTGTGGGCCCACACGACCGGATCCTCCTCCGGGACGGTCAGCGCGTCGGTCCCGGCGCACGGCGCCGCGATGTACATCGTCTCGGGAGGTGGCACGCCTCCCACCGCCACCGCACTCAGAGGCGTCGGCTCCGGCAAGTGCCTGGACGTGACCGGCGCGTCCCAGACCAGCGGCACCGCCACGCAGATCTGGGACTGCAACGGCCAGTCCAACCAGCAGTGGACCCTCAACGGCGCCGGCGAGCTTCGCGTCTACGGAAGCAAGTGCCTTGACGTGTACAACCGGGGCACCGCGAACGGCACCGCTGTGATCATCTGGGACTGCAACGGCCAGTCCAACCAGCAGTGGCGCGCCAACTCCGACGGCACCATCACGGCCGTCGGCGCCGGCAAGTGCCTCAACGTGCCGAACAACGGCACCACCAATGGCACGAAGGTGCAGATCTACGACTGCAACGGCGGCGCCAACCAGAGATGGACCCGCGCCTGACACCCCTGCGCACCCGCCCGTCCCGGCCGGGCGGCCTCACCTGCCCGTCCCGGCCGGGCGGCCTCACCTGCCCGTCCGGGCCGGGCGGCCTCATCTGGGCCGCCCGGCCGGCGACGATCGCAGGTGATCCTTCACCCCTGACGCCCTTCGACGTCCGCCCTGGCTGACCGGCTTGAGTAGGGGCCTACTCATGTGCCGCTCCCCGAAGCCCGCGACCGTCGGTACCTCAGGCGGAACCGCCTGTCCCGGCGCATCCGGGGATGTCAGACATGAGGAGCACGCCATGGACCGTTCCACCAGACCCCTGCTCGGCCTCGCCGCCGCCTTCGCCGTCGTGGCGGTGGGCGTGCCCGCCGCCTCCCCCGCCGTCGCGGAGACGACCGCGCTCTCGAACACCACGGCCCGTTCGCAGCCGGCCCCGGGCACCGCGCTGATGCTCACCAACGTGCAGACCGGCAAGTGCCTCACCATCGCCGGCGGAGTGAGCACCGCCAACAACGTCACCGCCCTGCAGTACAACTGCGACACCCACCCCTCGCGCCGCTGGAGGCTGGCCGACGTGACCGGCACCGGCCTGTACCAGATCAGGAACGTCCAGACCGGCAAGTGCCTCACCATCGCCGGCGGGGTCAGCACCGCCAACAACGTCGAGGCCCTGCAGTACAACTGCGACACCCACCCCTCCCGCCGCTGGACGCTCCGGCTCGTGGGCTGACCGTGGGCTCGGGCCGTTCCGGGGCGGACCACATGTGTGAGCGGCTCAGATGATCGGGCCGTTCCGGGATGAGCCACGGGGATGAGCGGCTCAGATGAGGGTCTCCCACCATCCGTCCACCGCCGGCGAGGCGTCGACGTCGACGCTCTCGCCCGGCCGTGGCACCACGATGCGGGCATCGCGCGCCTTCGCCTCCCGCCACAGCCGGTCGGCCGGCTCGGCCCACGGATGCAGGGCCAGCGTGAACGTCGCCCAGTGCACCGGCAGCATCAGCGCGCCGCCGAGGTCGATATGGGCGTTGACCGCCTCCTCGGGGTCCATGTGGATGTCGGGCCAGGCCGCGTTGTAGGCGCCGATGGGCATCAGCGTGAGGTCGAAGGGCCCGTGCCGCGCGCCGATCCCGGCGTAGCCCTCGAAGTAGCCGGAGTCTCCCGCGTAGAAGACGCGGCGGCTCTCGCCCGTCACCACCCATGATCCCCACAGGGTGTCGTTGCGGGCGAGGGTTCTGCCGGAGAAGTGCCGCGCGGCCGTGGCGGTGAACCGCAGCCCGGCGACCCGCACGTCCTCTTCCCAGTCGAGCTCGACGATCCGTTCCACCGGCACGCCCCACCTCTCCAGGTGCGCGCCGATGCCGAGCGGCACGAGGAAGGGAGCCGTGGTGGTCCGGGTGAGCGTACGCACCGTCGCCCGATCGAGGTGGTCGTAGTGGTCGTGGGAGATGACGATCGCGTCGATCGATGGCAGCTCGCCGAGCGCCACGGGGACCGGATGCAGCCTTCTGGGGCCCACCAGCCGCGAGGGCGAGACCCGGTCACTCCATACCGGGTCGAACAGAACGGTACGCCCCTCGATCTCCACCATCGTCGACGCGTGACCGAACCAGACGACCCTCAGCCCGGCCGGTTCGGCGGACGTGGACGACGGCGTGAGAATGGGCACGCGCCCGGCCGGACGGCGCCTGTCGCGCCCGGTGAGCAACTCGCGGACGAGGTTCGGATTCGGCGCCGGCGGCAGGTTCCCGCCCGGCATCGGGTTGTGGAAGGCGCCGTCCCTGAACTGGGGTGAGCGCCGGATGCGTGCGGCCCGCGCCTCTCCCGTCTTCAGGGGTCGCGATCCGAGCTCCGCGGGGAGGTCCCGCAGCGCCCATCCGGCCGCGGCCACGGCGCCCCCGGCCAGAACCCGCTTCACTATCCGGCTTGCTGTCATGCTCACTCCCCAAATCAGCTCTAACCTGCCGAACTGAAGGCGGTATCGACGTTGTTCCCGATTGGAGAAGATATATCGCGTTGCTGCCATCCATACCCGCGCGGAGCTCAGAACGTGGTGGCCGCGTTGTGGTGACGTGGGGCACCCCGGCCCGGGAGAGCGCGCGGTGGGAGCGTGATGGTGGAGGGCTGCTCCTCGCACAGTGGCAGGTGAGGCAGCATGGAGGGGTGAGCGAGGCGACGAGCATGCTGGCGGAACTGCTGGCCGCGGGCGACGTGGTGGTGCTGAGCGGAGCGGGGCTGTCGACGGAGTCGGGGATCCCGGACTACCGGGGGCCGAGCGGGGCACGCACCCGGCACAGCCCGATGACCTACCAGACCTTCGTCGCGGACCCGGCGGCGCGGCGGCGTTACTGGGCCCGAAGCCACGTCGGGTGGCGCATCATCGCCCGTGCGAGCCCCAACCGCGGCCACCGCGCGGTGGCGCACCTCCAGCGGCAGGGCCTGGTGACCGGCATCGTCACACAGAATGTCGACGGCCTGCACCAGGCGGGCGGCGCCCGGGCCGTCATCGAGTTGCACGGCAGCCTCGACCAGGTGGTCTGCCTGGACTGCGGCGACCGAAGCCCGCGTGAGGAGCTGGACCACCGCCTGCGGCGGGCCAACCCCGGGTTCGACACCGGGGTCACCGCCGTCAACCCGGACGGCGACGTCGACCTGCGGGACGAGAAGGTCGAGGGTTTCCAGGTCGTCGGATGCCGCGCGTGCGGCGACGGGATGCTCAAGCCCGACGTCGTCTTCTTCGGCGAGACGGTCCCGGCGGACCGGGTCGGCGAGTGCTTCGCCCTGGTCGAGCGGGCCCGGGTCCTGCTCGTGCTCGGGTCGTCGCTGACCGTGATGTCCGGGCGCCGGTTCGTGCTCCGGGCCGCCAAGCTCGGCATCCCCGTGGCGATCGTCAACCAGGGCGAGACCCGCGGCGAGAGCTACTCGTCGCTCACCGTCGACGCCGCGCTCGGCGAGGTGCTGCCCGAAACCGTCCGCCTCCTCGGCGAGCGGACGGCGAGCGGGGAGATGTCCGCGCCGTTCACCCGGTGAGGGGCTCGCCGGCGGTGCGGCGGCGCAGGTGGAGCGCCAGCGCCACCACCCAGGCCCATCCGATGACGATCGTCAGGCGTTGCATCAGCCCGGCGATCGGCGCGAGCGCCGGCTGCCGCGCGAACCCCATGCCGGTGAGCACGAAGCAGCCGAGGAAGGCGACGGCGGTCCCGGCGGAGTAGGCGGCCCACCCCTTGCGGCCCAGGACCGCGAACCGGTAGGCGGCCACCAGGCAGGCGGCGGGCAGGCCCAGGAAGAACAGCGCGGAGAAGGCGTCGTGCGAGGCCCCGTGCGCGGTGGGCGGGTCCATCACCATCGGCGTGCCCCCTGCCAGTGCCGTCTCGCACTCGCATCGGCGAGTACACCGGCGATGTCGGTCGTACTCGCTACCATCGGCGCTGTGAACAAGGAGGGGTTCCCGATGGTCAACGCGCTGATCGTCCCTGTGCTCGTCACCACCGACCTGCCGCCGGACACCGATCTCGCCGCCTTCGCGCAGGTTGTCGCCGACGCCGTGGGAGCCCTGGCCGGCGACTCCGGCACGCCGTATCCCGGCTACCTGCGCGGTGCCGCCTTCTGGCTCGACCGGCCGATCGCGCTGCGCGCGTCCACCGACCCGGCTCCCGCGACCGAGCAGCTCCGGTTCGCCGCGATGCTCGGCTTCCTGTCCACCTGCGGCCCGCGCGGGTCGGCCAAGGAGGTCCTCGCCGACGCCCGCACGGCGATCAGGGCCGCCGTCGGCGGCCGTTACGGCGACCTGGGCAGCCCGCCCGCGATGCTGGCCATCACGGCCAACGACATCCGGGAGCGCACGCCGGAGTCGGCCGTCACCGCCGCCACCGAGCACGCCCACCCCGAGCTGGCCGCGGCCACCCGTCTGCACATATAGGCGACTTACATTTAATTCTGGTGACAGATCGCGGTTTCGCGAGCCAAGTCCTTGTCAAGCAGACAAGATCGAATCACGATTCTCCACATGGGATGTAAAGATCACCCCGCATCCCACGTCACTTTCCCCGGCGGGACACTCCCGCCCGGCGTGAAGGAGATCGTGTGTCATTCCTCCCCCGGCACTGGCGAGCGGTCCTGACGGGAACCCTCACCGCTCTCGCGCTCCTGACCCCCCAGGGCGTGGCCCAGGCCGCGCCCGACCCCGTCAAGATCGACAAGACCGTCCTGGCGAAGCTGGCCGTCGACGACAAGGCCACCTTCTGGGTCCGCCTCAAGAGCGACGCCGACCTCAGCGTGGCCCGCAAGGCGAAGACCAAGACCGAGAAGGCCAGGCAGGTCTACCAGGCCAAGACCGAGCTCGCCACGACGTCGCAGGCCGGCCTTCGCAAGCTCCTCACCGGCGAGCACGCCCAATTCACCCCGTTCTGGATCGCCAACGCCATCCAGGTGACCGGCAACGCCAAGCTGGCGGCGGAGATCGCCGCGCTCCCCGAAGTGGAGCGGATCGACCCCGGCCACGTCGTCAAGCTCCCCGAGCCGCTACCGGGCAAGGAGGTGAAGCAGGTCAACGCCATCGAGTGGAACATCGACCGCGTCAACGCCCCCCGGGTCTGGAGCGAGCTCGGCACCCGCGGCGAGGGCATCGTCGTGGCCAGCATCGACAGCGGCGTGCAGTTCGACCACCCCGCGCTGGCCGCCCAGTACCGCGGCAGGAGCGCCGACGGAAGCGTCGACCACGACTACAACTGGTTCGATCCGGCCGGAGTGTGCCCGAGCGCCGCGCCATGTGACAACAACGACCACGGCACCCACACCATGGGCACCATGGTGGGCGGTGACGGGGACGCCAACGCCGTCGGCGTGGCCCCCGGCGCCAAGTGGATCGCGGCGAAGGGATGCGAGTCCAACAGCTGCTCCGACGCCTCGCTGCTCGCCGCCGGGCAGTGGGTGCTCGCGCCCACCGACCTCGACGGCCGCAACCCCCGCCCCGACCTGGCGCCGGACATCGTCAACAACTCCTGGGGCGGCAGCGGCTTCGACCCCTTCTACAAGGAGATCGTCGAGGCGTGGGTCGCGGCGGGCATCTTCCCCGCCTTCGCCAACGGCAACCTGACGGGCGCGGGATGCAACTCCAGCGGCTCCCCCGGCCAGTACATCTCCAGCTACAGCGCCGGCGCGTTCGACGCCGCCAACGCGATCGCGAGCTTCTCCACCCGCGGTTCCGGCGAGAACGGCGAGATCAAGCCCAACCTCGCGGCGCCCGGCGTGGACGTGCGCTCCTCCATACCCGGCGGCTACGACAGCTTCTCCGGCACCTCGATGGCCAGCCCGCACCTGGCGGCCACCGTGGCGCTGATGTGGTCGGCCTCCCCCGCACTGCAGGGCGACATCGCCGCCACGAGGGAACTGCTCGACCGGACCGCGATCGACGTCGACGACACACGCTGTGGCGGCACCGCCACGGACAACAACATCTGGGGCGAGGGCCGGCTCGACGCGTTCGCGGCGGTCCGGGCCGCCCCGGTGGGGGCGCTCGGCGCGCTCGCGGGCACCGTCTCCTCGGGCGGCTCGCCGGTGGCCGGCGCCACCCTCACCGTCACCGGGCCGCTGAGCCGCACGGTCACCACCGCGCAGGACGGGACCTACACGCTGCCACGCCTGCTCGTGGGCGACTACCGGCTCACCGTGAAGAAGTTCGGGTACGACGACGCCACCGCCACCGTCACCGTCGTGGCCGACGAGACGGTCACCAGGGACGTACCGCTGACGCCGCTACCCTCGGGCACGGTGTCGGGCACGGTCACCGCCGCGGGCGCGCCGGAGGCGGGAGCCACGGTGACCGCGGTCGGCACCCCGATCAGCGCGGTGACCGACGCCGCCGGGCGGTACCGGCTCACGCTGCCGCACGGCGCCTACGAGCTGAAGGTCACTCCGGTCTCCCGGTGCGCGGGCGGCCTGACCGTGCCGATCACGGTGAGCGGCGACCTGGCCAAGGACATCGACCTGCCGCGGCGCGCCGACACCTTCGGCTACACCTGCGCGAGCGCCTCCGAGGCGTACGTCGCGGGCACCGAGAAGCACCCGCTCACGGGCGACGACGTGGCCGCGCCGGTCACGCTCCCGTTCACCTTCCCCTTCTACGGCGCCGGCTACACCGGCGGCTGGATCAGCAGCAACGGGCTGCTGAGCTTCACCGCGAGCAACACCACGGCGGGCAACGGAACCCTGCCCTCCACCTCCACGCCCAACGCGGCGCTCTACCCGTACTGGGACGACCTGGTGCTGGACGACCAGGCGGGGGTCTACACCGCCACCATCGGAACCGCGCCGAAGCGTACGTTCGTCATCGAATGGCGTCAGGCCCGGTTCTACTCCGACGCCGCCCAGCGCATCTCGTTCTCGGCCCTGCTGGGCGAGGACGGCTCGATCGGGTACCGCTACCGCGGCATCGTCAACGAGCGCGCCTCGGGTACCAGCGCCACGATCGGCATCGAGAACCCGGGCGGCACCGACGCCCTGCAGTACTCCGCCAACAGCGCCGCGCTCACCGACGGTCAGAGCCTGACCTTCTCCGCGAGCCGGCACGGGTTGCTCACCGGCACCGTCACCGACGCCAACGACGGCCGGCCGCTGGCGGGCGCGACCGTCAAGGTGGGCGACGTGGCGAGCTTCACCACCGGGCAGAACGGCACGTTCCTCGGCCAGATCCTGGTGGGCGACTACCAGGTGGAGGTCTCCAAGGAGAACTACGGGACCTTCACCCAGGAGGTCACCATCACCGCCGGAGCCGTGACCCGGGTCGACACCGCCCTGGCCACCGGCCGGGTGACGGCCTCGGCCGGCGAGCTGACCCTGGTGATGCCGGCCGAGTCCACCCGGACCGGCACGGTCGAGCTGTCCAACCTGGGGGTGGCCACGGCCTACACCGTCGTGACCGATCCCGCGCAGGGGTGGCTGGGCGTGACGCCCGCGGCCGGTCAGCTCGGTACGGGCACGTCGGTGACGCTGAAGGTCACCGCCTCCAGCGCCGGTGTCCAGCCGGGCACCGTTCGCACCGGCAAGCTGCTGGTGCGCTCGGCGAGCGGCCGTAACCCGCTGATCGAGATCGTCGTGACCGTCGTGGTGCCCAAGCATCAGGTGGCCGTCGAGGTGGGCGGCACCAAGGACCTCGTGGACGCCGCCGGCGACCGCTGGACCGCCGACCGCAAGTACAGCGCCGGCGGCCACGGGTACGTGGGAAGCAACACCAGGACGCACACGGCGAGCAAGACGATCAAGGGCACCACGGAGCAGGAGCTGTTCAAGCGTGCCCGCGAGTCGATGCTGGAGTACCGGTTCGACCAGGTGCCCAACGGCACCTACACCGTCGAGCTGGGCTTCGCCGAGACGCGTGACATGCGCGAGGGCCGGAGGGTCTTCGACGTCATCGTCGAGGGTCAGCTCGCGATCCCCGCGCTCGACCTGGCCCTGGAGTCCGGCACCTACACCGCCGTCACCCGGCAGTACACGGTGAAGGTCACCGACGGCCAGCTCAACGTGCGGTTCGCCGAGCGGGTCGGCGTACCGATCGTCAACGCCGTGCGCATCTCCGAGCGTCCCGACAAGGCCACCCCGTAGCGGCCTGAACCTCCCACCGGCCCGTCCCGCCCGAGTGGCGGGGCGGGCCGCGCCATGTCCGCCACCACAGGATGGAGAGCGCTCTCCAGGAAGAACATGCCCCCACCAGGTCGTTCTCCCCCGGCTGATCTGAAATGCCCTGCTCACTCCGCGAAACCTCGCACGGGTGGCCGCGTCCCCGGCGGGAGCCGCTCCCCGGCAGGCCGAACCTGTTCGCAGGCCGCCGCGCGGCGAGTGAGGGGCGGGTCATCCCGTTTCCGTGCCGTGAACAGCAGGTTTCGGATTGGTGGTGCCCCTTGTATTGACAGCCGCTGTCATCGGCGGTCACTCTTCTTGGAGAGCGCTCTCCCACCTGTCGTCCCCACGGCAGGGCACCCCCCACTCGAAGGAGAGGCCGTGCACCCTTCCCGAAGTCCGGGCCGGTTCCGCCTGGGACTGGTCACCGCCATGCTGGTCGCGCTGGTCGCGACCGGTCTGGCGATCATCTCCCCCGCCGTCGCCGCCGACGCCCTGCTGTCGCAGGGCAGGCCCGCCAGCGCCTCATCCGTCGAAGGAGGCGGATACGGCGCCGGCGCCGCCTTCGACGGCAACAACGGCACCCGCTGGGCCAGCGCGTACAGCGACCCGCAGTGGATCCAGGTCGACCTCGGCGCCACCGCGACGATCTCCCGTGTCGAGCTGCGCTGGGAAGGCGCCTACGGCACCGCCTTCAAGATCCAGACCTCCGCCACCGGCACGTCGTGGGCCGACGTCTACTCGACCACGACCGGCACCGGGGGCGACCAGAGCCTCAACGTGTCCGGCAGCGGCCGCTACGTGCGGATGTACGGCACCGCCCGCAACACCGGATACGGCTACTCGCTTTGGGAGTTCAAGGTGTACGGCACGGGCGGCTCCGGCTCCACCCCCGTCCCGAGCCCCACGTTCACCGATGAGGTGACCCACCACGAGTTCCAGGCCAACTGCTCGTTCACGCAGAACCGGCCGGACGACCCGATCGTCTACCCCGGCCTGCCCGGCGCCTCGCACATGCACACCTTCGTCGGCAACAGGACGACCAACGCGAGCAGCACCCCGGCGTCGCTTCTGGCCGGCGCCACATCGTGCACCAACCCGCACGACAGGTCCGCCTACTGGTTCCCGAGCTTCTACAAGGGCGACCAGCTGATCCAGCCGACGGGGCACCAGGTCATCTACTACAAGTCCGGCATCCTGGAGTACTGGAGAGTGCGGAACTTCCCGCAGGGTCTGCGCTTCGTCGTCGGCAGCCCGACCTCGACGCTGGCGCAGTTCCGCGACTCCCCCGGCGCGGTCGAGGGCTTCGAGTGCGGGAACATCTCCAAGGTCTGGGACATCCCCACCTCCTGCCCCGCGGGCACACAGGTGAACGTCCGCTTCCAGGCGCCGAGCTGCTGGGACGGGGTCAACCTCGACAGCCCCGACCACAAGGGTCACATGGCCTACCCCGACCACGGCTACTGCCCGGCCGGCCACCCGGTGCCCGTGCCGATGCTGGAGTTCAAGATCGCATTCCCGGCGAGCGGTGACCTGTCGCAGGCACGGCTGGCCAGCGGCCGCGGCTACACCTGGCACTACGACTTCTTCAACGCCTGGGACAATCCGGCCATCCTCAACGCCCTGGTGACCCACTGCATCAACGGTGGCCTCCAGTGCAACCCCCGAGGTTACGACCTGTACAAGCCACACCGCGGCGCCGCCCTCACCGAGGACTTCGAGCTGCCGTAGGACCCCGCCTGCCCGGCCGCGGGCTCACCGCCGCCGGGCAGGCGCCCAAGACCGGGCTCATGACTCCGCGGATGGCGAATGGGCGTCTTGTCGGGAACATTGTGATCTGTCAGAGTCGGCAGAAGTTCCCTTGACACCTCGTCGACGCACGCCGAAGGGGCGGAACCAGGTGATCGAGCTGACATCGGGCCATCTTGAGGACGTGCTCGCCACGGTGACGGGCCAGGAGATGGAGACGCCCGGTGAGCTGCTCTACGTGACCCGCCGCGAGCAACCGTCGTTCCTCGCCACCCTGCTGAGCGCCTGGGATCGGGACGGACGTGACCTGGGTCCCGCCCTCTCCCACGAGCTGGGCCAGCAGCGCACGCGAATGGACTTCTACCGGGACCTGCGGGAGCGGCTGGGGGCGGCCTGGGAGAACCCGGTCGCGTTCAAGGGCCTGGAGGTCGCCGGCCGCTATCCCCCGCCCTTGCTGCGCTACATGAACGACCTGGACTACTGGGTTCCCGAGGAGGAGCGCCTCTGGCGGATCGTCTCCTGGCTGCGCGACGACGGCTGGTCGGTGCACAGCGCGACGTTCCTGCGGTTCGAGGAGGACCTGCACTTCATCGTCAGCCTGCGCAGGCTTCCGGATGATCCTTACGCCCTGCCGTACGGGGTCGAGCTTGGCACGTTGGCGCTGCTCGGCGACCGTGTCGGCGTCCCGGCCCGGCGTGACCTTCCCGAGGCCTGCGCGGATCCCATCGCCAAGAACCTGGTCGCGCTGCTGTTCGAGCGGTTCGAGCAGCCGTACCGGGCCCGTGACCTCGTCGACGCCGCGGTCCTGCTGGGCGACGCCCCTCTCCCCGCGTTGAAGGCGTGCGCGCTCGCGGTCCACGAACTGGCCCTCTGGCCCGAATACGCGGAACTGGCGTCGTTGCTCGAGGCGACCGGGCCGGCCGTCCCTGCCCTTCCCGGCGACCTGCGGCTCCTGACCCGGGCCGGCCAGGCGCGCCGCCGCGTGAGGGCGGCCTCCGGACTGCGGCGACCGCTCAACCTCGCCCTGACCAGCCTGCAGAACCGCATGATGGACGGCGGGTCGGGCGCGCTGGCCCGGCGGGTCTGGGGCCTGGCCGAGCGGAGGCTCGACACGCGGGCGGCGCTGGACGCGGGCCTGCTGCTGTTCGCCCTGCCCGTCGAGGGCGACCACCACGCCGAGCGCGCCACGCTGCGCGAGCGCGGGGGCACGCTGTGGGCCGACACGCCGGTGGGCGGCTTCGTGCTGGTGCACGGCGAGGAGGTCGACGAGTCGGCGCTGGAGGGGGCCAGGGCCACGGGCGGCATCGGCGAGACCACGAGGGCGGGCGAATGAGGGCACCGGCGCGGGCGGCGCTCGCCAACGGCATCCCGGTCTGGACCCTGCCGCGACCGGGGGCGACCGCGACGACGGTGACCCTGTGGCTGCTGACCGGGTCACGGTACGAATCGGCGGAGGTGGCGGGCGGCACCCACCTGCTGGAGCACATCCTGATGCAGGCGCCGCTCGGCGGTTCCGGCCGCCCGACCGACCTGCTGGAGGCCCTCGGCGGCGAGGCCAACGCCATCACCAGCCGCGACCACCTCGCGCTGTACGCGCGCGTGCCCGCGCCGGAGTCGCTGAGCGCGCTGGAGATCCTGGCCCACGCCCTGGCCGAGCCGCGGCTCACCGAGGAGGTCCTGGAGGCGGAGCGCAAGGTCGTGCAGGAGGAGCTGCGGCTGGCCGCGGGCGATCCGTTCGACGTGGTGCACGACGTCTTCTACGACGTCGCCTTCGCCGGCCATCCCCTCGGCCGGGCCGTCGGCGGGACCGCCGAGAGCGTCGGCCGGGTGGACCTGGACGACCTGCGCGCCTACCACGCGAAGTGGGTGCGCGCGGGGTCGGTCGGCGTGGTCGTCTGCGGTGACGTGACCCCTGACGCGGTGCTGAAGGTCCTGGAACGCGGGCCGCTGAACGCCGTGCCCTCCTTGTCGGCCCCCCGCCCGGACCAGGGCCTGCCACGGATCCATGGCGGGCGGCGCGGCCTCGCGCTGAACAACGACTCGGCCGGGGTGGTGCTGGGCGGACCGGCCGTGCCCTACGGCCACCACCTGCTCCCGGCGTGGCAGGTCCTCATGGACCTGGTGGCCGGAGCCAGCTCGGCGCTGCTGTTCGAGGAGATCAGGAACCGCCGTGGCCTGGCGTACGACATGTGGGGGTTCACCAACGCCTATCACGACACCGGGGTGTGGCGGGCGTTCGTCGCCACCGCGCCGGAACATGTCGAGGAGGTGGTGGAGACGGCCACGACGCTGCTGGCCCAGCGGGCCGAGGACGGCTGGACGGCCGGGGAGGTGGAGCTGGCCACCCGGCGCACGGCGGGCCTGCTCCAGCTGGAGACCGAGCAGTCACTGGAGGAGGCGTTGTTCTACGGCCGTTACGGGCTGATCCCGGCCCATCCCTCCTGGACGCTCGGCGACCACATCGAGGCGATCCGCGCGGTCACCGCCGACGATGTGCTCGGTTGCCTGCGAATGGCCATCGATCCCTTGATAATCACGGTCGCTGGTATTGACTAATCATTTCCTTGCCCCGAAAACTCGTAAATACGGGTAAATCGCGAGGAGTGGACCGAATTGTCATACTCCAACGATCCGAAACAGGGGTGACCATGGACCGCCACGCCAAGTCTCTACGCCGCCCGAAGATCGCCAAGCCGAAGAAGGGCTGATCATGGACCGCAGGCACCACGCATTACGCCGTCCCAAGATCGCCAAGCCGAAGAGGAGTTGACCATGCAGACACTCCGCCGTCCAAAGATCCGCAAGCCGAAGAAGGGGTGATCGAGAACCGCAGCAGCGCCGCGCCGCGGCGCCCGAGAATTCGCGAACCGAAGAAGGGGTGACTATGGACCGCATGCTCCTAGCACTACGGCGCCCGAAAGTTCGTAAGCCGAAGAAGGGCTGACATGGACCGTCACCGCCGAGCGGCACGCCGGCCCCGTGTTTCCAGGCCCTCCAAGGGCTGAGCCCGCTGATGCTAAGGAGTGATGGGTGACAGCGATCGACTGGCAGCGAACCATCCTGGTCCTCCTGCCGCCTGACGCGCTTGAACGTCACCTGTGCTCCCCCGTCCTGGACATGCTCGACGAGCACGGGTTCACTCCGGTGCGGTACGAGGTGCTGTGGCACCGGCCGCCCAACCAGGACGCCTGGCAAGAACGCAACATCTCTTCCGTATGGAAGGCCTACTTCTACCGGCAGGTCGACCTGGTGTTCGATCTCGGACCCACCCTCGCCCTGCTGGTAGAGGACAGGCGCGCCGATACCGCGCCGGGCACCGGCCACAAGCGCCTGCGTGCGCTGAAGGGCGCCAGCGATCCCGCCGAGGCCGCTCCGGGGACGATCCGCCGCGACCTGCGCGGCATCAACGTGATGCTCGACATCGTGCACACCGCCGACACACCCGAGGACTCCGCGCACGAGGCGACGGTGTTCTTCGGACCCGATCTGGGCAGGCCGCTGACCGGGGGGCAGAGCGAGCTGCGCGACGTCGTGGCCCTGCTGGAGGCGGGCATCCCCAAGGAGACCAGGGAGTACGACGACGTGCTCGTGGGGCTGCGGTCCAAGCTCGTCGCGGCCGTGTGGAACGAGCTCACCGCCGAGGGCCGCAAGCTGGCGCCGGGGCTGGTCGCCGAACCGCGCGCCGGCGCGGGGGCGGAGCTGGCGGCGCTGCTCCCGGGCGGAGCCGCCCATCCCCTGGCGGAGTTGCTCGCCTGCGAGTTCCTGCCCGGGCACCCGCGGCCCGACCTCAGACGGGCGGCGGCGCAGCTGGCCGTCTACGGCCTCACCCTCGACCGGTGGGAGCACGTGGTCCTGCAGACCTCGACGATCTTCGAACCGCTGCGCCGGTCGTGAGCGGTCAGGGGGCGAGGACGGTGGTCCGCGCGCTGTCGGCCACCACCGGCGCGAGCCGCGGGTCCAGCGCGAGCACCCATCCCGGCAGCTCGACCGCCCGGCATCCCCTGGAGAGCTTGGCCCGCCAGCTGCCCTGACCGTAGTGCAGCCGCCGCACGCCGGCCGAGTAGGCGAGCCGTACCGGCTCGTAGAAGACGGTCGCGAAGTAGGCGTGGCGTGCCTGGTGGCGGCCGTAGTCCATGGCGGTGCTCACGCAGTACCACACGCCGGCGTGCTCGATGAACAGCCCGTAGCCGACCAGCGTCCCCTCCAGCTCGGCGCGGACCAGCAGCCCGGACTCGGCGCACAGTCCCTCCAGGCGGGCGCGCACCTTGGCGCGGTCCGCCGGGACGCCGTTGTACTTGGCCGAGTGCCCGCACTTGAGCCCCACCACGTCCTCGGGGACGCGGGTCACCCGGACGGCCCGCACCACCACGCCCGCCTGGGTGAGCCGGCGCAGCTCCCGGCGCGCCTCGGTGCGCCGCTTGCGCGGCAGCGCCGCGAGGTAGTCGTCGAACCCCTCACCGGTCAGCGCGAGCTCGCAGGTATAGGCCAGCGGGATCCTGGAGAATCCTCGTGAGGCCAGCGCCTCCTGCAGCGCGGCCGTGCTCGGCGGGGTGTAGAGGAACGCGACCAGGCGCAGGCCCTGGTCGCGTGCCCAGGCGACCACGGCGCCGGTCAGCTCCGACAGCGCGTCCGGGTCGCCCGCCAGCGGGCCGATCGGGTGGCATTCGTAGCCGGGCAGCATCACGACCAGATGGGGATACCAGCTCTCCGGGGGCGGCACCCGCCATGAGGCGCGGGCCGCGAGAGAGTCCTCGGCGAGCGGGAGGTCGCGGGCGTCTCCGGTGAGGATGTACGGCAGCCCGAAGACCTCGTTCCTCTCCGCCCCCGCCAGCACGGTGCCGTAGAGCGCGAGGACCGTCTTGCCCGGCTCGCGGAGCACGAAGGTGAAGTCGGCGCCGGGTATCCGGCCGCGCATCGCGTCCAGCCACAGCTCGGTGGCGAACATCGGCCCGCCCGCCGCCAGGTCCCGCCAGTCCGGTGGGCGGCCGGCCACGGCGGCGAAGCGCCGCATCAGACCGGGAGCAGGCAGGCGTCCAGCGCGAGCGGCGTGAGCCCGTGCCGCACTTTGAAGACGTGGTTGCCGCGCCCGCCCTCCAGCGTGGAACGGCCCTCGCGCAGCGCCTGCTCCACCGTCGCGGTGTAGAGGATGGGGTAGGGGCTGTAGTTGCCGCCGACGGCGTAGTCGACCCCGCAGGCCCAGGCGTGGAAGCGCGTCTCGTCGCGCAGGCAGATCGCCGCGCCCACCAGCCGGCGGCCCTCGCGGACCTCGATGACGCAGGCCCCCTGGCCGATCTCGGTGACGAACCCCGCGAACAGCTCGTGCGGGTAGAAGGAGCCGGTTCCGTGCCGGTCGGCCGTGACCGCGCAGAGCCGGGCGATCTCCGTCAGGTCGCTCCGCGCCACGTCGGCGACGCTTGTCGTCACCCCTGTCTCGTACGCCCGGCGGCCGTTGCGGCGCAGGTTGGCCCTACCCCGGCGGCCGGCGGTGGCGATGTAGTCCGCCACCCCCGCCATGCCGCGCAGGTCGGCGACGAAGCGGTCCTCGATGTGCCGGGCGGGGAAGCCCGCGGCCACCAGGCCGTCGCGCAGCGGGGAGCCGTGCGGCACGTTGACGAAGCCGTACCAGGCGGCGCCGAGCTCGGCGGCGAGGGACCGCATCGCCTCGACGATCACCGCGGTGTGGTCCCGCCCGGGGAGCCAGGCATCGTAGCAGTGCCAGACGTGGCTGATCAGGCCCCGCTCGTCGCCCGACAAGGGATAGCGGGTGCGGAGCTGGCCGAGCGGATCGAGCCCGCGCAGCAGGGAGACCGGCAGCACCGTGACGGCGCGTCCGCGGTCGCGCACGACGAAATAGAAGAAGGCCTCGACATCGGTGAGCGGAAAATGCTCATAAGCACGTAAATAGCCGGACCGATAAAAGATCGGCGCGCCTGACCTCGATACAACATCATCCCATTCGGGTGCGTCAACCGCATCGGCCGACTTATGGACTTCGACTGTCAATGACACGCTCAAGGCACACCTATCCAGGGTTCACAAGGCTGTCAGCCGCAGGCTTGCAACGCTTGACGCGAATGCCGCAAATGACCCCATACTAAGCGGACGCCGTCGCCGTAGCGAGGGAGGAAAGTGGTGGCCCATGTCGTCTTCCACAACAAAGTCGGGGGTTCGGAGACTTTGGCCGCCACTCCCGGCCGGCCGTTGACAGAGGTCCTGACGATGCACGGCATTCCGGTGAACGCCGTGCTCACGACCTGTAACGGGAGAATCGTTCCTGAGGAGACGACGACCGTCGGCGCCGACGACGTCATCGAGATCCGCCAGGTGCGCCACTACGACTTGGACGTGACCCGGCGGCCCGCGCGCACGGTCTACGGCACCGCCGACCCCATCTACGCCAAGTCGGTGCTGTTCGACACCGCCGGGCAGCTGGAGCAGCGGGTCGAGCAGTTCGACGCGGACGGCTTCGTCCGCTACGTCGAGGAGACCTTCGCCCAGAGCATCACCGCGCACGACGTGCTGCGCGCGGGCGACTCGGTGGTGATCGGGCTGTCCGGCGGCAGGGACAGCGTCGCGTTCCTCAAGCTGCTCGAACGCGTCGGCCACCGGCTGCCGAAGTTCGCCATGACCTCGGTGACGATCACCGGGCTGCCGGACTGGGAGGAGCCGGCGACGTTCGCCGCGGCCCGCGCCTCGGCGGCCGGGCTCGGCATCGAGCAGGTCATCGTCGACGCCTCCGACATCGAGCGTGTCTTCAAGCTCCGCAAGCCGTTCGTCGAGGCCATGAACAGCGTGGTCTCCGGCGAGATGCGCCACCTCAACATGGTCGTCGGGCACCAGGTGCTGCGGCGCATGCTGGAGAACCACGCCAGGGAGATCGGCGCGGGCACCGTCGCGTTCGGGTTCAACGCCGACGACCTGGTGGCCAGCATGGTCACGTGGCTGACGAGCGGATTCCGCATGGGCGGCATCCCGGTCAGGGAGATCGGCGGCCTGCGCTACGTCTTCCCGCTCTACCGGGTCACCAAGAAGGAGCTCATGCTCTATCTGGAGCTCGTGGCGCCCGAGCTGAACCGCCAGGGCGCTCCGGGACGGTTCACCACCGGCCCGCAGGAGAGATCGATGGCCTACGCGATGGCCGACCATCTCTACGGCCTGTGGCCGGGCATCGACTACTACCTGTTCGAGGCGTTCACGAACATGCAGCGCTACATGTTCCCGCTGGTGGAGCAGACGTGCCGGATGTGCGACGGCGTCTACATCCTCCAGGAGGGAGTGCCCAACCCGGCCGACCTCTGCGACGTGTGCGACTTCTTCGGCCGCCAGGAATTCTCGTGACCGGCTGGTACGCCGACTACTTCACCGCCGACTACTGGAGCTTCGCCCGTCACGAGTACAACGCGGAGCGCACGGCGGGCGAGGTCGCCTACCTGGTCAAGACGCTCCAGGAGCACGCGCCTGGACGGCGGGTGCTGGATCTCGGCTGCGGCGTCGGGCGGCACGCGGTCCCCCTGGCCGAGCACGGCTTCCAGGTGGTCGGCGTCGACGTCTGCCGGTGGGCGCTCGACCAGGCCGCGGACGCCGCCCGGCGAGCGGCCGTCCCGCTCGATCTGATCCTGGCCGACCTGCTCGCGCGGGTGGAACTGCCCGAGGCGGACGCGGCGATCTGCCTGCAGGCCTTCGGCTGGGGCAGGGACGAGGAGCAGCTCAGGTTCCTGCGCCGGGTGCGCGACCGGCTCGCCCCCCAGGGGGTGCTGATCCTCGACCACTCCAACGTCGGCGCGATCCTCGGCAGGTACGAGCCCACGGCGCGGTTCGAGGCCGAGGGCACCGTCTTCGACTTCCTGCGCTCCTACGACCCGGTGGCGGGCCGCAGCCAGGGGGAACTGCGCGTCACCCGCCCCGACGGCACCGTCACCGGCCTCCGCGACGACGTGCGCCTGTACCAGCCGCCCGAGGTGGCGGCCATGCTCCGCCAGGCCGGATACGAGAGCCTCCGCGCCGAGGCCGACTTCACCATCGGGTCGCGGGTACGGGCCGACACGCGGTACGTCCAGTTCGTCGCCCGCGCCGTGGCCGCACCCGAGCCCGCCGTGCTGGACTACGCGCGCGCGACGCCCTCCCCCGGTTCCGTGGACCTGCGCTGGGCCCCCGACGAGGTCGAGTTCGCGCGCGCCGCCATCGACGAGGTCTGGGCGGAGGTCGCCGCGTCGGAGCGCGAGATCGCCGACCTCGCCAGGGACTACGCGGTGACCGACCCGTACGGGGGCGCCCGCTCCGCACCGGTGCTCGGCCGGCACTTCGGCACCGAGATCACCCCTGACCGGGTCACCGCCGGCGCGGGGACCACCGGCCTGCTGCACGCCCTGAGCGCGCTGGCGGCCCCCGGGACGCTGATGTGCACGCCGTACGCCCACCCCGACCTTCCCGGATGGGCCGCACGGCTCGGCGCGACCCTGCGTGTCTTCGACCCCGCCGACGACCGCGCGCCGGAGCTGGTCGCGGCCGTGCGGCCCGCACTGGTGCTCGTCGAGCGCCCCGGCGTCCGCGGCGACCTGCTGCCGCTGGACCGGGTCCGCGCGCTCGCCGAGGCGGTCCACCAGGCGGGCGGCGTGCTGGTGCTGGACGAGGCGTGCGCCGCGTACGCGGGGCCGGCCGCCAGCGCGGTGCCGCTCACCTCGCGGATCCCCGGCCTGGTCGTGCTGCGCGGCGTGTCCAAGGGCTACTGCTGCGGCGGCCTGCGCGCCGGTTTCGCCGTCGCCTCCGGCGACGTCGGCCCCGCGCTGCGCCGGGTCGCGGCGCCGCTTGCGGTCTCGGCGCTGTCGCTGGACGTGGCGCTGCGCCTGCTCGACCGGGGCGACGTGCTGGAACCGCTCCGTGCGGCCCTGACGGTGGCCAAGCCCGAGCTTGTCGAGGGACTGCGCCACCTCGGCCGGACGGTGGAGCCGGGGCATCCGGCCCTGCCCTGGGTGACGGTCGAGGGTGAGAGCCCGCCGGGCATCCTCGGCAAGCCCCTGCGCCCCATCTCGGGCGACCCGCTCACCAGGGTCAGCGTGCCGCTGTCGCCCGCTCGCCGGGACGCCTTCCTGGCCGTGGTCCGCCGGTGAGCGTCAAAGCCGTCGCCGAGCACCTGCATTCGTCCTTCGACACCGCGTCGGCCATGGCCGACGTCGCCGCGCTGTGCGAGTTCGACCGCTACCAGGCCTCGGACGGGATCATGGCGGCGGCCGAGTACGTCGCCGACCGTGCCGAGAAGGCCGGTCTGGCCGACGTGCGCCTGCTGCGGTTCCCCGCCGACGGGAACCGCCGGTGGTGGACGTTCCGTGCCCCCTCCTCGTGGACGCCGATCCGCGGCGAGCTGTCGAGCGTGGCGGCCCACCCGGCCCGGCCCTTCACCTTGGCCGCCTACCCGGCGCAGCCGTTCACCCTCGCCGCCCACTCGGCGCCCACCGGCCCGGCGGGGGTGGACATGCCCGTCGTCCGCATCAGTGCCGCGGACCCCGCGCCGCTGCGCGGCGCGCTGGCCGTGCACGACGATCCCCTGCTTCCGCTGCCCCGGGCGCTGGCGCTGGCCGAACGGCACGGCGCGCTCGGGGTGGTGACCGACCAGGTCTCCGCGGAGGGTGGGATCGGGCGGGTCGAACTGCGCGCGGGCACCCCGCTGTTCGCGTTCGCCGTCGGGCACGGGCAACTGGCGGACCTGCTCGCGCGCGGGCACGCCCACGTCACGGTCACCGCGCGGGAGTCGGCGCCCATGCCCGTGGTGACCGCAGTGCTGCCCGGCGAGGAGGAGGCCGAGACGCTGCTGTGCGCGCATCTGTGCCATCCGCGGCCGAGCGCGAACGACAACGCCTCCGGTGTGGCCGCGCTGCTCGGGACGGCCGGCGTGCTCTCCGGCACCCGCCGGCGCCGGGGCATCCGCTTCGTGTGGGGCCCGGAGTTCACCGGGATGGCCGCCTACCTCCACGACGTCGCGTCCGCGCCGCCGATCGCCGCGGTCAACCTGGACATGGCCGGCGAGGACCAGCGGCTGTGCGGCGGCCCGCTCATCGTCGAACGCGGGCCGGACCACCTGCCCGGCTTCGTCAGCGCGCTGGCCGAGCACGTCGTCGCGCTGATCCCCCAGGCCGCCCGCTCCTACACCGGCGCCGTGGCCTGCGACACCTGGGCCTGGCGGGCCACCCCTTTCGTCGGCGCGTCCGACCACAGCCTGCTGGTGGACCGGTCGGTCGGCTGCCCCACCGTCACGCTCGGCCACTGGCCGGACCGCTTCAACCACAGCTCGGCCGACACCCTGGACAAGGTGGACCCCGGCGAGCTGAGACGTACCGCGACGATCGCCGGCGCGACCGCCGCGGTGCTCAGCGCCGCGACCGCCGCCGACCGCCCCGAACTGGAGCGGATCGCGACCCGGTGGGCGGCGGCACGGCTCCTCGAATGCCTTCCGGGCCAGGATGCCACCGGCACTCCGGCCCACCCCCGTGAGCTGCTACGGCACCGCACGCACGTGGCACTCGCGGCGCTCGCGTGGATCGACGAGCTGTGCGGGGACCGGGGCCGGCCCGAGGCCGGCCGATGGATCGAGGACCTCTCCGCCCACATCGGCGGCCTGCTCCCCGGCCCGCCACCGGAACCCGCCGGCACGCCGGCGGTGGTGTGCCGTACCTGGCCGGGGCCCTTCAACCTGCGCGGCCTCGCCGAGGCCGCACGTCCACCGGGCAGGGAGTGGATCGACGCGCGGCTGGCCGAGGACCGGTCGCGCGGCTACGCGCTCATGCTCGCGCTGGCGCACGGC
Source organism: Sphaerisporangium flaviroseum (assembly GCF_039537005.1). Taxonomy (NCBI): domain Bacteria; kingdom Bacillati; phylum Actinomycetota; class Actinomycetes; order Streptosporangiales; family Streptosporangiaceae; genus Sphaerisporangium; species Sphaerisporangium flaviroseum. The sequence goes on along the minus strand of NZ_BAAAZR010000009.1, from coordinate 281,481 downwards.
ATCGACGGCACGCGGGACCACCGGGCCGTGGCCCGGTACGCGGAGCTCACCTCGGGGATCCCCGTGGACCCGGACTTCGCCCGGGGGTTCCTCGACGTGCTCGTAGAGGCCGGGTGGGCAAGGGAGTCGGCGACTACGGACAGAGGTGACGATGCGCCGCCTCATGCGTGACCCCCGGTTCGTCCTGCTCTTCTTCGGCCAGGCGGTCAACATGTTCGGCGACCGGGCGCTTCTGGTCGTGCTGGCCATCTGGGTGAAGGAGCTGACCGGCTCCGACTCCCTGGCCGGCGTGACGTTCGTGCTGCTGTCGCTGCCGTCGCTGCTCGCCCCGGTGACCGGGCTGCTGGTCGACCGGTTCCCCCGGCGGGCGACGCTCATCGTGAACGACGTGATCGCGGCCTTGCTGGTGCTGTCCCTGCTTCTGGTGCAGGACCAGGGCGACCTGTGGATCGTGTTCGCCGTCACGTTCGGCTACGGCCTGTCCAACCAGATCTTCAACGCGGCCCGGGGCGGTCTGGTGCACTCCATGGTCCCCGCGGAGATGCTCGGCGACGCCAACGGCCTGTTCGGCTCGCTCAGCCAGGGTCTGCGGATCATCGGCCCGCTGCTGGGCACGGGCGTCTTCGTGGCCACCGGGCTGGGCGCGGTCGCCGTCCTGGACGCCGCCACGTTCGCGGTGTCGGTCGTGGTACTGCTCCTGCTGAGAGGCACCCCCGACCTCACGCGCTCCCGGGAGAGGGCACCGCGCCTGCTGAAGGCCGAGCTGATGGCCGGCGTGCGGCACCTGGTGACCCATCAGGAACTGCGCGGCGCGGTCGTCGCGGTCGGCCTCGCCCTGGGCGCCGCCGGCCTCATCAACACCGCCATGTTCGCCGCCGTGGACGAGGGCCTGCACCGGCCCACGGCGTTCATCGGCGTGATCGCCGCGTTCCAGGGCGCCGGGTCGATCGCCGGAGGGCTGATCACGGGCCGGCTGATCAGGCGGTACGGCGAGCAGCGCACGGCGGCCATCGGGTTCGCCTTCAGCGCCGCGGGACTGGCCCTGGTGATCCCGACCAGCGTGGTGGGGATGTGCCTCGCCGGCGTGCTCGTGGGCGTGTCGATCCCGGTGTTCATGGTCGCCACCACCACCCTCGTGCAGCGCCGTACCGAGGGAGAGCTGCAGGGGCGGGCGCTGACGGCGATGGACGCGTTGATCGACATACCGTTCGTGTCGTCGCTGGCCGTGGGATCGTTCGTCATCCAGTTCGTGCCGTTCCGGTTCGTCTACGCCTTCAGCGCGGTGGCGTTCACGGCCGTGGCGGTCTTCGTTCTCGCCTCGCGGCGCAAGGAGACCGCGGTGGCCCGCTGACCGCCTCAGGACCAGGTCGCCAGCGGCACGAGCATCTCCCCCGGGGAGAGCGCCCCGTGCTCGAAGGCCATGCCGCGCACGGGCGCGGGGAACCGGGGCGAGGTGGCCATGGCCACCACGCCCCCGATCCGCTCGCGCACGGCGGGGGTGAGCCTCAGCAGGCCGAGGCCGGGCAGCTCGTCGGCGGGGATCACCAGGGCATGGCCGGCCAGGGCGGTGCCGAGCCGCTCGGCCACCTCGGTCGCCCGTCCCTGGCGCGGATAGAGCCAGCGCACCCGCCCGGCGCCGCCGCCCGGAAGCCTGCACAGCGCGGGGACCTCCACCCGCGCCCAGGCCGCCTCCAGCTCGGGATCGGGGGCGCACGGCACCTGGCCGTGGTCGGAATGGGCCAGCACGGTCCATCCGCGCCCGGCCCAGGACAGCGCGTGCCGTTCCAGCAGCTCGACCGCGCGCATCGCCCGGGGGTCGTACCCGTGACGATGCACGTGATCGTCGAGGTTGACGTAGATCCACAGAAGGAGCGGCCGGTCCTGCCGGTGGCCCACGAGCGCGCCTTCGACGTCGCGGGCCACGGCCGCGACGAGTTCCTCCGGGTCGCCCGCCTGGGCGGCCAGTTCTCGCGGATCGGTCATCTGGCCGCGCCGGGCTCCCCGCAGCAGCGCGGCCGCCCAGGATCCGCCCAGGGTGTCCAGCTCGCGGCCGAGGGCGAGGGGGTGGGCGCGGGACGCCGCGGCCTCGAACACGGTGGGCCGCGCGCTGAGCGCGTCACACCGGCCGGCGGGCACCTGGCCGGTCAGCGGCTCGCCTCTGATCACGTCGACGAGGGCATCGCCGGCGGGGGAACGGTAGACCGCGCCGACGACCAGGTGCTCGGTCACCGTCGTGCCGGTGACGGCGGTCATCCATGCCGTCGCCGAGGTGCTCGGGAAGGTCGACGTCAGGCAGACGAGGTCGGCCGACCTCCATCGTTCGCACGCGGCGCGCCACGACAGGCCGTCCACCGCGAGGATCACGACTCCCCGGCCTGAGCGGCCGAGTTCGTCCAGAATCCGCCCGGGCACCGAATGGAGCGACTGCGTGGAATGCGGTCGGACACCGCCCCCGTACGCCATGGCGCATTCGCGGACCAGTGCGGCGTCGCTCAGCAAGGGCGGCCTTCATGACCGGCCACCGGCACCGGGGTCACGGCGCCGGCCCTCGCGGTGAATGGACGTTCAATCAGTAATTCGGTACGCAGTCGGTGCAGGTCGTGCGGAACTTCGCCACCTGTACGGCCTGGCGGGCGGTGAGCATCTTCTGCACGAATTCGGGGGTGAGCATAACCGGGGTTTCGGTCGTCGTTCTCTGCATGAGCTCGGGCGCCATTCTACTCCTCCTGCCGTGAGAAATGACATCAGCCTAATAATCAGGCCAACGTAGTCTAAAATACGCATTTTTCTCTGTCAATAGCATTATCGCTTGTCGGAGCACATGATCTGATAAATCATGACATATTATGCGTGAGCTGCTTTAACGAGGCCGGTCCTGGTGGAAATAGGATTCCGGCGCCGCCCTCGCCTTTCCCGGCTTACTCATGCCACCTGGTCGTTTCACCGAGACCCCGGCCGGCCGTACACGAGGTGATGGCGTGGGCCGGCCGATGGCAAGGGTCACCCAGGCGGGTCACGAAGCGTGGACGCGGCGGAGCACCGGGCGCGCCGGACCGGCGCCCCCCGGCGGTGCCGCGACCTGCTCCGGAGAGCGGGCACCACGGACCTAAATATCGCGCGCGAATCTGGATCAAGTCTGCCAATGTTGGGCACATGGACCTCACTGCCGCCAAAGGGCTGGCGCAGGCTCTGAGCGACCTTCTGAAGGACGCCCATCAACAGCTGGCCGAAGAACGGGAGCGGCCCGAGCTGGTGGCGCGGGTCACCGGGCACCTGGGATGCGAGCTCAGGAACATCGTCAACGTGGTCGAGCGCTTCCCCGCCTGGGAGCACGTCAACCTGCAGCGTGGCGTGGACGCCTACCTGGCGGCCCAGAGCCCGCGGGCCGACTGGTTCGGGATCGCCGGGCACGGCCGGGAGCACAACGACCTCGTCAACATGCTGGCCAGCGCGGCCCGCGGCTGGGAGCGCTTCGAGCCGGGCGCCGTCGACTACGCGACCGCGGCGACCGGCCCCGACGAGACCACCGAGGTGGTCTCCCTCGGCCTGGTGCTTTCCCGCTCCCCAGAGGGCATCCCGGTGGTCCTGGGGGTGCGCGGGACGCAGGAGCACATGCCGCAGTGCCAGGTGGTCGTGCTGGCCCCGGACCGGCGCAGCGCCACGCGCACCCGCGACGAGATCGAGCGGCTGATGCGCGAGCACGACGTCTACAAGGGCCAGATCCTGTCGTTCCTGTGGAGCGAGCACCGCGGCAACGACCTGGTGACGTTCCTGCCCCGGCCGGAGCTGACCGCCGACCAGGTGATCCTCCCCGACGGCGTGCTGACGACCGTCGAGCGGCACATCGCGGGGATCGCCGAGCACGCGGCACGGCTGCGCGAGCACGGCCAGCACCTCAAGCGCGGCCTGCTGCTGCACGGCCCGCCCGGGACCGGCAAGACGCATACCGTCCGCTATTTCATGGGCCGGATGCGCGAGTGCACGGTGATCGTGCTCACCGGCTCCGCCATCAAGTACGTCACCCAGGCGGCCGGTCTGGCCAGGCGGTTGCAGCCCGCGATCGTCATCCTGGAGGACGTGGACCTGGTCGCCCGTGACCGCTCCTACACCGAGGACGGCAATCCGCTGCTGTTCGCGCTGCTCGACGCCATGGACGGGGTGGGCGCCGACGCCGATGTCACGTTCGTGCTCACCACCAACCGGGCCGACGTGCTGGAGCGGGCGCTCGCCGACCGTCCCGGCCGGGTGGACCTGGCCGTGGAGATCCCCAAGCCGGATGCGGCACTGCGGACCGCCCTGCTGCGCCTCTACGCCCGTGACCTGCGGCTAGAGGCCGATCTCGAACCGATCGTCGCCAGGACCGAGGGCGCCACGGCCTCGTTCTTCAAGGAACTGCTGCGCCGGGCGGTGCTCGGCGCGCTGCTGAGCGGCGACACCGTCCCCACGCTCACCGACGAGCACCTGGGCACGGCACTGGAGGACATGCTCGGCGAACGCGAGGCGCTGACCAGGTCGCTGCTCGGTTCGGGCGATCCGGTCCACGAGGGCGGCGAGGAGTACGGCCCGCCCGGCTTCTCCCCCAGCGCCTTCTCCTCCGGGCTTCACGAGTTCTGACCGCCGCGCGGACACCGGCGCGGACGGGAAATCCATCTGAGGAGGGGCAGGACATGGACAGCGCTTCGTTCGCCGTGGAGCCGATCGGCTGGGTCGAATCATCCCTGGTCGACCGGGACACGGCTCCCAAACAGGGCGACGAGGGCTCGCCCGAGTCCTGGCTGGTGTTCGAGGAGAGGGTCAGCGAGGGCCTGCGCGATCTCCGGGCGGGTGCCGAGGTGATCGTGCTGACCTGGCTCGACCGCGCGCGGCGCGACACGCTGGTGGTGCATCCGCGCGGAGACCGGACGCGGCCGCCGCAGGGTGTGTTCAGCACGCGTTCGCCCGATCGGCCGAACCCGGTCGGTCTCCACCGGGTGCGGATCGTGTCCGTCGAAGGCACCAGGATGCTGGTCCGCGACCTGGAGGCGCTGGACGGGACACCGGTCGTCGACGTCAAGCCGGTGCTCGACAGGGACACCGAACGCTGACCCCGAAGCGGGGGAACCTCGCGGCCTAGTGCTGCTTGCCGTTGCCGTTGCCCCCCTTGGCCTTGTTCTTGTTCTTGGCCTTGGCCTTGTTCATTGCCTTGTCCTTGGCCTTGTCCTTGTACTTGGCCTTGTCCTTGGCCTTGGCGGGGCCGTGCTTTTCGCCGGACTCGGGCTTCTGGGGCGAAGTCCTCGGTTTCACGGTGGAGGGTTTCGACGGCGGGGGCATCGCCTTGGGGCCCCGCCCCGTCGTTGCCGAGGGCTGCCGGTGGCGGCCGGGCTGGGCGGAGGCGGCGAGGTCTGAGTACCTGGCCGGCTGCGCGGTGTGGACAGGCGCCGGTGACGCGGTATGGGTCTGGAAGACGGTCGCGGTGGGCGCGGCCACCGTTCCCGGGTCGGTGGCGCGGGCCGTCTCGTAGGACAGCGCACCCGACGCGACGCCGACCGCCAGGACGCCCGCCGCCGTCCAGGCGAACCGGCCCCGCCACCCGCGCGGCGAGGGTAGGGAAACCCGCGTCGGGCTCTGGCCGGGCTCGGCCACCTCCCCGGCCGCGACCGCGTGAAGGCGCCTCGCCGCTTCGGAGGCCGTCATCCTGGCGGCCGGATCCTTCACGAGCAACCCCTCGATCACGGAGGCCAGCGCGCCGGCCCGGAGCAGGGGTTCGGGCTCCTGGTACAGGATCGCGGCGAGCGTCGCGAGCGCGGAGCCGCGGCGGAACGGCGGCCGGCCCTCCACCGCCTGGAACATCGTCACGCCGAGGGCCCACAGGTCGGAGGCCGGTTCCGCCGGCCCGCCCATCGCCCGCTCGGGGGCGATGAACGCCGGCGTGCCCACCAGCATTCCGGTCCGGGTCACCGGAGAGTCGTCCTCCAAGGTGGCGATGCCGAAGTCGGTGAGCACCGCGTGCCCGTCGCCGGTTATCAGCACGTTGTCGGGCTTGACGTCCCGATGCAGTACCCCCGCCGCGTGCGCGGCGCGCAGGGCCGCGAGCACCTCGACCCCGATCGCGGCGACCCGCCGGACCGGCAGCGGGCCCTCCTCACGGATGATGGACCCCAGCGTGCGTGACGGCACCAGTTGCATGACGATCCAGGGATGCCCGTTCTCCTGGAAGACGTCATAGACGGCGGCGACTCCGGGATGGCTGAGCCGGCCCGCAGCCCTGGCCTCGCGCAACGTCCGCGTGGTGAACATCTCCCGCTCATCGCCCGCGAGGTCGGCCAGGCCCAGCAGTTCCTTGACCGCGACCTCCCTGCGCAGGAGCTCGTCCGCGGCCCGCCAGACGACTCCCATGCCGCCCCGGCCCAGCGGCTCGATCAGCCGGTACCGTCCTGCCACCACTCGTCCGGACGTCCCTGTCTCCACCATGATCCGGCCGCTACCCAGGCTGCGCCGTCCCATTCGCCAGGGCCGCGGGTACGGTGTCCCGCCAATCCATGGCTGCGCTTGGCCTTACGCAGAAATTGCCGGTAGGGGCCGCAGGGTAGGAGGACGACACGGCCGCCCGGTGGGTGGCCGTTCGTAAGGGTGATCGAGTCCGAGGCCCGCACGTGATCGAGCGTCGCGGCCAGGACCGGTCACCGGAGACAGCGACACCATCGGGACACATGATGATCACACGCGGTCGGCCCACTCAGAACGGGCTCGTCGAACTCACCTTCACCGTACCGGTTGACCAGGCCCCGAACGGGCTCTCCCTGGTCGGTGACTTCAACGACTGGGATCCCTACGCCGATCCGATGCGGCCGGACGACGGCGTCTACCGGGTGAGCATCACCGTGCCCGCCGATCAGAGCGTCTGCTTTCGCTATCTGGGGGACGGCGGAGTGTGGTTCGACGACGCCGACGCCGACCGTCACGACGGCCGCGGCGGCCACCTGGAACCCGCTCTGGCCCACGGGTCCGACGCGGCCGACCGGACCTCGGTCCTCGCGGAGTGATCGGCGCATCCGGCGGGCACCGTTCGCCGGATGCCTTTCCGCACGACGCAGGAAGCGGGTCGTGATCCACCTCGGCGGGCCGTCCCCGCCGGTGTGCTCACGACCCGCCGCCTCGCGGACCTACTGGCTGGCGCTGCCGGCGCGCCGCTTGGTCCACACGTCGAACGCGACCGCGGCGAGCAGGACGATGCCCTTGACGAGCATGACCCGCTCGCTGGGCGCGCCGATCAGCGACATGCCGTTGTTGATGACGCCCATGATGAGGCCGCCGGTGATCGCGCCGACCACCTTGCCGACGCCGCCCTGGACGGCCGCGCCGCCGATGAAGGCCGCCGCGATCGCGTCCAGTTCGAACGCGTTTCCGGCCGTGGGCCCGGCCTGGTTGAGGCGCCCGGCGAAGATGATCCCGGCCAGGGCGGACAGGACGCCCATGTTGACGAAGAGCCAGAAGACCACGGACTTGACCTTGACGCCGGACAGCACCGCCGCCTGCAGGTTGCCGCCGATGGCGTAGATCTGCCGGCCGAACACCACGCGGTTGGTGATCAGGGAGTATCCGAGTACCAGGGCCGCCAGCAGGATCAGCACCCATGGCAGGTTCTTGAAGCGCGCGAGCTGGATCACCACGGCCATGACGACGGCGGCCCCCGCGATGAACTTCAGCAGGAAGAGCGGCATCGGGTCGACGGTCTGGCGGTAACGCAGCCGCGCCGCGCGGGTGCGCCACTGGGCCGCGCCCATGCCGGCGATCGCGATGATGCCGAGCAGCAGGCTGAACAGGTCGGCGCCGCCGAGCGCCCCGAGCCCGATGTTGCCCAGGTAGCCGTCGGTGAACCCGTTGGCCAGCGTGCGGACCTGGTCGGGGAAGGGGCCGATGCCCTGGTTGCCCAGCACGGTGAGGGTGAGCGCGCGGAACAGCAGCATGCCCGCCAGGGTGACGATGAACGCCGGGATGCCGAAGTATGCGATCCAGAAGCCCTGCCAGGCGCCGATGAGCCCGCCCGCCACCAGCGTGAGCAGCAGGGCGAGCGGCCAGGGGACGCCGTAGTTCACCATCAGGACGGCCGCGATGGCGCCGGTGACGGCGACCACCGACCCCACCGAGAGGTCGATGTGCCCGGCGATGATGACGAGGATCATCCCGATGGAAAGGATCAGGATGTAGGAGTTCTGGACGATGATGTTGGAGATGTTCTGCGGTTCCAGCAGGGCGCCGTCGGTCAGCACCGAGAACAACACGACGATCAGCGCGAAGGCGATGTAGATGCCGCTCTGCCGGACGTTGAGCGAGATGCCGAACAGCGAGGTGCGGCCCGGTGGGCGGGCGGGCCCGGAGTCCTTGCCGCCGGGGGCCACATCGGCGCTGGCGGGGGAGATGCTGCTCATCGGATCTGCTCCTGTCCCTTCGTCATGTAGTGCATCAAGCGTTCCTGGGTGGCGTCCACCCGGCCGACCTCGCCCGTGATGCGGCCGGCCGAGAGCGCGTAGATCCGATCGCACAGACCTAGCAATTCGGGCAGTTCAGAGGATATGACCAGGATCGCCTTACCCTGGTCGGCCAGGCGATTGATGATCGAGTAGATCTCGTACTTGGCGCCCACGTCGATGCCCCGGGTCGGCTCGTCCAGGATGAGAACGTCGGCGTCGGTGAAGATCCACTTGGACAGGACGACCTTCTGCTGGTTGCCGCCGCTCAGCTTGCCGGTGATGCTGGACACGCTGGGCGCCTTGATGTTCATGCTCGCCCGGAACTCCTCGGCGACCTTGTACTCCTCATGATCGTTGATCCATCCCCGGCGGGCCAGCTTGCCGAGCATGGCGGCCGAGATGTTGCGCTTGATGTCCTCGATGAGGTTGAGCCCGTAGCGCTTGCGGTCCTCGGTGGCGTAGGCGATGCCGTGGTCGATGGCATCGCGCACCGAGCGGATCTCGATCTGCTTGCCGTCCCGGTAGATCCGGCCGGAGATGTTCGTGCCGTAGGTGCGGCCGAACAGGCTCATGGCCAGCTCGGTGCGCCCGGCGCCCATCAGCCCGGCGAGCCCGACGATCTCGCCCCGGCGCACGGTCAGGCTGGCCCCGTCGACCACCTTCCTGTCGCGCTGGACCGGGCTGAACACCGTCCAGTCCTCGACGCGCAGCGCCTCCTCGCCGATCTTGGACTCGTGCGGCGGGAAGCGGCTCTCCAGGTCACGGCCCACCATGCCGGCGATGATGCGGTCCTCGGTGACCTGGTCGCGCTCCATGTCGAGCGTCTCGATCGTGCGCCCGTCACGCAGGATCGTGATCGAGTCGGCGATCGCCGTGACCTCGTTGAGCTTGTGCGAGATGATCACGCAGGTGATGCCCTCGTCGCGCAGCCCGCGCAGCAGGTCGAGCAGGTGCGAGGAGTCCTCGTCGTTGAGCGCGGCCGTCGGCTCGTCGAGGATGAGCAGCCGCACCTCCTTCGACAGCGCCTTGGCGATCTCGACCAGTTGCTGCTTGCCCACCCCGATGTCGGCCACCGGGGTGACCGGGTTCTCCGGCAGCCCCACCCGCTCCAGGAGCCGGCCGGCCTCGTGGTTGGTGCGGTTCCAGTCGATCAGGCCCCGGTTGGCCCGCTCGTTGCCGAGGAAGATGTTCTCGGCGATCGACAGCTGCGGGCTCAGCGCCAGTTCCTGGTGGATGATGACGATGCCGCGCTGCTCGCTGTCCCTGATGGTGGAGAAGCGGCACGGCTCGCCCTCGAAGGAGATCTCGCCCTCGTAGGAGCCGTGGGGGTAGACCCCTGACAGCACCTTCATCAGAGTCGACTTGCCCGCGCCGTTCTCACCGCAGATGGCGTGGATCTCGCCCCGGCGCACGGACAGGTTCACGTCCTGGAGCGCTTTGACTCCCGGGAACGTCTTGGTGATTCCACGCATCCGCAGGATGTCGTCGGTCATGTCGTTCTCGTCTCTCAGGGGAATGTCACGGCGGGGTGCGGCGCCGGCCGGGCGCCGCACCCCGGGGGATCAGCCCAGCTGCGCCTGCGTGTAGTAACCGCTGTCGACGATGATCTTCTGGTAGTTGGACTTGTCGACGATGACCGGGTCCAGCAGATAGGAGGGGACGACCTTGTTGCCGTTGTCGTAGTCCTTGGTGTTGTTCACCTCGGGCCTGCCACCCTTGAGCACGGTGTCGGCCATCTTCACGGTGACGTCCGCGAGCTGGCGGGTGTCCTTGTGGATGGTCGAATACTGCTCACCGGCGATGATCGACTTGACCGAGGCGAGCTCGGCGTCCTGGCCGGTCACGACCGGGTACGGCTGGCTGGAGGTGCCGTAGCCGTTGCTCTTCAGCGCCGACAGGATGCCGATCGACAGGCCGTCGTAGGGGGACAGGACCCCGTCGACCTTCTTGCCACCGCTGTAGGTCTTGGTGAGCAGGTCCTCCATGCGCTTCTGCGCGGTGGCCGGGTCCCAGCGCAGGATGGCCACGGTCTTGAAGTCGGTCTGGCCGCTCTGGACCTTCAGGGTGCCCTTGTCGATGTAGGGCTTCAGCACGGACAAGGCGCCGTTGAAGAAGAAGGTGGCGTTGTTGTCGTCCGGCGAGCCGGCGAACAGCTCGATGTTGAACGGGCCCTTGGCCTCGCCGTCCGCGCCGTCGGCGGTCTTCAGCTTGAGGCCGACGAGCAGGGAGGTGGCCTGCTGGACGCCGACCTTGAAGTTGTCGAAGGTGGCGTAGTAGTCGACGTTGGGGCTGTTGCGGATCAGCCGGTCGTAGGCGATGACCGGGATCTTCTTGTCGGCCGCCTCCTGCAGCTGGGTGGTGATGGCCGTGCCGTCGATCGAGGCGATGATGAGCAGCTTGGCGCCCTTGGTGATCTGGTTCTCAAGCTGGTTGACCTGGGTCGGGATGTCGTTCTCCGCGTACTGCAGGTCGACCTTGTAGCCCAGCTTCTCCAGGCTCGCCTTGACGTTGTCGCCGTCGTGGATCCAGCGCTCCGACGACTTGGTCGGCATGGTGACGCCTACCAGGGCGCCGCTGGTGTCACCGGTGCCGGCCGAGGCCTGGACGTCGGCGGTCTTCTCCGAGGAGCCGCACGCCGTCATGACCGAGGCCAGCGCGAGGGCGGAGACCACCGTCGCCAGTCTTGTGAATCTCATCGTTCTACTCCTTGCAGGTGGGGGTGGCCCGAGACGGGGTGGGATCGGACCGGGCCGCTCGCGGAGATCCCCGAGGCAACCGCGCGGTTCAGCCGGGACGGAGTGACTCGCACCCGGTCGGCCACCGCCCCGAGCCGCGCGCGGAACCGTCCGCAAGCGGTGCGGTCCGCCACAGGTGAGGCACATGGCCGGCGCCGGAGGGCGCGCATCCCGACGTTACCGTCCCGTCCGCACTGGCCACGGGCCCTGGTCGGTCGCGAGACCCGCTGAACGGCCTGCTGGCATGTACGGCGACCTCCCGTTTCCCGATCAGGCAGGCCGTGATGCCTTGCGCCTGAGCGGCTAGTGTTATCGCTAACAATTTCTCTGTCAATAGAGTCCGATAACTTCGCTGTAACAAGACGGACTTGTTATGAGCAGGCGTGGGGGCCGGAGCGCGTGGGGGCATGCGGCGGCGGGGGCACCTGGCCGGGCTCCCTGCGGATCTACCGCGAAGATGGGTAGTGAGCGTTAACAGCCGAGGGGCGTCCCCAGTAAACGACGCATCAGACCCGGCGTCAAGGAGGTTAACGCGGCATTCCAGCGTAACCGTACCGTAACAATTAACGCCTTGACGGATCCTGTTGTTAACGTTCACAGTCTTGCCCAGATGATGGAAGGAGTACCGGTGAGCCCACGTACCGAGCGCCGCTCCCCCGTGATGGCCGATGTGGCCAAAGCGGCGGGCGTATCGCACCAAACGGTCTCGCGGGTGCTCAACGACCATCCCAACGTCCGCCCCGAGACCCGCACCCGGGTCCTCGAGGCGATCGACGAGCTGGGCTACCGCCGCAACCTCGTCGCCCGCGCGCTGGTCACCCGCCACTCGCGCACGCTGGGCGTGGTCAGCTTCAACACCACGTTGTTCGGACCGGCGAGCACGGTCGACGGCATCGAGCAGGCGGCCAGGGCGGCCGGCTACTTCGTGAGCATCGTCAGCCTCCGCACCATCGACACGGCGGGCATGCGGGACGCGATCGACTACCTCGCCGACCAGGGAGTCGACGGGATCGTCGTGGTGGCGCCCCAGCGCTCCGCGGCCGGCGCGTTCGACGGCCTGCCCCGGGGCATGCCCGCGGTGGCCGTGGAAGGCCAGCACGTGGGCGAGGTCTCGGTGGTGAGCGTGGACCAGGCCAATGGCGCGCGGCTGGCCACCGAACACCTTCTGGACCTGGGTCACGAGACCGTCTGGCATGTCAGCGGTCCCTCCGACTGGCTGGAGGCCGAAGGGCGGATCGAGGGCTGGCGCACGGCCCTGGAGGCCGCCGGCCGGACCCCGCCCGAGCCGCTGGCCGGCGACTGGAGCCCGCGTTCGGGATATGTGGCGGGCCGCCGGCTCGCCGCGATGGCGGAGCAGGTCACCGCGGTCTTCGTGGCCAACGACCAGATGGCGCTCGGGGTCCTGCGCGCGTTCACGGAAGAAGGAGTGAAGGTCCCCGAGCAGATCAGCATCGTGGGCTTCGACGACATTCCCGAGTCGGAGTTCTTCTCCCCTCCGCTCACCACCATCAGGCAGGACTTCGGGGCCGTGGGCAGGGGCAGCATCGAGGTGCTGCTCCGGCAGATCGAGACAGGTCAGGCATGCGAACGCGAGCGCCTGGTGGTACCTCCTCGTTTCGTCACCAGGGCCAGCACCTCCCCGTCGCGCTGATCACAGGCGACACGACAGCCCGGACTATGGAAGTTAACGTTCACAGCAGGAAGGACCCCCCATCGTGTTGAGGAAACTGGCGACACTGTTATTGGCCGGCGCCACGGCGGCGACCTTGGCCGGCTGCGGAGGCGGCGGCTCCACCTCGGCCACCCCTGGCGGCTCGGGAGGGGACGGCAAGATCACCATGGGCTTCGCCCAGGTCGGCGCGGAGAGCGGATGGCGCACCGCCAACACCAAGTCGATCCAGGAGTCGGCCAAGTCGGCCGGCATCGACCTGAAGTTCTCCGACGCCCAGCAGAGGCAGGAGAACCAGATCAAGGCGATCCGCTCCTACATCCAGCAGAAGGTGGACATCATCGCCTTCTCGCCGGTGGTGGAGTCGGGCTGGGACCCCGTGCTGAAGGAGGCCAAGAACGCCAAGATCCCGGTGATCCTCACCGACCGGGCCGTGGACTCCAAGGACACCAGCCTGTACAAGACCTTCCTCGGCTCCGACTTCGTCGAGGAGGGCAAGAAGGCCGGCCAGTGGCTGGTCGACCAGTACAAGGACAGCAAGGACGAGGTCAACATCGTCGAGCTGCAGGGCACGACGGGCTCGGCTCCGGCCAACGACCGCAAGGCCGGCTTCGGCGAGGTCATCGCCTCCGACCCCAAGTTCAAGATCATCGCTTCGCAGACCGGTGACTTCACCCGCGCCAAGGGCAAGGAGGTCATGGACGCCTTCCTGAAGGCCAACCCCAAGATCGACGTGCTGTTCGCCCACAACGACGACATGGGCCTCGGCGCCATTGAGGCCATCGAGGGCGCGGGCAAGGTTCCCGGCAAGGACATCAAGATCATCACGATCGACGCCGTGAAGGACGGCATGCAGGCCCTCGCCGATGGCAAGATCAACTACATCGTCGAGTGCAGCCCGCTGCTCGGCCCGCAACTCATGGACCTGTCCAAGAAGGTCCTCAAGGGTGAGCAGGTGCCCACCCGCGTGGTGACCGAGGAGACCGCCTTCACCCAGGAGCAGGCCAAGCAGGCCCTGCCCAGCCGCAAGTACTGATCCGGATGGGCCGTCCCCCGGGACGGCCCATCCGCCCGGCGGCCGCGCACCCGCGCGACCGCCGGCCACGAGGACGAGGACGAGGAGAGGGGCGCCGCATGGACGCACCCGAGCCGATCCTGCGGATGAGCGGGATCGGCAAACAGTTCCCCGGCGTCAAGGCGCTGGACGGCGTCGACTTCCGCCTGCTCCCGGGCGAGATCCACGCGCTGATGGGAGAGAACGGCGCGGGCAAGTCGACGCTGATCAAGGTGCTGACCGGTGTCCACGACATCGACACGGGCGAGATCGAGCTGGAGGGCCGCAAGGTCGCCTTCTCCAGCCCGCTGGCCGCCCAGCAGGCCGGGATCAGCACGGTGTACCAGGAGGTCAACCTCTGCGCCAACCTGTCGGTGGCGGAGAACATCTTCATCGGCCGTGAACCGCGCCGGATGGGCCGGATCCTGTGGAAGGAGATGCGGCGCCGGGCGTCCGTACTGCTGAGGACTCTGGAACTCGACGTCGATCCCGCGGCGTCCCTTTCCTCCTACTCCCTGGCTATCCAGCAGATGGTGGCGATCGCCAGGGCCGTGGACATCGACGCCAGGGTGCTGATCCTGGACGAGCCCACCTCCAGCCTCGACGCCGGCGAGGTCGCCCAGCTGTTCAGGGTGATGCGGCGGCTGAAGGACCAGGGCATCGCGATCCTGTTCGTCTCCCACTTCCTGGACCAGGTCTACGAGATCGCCGACCGCATGACGATCCTGCGCAACGGCAGGCTCGTCGGCGAGTACCCGACCCGGGAGCTGCCCCAGGTCGAGCTGGTCGCCAAGATGATCGGACGCGAGCTGGCCGACCTTGAGAAGCTGGACGACAAGCCGCCGGCCCGGGTGAGCACCCCGCTGGTGGAGGCCGTGGAGCTGGGCAGGACCGGCGCGATCGAGCCCTTCACGCTGACCATCCACCGTGGCGAGGTCGTCGGCCTGGCCGGGCTGCTCGGGTCGGGCCGCACCGAGATCGCCAGGCTGCTGTTCGGCGCCGACCACGCGAGCACGGGATCGGTGCGCGTCGACGGCGAGCCGACCGGCCTGCGCACCCCCCGGGCGGCCATGGGTCACGGCATCGCCTTCTGCTCGGAGAACCGGCGGGCCGAAGGGCTCGTCCCCGAGCTGACCGTGCGGGAGAACCTCATCCTCGCCCTGCAGGCGACCCGCGGGTGGACCAGGCCGATCCCCCGCAGCAAGCAGGACGAGCTGGTCGCCAAGTACATCGCCGCGCTGAACATCCGCCCGGCCGATCCCGAGCAGCTCGTCAGGAACCTCAGCGGCGGCAACCAGCAGAAGGTGCTGCTGGCCCGCTGGCTCATCCTCGAACCCCGCCTGCTCATCCTGGACGAGCCCACGCGCGGCATCGACGTCGGCGCGAAGGCGGAGATCCAGCGCCTGGTCGCCGAGCTGTCCGACGGGGGCACGGCCGTGCTGTTCATCTCCGCCGAGCTGGAGGAGGTGCTCCGGCTCAGCCACCGGGTCGGCGTTCTCCGCGACCACCGGCTGGTGGCCCAGCTCGACAACGGTGAGACCCTCACCTCAGAGGTGCTGATGGAGACCATCGCGAGCGGAGGCTCCTCATGACCGCCCTGCTGAGACACCGGTTACTGTGGCCCGTGGTCATCCTGATCGCGTTGTTGCTGCTCAACGTGGTGTTCACCGACAACTTCCTCAGCGTCCAGATGAAGGACGGCCACCTGTACGGGAGCCTGATCGACATCTTGCGCTTCGGCGCGCCGCTGATCCTGGTCGCGCTGGGCATGACCCTGGTCATCGCGACCAGCGGCATCGACCTGTCGGTCGGCTCGGTCGTGGCGATCGCCGGGGCGCTGGCGTGCCTGCGGATCAGCGAGCTCGGCGACCAGAACTCCGTCGGCGGCGTGCTGTCCGCCGTCGCCCTCACGCTGGGGCTCTCGCTGCTGCTCGGTGCGTGGAACGGCTTCCTGGTGGCCGGGGTCGGCATCCAGCCGATCATCGCCACGCTGATCCTGATGGTCGGGGGACGCGGCCTGGCCCAGCTCATCACCGACGGCCAGATCCTCACGATCAACAGCTCCTCCTACAAGCTCATCGGCGGCGGGTACTGGCTCACGCTGCCGTTCGGCATCATCATCGTGCTGGCCATGGTGGCGCTGACCGCCTTCCTCACCCGGCGCCTGGCCCTCGGCCTGCTGATCGAGTCGGTGGGCGGCAACGCCGAGGCCAGCCGGCTGTCCGGCATCCGCTCGCGCGGCGTGATCATCATGGTGTACATGTTCTGCGCGCTGTGCGCGGGCATCGCCGGCCTGATGGTCAGCTCCAACGTCTCCAGCGCGGACGGCAACAACGCGGGACTGTGGATCGAGCTGGACGCCATCCTCGCCGTCGTCATCGGCGGCACCTCCCTGGCGGGCGGCCGTTTCTCGCTGTCCGGAACCGTGCTCGGCGCGCTCATCATCCAGACGCTCACCACCACCATCTACTCGATCGGTGTGCCGCCCGAGACGACGCTGCTGTTCAAGGCGCTGGTCGTGACCATCGTGTGCCTGCTGCAGTCCCCCGCGTTCCGTGAGAAGGCGTTCCATCGCCGCAGGCGCCCGCCGCGGGCGCCCTCGGCGGTCGAGGAGAAGGTGAAGGTCCCGGCATGACGACCGCCGACATCCTGGTGGGCGGCCGTACGCTGCCGCGCAAGTACGTGCCCGTGCTGGTGACCGCCGGCCTGTTCGCGGCGATGTTCGTCATCGGCGGCATCCGCTACGAAGGCTTCGCCAGCGGCCAGGTCATCCTGAACGTCCTGGTGGACAACCCGTTCATGCTGGTGATCGCGGTCGGCATGACGTTCGTGATCCTCACGGGCGGCATCGACCTGTCGGTCGGCTCGGTGGCGGCCCTGTCGACCATGGTCGCCGCCAGCCTGCTGTCCGGCCCCGGATGGCCCGCGCCGATGGTGATCGTGCTGGTGCTGGCCATCGGAACGGTGCTGGGCTTCGGCATGGGCGCGATCATCCACTACTTCGAGATCCAGCCGTTCGTCGTGACGCTGGCGGGCATGTTCCTGGCCCGCGGCCTGTGCTACACGATCAGCACCGACTCCATCCCGATCACCGACCCGCTGTTCACCTCGGTCGGGCAGGCCCAGTTCTACCTGACGTCCGACCTGTGGGTCTCGCCCAGCGTGCTGATCGGGCTGGTCGTGGTGCTGGTGGCGGCGTACGTGCTGCACTACACCCGGCTCGGCCGCAACGTCTACGCCGTGGGCGGCGGCGAGCAGTCGGCGCTGCTGATGGGCCTCCCCGTGGCCCGCACCAAGATCGCTGTCTACACGATCAGCGGTTTCTGCTCGGCCCTGGGCGGCCTGTTGTTCTCGCTGTACACGCTGTCCGGCTACGGCCTGCACGCGGTCGGCTGGGAACTGGACGCCATCGCCGCTGTGGTGATCGGCGGGGTCCTGCTCACCGGCGGCTCGGGGTACCTGCTCGGCACCTTGCTCGGCGTGCTCATGCTCGGACTCATCCAGACCATCATCAGCTTCGAGGGCACCCTGAGCTCGTGGTGGACCCGGATGGTCATCGGCTTACTCCTGTTCGCCTTCATCCTGATGCAGCGCCTGATCGGCGTGCGCCGGAAGTAGCGGTCCCCAACCCCAACCATGAGAGTCAACGTGAGCGTTTACAGCAACCGGTATGTGATCGGCGTGGATTTCGGCACCCTGTCGGGCCGCGCCGTCGTGGTCCGTGTGGATGACGGCGCTGAGCTGGGCGAGGCCGTCCACGAGTACGCCCACCGGGTCATCGAGGACACCCTGCCCGGCGGCGAGGTCCGCCTTGGCCCCGACTGGGCGCTGCAGTCGCCGCAGGACTGGCGCGACGTGCTGCGCATCGCGGTGCCCAAGGCGCTGGCCGTGGCCGGGGTGCCCGCCTCGCAGGTCATCGGCATCGCCACCGACTTCACCGCGTGCACCGTGCTGCCGGCCACCGCGGAGGGCACCCCCCTGTGCGAGCTGCTGCCCGACCGCCCTCACGCCTGGCCCAAGCTGTGGAAGCACCACGCCGCCCAGCCGCAGGCCGACCGCATCACCGCCCTGGCCGCCGAGCGGCGCGAGCCCTGGCTGCCGCGCTACGGCGGCAGGATCTCCTCGGAGTGGCAGTTCGCCAAGGGCCTGCAGGTCCTGCAGGAGGACCCCGAGGTCTACGGCCTGGCGGAGCGGTGGATCGAGGCCGCCGACTGGATCGTCTGGGAGCTGACCGGAGTGGAGACCCGCAACGTCTGCACCGCCGGGTACAAGGGCATCCACCAGGAGGACGGCTACCCCTCCGCGGACTTCCTGACCGCCCTGGACCCGGGCTTCGCCGGTTTCATCGACAAGCTCGGCCAGGAGCTGTCCCCCCTCGGCGGCCTGGCCGGGCGGCTGACCGCCAGGGCGGCCGAGTGGACCAAGCTGCCCGAGGGGATCGCGGTCGCGGTCGGCAACGTCGACGCGCACGTCACCGCCGCCGCCGCGGACGCCGTGCGGCCGGGCCAGATGGTGGCCATCATGGGCACCTCGACCTGTCACGTCATGCCGTCGGACCAGCTCGCCGAGGTGCCCGGCATGTGCGGCGTGGTCCGCGACGGCATCGTGCCCGGGCTGTGGGGCTACGAGGCCGGCCAATCGGGTGTCGGCGACATCTTCGCCTGGTTCGCCGAGACCTCGGTGCCCGCCGCCTACACCGAGAAGGCCGCCGAGCTGGGGCTCAACGTTCACGAGTACCTCACCTCGCTGGCCGCCAAGCAGAAGGTCGGCGCGCACGGGCTGGTCGCGCTCGACTGGCACAACGGCAACCGTTCGGTGCTGGTCGACCACAACCTCTCCGGGATGATCGTCGGCCAGACGCTGGCCACCAGGCCCGAGGACGTCTACCGGGCGCTCATCGAGGCCACCGCGTTCGGCGCCCGCGTGATCGTGGAGACCTTCGAGAGCTCGGGAGTGCCGGTGGAGGAGTTCGTCGTCGCCGGCGGGCTGCTCAAGAACGCCTTCCTCATGCAGGTGTACGCCGACGTGCTGCGCCGGCCGCTGTCGGTGATCGGCTCCGACCAGGGGCCCGCGCTGGGCTCGGCGATCCACGCCGCCGTCGCCGCCGGGGCCTACGACGACATCACGCAGGCCGCCGCGGCCATGGGCAAGCGCTCCACGGCCGTCTACGAGCCGGACTCCGCGCGGGCCGACGCCTACGACCGGCTGTACGCCGAGTACCGCCGCCTGCACGACCACTTCGCCGACGGGGAGCTGCTGCACCGGCTCCGCGCGATCAGGAACGAGGCCGGGGCATGATGCTGCGAGAGCTGAGGGAGACGGTCAGCCGGCTCCACTCCGAGCTGGTGCGGTACAACCTCGTCGCCTGGACCGCGGGCAACGTCTCCGGACGGTCACCGGACGGGGACCTGTTCGTCATCAAGCCGAGCGGCGTCTCCTACGACGACCTGACCGCCGAGGCGATGGTCGTCTGCGACCTGGACGGGCAGCTCATCGAGGGCGACTTCGCGCCCTCGAGCGACACCGCCGCGCACGCCTACACCTACCGGCACCTGCCCGAGGTGAACGGCGTGGTGCACACCCACTCCACCTACGCCTCGGCGTGGGCCGCGCGCGGCGAGGCGATCCCCTGCGTGCTCACCGCGATGGCCGACGAGTTCGGCGGCGAGATCCCCGTCGGGCCGTTCGCCCTGATCGGCGGCGACGACATCGGCAAGGGCATCGTCGGGACGCTGTCGGGTCACCGCTCCCCCGCCGTGCTGATGCAGAACCACGGCGTCTTCACCATCGGCGACTCGCCGAAGGCGGCCGTCAAGGCCGCCGTCATGTGCGAGGACGTCGCCCGCACCGTGCACGTCGCGCGGCAGCTCGGTGAGCCGTTGCCGATCGCGGGCGCCGACATCGACCGCCTGTACGACCGCTACCAGAATGTCTATGGACAGAGGAGTCACCTGTGAAGTTTTGGTTCCTGACCGGCAGCCAGGGCCTGTACGGCGAGGACACGTTGCGGCAGGTGGCCGACCAGTCCCGGCAGATCGCCGACGCGCTCGGCCGGGCACTCCCCTTCGAGGTGGTCTGGAAGCCGGTGCTCACCGACGCCGCGGCCATCCGCAGGGTGTGCCTGGAGGCCAACGCCGACGAGGACTGCGGCGGTCTGATCGCGTGGATGCACACCTTCTCACCGGCCAAGATGTGGATCGCCGGGCTGGACGCGCTGCGCAGGCCGCTGCTGCACCTGCACACCCAGGCCAACAGGGAACTGCCGTGGAGCTCCATCGACATGGACTTCATGAACCTCAACCAGGCCGCGCACGGTGACCGCGAGTTCGGTTACATCCAGTCCAGGCTGGGCGTGCCCCGCAAGACCGTGGCCGGGCACGTGAGCGACCCCGCCGTGGTGGAGCGCGTCGGCGCGTGGGCACGGGCGGCGGTGGGACGGGCCGAGGTGGGCTCGCTGAAGCTGGCCAGGTTCGGCGACAACATGCGCGACGTCGCCGTCACCGAGGGGGACAAGGTCGAGGCGCAGCTGCGGTTCGGCGTCTCGGTCAACACCTACGGCGTCAACGACCTGGTCGAGGCCGTCGAGGCGTCCGCCGACTCCGAGGTGACCGCGCTGGTCAAGGAGTACGAGGACGGGTACGTCGTCGCCCCCGAGTTGCGTGCGGGCGGCGAACGGCACGATTCCCTGCGGTACGCCGCGCGCATCGAGCTGGGCCTGCGTCACTTCCTGGACGACGGCGGCTTCAAGGCGTTCACCACCAACTTCGAGGATCTAGGCGGGCTGCGGCAGCTGCCGGGGCTGGCCGTCCAGCGGCTGATGGCCGATGGCTACGGGTTCGGCGGCGAGGGCGACTGGAAGACCTCGGTGCTCCTTCGCACCCTGAAGGTGATGTCGGCGGGGCTTCCGGGCGGCACCTCCTTCATGGAGGACTACACCTACCACCTGACGCCCGGCGAGGAGGTCATCCTCGGCGCGCACATGCTGGAGGTCTGCCCGACGATCGCCTCGGACACCCCCTCGTGCGAGATCCATCCGCTGAGCATCGGCGGTCGCGAGGATCCCGTGCGGCTGGTGTTCGACGCCCGGCCCGGACCGGCGGTCGTGGTGGGCCTGGCCGACATGGGGGACCGGTTCCGGCTGGTGGCCAACGAGATCGACGTGGTCTCCCCCGCCGAGCCGCTGCCCAGCCTGCCGGTGGCCCGTGCCGTCTGGAAGCCCCGCCCGAACCTGCGCACCTCCGCCGAGTCCTGGCTGACCGCCGGGGCCCCGCACCACACCGTGCTGTCCGCCGCGGTCGGCGCCGAGGAGCTGAGCGACTTCGCCGACATGCTCGGCGTGGAGCTGGTCCTCATCGACGCCGACACCACCCCCCGCCGGTTCGCCCAGGAGCTGCGCTGGAACCAGGCCTACTACCGCCTCGCCCAGGGGTTCTGAGCGCGGGGACCGCGGGGCTCGGCATGGACGCGGACCAGTTCGCGCGGTTCCGCGAGTTCATCGCGCCGGCGATCGAGGCCCGCGACCGTACGGACGCCTTGTAGCCCGAGATCGCCGGCCGGAGCCGTCCCGCGGAGGGACGGCTCCGGCGTCACACCGGCAGGTGCCCGCTCAGGCTCTCGAGCCGGTCGACGCGCGCGGGCGGCCCCGCGCCCAGGAGCCGCCCGGGGTCCGTGTGGGCGAGATCACATTGTGATGTGACGCCTCGTTGACGGGACCCCGCGCGACCCGATCAGATATCTAGAAACGCGTTCTAGAACTGATCGCCTACCGCCCCTCGCGGGCGGTGAGATGCAAGCGAGGCCGCATGAAACCGTTCTACGTGCGCGAGCTCTCGATCTACCCCACAGGACGCCGCCGGCTGTGGCTGCTGTCCATCGCCGTGCTGGCCAGCCTGATCGCCAACTTCGAGACCACCATCGCGACGATCCTGCCCTTGCTGCGCGAAGACCTCGACATGTCCCTGGAGATGTACGGGCTGATCGCGGCGGCGTCGGTGCTCGTGGGCGGGATCTCGGCCGGATTCGGCGGGATCCTGAGCGACAGGTGGGGGCGGGTCACCATCCTGGTGCCCACCCTGACCGTCACCGCGGCCTGCAACTTCCTGCTCGCGACGGTCGACAGCGTGAGCGGGCTGTTCGCGGTGCGCTGCCTCATGCTGTTCATCGAGGGGGCCGGGATCACCATCACGGCCAGCCTGGTCAGGGACTTCTCTCCCCGCCTCGGCAGGGCCCAGGCCTTCGCGTTCTGGACCTGGGGACCGGTCGGAGCGGCGTTCCTCGCCTCGGCCATCGCCGGGGTCACGCTGCCGCTGTTCGGCAACGCCTGGCAGTCCCAGGCGATCATCATGGGCGTCGTCTCGCTGGTGCTGTGCGCGGTCGTCATCTGGCAGATCGCCGAGCCGTCGGCCGCGCTCCGCGCCCGCGTCCTCACCAAGGAAAGCGCCCTCTCGGCCGAGGAGAAGATCGACCCGGGCAAGGTCCGCGAGCTGTTCCGTCATCCCCATCTCTGGGCGCACGTGCTCGGCAACACCGGCTGGCAGATCCTCTACTGGACGCTCGCCATCTTCGGGCAGACCTTGCTGGTGGACGCGTTCGACGTGCAGGTGGCCACGGCCAACGGCATCGTCGCCCTGGGCATCGTGCTCAACGCCCTCGCGGTCGTCGTGGTCGGCCGGATCTCCGACCGGCTCCAGCTCCGCAAGCCGTTCATCCTCGCGGGCACGATCGCGACCATCGTCCTGCTGGGCTACTTCGTCAGCCTGATGGGGGGCGACCCGCCCGGCACCGGTCACATCACGGCCGTCTACGCGCTGGTGTTCCTCGCCATGGGCGTCGCGTACGTCCCCTGGATGGCCAACTACTCCGAGGACGCCGAGGATGTGCAGGCCAGCCTCCAGGGCGCCGCGCTCGGCCTGTGGGGCATGGTCGTCCGGCTCATGATCGTGGCGCTGCTGGTGACCGCACCGCAGGTCGTGACGGCCGGAGGCTGGAACACCTGGCTCCTGGTGGCCCTGGGCGGCCAGGTGGTCTTCCTGGCGTCGATGGCCGCCTTCCACGGCCCCTGGCGGCGCGCCCACCCCGAAGTCCCCTCGTCCGACGCGCTCGCCAAGAGCTGAACGGCGCCACCGGACCCGCCGCGCGGGCGGGGAACGCGACCGGGCCCTGGCCCGATCGCCGCCCCCGCCGGCCGAGTCACTGGCGCGAGAGAGCGCGGGTGATGCCGGCGGCGATCGTGGTGGCCAGGATCCACCCAGCGGTGATGAGGGAATAGGCGATCCACTGACCGGCGCCCGAAGGCTGGAACGCCTTCTCCTGGCCGAAGTCGATGACGGGCAGCAGAAGGTCGAGGGTGTAGACGACAGCGTTGAACCTCGGCCCCGTCCCCGTGGCCAGGGGCACCGGCGGGTTCACGGCGAACAACGTCGCTCCCACCGCGACCAGCGCCGCCAGCCAGGAGGCGGCGCGAAGAGGGCGATAGCCATACCCGACAAGCCAGTCTTGGAGATACCCCCAGGTCGCTGCGTACTTGGGGAGCGACGCGCGGCGGTTCCGCTGCTTGGCCAGCAGCACGGTACGGGCGTCCGCGTCGAGGCCGAGGCGGCGGTAGGTCGCGGCCAGTTGCTCGTACGGGTAGGGCTGGTAGCCGCCATCGGCCCTCTTCAGCCATGACAGGCGCTGCCGGGCTGGCAGACCGGGTACGAGCCGTTCGTACTTCAGGCCGTCCAGGCGCATGGGGACCTCGCCGGCCTTGCCGTCCACCTCCAGGGTGATCACGTGGGTGTCCGACAGGTCGACGACGCCCTTGCCGACCGAGGGCAGGGACAGGCCCTTGGCCTCCAGGCCCGCGAGGTTGAGTGCGAGCGTGCGTGTGGAGGAGATCTCGGCGCGGCGCAGGTCGAGAGTGGAGCTGATCCGGCCACCGGCCACCCGGATCTCCCCGCGCACCTTGGCGTTCGACAGGTTGGCGTCGTTCCCCACGGACATGTTGAGGGCGTCGATGGCGTATCCGCCGGGGTTGTGGACGATCGCCCCCGGCATCCGGAGGGTCGTCCCCACGTGGACGCTGTGCAGGTGCAGCGTGCCGTCGCTGATGAAGGCGCGTCCGCGCTTCCCGTCGTCCTGGCGTCCCGCCCCGTCTCCCCTGGACCTCGCCCCGCCTTGCAGGAACAGGGCGCCTCCGACGGACATCCGGCTGGCAGAGAGCGACTTGCCCCCGGGGTTGATCAACCAGGCGCCGAAGAAGAGGATGCTGTCCCTGATGACGGCGTTGTAGAGGCGGATCTCGCCCTCGGACGACAGCCAGTTGCCGTGCAGGCTTCCCTCGACGGTGAGGTGCGTCCCGTACAGCGAGCACCCCCCGATGTTGACCAGCCGCGCGTGATCCATCTCCAGGTTCCCGCCGAGGACGGCGCCGTACAGCATGACCTCCCGGCAGCGGATCCCCCGCAGATCGAGGTCGCTGTAGGTGTGGAGATAGTGCGCGCGGAGCGAGGGAAGGCGACTCCCCGACAGCGACCAGCGATGAACCTGCGCGCGGTTGAGGAGGACATCGTCGTCGAAGTGGCAGTCCTCCAGCTCCACCGGACAGGTGATCTGGCTGTGGTCGAGGTCGAGCGGCCCGGTGATCCGGGCGCCCGCCAGGCGCAGCGCCGGGATCCGCCCGTCGTCGGGCGCGGAGGCGCTCAGGACGAGACGCGCGATGACCTCGGCCCGTACGGTGCGCTCGACGTCCCACTTCCGCCCGTTGGCGGGGTCGTCCTCACCGGGGCGCCCAGTGCGGAGGTCCACCTGTCCGCCCCGGCGGAACGCGGACATCAACGCACGCTCAGCGGCGGTCTCGGTGTCAGCCACCAATCGGGACCCTCGTTCCAGGCGAGAACATGTCACCGCGAATCTACGGTCTTCAATCGATCAACGCCACCCGGTCTGAAACCCGACCACTCCACCGCCGGCCGAAGACACCGGCCCCGCCCTCAGCCGCCCTCATGCGCCTCGACCAGGTGCTTGGGAGCCGTCAGGCACCATGCCTCGGTGACCAGCTCGAACAGCTCATCGGCGTCGATCTTGGCGAGCTGGACCACGACCCACCCGAACCGGCCCGCGGTGAACTGGACCTCGAACACCTCGGGACGCTCGGCCACCAGCGCCATCTGCTCCTCGATCGTCGCCTTCAGGCCGACGGTTTCGGTCCGCTCCCACAGGTAGCCGAAGCCCTTGCCCCGCACCTTCAGCGCCAGCCAGTCGCCGCCCTCGCTCTGCTCGACCCCGGGCAGCTCGGCCAGCATCTCCATGAACTCATCAACGCTCACACCCATGACCCACGTCTACCAGAGCCCTCCGACACTTGTCCCCGGCGGTCCGACGGAGCCCGTGGCCAGGACCGGAGCCCGGCGGGACCGCCCGTGATCCACCGGCCCGCCGCGTAGCCCCTGGGAAGACCACGAGCACCGGGGCCACGACCCGATCCGCGGGGTCGACGTCACCACCGAACGGCGGCGCGTGCGCGTTGACCGAGAGCTGCCGATGAAGGACGAGTACCGGCGGCTCGTCGCCACCCTGGTGGACCTAGAACACTCCTGATCGGCTCCGGCCGAAGCGGGTGGCGGGGACGGTCTGGTGGAACACTGCTGCCATGGCCCACTCGCAGGACACCCCTTCACAGGAGGCGGACCCGGCCTGCGCCGTCGCGCATGGTGATGTCCCCTCCCCCGCCGCGGAGCGCACCCTCGTCGCCGTGTTCGCCTCGCCGGTCGCCGGCTACCTGCTGCGCTACGGCGCCGACCTGGGGTATCGCGGCATCCTCATGGAGCCCGACCCCGAGCGTGCCGCGGCCGTCGCGCCCGGCGCCTTCGAGGTCGTCACCGGTCCAGCCGCCGGCCTGGACGACACCGCGGACGTGGTGATCACCGACCACCACCGCCAGGAGCTCGGGACCGTACTGCTGGGGCTGCTCGCCTACCGGCCCCGGTGGATCGGCGTGATGGGCAACCCGCGCCACCCCGCGCCCCACGTGGCGGCGCTCACCGGGCTCGGCGTGCCGGGCGAGGACATCGCCCGCGTCCACCGGCCGGTCGGGCTCAACATCGGCTCCCGCACCCCACCGGAGATAGCCATCGCGACGCTGGCCGGCCTCATCGCCGACCGCAACGAGCGGCCTGGCGGCTTCGCGTTCTGACGCCGAGGGATCAGCACAGATCGGCGCAGGTCGATGGTCGGGGGGCGTTTCGGTTGTGAGGTGGACGGTGGATCAGGACAGGTCGGCGTAGATCGGTGGGCGGCGGTGTTTCCAGGGGGCCGCCTGTTCCAGCTGGGCGGCTACCCGCAGCAGCAGGTCTTCCCTGCCATAGGCGGCGACGAGCTGTACCCCGATCGGCAGCCCCTCACGACTCTGCCCCAGAGGCAGGCTGATCGCCGGATTGCCGGATACGTTGAACGGCGCGGTGAACGGCCCGTACTCGAAGATCCGTCTCAGCCACGAGCGCACCGAGTGATCGGGGTCGTCGTAGCCGAGCGTGCCGTGCGGAGCGGGCAGTTGCCCGAGCGTCGGCGTCACGAGCAGATCGTACCGGGTGAAGAACAGGCCGATCGGACGCGTCACCTGGTGCTGGGCGCCGACCGCCGCCATCACGTCGAGCGCGCTGAACGCCTCGGTCTCGGCCAGGACCCGCCGCGACACGGCCTCCATCAGCGACCGGTCGGGCCGGCGGGGCGCCATGAGCAACGCGGCCCCGGCCGCGACCACGCCGAGCATGGACGCCTCGACGAGCGCATCCGGGTCGACGGCCGGGCTCGCCTCGGTGAGCGTGTGCCCGACCCACTCCAGCACCTTGCCCACGTTGACCGCCACCGCGGCGACCTGCGGGTCGACCGCCACTCCCGACCACGCCTCGGTGGTGATCGCCACCCGCAACCGGCCCGGATCGGCGCGCACCTCCTCGATGTACGGCCGGACCGGCGGCGGAGCCATGTACTTCTCTCCGACGGGCGGCGCGGCGGCGACGGCGTCCAGCAGGTGCGCGGTGTCCCGCACGGTTCGCGTCAGCCCGAACTCGACGGTGTGCCCGAACGCCATCTCCCCGGCGTACGGCCCGCAGGGGGTGCGGCCGCGGGACGGCTTGAGGCCGACCAGCCCGCAGCACGACGCGGGCACGCGCAGCGACCCGGCCCCGTCGTTGCCGTGCGCGAGCGGCACCGCCCCGGCGGCGACCAGCGCGGCCGAGCCCCCGCTCGACCCACCGGCGCCGCGGTCGAGCGCCCAGGGATTGCGGGTCGGCCCGTGCTTCACCGGCTCGGTGGAGAAGCTCAGCCCCAGCTCCGGAGCGGTGGTCTGGCCGAGCGCCACCAGGCCCGCGGCGCGGAAGCGCGTCATGAGCTCCTGGTCCACCAGGGTGCGGGCACCCCGGATGCTGCGGCTGCCGAGCGCGAACGGCACACCCCGGGCGAACGGGCCACTGTCCTTGATCACGAAGGGCACGCCCGCCAGGGGCCCGGTGGGCTCGTGTTCGAGCGCCGGCTCGAAAAGCGGCAGAGTAAGCGCGTTGAGGCCGGCGTGGGCGTACTCGAGCGCACGCCTGGCGGCCGCCTCCACCTCCGCCACGCTCACCTCACGCGCTTGGATCAGCTCGCGCAGGCCCACCGCGTCGAGGTTGGCGTATTCGTGCGGTTCCACCGGTCCCACTCCCCCTGTCTCGTGCCACGACCAGCCTCGCGCACGACCGGACGCGGCACCACCGAGTTTCCGCCGGGTCAGAGGGCTCGGGTGGGTGGGTCAGGACAGGGGCGCGAGGGCCTCGGCCAGCGGGAGGAGGATGTCGGGCTTGGCGTGGTGGGGAAGGTTCATGATCGCTAGGTCCACGCCCGCGTCACGGTAGGCGACGACCTGGTCGACGACCTCGTTGACGTCGTGGCCGGGTTCGACGCGGACGTTGACCGAGCACACGATCTCGCCCGGGTCGCGGCCGACGTCGGCGCAGTGCGCGAGCAGCGTCTCCTTGAGACCACGCCACTGCTCGGGGCTCTCGGTGATCGAGTTCCACTGCTGTGCCCACAGTGCCACGGCCCTCAGCGTGCGCTTGGGCCCGCGTCCGCCGATGGTGATCGGCGGGTGC
This sequence comes from Sphaerisporangium flaviroseum, assembly GCF_039537005.1. Classification (NCBI taxonomy): domain Bacteria; kingdom Bacillati; phylum Actinomycetota; class Actinomycetes; order Streptosporangiales; family Streptosporangiaceae; genus Sphaerisporangium; species Sphaerisporangium flaviroseum. The sequence goes on along the minus strand of NZ_BAAAZR010000009.1, from coordinate 253,468 downwards.
GGGCGCTGTACGGGCTTCGGCTCGCACCGCGCCTCGGTCAGCCGGATGTACTTGCCCTCCAGCGTGGTGGTGGTCTGGCCGAGCAGCGCGATGACCGCCTGCACCCCCTCGTCGAAGCGATCGAACCGCTCGCGCAGCGGCGGCAGCTCGATGCCGTACGCGTCGCACTCGTGCTGGTTCCAGCCGGCGCCGAGACCCAGCTCCAGCCGTCCCTCGGAGATGATGTCCACCGTGGCGGCCATGTTCGCCAGCACCGCCGGATGACGATAGATCATGCCCGTCACCTGGCAGCCGACGCGGATGCGCCGAGTGGCCTGGGCCAGCGCCGCGAGCATCGTCCAGCCCTCGAGGTTCGGGCCGGACAGGTCACCTGTCAACGGGTAGAAGTGGTCCCAGTTCCATGCCGACTCGAACAGGTCGATCTCGTCGGCCGCCATCCAGACATCACGGACCTCGGCCCACGTCGTGTGCTCGGGCCTGGTCTTGATCGCGAAACGCATTCGCACCCCTCCGTCTTCGTCGCGGGGAACCGGCGCCCGGTGGCCGCACCGGAGCCGACCATGGGGCACATTATCCCCATCACGACGACCGCAGCGGATACCTGACAGTCCAGACCATCGGGCCTGGACCATCCACGGTGGCTCCCCTGGCGAGGTTCTGCGATCGTCGACTCATGACGACAGCAGAGTGGGAGCCCATCCACGGACAGGAGTACCAAGGGGTGTCCTACCGCCCCCGTCGCATACCGGAGGCGGAAGGGCTGGCCACGGCCGCCTGGCTACGCCGGCGGATGGACGAGCGCCGGTCGGTCCGCCGCTTCTCGGCGGAACCGGTGCCCGAGCAGATCATCCGCGACGCCATAGCGGTGGCGTCGAGCGCGCCGTCGGGCGCCCATCAGCAGCCGTGGACGTTCGTCCTGGTGAAGGACGCCGACGTGCGGCGGCGGATCCGCGAGGCCGCCGAGACGGAGGAGCGCGTCTCCTACGCGGGGCGGCTGGGCGAGGAGTGGCTCAACGCCTTGCGCCCTCTGGGCACCGACGAACACAAGCCCCACCTGACCGACGCACCGTATCTCATCGTCGTGTTCCAGCAACGCTTCTACCTCGCGGCCGACGGGACCACCCGCAAGCACTACTACGTGGACGAATCCGTGGGGATCGCGGTGGGGATGCTGATCAGCGCGCTGCACCTTTCGGGCCTCGCGGCGCTGGTGCACACGCCGAGCCCCATGCGGTTCCTGTCGGAGGTGCTGCGACGGCCCAGGAACGAGAAGGCGTTCGCGGTGATCCCCGTGGGTTACCCGGCGGAGGACTGCCAGGTCCCTGATCTGGTGCGCAAGCCGCTCGGCCAGGTTCTCGTGGTGGTCTGACGGCATAACCGCCCCCGCGCGCAGGCGCCTCAGCGAGCCGGGCGGGCGGCGTGGACGCGCAGCCGTGTCGCCGCCTCGGCCAGGTCGGCGGCGGCCGTGACGCAGGCGGCGACGTGGGCGTCCACCGTCTCCCGCAGCCACTCGGGCGCGGCGCCGTCTCCCGCCAGCCGGGCCCCGATGTCACGCAGGCGTTCGGCGCATTCGGCGAGCACGCGGGCGTCGGACTGCAGGACCCCGGCGTGGGCCTCGATCGCGTCGGGAACGTCGGGCATGCGGATGCTCCTTCGATCAGATGGTCCGCACCGGGACACCGGCGCCCCGGAGCGTCTGGTGGGCGGGCGCCGACAGGCACAGCAAAGGGCGGGCACCGTCGAGGCCGAGTGCGCGAAGGTGGCGCGCCATCGGGTGGGCGCCCTGCCCGACGATCAGCCGCGCCCGCGGTGCGAGATGCACCCGTCCCCGGCCTCGGGTCTGGACGCACGACCGAAGCGTGGTGTCCCCGCGCCGCGAGTAGCAGACCATGTCCCCTGCCTCGGCCGGCACCCCCGGGCCGAGGGACCCCCGGAAGGTGAGCAACCTGTCGTCCGGGCCGCCGGCCACGACGCGGGCGAACCCGGCGGTGACCTCCACGTCCAGAGCCGCCACCGACGGCTCGCAACCCCAGATCTCCGGCGCCACGGCCGACACGGTCTCGGTGTCCACCACCGAGCCGACGAGGCAGCTTCCGGAACGCCGGTGATCGGCCCGCCGGAACAGATCGGGCCAGACCCGCAACGACCGCGGCCGCCACGGATCGTGCACGACGATCCCGACATCGACCTGGCGGTACCCCCCGAGGCTGCTGCGCCGGTTGGCGGACGCATGGACGGTGACCAGGGCGCGCCCCGCGACCCGGACGGCGGGTCCGAGCCCGGTGCCGCGCAGCAAGGTCGCGGCCATGCCGGGGTCGGCGGCGAAGTACGCGGTGAGGGCGCTACCCTCCTGGCATCTGACCGGTAACTCCAGTGCTCCGCCCGAGGTCGTCGCCGGATAGGTCGGCACGGTCAGGAAGGGAAAGCCGTCGGGGCAGGGGACGCGGTCGAACAACAGGTAGGCCTGCGAGCGGGTGACCCGCCCCCGGTAGGGGGTGAGCCGGTCGTCGATGCGGTCGCGGGCCTCGGGCAGGTCGTCGGCGATGGTGGCGGTGTAGTGCTCGATGCCGTGGCAGATGGGGAACAGGTGGGTCGAGTCGAAGTAGTCGACCACGTACCAGTCGGGATGCAGGTCGAAGCAGCCGCCCGCGCCCTGCCCGTCGAGGGTGGGGATGATGTCGTGCTGGTTGGTGACGCTGGCGACCCAGGTGCGCGGATCGGCGGGCTTCTTGAAGTCGACCGGTGACCCGATGGCCACGGCGTGGGTGACGGTGTAGCGGGCGCAGAACCGCGTGTCCTGCGCCAGGTTCATGATCGCCGCTCCGCCGGCGCTGTGCCCGATCAGGGCGATCTCGGCGCCCGGGGGGATGCCGTAGTCGTCGACGGCTTTGACCAGCGCACGGCTGTAGGGGCCGCTGTCGAGCACGGCGCTGCTGAAGGCGCCGAGCAGATCCTGCGGGGAGTCGTTGTCGGGCCGGCCGGGCCGCATGCCGGGCGCCTGGACGACGTGGCGCTCCACCCCGTCCGGGCCCGCCACGCTCTGGATGAGCATCCGCCCTGAGGCGCCCACCACGCCGATGTTGCGGAGGAAGTCGAGCAGCGACCCGCGCGTTCCGAGCCGGGCGGCCTCGGCGGGATCGAGATCGAGCCGGCGCGCGGCCCCCTCTCCGGTGTCGAGAACGGCTATGGCCCGGTTGCTCAGGCCGGTGACCGGATCGGCGCTGGCGTACCCCGTGCCGGTGGCGATCAGCCACGCGGCGGTGTCGTTGAGCGGGTTCTCGTCCAGCAGTGCCCGCAGTGCGAGCACTTCGCCGAAGACCGGGGCCAGCCCGCTGAGGGTGCGCACCGCGCCGCGGTCCTTCAGCAGCGCGCGCAGCGCACGGAGCGCCTCGATGTCGCGGTCGGCTCCGACCGCCTCGATGAGCCTGCCCAGCAGCGGGTCGTCGGCCAGCTCGGGATGAACGAGGGTCACGGCGGTGATCCGCAGCCGCAGCGAGGTGGCCAGGATGAGGACGGCCAGGCTCTCGGCGCCCGCCATGCCGCCGAGCCTGGCCGCCAGCGAGCCCAGCCGGCCGCCGGTGACCGCGTATCCGAGCCCCTTCCGGTCGGTCACCGCGCGGAGCAGGGCACGCTGCGCCCGGTATCCCCGCGCGGGAGCGCGCAGCAGGGCCTTGAGCACGGCGCCGTCGGTGAGCGCCGCCGTGGCGTGGGCGGACGCCTCCTGGATCGCCACCCCGATGTCGGCCAGCTCACGCGCCGCGTCGCGCAGCAGCTTCGCGTGCGCCTCCGGGCCGCCCTGCTCCTGGACGCCGGGGTGGTGCCGGTCGCTCACGGCTCCCCCTGCCGGGTCAGGCTCACGAAACGCGGTCGCGGATCCTCGGGGACGTTGCGGTGGAGGACGTCCGACAGCGTTCGCGTGCCGGTGATGACGCCCATGCCGAGCGGGGAGAACGTCGCGGCGTTGAACACCCGCGATGCCAGCAGTGGATTGGTCAGCGCCTGCGAGAAGGCGTCGATGGCGATGATCTTCGTGAGGAGCGGCGGCAGCATGGCGTCCGGGGCGCCGGGCTCCTCGGCGAACAGGCCGACGTACAGATCGAGGTCGTCCACGTCGCGATAGAGCTCGCGGAGCGCCTCGCTCACCTTCGGCTCGCCCGAGACCTGGTCGAAGGACCGCACGCGGGGGAAGCGGCAGTGCTCGCGGTAGTCGTTGTAGGGGGCGAGCCTCAGCGCGCGCGACTCGGCGATGCTGGCCACGTCGACCGCCCGCAGGGCGGGGTCGGTGTTGAACAGTCCGATGCGACCGGCGCGCTGGCGGGAGGCGTCCTCGAAGAGCCGGCCCAGCCCCGGACCGGGGATGAGCGCTCCGCCGACCATGGTCTCGGCCATCGGGAGCTCCCGGCCGCCCACCGACAGGCTGGAAGGGATCAGGCTGTGCCAGCGGTACACGAGGTTGAACTCCGCCGAGGCCCAGTTCTCCCGGTGCCAGGGCGCCCGGCCGAGCATGGCGGACAGCCGCGGATCGAGGGTGAAGCGGAAGTGGTACGGGGTGATGTGGTTGATGTACTCCTCGACCACGAGCTTGATCAGCAGCACGATGAGGATGTTGCGCGTCGTCTGGAACAGGCGTTCGTCGTCCCAGCGCGGATGGCGCTCGGCCAGGAGGCGGGCCACCCTGTTGTGCTCGCGCAGGAACAGCACCGTGAGCATGGTGAAGCCGATGTGGATGTTGCCGCGGTCGCTTCCTGTCGCGAACAGGGTGTCGCGTTGCGCGTCGGTGAGCTCGGCGAAACGGATCACGCTCAGCGCGGCGAACTCGGCCTTGATCTTGCCGTTCTCGCAGAGGTGGGGAGGGAACTCGGCGCCGTTGATGACCTGGCTTTTCAGCAGCCCGCCGTCGAACGTGCGGAGCGCGGCGGTCGCCGCGGCGTTGAGCCCGTAGAGCTGGTTCAGGTCGATGTGGTGGTTCGAGCTGTTCTTACGCGGGTCCCTGGGGATGTTGACGTCGCCGCGCAGGAACCCGTCGGTGAACCACTGGGCGAAGTAGGCGAACAGCACGGTGGACCGCGGGCAGGGGATCATGGTCTCACCGCGGGTGAACAGGTCCGCGGCCCGCTCGGGCGTGGGCCTGACGTCCTCGCGGGCTGCGACCGGTGGCAGGTGCCGCCCGCTGAAGGTGCGGTCGGTCAGCGAGGCCCACGAGGTGTAGTCGGCCATGGTGCTCAGCGGCTCGGGTCGCGGCGGCATCTCGCGGATCGCGTGGTCGATCAGCGAGGCGTTGAGGCGCCGTCGTACCGGCTGGACGCGCTGCGCCAGGTCCCACAGCGGTCGCCCGTGGGTCAGGGCCAGGAATCTGAGGCGGTTGACGGCGCCGTCGGTCGCGACGCTCCTCGCCTTCGCTCTGGTGGGCGCCATCGTCAGGCATCCTTTCCCTGCGCGCCGATCGCGAGGACGAACCGGTCGGGGAAGATGCCGTGGTCGCGGACGATCGCCCCGTCCGGTGGCGGGAGCATGCGCACCCCGGGCCGCACGAGCAGGCGGCGCACGACCTCGCAGATGACGGCTCTGGCGGGATGCACGCCGAGGCAGGCGTGGTGGCCGTGACCGAAGTACAGCCCGAGGTGCCCCGGCCGGTCGAGGCGGAAGTCGTCGGGCTCCTCCACCACGTCGGCGTCGAACATGGCCGAGGCCGGCGCGGCGAGCACGAAGGTCCCCGCGGGGATGACCGTGCGGCGCGGGGTGCCCGCGGCCAGGACATGGTCGCGCTCGCACACCCGGGGAAGCAGCTTGAAGAAGGGGCTGAACCGCAGCGCCTCCCAGACATAAGAGTCGAAGCGCGCCGGATCGGGCGCGGTGGCGGCCTCCACGGCCTCCGCCAGCACCCGCGGGCGCAGCATGAGCTGCTCCACCGCCTCGACCATGGCCCCCGGCCCGCTCTCGACGAACCCCAGGGGCAGCCCGGCCATGTTGATCAGTATCCGCTCGTCGGCCACCTCGACCCCGGACGGAAGGGTCGTGCGGATGAGCCGGGTCAAGACGTCGTCGGGCACCGGCACCCGCCCCGCCTGCAACTCGGCCCGGCGCTCGGCGAGCAGGCGGCGCAGGTAGCCGATCATCTCCTCGCCGGCGCGGACCGACGCCGCCTGGATCGCCGGATCGCCCTGGAAGTTGGCGAAGCCGTCGGTGATCACGGCTCTGGTCCACCGCGAGAGGACCTCGGGAGCCGGCCCGGGGAATCCGAAGTACTCCGCGCACACGCGCAGGGCGACGTGCCGGAAGAGCTCGTGGACGGCTTCGATGTGGCCTCGGCGCGACGCGGCGTCCAGCGCCTTGTCGGCGACGCGACCCGCAAACCCGCGCACGCCCGCCGCGTCCTGCGGAGCGAGCATGACCTGCATCAGGCCCTTCTCCCGCCAGTTCATCGGCGTCGCGTCCCTGGAGAGCATGAACGGGCCGCCGAGCGCCGCCTCCAGGCGCGGGCCGAAGGCCCGGACCGTGAAGACCTCCTCCCGGGAGAGCACCTCGGTGACATCGGCGAAACGGGTGACGACGGTGAAGGCGGGCGTGACGAAGATCGGCCTGCGGTCACGGAGCTGGGCGAAGAACGCACGCCAGTCGGTGCGCATCCACTCGCGGACGAGGGCGAACGCGGACATCGGATCGCGGGCCAGGGCCGCGTCGTACCTCTCCAGATGGTCGCCCGTAGTCGCTTGATCGACAGCACCCATGCCGTAGGACCCTCCGTCTCACCTGTGAACCGGCCGTCGAAGCCATGACGCGGCCGAGACCGTCACTTTGCGTGTCGACGACATCGGCCTGCGTTACATCACCTCAGGATAGCTACAGAACGCATTCTCTTGCCTCCGCTACGTGAGTGATCCATAACTCCCAGGCAACTCCCGCCGCGCGCCCGCGCGGCCGTTGAATGGGTGGCCGGACCGCACACCAGGCGGTCTTCGCCGACCGCAGGGAGCGAGCATGACCAGGTCCGCCGTCCCGCCAGGTCAGCCGGAGCCGGTCACGCCGGCCTTCCCGCCGGACCGCGGGGAGCCGGACGCGAGCGCGAATGCGGACGCGGACGCGGGCACGAATGCGGGCGCGGGCACGAATGCGGGCGCGAATGCGGGTGCGGGCGCCGGTACGAGTGCCGGGGCCGGGGCCGGGGCGGGGTCCGGGACCGGGACCGGGGCCGGGGCCGGTGAGACGGTGGCGGTGGCGACCGGGCGCCGCACCCTCTACCTGGTCGTCCTCGTCATACTGCCGGTGCTGGCCCTGGCCGCGGCGGTCCCCGCCCTCTGGGGATGGGGGATCGGCCCGCGCGACGCGGTCATCGCCGTCGTCATGTACCTGATCAGCATCTTCGGCATCGCCATCGGCTACCACCGGCACTTCACCCACCGCGCCTTCAGGTGCCGAAGGCCACTGCGCATCGCGCTCATGCTCGCGGGCGGCATGGCCCTGGAAGGCCCGGTCACGCTGTGGGCGGCCGAACACCGCCGTCACCACAAGTACGCCGACCGGCCCGGCGACCCCCACTCACCCTGGCGCTACGGCGACGGCGGCCTCGCCCTGCTGCGGGGCATGGCACACGCGCACGTCGGCTGGTTCTACACCGCGCGCCACCGCTCCCGCCGGCAGCGCTGGGTGCCCGACCTGCTGGCCGACCCGGACGTCCGGCGGTTCGACTCCGCCTACCCGGCCGTCGCGGTGCTGTCGTTCCTGCTGCCCGCCATGGCGGGCGGGCTGTGGGCGATGTCGTGGACCGGCGTGTGGACCGCCCTGTTCTGGGGCGGGCTCGTCCGCTACGCCGTGGTGCACCATGTCACCTGGTCGGTGAACTCCATCGCCCACACCTTCGGCGAACGCCCCTTCACGACCAGGGACCGGTCGTCCAACGTCCGGTGGGTGGCGCTGCTGACCCTTGGCGAGGGCTGGCACAACTGGCACCACGTCGAGCCGAGCTGCGCGCGCCACGGGGTGCTCAAAGGTCAGCTCGACCCGAGCGCCCGGTTGATCCGCTGGTTCGAGCGGGCGGGCTGGGCGTACGGCGCGCACTGGCCGGACCCCGCGCGCCTCAGCGCCCGCCGCAGATCGTCCGCCCCAGGCACCGAAGGCATGCCTGCCGGTTGAACGGCCCGGCCTGAACGGCCGGGCCTCGCGTGGTCCTGGTCAGCCGTAGTACTTCTTCGCGCCGTCGTGCAGGGGGACCGGCTCGGTCTTGGGGGCGTTGTCGCGGGTGATGCTCTTGGCCGAGGGATGGACCTTCTCCAGCTCCGCCTTGTGGTCGAACAGCAGCCTCGCCAGGCTCTCCGCGAGGGCGGGGTCCATCTTCTCGTTGACCACCAGCAGGTTGGGCACCGTGATCGTGGAGACCTCGGACGGAGTCGCGTAGACGTCCTTGGCGATCGTGCCCGCCGCGTACACCTGACCGTGCTCGGCCTGCATCGGGGCCAGCACCTTGTCCAGCGGGACGAAGGCGACCTTGTCCTTGAGGCTGGTCACGAGGTCGGTGATGCCGGGGGTGGGCAGGCCGCCGGACCAGATCAGGGCGTCCAGGCCGCCGTCCTTGATGCCCTGCACGCTTTCGGGCAGGCCGAGCGACTGCCGGGTGACGTCCTTGTCCGGGTCGAGGCCCGCGGCCTTGAGCATGCGCAGGGCGATGACCTCGGTGCCGGAGTTCGGGGATCCGGTGGAGACGCGCTTGCCCTTGAGGTCGGCGATGGACCTCACCCCTGAGTCGGTGGTGGCGACCACCTGCGTGTAGTTGTCGTACAGGCGGGCGATGGCGCGGATCGGCTGGGGCGAGGTGAACGAGCCCTTGCCCGCGGCCGCGTCGGCGGCGGAGTCGGCCAGGGTGAAGGCGATGTCGGAGTCGCCCCTGACCACCCGCTGGATGTTCTCCACCGAGGCGCCGGTCGCCTCGGCCGTCGCCTGGTAGCCGGGGATGTTCTTACCGATCTGGTTCGCCAGGCCGCCACCGAGGACGTAGTAGACACCCGTGGTGTTGCCGGTGGCGATCGACAGCCGCTTGCCCGCGACAGAGCTCGTGTCACCGGTCTGCCCGGCGGACCGGTCACCGCCACAGCCGCCGAGGGTCAGCGACCCGGCGACCAGCAGGACGGCCAAACGTCCGAGTTTCATGTGCTTTCCTCCCGTGTTCGTAAGACCAGATGGAGTCCGATGGCGACGACCAGGACCCCCGCCCCGGCGAGCACCGGGCCGGGCGACAGGAACAGCAGCAGGACGGCCGCCACCCCGCAGAGCGCCCTCTCGACCGGGCCCGCGGGACCGGCCAGCCAGCCGCCCGTCGCTGCGGCCAGTGCCGTCACCGCCAACGCCGAGACCGCGACGGCCAGAAGGATGTCCCCCGCCGTCCCCTGCGCCAGCAGCGCCGAGCCCGCGGGGGTCAGCACGAAGGCGAACGGGACCAGGAAGGCGGGAAGGGTGTACTTCCAGGTGGCCATCATGGTGCGGTAGGCGTTGCCGCCGGTGATGGCCGAGGCGGCGAAGGCCGACAGAGCGGTGGGCGGGCTGACCTCCGACAGGACCGCGTAGTAGAAGACGAACATGTACGCCTCGGCCTGCGTGACCCCGAGGTCCATCAGCGCGGGCCCGATGATGATCGCCGCGATGACGAACGACGCGGTCACCGGGACGGCGAGGCCCAGCACCAGCACCGCCAGCGCGCACAGCAGCGCGGTGACGGCGAGGATCCCGCCCGAGGCTCCGACGATCAGGGAACTGGCCTTGAGGCCGAGTCCCGTCAGGGTGACCACGGCGACGATGAGGCCGGCGGCGGCGCAGGTGGCCGCGACCGCCAGCACTCCGGTCGTCCCCGCGGCCAGGGCCTCGGCCGCGCGGCGCGGGGTGAGCCTGTGCTCGCGGTCGAGGAAGGACAGCGCGAAGGCCAGCAGCGTGGCGTACACCACCGCGCGGAACGGCGACTGCCCCAGCGCCATCAGGATGACGATCACGAACAGCGAGCTGAAGTGGTATCCCAGCCGCCGCAGCAGCGGCCAGAACCTCGGCGCGTCCACCTCGACCGCCCCCGTGCCGTACTTGCGGGCGTCGATCTCGATGGCCAGGAAGATGCCCAGGTAGTACAGGATGGTGGGGATCGTGGCGTAGATCAGCACGGTGAGGTAGCCGACCCGCAGGTACTCCGCGATGATGAACGCCGCCGCGCCCAGCGTGGGCGGGGACAGGATCGCCCCGATGCCCGCGGCCGCGAGCACTCCCCCGCCCTGCTCGGGGGGATAGCCCGCCCTGCGCAGGATCGGCCAGGCGACGCTGCCCACGCTCACCGTCGTCGCGACGCCCGAACCGCTGACGGTGCCGAGCAGGAACCCGGCGAGCGTGACCGTGCGGCCCGGCGCCGCGCGCGAGCGGCGGAAGGCCGCAAGAGAGATGTCGACGAAGAACTTGCCCGCGCCGGAGTGGTCGAGGACCGCCCCGTAGACGGTGAACAGGATGATGTAGGTGGCCGCCACGTCGAGCGGCACGCCGTACACGCCGTCGGTGCCCATCACCGAGGAGACGATGATCCGGTCGAAGTCGTAGCCTCGATGCCCGATGACCCAATCGAAGGGCAGGTAGCCGCCGTAGTAGGCGTAGGCGAGGAAGGCGAGGCAGACGGCGGGCAGGATCCAGCCGACGGTGCGACGGCAGGCCTCCAGCACCAGCAGGATGATCAGCGCGCCCGCCGCCACGTCGAGGGCCGTGGGGTCGAACGCGCGCCGGATGAAGTCGTCGAAGACGACCAGCGGGTAGAGACAGACCGCCAGCGACACCACCGCCAGCGCCCAGTCGACGGCGCCCGGGCGGTCGCCGCCCCGCCGCCGCGGCTTGTAGCAGACGAAAGTGAGCGGGAGCACGACCGCGAGGAAGATCATCCGGTACGGCAGCACGGCACCAGGACGGAACGCCCAGTACAGCACGTAGAGCGAGAGCCCCAAGGCGACCAGGGTGACGGCCGCGGCCACCCGGCCCCGCAGCCGCCGCGCGGGCCGCTCGGCGTCGAACTGCGCGATCAGATCATCGGGTGCTCTGGTCTCCGTCAAGCGCGTTCTCCCGGTGTGGTCTCCGTAAGCGCCGTCTCCAGGTGTGCGCCGCCGATCCCTGACCGGACGTTACCCACCTGGCTGACCGCGTCCCGTCAGGTCGGGATCACATTCTCATCGCGATTGCCGCGCGAGGCACGCTCCACGGCCGACACTCCGGGACCACACCCGCCTACCGGTCACCGCATCGGAGGAAACGGACAAGTCCCCGGCCGGATCGGTGCCGATCTCGGTGTCTCTGCCCGCAGATGCCAAGACCTAGGGATTTTCCCTGACATAAAGGGCAGATGACCGCCCGATGAGCAACCCAGATCTGATCTTCGCCCTCGGCGGCGCAGGAGCCCTGCTCGCGGCGGTGCTGCCAGGCGTGCTCCACCGGCGGCCGTTCTCGCTACCGCTGGCCTGCCTGCTCGGCGGCGCGCTGCTGTTCCTGCTCCCCCTTCCACTACCCGAGCCCGACCCGATGGCCCATCGGGTCGCGCTGGAGCACATCACCGAGATCTGCGTGGTCGTGTCCCTGATGGGCGCCGGTCTGGCGATCAATCGCAGGATCGGCCTGAGCAGGTGGTCGTCGACCTGGCGGCTGCTCGGCTGGACCATGCCGCTGACCGTCGCCGCCGTCGCCGTGACCGCCTGCCTGCTGCTCGGCTGGCCGCCGGCCGCCGGGCTGCTGATGGGCGCGGTGCTCGCTCCCACCGACCCGGTGCTCGCCTCCGATGTGCAGGTGGGCGAGCCTGTCGACGCGGAGAACGCCGACGACGAGGTCCGCTTCTCGCTCACCTCCGAGGCGGGTCTCAACGACGGACTGGCCTTCCCGATCGTCTACGCCGCCATCGCGCTGGCCGCCACCGGCGGGATCGGATGGATCGGCGAATGGGCGCTCGTGGACGTGCTGTACCGGGCCGCCGCGGGGGTGATCGGAGGGCTGCTGATCGGCAGGCTGCTCGGCCGCCTGTTCTTCCACGCCCAAGTGGAGGGCCTGCGGCTGGCCGAGCACCGCGACGGGTTCGTCGCCCTGGCGGCCACCTTCCTCGCCTACGGCCTGACCGAGCTTGTCCACGGGTACGGCTTCATCGCCGTCTTCGTCACCGCCTGCACGATCAGGAACGCCGAGCGCACCCACGGCTACAACGGCGTCCTGCACGGCTTCATCGAGCAGATCGAGCGGCTGCTGACCGCGTGGCTGCTCCTGCTGCTGGGCGGTTACATCGCCGCGGGCGGCCTGGCCGCGCTCACCTGGCGAGGCGCCGCGGTCGGCCTCCTGCTCCTGCTGGTCATCCGGCCGGTGACAGGGTGGCTGGCCCAGATCGGCGGGCCCGCCGGGCCGCGCGAGCGGTCCGTGATGTCCTTCTTCGGCATCCGCGGCATCGGATCGATGTACTACCTCGCCTACGCCCTCGGCCAGGCCGACTTCGGCGTGCCACCGCAGGAGCTGTGGGCGGTGGCGGCCTTCACCGTGATGGCGTCCGTCGTCCTGCACGGGATCACCGCGACGCCGGTCATGGCCCGCCTGGACCGCCTCCGGGGCGACACGCCCGAGGCCACCCCGCTGACCGCCAACGACCGCTGACAATCCTGCAAGATCGGTGTAAATTGTGGTGTGCGTCACGCAACAGGTTCTCCGTGGCGCGATCGGAGACGGCATCCTCCCTTCGCACCGCGACACCTACGGCAACAGCGCGGCGGGCGCCTTGCCTGACTGACTCCTAGGTCAGGAAGGAACGCGATGTCATCACTCCCCCGCCCGACCGGACGGCGCCCGCGAACACCACTTCGCCGCCTGTCGCTCGCCGCGGCGGCACTCGTCGCGGCCGCCGCCGCGCTCTTCCCCACCACGGCCGGGGCCGCGGCCTACCAGGTGCTCGTTTTCTCCAAGACCGCCGGCTTCCGCCACGACTCCATCCCCGCCGGCGTCCAGGCCATCCGCGACCTCGCGGCGGGCGGCGGCTTCACCGTCACCGCCACCGAGGACGGCGGCGCGATCACCACCGCGAACCTGGCCCGGTACCAGGCCGTGGTGTTCCTCAACACGACCGGCGACCTGCTCGACGAGACGCAGCAGACCGCCCTGCGGTCCTACGTCGACGGCGGCGGCGGCTTCGTCGGCGTGCACGCCGCGGCCGACGCGGAGTACGGCTGGCCGTACTACGGCCAGCTCGTCGGCGCCTGGTTCGCCAGTCACCCGAGCATCCAGCAGGCCACCGTCAGGACCGGGGACCGCGCGCACGCCGCGACCGCACACCTCGGGACCACCTGGTCCAGGACCGACGAGTGGTACAACTACCGTGCCAACCCGCGCTCCGCCGTGCACGTGCTGCAGAGCCTCGACGAGGGCAGCTACGGCGGCGGCACGATGAACGGTGACCACCCCATCACGTGGTGCCATCCGCAGGGCGCCGGCCGGTCCTTCTACACCGGGCTCGGCCACACCCAGGAGTCCTACGCCGATCCGGCCTTCAGGTCGCTGCTGCTCGGCGGCATCGCCTACGCCGCCGGAGCCGTCAAGGCCGACTGCCGCCCGGAGAACGGATACACGCCGATCTACAACGGCTCGACGAGCGGCTGGTCGCAGGCAGGTCCCGGCTCGTTCGCCAACGTGGACGCCACGCTGACCTCACGCGACGGGCTGGGGATGCTGTGGTACAGCACCAAGGAATACCACGCCTTCTCGCTCAAGCTCGACTGGAAGATGGACGGGGACGATAATTCCGGCGTGGTGGTCGGCTTCCCCGCCTCCAGCGACCCGTGGTCGGCGCTGAACAACGGCTACGAGGTGCAGATCGACGCCACCGACACCCCCGACAAGACCACCGGGTCGATCTACGGGTTCAAGGCGGCCGACATCGCGGCGCGTGACGCGGCGCTGAACCCGCCGGGACGATGGAACACCTACGAGCTGCTCGTCGAGGGGGAACGGCTGCAGGTGTTCCTGAACGGCGTGAAGATCAACGACTTCACCAACACCGACCCGGCGCGCTCTCTCCAGCAGGGGTACATCGGCATCCAGAACCACGGGACGGGCGACGACGTGTCCTTCCGCCACATCCGGGTCAGGGAGCTCGGCGGCGGGGGCGGGCCGGTGACCGTCGAAGGCGAGGCGTACACCTCCGGCTCGGGCGTTCAGCCGGCCGACCACGGCGCCGCAAGCGGCGGCAGGACGCTGGGGTACGTCAACAACGGGGACTGGGCCGGATACTCCTCGGTCGAGACGTCAGGGGCGAGGACCTTCAGTGCCCGCTTCTCCTCGGCCGGCTCGGGCGGCACCATCCAGGTCCGTTCCGGCTCGGCCACCGGAACGCTGCTCGGCTCGGTCAGCGTGCCGGTCACCGGCGGCTGGGAGAACTTCCAGACCGTCTCCACGACGCTGACGGGCTCGGGGTCGGGGCCGCTGGTCCTGGTCTTCACCGGCACCGGCGGCGGCTACCTGTTCGACGTCGACACCTTCACGGTGACCAAGGACTGAGCCGCGCGACAGCGGGCGTTCGAGGTCCGCGCGGGCTGAGCCGCGCCGCAGCGGGCGTTCGAGGTCCGTCACCGGGACCTCGGACGCACCGCCGCGCCGCTCACGCCCGCGGCGGTCTACTCATCGCCTTGGTCCGGCCGATGGGTCCCGGCGTCGCCGGACAGGCGTGCGGCCTGCTCGGGTTCCAGCCCCTCGGTGGGGTCGACCGCCGGACGTCCCCGCTCGACCCGCCAGGCGCTGAACGCGGCCGTCATCGCCAGAACCCAGGCCGCGCCCAGGGCGTACCCGGCCAGGACGTCGGAGACGAAATGGACCCCGAGCGCGACGCGTGAGAACCCGATGCCGATCACCAGCAGCACCGCGACGACGACGGCGACGCGGCGCCCCACGCCGCGCAGCGCGGGCCAGAACGACAGCAGGAGCACCCCATACGCCACCATGGCCGCCTGCGCGTGACCGCTGGGAAAGCTCAGCCCCTGGGCGGAGGCCACCGGATCGGTCACCACCGGGCGTGCCCGGTCGACCACCTCTTTCACCGTCACGTTCAGCAGCCAGCCACCGAGCGTCGTGACCACCACGAACAGCGCGAGGCGCGGCAGCCCGCGCCGCCACAGCCAGGCGGCCACGACCGCGAAGACCACCAGGTACACCGCCGAGGAGCCGATCGCGCTCAGCGCCTTCATCACCGCGACGAACCCCGGCTGCTGCACGGCGTACTGGTTCAGATCGTCGCGGGCGCTCGCGTCCAGCGCCTCCAGGGGCGGCCACCGGTCCTTCACCAGGAGCAGCAGTAAGCCGAACGGCACCGCCACCAGCGCCAGCGCCCCCGCCGACAGCGCCGCCCGGACCCCGAAGCGCACATCTGACCGCACCACCCGACCTCACCTTCACCGGCACCATTTCCTCCGAACCCTGCCCAGCGTCACCGGGTTCAACAGCCGTTCACCAGGAATTCCCAGTTCACGGCCACCGACCAGGCCGACCGGGAAAGAGGGGAGGTCGTCTGTGCCCGGCCGCGAGGATCTTGAAGAGCCGTCCCCGCGACCGTCGAGACCTTCGCGGGCCTGGGCTTCGAGGCGCCGCCGCTCGGCGCCGCGCGGCCTTCTCAGGCGAGTATGCGGACGGGGTTCTCCAGCAGTGACAGAAAGGTCCTCATCCATTCGGCGGCGACCGCTCCGTCGACCGGGCGGTGGTCCACCGAAAGCGTCACTCGCATCACCGTCCCGGCCTTCAGCTTGCCGTTCTCGGCGATCGGCTCCTGCCGGGCGGCTCCGACGGCGAGGATCGCGGCGTGGGGCGGGTTGATGATCGCCGCGAACTCCTCGGTGCCGTACATGCCCAGGTTCGTCACGCTGAAGGAGCCTCCCTCCAGCTCCTCCTGCCTGAGCCGCCCCGCCTTGGCCCGCTCGGCGAAGTCCCTGACCGTCGAGGCCACCGTCGAGATGGTCATCCGCTCGACGGACCTGAGCACCGGCGTCACCAGCCCTCTCTCTGTCGCGATCGCCACCGCCATGTCGACGGAGGAGAACGACCGGATGGCTTCCGGGGTCCAGATCACGTTCATCGCCGGGACAAGCTGGTGCGCCCGGGCCGCGGCCTTGACCACCATGTCGTTCACGGAGATCTTCACCGGAGCGCCGTCGTTCAGCTTCCGCCGGAGCTTCATCAACCTGCCGACCCGCGCCGTGCCCCGCAGGTAGAAGTGCGGCGTCGTCTGCTTGCTCGCGGTGAGCCGGGAGGCGACGGCCTTGCGTATCCGCGAATGCGGCACGTCGGTGAAGGCGGTCGAGGTCGTCACGGTCCCGGCCGCGGGAACGCCTGCCGGTGCGGCCGCCGGAACGCCCGCCCGTACGCCCGCCCGTACGTCCGCCGGAACGCTCGCCGGTACGCTCGCCGGCGCGGCGGGCGGGCCGGCCTCGGCGGTCGCCGTGGAAGCGCGCGCAGACGCGGCTCTGCTCGCGATCGCCGCCTCCACGTCCCTGCGTATGATCCGGCCGTTGGGGCCCGTCCCCGCGATGTCCTCGTAGCGGATGCCCGCCTCACCCGCCAGCCGGCGGGCCAGCGGGCTGGAGAAGACGCGCCCGGCCGAGCCGTTCGCCGCCGGGGCCCCGCCGGCGGTCCGCTCCGTCGCCGGCGGCTCGGTGACGTCGCGGCGTCCCGGTGTCGTCACCCGGCCTGGCGCCGCCATCCCCAGCTGGGCCAGGAGCGCGTCGAGGTCCGCCACCTTCTCCCCCGGTTCGCCGATGAGCGCGATGGGCGCGCCGACCTCGACCTCGGCGCCCTCGGGCACGAGCGTCTTGAGGATGACGCCGTCGGCCTCGGCGGGGACGTCCACCACGGCCTTCTCGGTCTCGACGGTGGCGATCACCTCGTCGGCGGAGAAGGGGACGTTCTCGGCGATCGACCATCCCTGGAGGACCGCCTCCACCGCGTTGGCGGCCACTTCGGGCATGTGCAGCAGTCTGGCCATGTTCAGTACCCTGTGATCTCGGTGAGCTTGACGGCCGCTTCCTCGCTCTTGGCGATCGCCGCACGTTCCAGGACCTTGCTGATGCTGGGCGACGCCTCGCCACCGGTCAGGCGCTGCACCGGCTGGTCCAGCCAGTCGAAGTAGCGCCGCTGGATCTCGTCGGCCAGCCAGCCTCCGTACGACGTGCCGACCGCGCCTTGTTCCGCGATGAGCACGTTGTTCGTCTTCTTGATGCTCTCGCCGATGGTGTCCCAGTCGATGCTCGCCCGATCGAGCCAGCGCAGGTCGATCACCTCCGCGTCGACGGTGCCCAGCGACTCGACCGCCTCCAGCACGTAGTTGGTCATCATCAGGTAGGAGATGACGGTGATCTCGGATCCCTCCCGGCGTACGGCGGCGCTGCCGACGGGGATGCAGTAGTCCAGGTCGTCCACCGGCCCCTCGCCCATGGAGGAGTAGAGGTCGACGTGTTCGAGGACGACCACGGGGTCCTTGCAGCGCAGCGCGCTGTTCATGAGGCCCACGTAGTCGAAGGGGGTGGAGGGGGCGACGATGCGCCAGCCCACCGAGGTCGCGAAGACGCCGGCGGGGTCCATCGAGTGCTGCGAGCCGTACCCGGTGCCCATCGCGACCTTGCTCCGCAGCACGAACGGCACCTCGCCCTCGCCGCCGAACATGTGCCGGGCCTTGCCGATCTGGTTGAAGAGCTGGTCCGCGGCCACCCACATGAAGTCGGCGTACATGAACTCGACCACGGGCTTGTAGCGGCCGTCGAGCGCGATGCCGCCGCCGAGGCCGGCGAAGGCGTTCTCGCTGATGGGGGTGCCGAGGATCCGGTCGGGGTAGGCGTCCTTGAGGCCCTTGGTCGCGCCGTTGGTGCCGCCGTTGAGGCGGTGCACGTCCTCGCCCATCACGACGATGGTGTCGTCGGTCTCCATCCTCCGGCCCATCACCCCGGCGACGGCGTCGATGAACCGCTGCTCCGCGAGGGCGCCGGTGAAGGTGTCGCGGTCCGCGAACCGGGCGCCGGAGAACTCGCTGAGGTCGCCCCGTACGCCGACGTCGACGAACGCCGGGTCGGGCCACTCCTCCGGCCTGATCCGGCGCTGGCCCGGCTTGCCGCCGGGCAGCGGTTCGAGGAGCACCTCACCGATGCCGGCCATCAGCTTCCTGGCCCGGTCGATCGTCGCCTCGATCTCGGGCCCGGTGAGGAGGTCGCGCCGGACCAGGTGGCCGGAGAGCTGCTTGATCGGGTCCCGGTCGCGCCACTCCTGCTCCTCCTCCTTGGTGCGGTAGCCGAACGCGCTACCGG
Organism: Sphaerisporangium flaviroseum; assembly: GCF_039537005.1. Classification (NCBI taxonomy): domain Bacteria; kingdom Bacillati; phylum Actinomycetota; class Actinomycetes; order Streptosporangiales; family Streptosporangiaceae; genus Sphaerisporangium; species Sphaerisporangium flaviroseum. Next base: position 235,163 of record NZ_BAAAZR010000009.1, on the reverse strand, counting down.
GGAAGGGGCCGTTCTGGTGGAAGTAGCGGTAGACGTCCGCCTCGATCACGGTGGGGCCCTTGCCCGCGCGCATGTGCGCGAGTGCCTCCCGCATGGCCAGGTAGACCGCCAGCGGGTTCATGCCGTCGACCTTCCAGCTGGGGATGCCGAAGCCCGGCCCGCGCGCCGAGAGCCGCGGCTCTCCGGTGGCCTCGGTGACGTTGGTCGAGACGGCGTACCGGTTGTTCTCGATGAAGAAGCACAGGGGCAGACCCCAGGCGGACGCCAGGTTGAGCGTCTCCAGCGTGGATCCGATGTTGACGGCGCCGTCGCCGAAGTAGGTCACCGACACCGCGTCGGTGCCGGACTGCCGGTGCGCCCACGCGGAGCCGGCCGCTAGGGGCACGCCACCCCCGACGATGGCGTTGGTGCCGATGGCACCGGCCTCCTTCAGCTGCAGGTGCATGGACCCGCCGCGCCCGTGGCTGAAGCCGCGGTCGAGGCCGCAGATCTCGGCCAGGCTGCGCAGCAGCACCTCTCGCACGTCGGCCGAGAACTCCTGCCGGGGGTCGATGCCCTTGGGCTCGACGTGGGCCAGCACCTTGGCCAGGAACTGGTGGTGTCCCCGGTGTGACCCGTTGACCGTGTCCTTGCCGGTGAGGGGCAGGATCGAGCCGACGGCGCCGCCTTCCTGCCCGATGCTCGAATGCGCGGGCCCGTGGATCAGGCCGGCGCGGGCGAGTTCGAGGACGTACTCCTCGAAGGTCCGGACGAGGACGAGCTGGCTCAGCATGGCCGTGAGCAGGTCCGGGTCGGCCGCGTCCCAGTCGGCGTCGGTGGCGACGACCTCGACCCACGGCGCCGCGGGTTCGAGCCGCTTGTGCTCGGTCATGACACTCTCCATGCAATCGATCGCAGAGATCCCCAGCGTGCCACAGGATGGATCCGATATCCAGTGAGGAACCGCACTGGACGCCCGAAATACCCCCTGACTATGATGCTTTGGATCCAATGATTGCTGGGAGGGGTGCAGGATGAACACCGGACTTCCCGGGCTGACCCGCTTGGACCACATCGGTTTCACGGTTCCCGATCTCGAAGAGGCGCGCGGGTTCCTCGTCGACGTGCTCGGCTGCGAATACATGTACACACTGGGGCCGTACCGCCACGACGGCAGCGACTGGATGTCCGAGCACCTCAACGTCCACCCCCGCGCGGTGATGGAGGAGCTCCACTTCTTCCGGTGCGGCGGCCAGGCGGTGTTCGAGGTCTTCCAGTACTCCGCGCCGGAGCAGGACACGACGCCGCCCAGGAACAGCGACATCGGCGGCCACCACATCGCCTTGTACGTCGACGACCTGGACGTCGCGGTCGACTACCTGAAGAGCCAGGGGGTCACGGTGCTCGGCGAGCCCACGGCCAGCAAGGGGCCGAGCGAGGGCCAGCGCTGGGTGTACTTCCTGGCTCCCTGGGGCATGCAGTTCGAGCTGGTGTCCTACCCCCACGGCAAGGCCTTCGACCGTCAGACCGCGGCCGGCTGAGGGGTTCAGGTGCCAGGACAGACGAGGCGGACGGCGGACGGCGGTCCCGGTCCGGTGGACGCGGCGAGCCGGCGCGTGGCCGGCCACCTTCGCGACGCCATCCTCAGCGGTGAGATCGCCCCGGGCGAGCGGATCCGGCAGGAGGAGGTCGCCGAGCGCTTCGGAGCCAGCCGCCTGCCGGTGCGCGAGGCCCTGCGCATGCTGGAGGCGGAAGGACTCACCGAGAGCCAGGCCCACAAGGGCGCCTGGGTGCCCCGCCTGGGCAGGCACGAGGTGGACGTCATCTACCAGATGCGCGAGCGCCTCGAACCGCTGGCGCTGGCCGAGAGCCTCCCCCATCTGACCGAGGACGACGTCCACCGGATCGGCGAGATCCAGGAGCGCATAGAGGCCAACACCGACCTCGCCGAGTTCCTCGCGCTCGACCGCGAGTTCCACCTGCTGACCTACTCGGGCTGCCCCATCGACCAGCTCTCCTCGATGGTCGTCAGGCTGTGGAACTCCACCCAGCACTACCGGCGCGCGTTCATGTACCTGAGCGGCCCCGGCCGCCGCTGGGTCGTCAACGCCGAGCACCGGCTGCTCCTGGACGCGATCGAACGGCGCGACGCCGTCGACGCCGAGCGGCACCTCAGCGGGCACATCCGGCGGACGCGCATCGAGCTCTCCCGGCACCCGGAAGTATTCGAAGGGACGACTCCATGACGCGGGCATTCCAGCTGACGGTCAACGGCGGCCTGGTCAGCGTCGACACCGATCCGGACACACCGCTGCTCAACGTCCTGCGCAACGAGCTCGACCTGAAGGGCGCCAGGTTCGGCTGCGGGCTGGGCCTGTGCGGTGCCTGCTTCGTCCAGATGGACGGCCAGGTCGTGGCGTCCTGCGACGTGCCCATGTGGTCGGCGGAGGGCCGGACCGTGGTGACGGTCGAAGGGCTGGCGCCCGGAGACGGCCTGCACCGCGTGCAGCAGGCGCTCATCGACGAGCAGGCGGTGCAGTGCGGCTACTGCGTCTCCGGGATCCTGGTGAGCGCGGCGACCCTCCTCGACTCCGATCCGGCACCCGACGAACAGGCCGTCGTCGAGGCCCTCGATCGCAACCTGTGCCGCTGCGGCGTCCACCGCCGTGTCGTACGCGCCGTCATGAACGCCGCTTCCCCGAAGGCGGCCTCATGACCGTCGAACGCGAGGCCGTCCGGACCACCATCCCGAACACCCTGGAGGCGAACCCGGTCCTGTCCCGCTGGGTGAGCGTCGACGCCGATGGCATCGTGGACGTGCGCGTGGGCAAGGTCGAGCTCGGGCAGGGAATCCTCACCGCGCTCTCGCAGATCGCCGCCGAGGAGCTCGGCGTCGACCTCGGCCAGGTACGGATGCGGCCGGCCAACACCAGGCACGGCCCCAACGAGGGCCTGACCGCCGGGAGCATGTCGATCGCCCAGTCAGGTCCCGCCGTCCGCATGGTGTGCGCCCAGGTGCGGGCCAGGTTCGTGGCCGAGGCGGCACGGCGCTGGAACGTCGGCGCCGAGCGGGTCACCGTACGCCAGGGCCGGATCCGCTGTGACGAGCTGGTCACCTCGTACGGCGCTCTGGCCGGCGCCGTCGACCTCGATGTGCCCGCCGGCCCCGAGGCACCGCCGGCGCACGGCGACCGGCCGCTCATCGTCGGCACGAGCGCTCCCCGCCTGGACGTGCCGGACAAGGTCGCCGGCCGGCCGCGTTTCATCCACGACCTGCGCCTGCCCGGACAGCTGTTCGGCCGGGTGCTGCGCCCGCCGTCCCCGGGCGCGGAGCTACTGCGCCTCGACGCGACCCGCTTCGAGGCGATGAACGTCGAGCTGGTCAGGGACGGGTCGTTCGTCGGCGTGGTCGGAGCGGACGAAGCGGAGGTGACGCGTGCCGTCGAAGCACTGCGGGACGCCACGAGCTGGGACGAACGCGACACGCTGCCCGACGAGGACGACCTGCCCGGCTTCCTGAGGTCCGGTCCGCACGAGACCATCGACGTGCTGACCGGCGAGCCGCCCCCACCGGCGGGACGGACGATCCGGGCGAGCTACAGCCGGCCGTTCCTCGCCCATGCCTCGATGGCGCCGAGCTGCGGCGTGGCCCGCTGGAACCACGACGGGACGCTGTCCGTCTGGAGCCACAGCCAGGGCATCCACGGCCTGCGCGCCGCGATCGCGCTCGCGCTGGACATGGACGCTGACAGGATCGAGGTCGAGCACGCCGAGGGCGCCGGGAGCTACGGGCACAACGCCGCCGACGACGCCGCGTTCGACGCCGTGCTGCTCGCCCGCAGCGTGCCGGGCCGTCCCGTGCAGGCGCAGTGGAGTAGGCGGGACGAGCTGGCGTGGTCGCCGTTCGGCTCGGCCATGTCCGTCGACGTGGAGGCCCGGGTCGGCGAGTCCGGCGAGGTACTGGCGTGGAGCTACGACGTGTGGAGCCAGGGGCACACGAGCCGTCCCGGCTACGCCGGGGTTCCCGGCCTGCTCGCGGGCGCCTACCTGGAGCGGCCGTGGCGCTATCCGGCGCCCGCCGACCCCCCGCAGGCCCGTGGCGCGGGCACGGCGCGCAACGCGGTGCCGATCTACGACTTCCCGCACCGCCGGATCACCGGCCACCGCCTGCTCCGGACGCCGATCCGCTCGTCGTCCCTGCGCGCGCTGGGCGCCTTCATGAACGTCTTCGCGATCGAGTCCTTCATGGACGAGCTCGCGCTGTCGGCGGGGGCCGACCCGCTGGCCTACCGGCTGGCGCACCTCGGCGACGAGCGCGGGCGCAGGGTCCTGGAGAGGGCCGCCGAAGCGGCCGGCTGGGGAACCCCGGTGGCCGAGGGGACCGGGCGTGGCATCGGGTTCGCCCGCTACAAGGACAAGGGCGCCTACTGCGCGGTCGTCGCGGAGGTGGAGGCCGAGACCGAGATCCGTGTCCGCCGGCTCACCATCGCCGTGGACGTCGGCCTGGTGGTGAACCCGGACGGGGTGCGCAACCAGATCGAGGGCGGGGCCACCCAGGCGGCGAGCTGGACGCTGAAGGAACGGGTGCGCTTCGACCGGCGCCGGGTCACCAGTGACGACTGGGAGAGCTACCCGATCCTGCGGTTCAGCGAGGCGCCGGAGATCCACGTGGAGCTCGTCGAGGATCCCGGCCTGCGATCGGTGGGCGCGGGCGAGGCGGCGCAGGGACCGACGGCGGCGGCCATCGCCAACGCGGTCGCCTCGGCCATCGGGGTCCGCGTCAGAGACCTCCCCCTCACCCGCGAAGCCGTCGTGACCGCGATCGAGTCACCGGACTTCTGACTCCCCCAGCCGCGGCCTCCGCCGCCCGGCGTGCACCATCGCCGCGCGGCCTCCGCCGTCCTCACGGCCTGCGCCGTTCTCGCGGCCTGCACCGTCGCGCGGCCTGCACCATTGCCTCGCGGCCTTCACCGTCCTCGCGTGGCCTTCGCCATCGCCGCGGGTGTCCCGGGAGCCGTGTGTGCTCCCGGGTACTCCAGCTGTGTTCACGAGCCGAGGCCTTTACTTTGTAGATTTCTTTCTCGCGCCGGCGGCGTGGTCACCACTGGACGGCGATGTACTTGGCCTCCAGGTAGTCGAGCATGCCCTCGTGGCCGCCCTCACGGCCGATGCCGCTCTGCTTCACCCCGCCGAACGGCGCCGCCGGGTCGCTGACCAGGCCCCGGTTGAGCCCGACCATGCCGGACTCGAGCCTCTCGCTGACGCGCAGCCCGCGAGCCAGGTCGCCGGTGTAGACGTAGGCGACCAGCCCGAACTCCGTGTCGTTCGCGAGCCGGATGGCCTCGGCCTCCTCCTCGAAGGTGACCACCGGGGCGACCGGGCCGAAGATCTCCTCGCGCAGGATCGACGAGTCGGGGCGCACGTTCACCAGCACGGTCGGGTCGTAGTAGAAGCCCGGCCGGTCCGGGCGGGTGCCGCCGATGACCGCCTTCGCGCCCTCCTCGACCGCGCCGCGCACGAGGCTCTCGACCTTGTCGACCGCCTCCTGGTTCACCAGCGGGCCGACCTGGGTGGCCTCTTCGGTACCGGGCCCGACCGTCAGCGCGGACATCCGCTCGGCCAGCCGCCTGCCGAACTCCTCGGCGATGGAGGACTCGACGTAGAACCGGTTGGCGGCCGTGCACGCCTCCCCCGCGTTGCGCATCTTGGCGACCATCGCGCCCTCGATGGCGAGGTCGAGGTCGGCGTCGGCGAACACGAGGAACGGCGCGTTGCCGCCGAGCTCCATCGAGGTGTTGATGACCTGGTCGGCCGCCTCGCCGAGCAGCACACGTCCCACTTCCGTGGACCCGGTGAAGGACAGCTTGCGCACCCTCGGGTCGTGCAGCATGGCGGACACGACCGCGCCGGACCTGCGCGCCGGCAGCACGTTCACCACCCCGGCGGGAACGCCCGCGGCCTCGAGGATCCTGGCCATGGCGAGCGCGGTGAGGGGCGTGTCGCTGGCGGGCTTGAGGACGACGGTGCACCCGGCGGCCAGGGCGGGGCCGATCTTCCGGGTCGCCATGGCCGCGGGGAAGTTCCAGGGCGTCACCAGCACGCAGATGCCGACCGGCTGGTGCAGCACGACGATGCGGTTCGCCCCGGAGGGCGCCGTGGCCACTGAACCGGCGCCCCGGACGGCCTCCTCGGCGTACCACCGGAAGAACTCCGCCGCGTAGGCGACCTCTCCCCGCGCGTCGGGCAGCGCCTTGCCGTTCTCCAGAGAGATGAGCCGGGCGAGGTCCTCACCCTGCTCGGTCATCAGCTCGAACGCCTTGCGCAGGATCTCGGCCCGCTGCCTTGGGGCCGTC